>DASQHQ010000071.1:0-1868 GCA_035632015.1 Bryobacteraceae bacterium
TCCGCCTGCGTCGGCGCTTCGTCCAGCCCGACCTGCGACGTGCTGACAATCGCATCGAAGCTGCCGTTCAGAGTATTGAATGGCTTGATCGCGCCGGGAGGAAGCTCGTTGCCGCGGCGAAATCCGCCAAAGCCTCCGCCCTCGCGATTCGGAACCACGCCGCCGAACGTGGCCAGCCTCACGTCAATATCCTTTGTCGCCTTGGCCACATCATCGGGAAGTTTGTTGCCGCTCATCGCCGTCACCTGCTGGCGAACGGCCAACACCTCTGAGTTTCCTGAATTGGAATCCTTGGCTCCTTGGTACGCCATCATCAGGAGTTTGTTCTTGGCGCGCAGATCGGCCATGACCTTGGCGCCTTCGCCCACGCGCGGATCGTTGCGAACGGTCAGCGACTGCGTGTAAGTCCGTCCATCCACGATCAGCTTCAGTGTGTAAACGCCGGGGATCACTTGCGGTCCATGCGGGCCGGGTGTGACAAATCCGCCGGGCGCCACATTCATCTGATTCTCGAGGTCCAGATTGAACGCCGGCGGATCGTCGTAACGCAGATCCCAATTCGTGCGGTTGGTGCCCACTTTGGTCGGCAACGCAAGATCCGACGCTGTGGCTACCCAATAGGAAGGGTAGGGCCAGCGTTCGGGAAGCACTGGCGGAATGCTCGACATCGTGCGGACTAAATCGCCCTTTGCGTCGAAGACCTGCAGTTTTATTTCACCCGCCGGGGGACTGCTCAGGTGGTAATAAAGAATGGCGCCGTAGGGCGGGTTGGGCGCGTGCGGCAACTCCGGATTGAGAGGCTGGTCCCAGTTATCGCTGACGCGGGATCGGATGGCGTCACCGGGCTTGAAAAAATATGCCGGCGCACCTGCGATTGCCTGCGACTTCGCGGCAATTTCGCGCAGAGGCGTGGTGTCATCCAGAACATAGAAACCGCGGCCGTAGGTTCCGATCACCAGATCGCTCATGTGATCGTCGGTGTGGAACACCATGTCGCGGATCGAAGTGCTGGGCAGATTCTGCCGCAGCGATTGCCAGTGCTCGCCGTCATCAAAGGAGACATATACCGTCGTCTCGGTTCCGGCAAAGAGCAAGCCCTTCTGTTTCGGATCCTCGCGCATCACGTTCACCCAGCTTCCCGTAGGCTGATCGCTGGGCAATCCGTTGACGATCTTGCTCCACGTCTTGCCGCCGTCGTGCGTGCGCCAGATCAGCGGGACGTTTGTATCGGGCCCGCCTTGCTTGCCCGTGATTCTCACCCGGCCCGAGAGGTAGGCCGTGTTGACGTCGCCGTGCCCTGCTTCAATCGTGTTGAAGTCAACGTCCTTGGCTTCCTCAACATTGCTCACGTTGTTCCAGTGCGCGCCGCCATCCATCGTGTTGTAAATCTGCCCATTGCTGCTGACTGTCCAGAACACGCCCCTTCGCACCGTCGAAATAGCAAAGTCATTGATGGAAGGCGGCGGAGGAGGTGGTGGAGGCGGCGGTGCCGCGGCTCCGCGGCCGCTGGCAGCGACCGGGGCAGCACTGCGTCCGGCGGCGGGCGCCGCGGCAGCGGGCGCTATCGCTTTGCCGCAAGCGACCGGCGGCTTGTCCTTCTCCACAGTAAGGTCGGGACTGAAAGGTTTCCACGAATGTGCCTGATCGTGCGACACCACCAGGCACTGCATGTTCATATAGATTGCATGCGCATCGAAGGGATCGATTCTCCGCCACGCGTCCCGGCTCGAATGATACTTGGTCGCATCCGCTCCAAAATTCGGCGCGACGTTTTCCCATTGACCCGTCGCCATGTTGATTTTCACCAATCCGCTGCCGCCCCCTGCGGCGCCGTAACCGACGCCATAGATGATATTGGGATCGAGAGG
>DASQHQ010000072.1:0-111639 GCA_035632015.1 Bryobacteraceae bacterium
ATTATCAATCGCCGCCAGCAGTTTCTCCATAGGAAGCTTTTGCAGTTCCTCCGCTTGGTTCGTCTGCAGACTCAGCTTCGCCAGCAATCTCTCTGCGGTCTTATTCGCATTCTCCCGGCTAACGCCCTTCAGCGCCGAGCCGCTCTCGATAATCGCTTTATGGATAAGGCCCTTCGTCGCAGGCATTCCCAAGAGCGTGCTCACCTTCGCGCCGCCGCCCGATTGGCCGAACAGCGTCACGTTGCCCGGATCGCCGCCGAAATGCGCGATGTTGTCGTGCACCCACTGAAGCGACGCGACGATGTCGAGCAGCCCGACGTTTCCCGAGTCGGCAAATTCCGCGCCTCCGGCCGCCCCGAGATAAAGATGTCCGAAAATATTCAGCCGGTGATTGATGCATACCACGGCGACATCGCCGAAACGCGCGAGGTTCGTGCCGTCGTAGCCGAGCGACGTACCCGAGCCGTAGGTGTAGCCGCCGCCGTGAATCCAAACCATGACCGGACGCTTGCGGCCGTCGTTGACACCGGTGCTGAAAACATTCAGGACCAGGCAGTCTTCGCCCTGCTGCGCATTGGAGCGCAGGCCCCAGCCGATGGCGCCGGGAGGAGGCGCGACTTGCGGCGACGAATGCCCGTTCTGGAAGCAATCGCGCACGCCGCTCCAGGACTCCGGCTTGCGAGGCGGCAGGAAGCGGTTCGGGCCGGCGGTCGAAGCGCCGTACGGAATGCCGCGGTATACGTGCACGCCATTGTTCACGACGCCGCGCACTTTGCCCGAGGTTGTGTCCACAACCGGTCCAGTGGATTTCGATTCGATGGTGGCTGCGGAGCTTGGAATGCTTGCCAATGCCCCGCCGATCAAGGATGACTTGAGCCAAGTGCGCCGGCTCAAATCGAGACGTGTGTGGTCCATGATTGTGCCTCCCGTTCTCAAAAGCCTGAAGTCGCCCAACCTTCGCAGTATGAGTCAAACGAACTAGCCGTTGCAAGCAAGGGCGGCGCAAAAAGCCGGGCCAATTCCAGTCACGAGAACCGCGCAGATGGCGCAATTCTCGTCGCACCCAAATCAGGACTGGAGCAGCCCGCCGGCGTGGCCTGCGCGTGCTGCGGTGCGGCCGGGCAGTGCTAATATAACCGACGTGGTCCATAGGTTCGTAATCACAATCGCCGGGCTGGCGGTGATCGCGCTTGCCGCGGCGGCCCAGACCTGGACGCCTCCCGTGACGTCCTTCGGCCAGCCCGACTTGAGCGGCAACTGGCTGAACAAGAGCGCCACTCCTCTGGAACGGCCCAAGCAGTTGGAAGGCCGGCCGTTCTTGACCGATGCAGAAGTCGCGGAATTCCGCAGGCGCGCTGACCGTCTGTTCAAACACGGCAACAACGATTACGCAGCCGGTGACAATTTGTTTTACGCCGTGCTGGAAAATCCGGAGCACTACAAGAGTCCGACCTCGACCGGCAATTCCGACGATATGATCGAGCGCGAGTTCGACAACCGTACCTCGCTGATCGTGGATCCGCCGGACGGGAAAATTCCTCCCTACACGCCGGACGGGCGGCGCAGGCGAGCCGCGCTGGATGCGGCGACGCTAGGGCAAAACCATCCCGCCGGTCCGGAAGACCTGACGACGGTGATGCGTTGCATTTCATACGGCCTGCCGCGTCTGGGTGGGCCTCATGCCGCGGGACAGTACGCGTACTACCAGATTCTGCAAACACCCGGATATGTGTTGCTCTTCATGGAGGTGATTCACCAGGCCCGGATTATCCCCTTGGATGGCAGTCCGCATCTTCCGCCGAACATCCGTTCCTGGGACGGCGATTCGCGCGGGCGCTGGGAGGGCAACACCCTAGTAGTGGACACGACCAACTTTTCCGCGAAGGCCAATTTCATGGGATCGGCCGAAAACCTGCATCTGGTGGAGCGCTTCACGAGGGTCGGTCCGGACGAGATCCGCTACGAGATCACGCTCGACGATCCGACCACCTGGACCAGGCCGTGGACCGCCGTGGTGCCACTCAAGCGGACCGACGAGAAGCTGTACGAATTCGCCTGCCACGAGGGCAATGCGGACACCGAGGCAGGCATCCTTTTAGGAGCGCGTGCGGCGGAGCAAGCCGCGGCGAAACTAAAACACTAGTACCCAAGCGCTCGCACGAGTGCGAACGCGGCACGCATGAGATGAGAGCGTGCGCCACGGTCTAGTGCGGCGTGTCGTAGCCCAGCACCTTCGGCTTTTGTCCTGCCAGGCTGTCGGTGACGGCCTGCGACACCACCACCGAGAACAGCGGGCGGATATTGAAATGGCTGTACGGATTGATCTGGATCATCATGATGCCGATCAACTCCTCCACCGGATCGATCCAGAACAGCGTGCCGTCGGCGCCGCCCCAGGTGAAGGTGCCGGGCGAAAGGGCGTCGGGCGACTTGGATGGGTCGGTGAGCACCGCGAATCCTAGCCCGAATCCGTAACCATCGCCGCGGATGTAGATGCGCTTGCCGGTTCCGATCTGGTTGCTGATCATCATGTCGACGGTCATGCGGCCGAGCAGGCGGTGTCCCTCATATTCGCCGCCGTTCAGGACCATCTGCGAGAAGCGGAAGTAATCGGCCGCGGTGCCGTTGAGTCCCGCTACGCCTGGGAAATACGTGGTTGGTTCGTGATACTCCGGTTTGCGGAGCAGCGTGATCTTGCCATCCTTGTCGGGCCGATAGACCGCCGCAACCCGGTTTACTTTGTCTTTGGGAATGTTGTAGTAGGTGTCGCGAATGCCCAGCGGTTCGAAGATACGCTGGCGCAGAAATTCGTCCACGGTCATGCCGGAGATTTTTTCGACCAGCGCAGCGACGAAGTCAGTGGAAGAGCCATATTGCCAGCGTTCGCCGGGCTGAAACGCCAGCGGGCGCGGCGCGGATTTTTCGATCTCCTCGAGCAGCGTCTTGGGCCGCGGACCCGGTTCGAGCGACAGGCCGGAGGTGTGGGTCAGGATGTGGCGCACCGTGATGGGGCGCACGGCGGGCACGCGCTGCCCGGTCAGCGGGTCCAGCACCTGCTTGTTGGCGTAGGACGGCAGCCATTTCGAGATCGGATCGTCGAGCATGAACTTGCCGTCCTCCCAAAGCATCATCAGCGCGGTGGAGACGAAGGGCTTAGTCATCGACATGAGCGAAAAAATGTCGTCTTTTTCCATCGGCGCATTTTCTTCCTTGTAGCGCCAGCCCTGGGCCTCGTAGTGCACGATCTTGCCCTTGCGAGCCACCAGCGTGACCGCGCCGGCGATCTGGTTGTGGTCGATGTAGTCCTGAATGAAGGCGTGGATTCGTTCCAGCCGCTTGGACGACATGCCGACCGTTTCCGGCTTGGCTATCGGCAGATCGGGCTGCGCGGCCACCGGCGGAGCGGTCAGAAACAACGCCAACAACGGGGTGAGGAACAGCCACATTTTCCGCACAAAGCGATGCATATTTCCTCCTTGGGGTAAACGGCGGTGACCGTCATATTTTCGGCTATCGAACGAGGAGAACGCAAGGGGACCAAGCGTTTACACCAGTGTGAACGCGGCACGCAGGAGTGCGTGCGTCACGTTGCGGTATCTTTGGAAATGGATATAGCTTATTCGGGCCATGGCTTGCGTTTCGCGCCGCCGTTTTTTGGTTTCCGCTGCTTCGGTCTGCGGCACGCGCTTCCTGTTGCGCGGTCAAGACGAGCCGACGTTTTCCACCGAGGTCAAGGTGGTCAACCTGCTGGCGATCGTCCGGACCAAGAAGGGCGAAATCGTCCGCGACCTGACCAAGGCTGATTTCTCGGTGCTCGAAAACGGGCGGCCGCAGGCCATCCGCTATTTCTCGCGCGAGTCCGATCTCCCGCTCACCATCGGACTGATGGTGGACACCAGCATGAGCCAGAAGCGCGTGCTGGATCAGGAGCGGACCGCGAGCTTCCATTTCCTGGATCAGGTTCTCCGCGAGAAGGAAGATCAAGTCTTCCTCATGCAGTTCGATATGGCGGTGATGCTGCAGCAGGAACTGACTTCTTCGCGCACCCAATTGGAGGACAAGCTCGCGCTGGTGGACACGCCCACTCGCAACGAACTGGCCATACAGCGGGGTGGCGGAACTCTGCTCTACGACGCCGTGATCCAGGCCTCGCGGGACATCATGAAGGCGCAGCGCAATCGGAAGGCGCTGATCATTCTGACCGACGGCGTCGACACCGGCAGCGACGAGACGCTCGACAGCGCGATCGAAGCGGCTCAGCGGGCCGACACGCTGGTGTACTCGATTCTGTTCTCCGATCCAGGCGCGTACGGTTTCGGGTTTGGCGAGCCGGACGGCCGGCGGGTGCTGCAGCGCCTTTCGAGAGAAACGGGCGGCAGCTGCTTTGAAGTGTCCAAGAAGCAGAGCATCGAGACCATCTTCGGTTTCATCGAGCAGGAGTTGCGCAGCCAGTACAGCCTGGGCTTTGTGTCGGACCAGCCGGTGCGGGTTTCCGAATTTCGAAAACTCCAACTCACCGCGCGGCAAACCGGGCTGGTAGTGCAGACGCGGGACCGGTATTGGGCGCAGCGCTGATATCCTAGAGGACGGCGCTCTCTTCCAGCAGGCGGCCTTGGGTGAAGCGGCCGATACCTAGCGCGGGCGCGTCGACAATCGTGGTGGAACCCTTCAAGATCAGATCGGCCAGGATGCGGCCCGTGGCGGGCGAGTGCATGACACCGTGGCCGCTGAAGCCGTTGGCGGCGAAAAAACCGGGCAGCGATGGAACCGGGCCGAGCACGGCGTGGTGATCCGGAGTCATAGCGTATAGGCCGGCCCAGGCCCGGCGCGGATTGACCTCAGCTTCTTCGAGGCAAGGCAGGCGCTTCACGCCGCGGCTCAAAATCTTCTCGATGAAGGCTGGATCGAAATTGGTGTTGAAGCCCGGCGTTTCGTCGGGGTCGTTCCAGGCCATCAGAATCCCGAGGCCTTCGGGGCGGTAATGAAAGCCGGTGGACAGGTCCACCACCATGGGCGATTTCTGCGAAACCTTGTCGAACCGCTCGGTGGGGACCAGCATGCGCCGCAGCGGCTGGATGGGCAGATCGACGCCCGCGCGCCGCGCGAGCAAACCGGCCCACGGCCCGGCCGCGTTCACCACCACGCATCCGGCCACGAAGCCTTGCGTGGTTTCGACGCCGCTGATTCCCCGGTCGTCGCACCGGATGCCGGTCGCTTCGGTCTCCCGCAGCAGTTCCACGCCGCGTTCCAGGGCTCGTTCCATGAAGCCGTTCATGACGCTGTGCGGATCGACAAAGCCATCGGTGGAGCAGAAGCTTCCGCCCAGGATGTCGTCGGATCGAATTTCCGGCGCCAGGCGCATCACATCCTCCGGCTTCAGCAGTTGCACCGAGTGGAGCCCGAGCTCGACTTGCCGCTGGTAGTTCGCGCGCAAGTACGCCATGTGCCGCTCTTCGGTGGCGACGAACAGGTAACCTTGCGGCCTGTAGCCGGACGGATGGCCCACCACGTCCTCGAAGCGGCTGAAGAACGGGATGGAATACAGCGACATCCGAATGTTGACCGGCGTAGCGAATTGAGCCCGCACGCCGCCCATGCTCTTTCCCGTGGAGCCCTTGCCCAGGTGGGCCTCGCGCTCCAGCACGATGACGCTGCGGCAGCCGCCCTCGGTGAGATGATAAGCGATGCTCGCTCCTACAATCCCACCGCCGATGATGATGACGTCGGCTGATTTCAAGCGCTCTTGAGCTCCGGACCTATATCTTCGCATCAATCCAGAGTGTTGCCTGGATGGTACGATGGGTCGGCTGATCGATGGTGAGGATCCTTTCGGGATGGTTGTTCGCGGCGGCGCTGTTCGCTCAGCGGCCTCCGCTCGAGTTTCTGAATCACAACCGGCCGGTGCTCGACGCCCACAACTGCTACCCGTACGAGGGGCGTTTTCGAGACCGGCTGGATCGCGCACTCTCGACCGGATTTCCGGTGGGAATCGAGCAGGACCTGGCCTGGTACGTCGACCCGGTTTCGCAGTCGGGCCGCATTGCCGTGACACATCAGGCCGAGACCACCGGGGCGGAGCCCGGGCTGCGGGACTACTTTTTCGAGCGCGTGCGGCCGATCGTGGAAAAAGCGCTGCGCGACAACCAGCGGGAGCGCTGGCCCTTGATCATTCTTCATTTCGATTTCAAGAGCAATGAGCCGCCCCTGCTTCGCGCCGTGTGGGAGCTGCTGGGCGAGTACGAAGGCTGGATCACGACGGTGCGGCAGACGGCAGATCCGCGGCAGCTTGCGCCGTTCGACGCCAAACCGATTCTGGTGCTGACGGAGGACTCGGATGCGCAGGAACAGGTCTTCTTCCGGCAGATTCCGGTGGGAGCGAAGCTCCGGGTGTTTGGGTCGGCGCACACGGCAACGATTCCGGGCGAGTCGGAGACCCAGCGTGCTCACTATGCAGCCACACTTCCGCCCGAGAAGCTGCTGAGCGAGCGGCCCACCAACTACCGGCGCTGGTGGAACAATCCATGGCGCATGGTGGAGGAAGGCGGTCAGGAGCGCGCGGGCGACTGGACCCCATCCGACCGCAGGCGGCTGGCCGCGCTGGTGAAGCACGCGCATCGCCTCGGCTTTTGGATTCGCTTCTACACCCTGGACGGCTTCCCGGAGGGCGATGACCACGGCTGGAGCAGCAACTACAACTTCGGCTCTCTGGATCGAGCGCGTGTCCGCTGGCAGGCCGCCATCGCGGCGGGTGTGGATCTCATCGCCACGGACCAGTATGAAGATCTGGCCAAGGAGATGAGACGGCATCGCGCCGATTGAACCCGCCGATTATTCACGCACCGGGATTTGCTCAGCCGGACCAGTCCGGCCGTGACAGGTGATTACGACCGGCGGCTCTTCGGAGCCGACATGCCTAGGAATCTGAAAATCGAGCCGGTACGCGTTTTTCATGCCCGGCCAACCTAACTTGTTTCCAATAGGTACCACTTGTTTGTCGACGCTCACCTCGACGGGCGAGACGACCCGCGCGAACGGATCGTGCGGAAAAGGCTGCCCCGGAGGCGTGGGCGGCATTGTTTCGCCCAAATTGCTGACCATGGCGATGACGGTCTCGCCGGGCCGCGCGGGATGCTCGCGGGTAACCGGGTCCCAATTCGAGTGATATACGGAGGAGCGGCCCCAGTCGTCGAAGATGATCGAAGGCCCGTCCTTTTGCTGGCGCGAAAGCGGCCCGGCGAAGAAGCGGCCGCGATAAAAATCAAAAACAGAATCATATGCTGCAATCTGCGTTGCGCCGGGAGGAGGCGTCATTAGCTTCGCGCGATCGATGACCAGACTATCGTCGTGATAGCTCAAGCGCATGAGAAACATCATCTGGTATGCGTCGTCCAGCGGGTCATTGAGAAACAGAACGCGGGCGCCGGGCCGAAGGGAAGGACGCAACTGGTGAACCTGCTCGATGATGGAACGGTACTGTTCGCCCTCCAGCGAAATGGCCGACACGCCCGCCCAGGTGTAAGGCCTGTTGACATAGATCATGAAGGCGGCCACCGCGACGAACAGGACGACGGGGCGAGCGGGAGCGATACGGAGCGCGCCCGTCAGCTTGGACACAAGATATTTTGTTCCGTCGACCAGGGCGGTGACAGCGTAGAGGATCCAGCCGAAGAACGGGATGTAATACTGTCCGGGCCCGCGCGGCGGAATAAACGCCACCGGAATGACGCTCAGCATGAAAAACAGCCAGGCGAACTTCAGGGCCGGAGATTTGGAAGCCCAGGCGATGATCAAGAGCAGGAGCCAAAGCAGAAGAACGGCGGCTGCCGGGAGCAGATCCCGTTGCAGCAGCAGCGCGGACACGAAGGTCCGGCTGGTGGTCATGAATCGATCCCAGGTGAATAGCGGCTGAAATTCAGGATTGTCAATCAATCCGACGCCGGTGGTCATCCGGCCAACAACAAACAGCAAGGTCAGCAGACCCGTCCACACTACCGGCCGGGCATCCGTGATCGCCCAGCGCCACACATCGCGCCAGGAACCGAGCGCCGGCCGGTGATAGAACCACTCGTACAGCAGCAAGAACAGAGGCAACGACACCGCCAGTTCCTTGCAGTTCAAGGCGCAGATGTAGAGCGCCGACAGCACAGTGAGTTGCAGCCATCCCAGCGGCCGCCCGCGCGATCGGGTTCGAAGATAGTACACCACCGTCGCAAAGTAAAAGAAAAAGCAAGTGACGTCGTACGAATAGGCGGTGTCGTAGTTGAGCGAGGCAAAGCGGCCGTGGTAGGAAATCAGCAAAGCCGCGAGAGCGCCCGCCTCCCGCGACCCGGACAGCCGGCGGGCGGCGCAGTAGGTGAACCAGACGTTGGCGGCCAGCAGGGCCATGCTGGCGGCGTGGAACGCAACCGGATTGAAGCCCGCGTAATCGTAGACCAACCGGTACCACACGCACGTCATCGGACGGTAAAAGGGCGAGTTCAGGAAGAATAGCAGGTTGGCCTTGAGTAAAGCGCCGGCCGAATTCGACCAGGCCCGATACATCGTCATACAGTCGTCGGGATCGAAATAGGAATGCAGCGTGTCCTTGGTGAACCAGAAGAAGTAGGCCGCGACGAACAACGCCGTGACGATGGAAAGCACGAGGTTTCTCTGGCGCATCGTCTTTGTTCCGGTTAAGGCAAGTCAGCGATCCAGGCATCCACCAGATCGAGCTCGCGCTTGTCCAGGATGCCGGCGGCTACCAATCCTTCGTAGCACAAGCAAAGGTTGTCCGCGAGCGCGGGCCGGCCGGGCCGAAGCGTCAGTTTGGCGAGCGTCTCGCCGATGTCGCGGTTGTGCAGATAGCCAGGAATTTCATCCTGGAAGTCGCGCATCAGATCGTGTTCATTGCGTTCCTGAACGACGCTGGCCTGGTCGAACAAGATAGACCAGTCATTGGCGAAAGCGATGCGTTGGGCGACGAAGCTCCGCCAGATGTCGGTCATGCGAAACGAGCAAAAGGCGGGCAGATAGAGTAGCGGGAAAGCTTGGCGCGCCCAGGATGTATTCTGGCTGTTGAAGGGGCACCATGCACCGGAGGAGAGGGCGATGCGGCGGGACTTGCGGAACTCGGAGGGAAGCGGCAGCGCCAGACGATAGATGGCGTCGACATCCGGATCTCCGTCGATCAAGCCCTGCTGGATGGGGCAGTACAAGCGAGCTTCCGGCAGCGATTCGAAATCCGGCAGCGGCCGCTGAATGGAATCCAGAGGCAGTCCCCGCGGCCAGATGGGAGCATCGCTGAAGTAGCGCAACACGTTCCTCCAGCCTCCGCCCTGGAGCGCCCGGACGGTGGGCGAAAACTCGCGCGGGGCCCAGAATCCGGGAGACGGCCGGTTGTCGTCGTCGGACTCGACGATCACTTCCGCTCCCTCGCGCATTGCCAGCAGGTAGCCGATGTTCTTGCGGGCATAGTGACGGAGCGGGCCTGCGGCCGCCAAGGCCAGGCCGGTAGCGAGCTGCTCCTGGACGCTGAGGAAACGCGCCGGCGGGAGTGAAAAATCGGAGGGGCTGGAAGCGTCGCCAATAATGTAGAACGGCCATTGGTTGGCGCCCGCGCCATCGGCCAGCGCCCTGAGAATATCATTGGGCCGGGCGATGGAGGTTACGACCAACGCGGTTCTTTGGGTCACGGCCGCTTCCACCGCAGCCGGACCAGGCGCAGGAGGTTTTGAAACGCGTCGCGCAGAGATTCCGATCCCACGTTCGGGCTGGCGGCAGAATACTGAATCGGCACTTCGACAATGCGCATTTTCCGGGCGTGATACTTGATCTCGGTCTGGAAGAAGTGCGCGCGGGAGCGGATGCCTTGCTCCAGGATCTCGATCAGGGCGCGGCGCGAGAACAACTCGAAGCCGCTGGTCATGTCGTGCAGGCGCGTGCCGAGCAGAACATTCGCGAGGATGCTGCCGCCGTGGCTGATGAACCGGCGGTGCCAGGGCGTGTCCCTGATGCCGCCGCCAGGGACAAAGCGGCTGCCGAAAATGCAGTCGTACCCGCTGTCCAGTGCTCGGAAAAACGCGGGAAGATCCGCTGGACGGTGGCTGAAGCCGGCATCCATTTCGAGAATGTAATCGTGGCCGCCGGCGATGGCTTCGGTATACCCGCGCAAATAAGCATCCACCACGCAGCGGTTTTCCGGGGCCCACACGACCTTGAGCCGCGTTTCGGCGGCGGCGAGTTGCTCGAGGACCTGGCGCGTCCTGTCCTTCGATACTCGATCCAGGACCGCGTAGAAACGGACCTCTCCGAAATCCCGTGTGGCCTCGAGAACCTGTGCAACCAGATCGGCGGCGGATTTCTCCTCATTGGCCATGGGACAGACAATTCCGAGCGAGAGCTGGCCGCGCGGGATGGCTGGCGCGGTGGTGGAAAGCGCTCCCGAGCCTTCGGCTAAACCAGGTCGCATGGTCGAGTCATCCTGATGCACAATGCCTATGAGATGCTGTCGGGAATTGTGGTCACAAATGTGGTGTGAATGCGTCTAAATTGAACCCTGTAGCGGCGCGTCTGGCCGCACATTCGATTGTATTCCATCGCCGCCAGGCGATGCGGGCAGGGCGATCATCCCGCTCCGTATCTCCGAATCAGGCCTCTCATGACGCGTTCGCTCCAGCTTCCGAAAGGCTGGTCGGTAGTCAGGTAGGTCCAAGTGGCGCCGCGCTCGGCGGGATCGATATTGCGCTCCTGGGCATCCTTCACCCGCTGCCGGATCTCTTCGTCGATCTGCGCTTCGAGCTGCTGGAAGAGCGAGTCCACGGTGCGCAAGTATTCGTAGAGCGGCTCGCGGCCTCCCCAGGAAAGCCACTGCACGCCTTCGCGCAGGTCGGTGATGGTGGCCAGGAAGTCGGACCACAGATCGTCGATGGCGACCAGCGAGATGAGCCGCTCGAGTTCGGACGAGGACGGTGTTGCGCCGGTCAAAATATCCTGGCGTTTGCGCCGGATCCTCTGGCGCTGGCCCTCGATCACGCTTTCGTATTTATGTAAAAACTGCCGGATCTGCAGGTTCTGGCCTTCCACCAGCCGCTGAACGTCTTCGACCTCCTGGTCCAGGCGCTGCATGTCGGAGCCGAATTTCACGAAAAGGTCGTCCTGAATGGAAATGAAGAATCGCGAGCTGCCCGGATCGCCCTGGCGGCCAGCCCGCCCGCGGAGCTGATGGTCGATGCGGCGGCTCTCGTGGCGGTTGGTGCCGATCACGTGCAAGCCCCCAAGTTCGGCCACGCCGGGTCCCAGGCGGATGTCGGTGCCGCGTCCGGCCATGTTGGTGGAAATGGTCACCGCGCCCAATTCCCCGGCGCGCGCGATCATCTGCGCTTCGTATTCCTCATGCCGCGCGTTCAGGACCTGGTGCACCACGTCGCGCAGCCGCGCGCTGAGCCGCTCGGACTCTTCGACACTGCGCGTCCCGACCAGCACTGGCCGGCCGGTTTCATGCACGCTCCGGATCTCCTCGATGACGGCGGCTTCCTTCTCCCGCTTCCGGTCGAACAGCTCGTCGGGATAGTCGATGCGGATCACCGGGCGGTTGGTGGGGATCACGACGACGTCCAGGCCGTAGGCCAGGCGTAACTCATCGGCCTGGGTCGCCGCCGTGCCGGTCATCCCGCAAACCTTGGGATACATGGCCACCAGATTCTGCACCGTGATGGAGCCGAGGACGCGACCTTGTGTTTTCAGTGCGACGCCTTCCTTGGCTTCGATGGCGGTATGCAGCCCGGCCGGCCAGCGGCGGTTCTGCGCGATGCGCCCCTTGAACTCGTCCACGGACTCGATGGCGCCGTCTTTCACCAGGTAGTCGACGTCGCGGTGCAGCAGCGCGTGGGCGTGCAGCGCGTCCTGGACGGCCGTCAGCAGCGGCAGATTTTCCTCCGCGAACAGGTTCCCGCACCCCAGCGAAATTTCGATGGCGCGAATGCCGGCGTCCGTCAGCGCGATGTTCCGGCCGTATTCGTCCAGCGTGTAATGTTTGAAGCGGCGGAAAAACAGGACCAGGCGGTCGACGCGATAGGCCAGCGGTTCTTCGCTTGACTGGCCGCCGGCGATCACCAGCGGAATGCGCGCTTCGTCGATCAGGATAGAATCGGCTTCGTCGATCAGTGCGGCGGCGAATGGACGGTGCACCTGCTGATCGGGATAGAGAGCCAGACCGTCGCGCAAATAATCGAAGCCGATTTCGTTCGCCGTCGAATATGTTACGTCGCAGGCGTAGGCGCGCCGGCGCTCTTCTGCGGGCATTCCTTGCTGGATGTAGCCGGCCGACAGGCCGAGATATTCATAGATACCGCCCATCCATTGAGCATCGCGCCGCGCCAGGTAGTCATTGACGGTCATGACGTGCACGCCGAGGCCCGCCTTGGCGTACCAAGCCACCGCAGGCACCGCTGCCAGCGTCTTGCCTTCGCCGGTTTGCATTTCCGCGATCTTGCCGTCGGCCATCGCGAGCGCGCCTTGCAACTGGACATCGAACATGTCGAGCTCGAGCACACGCGCGGCAGCGACCGCGGTAGCCGCAAACAGGTCAAGAAGTTCGGTAGCCTGCCGGCCGAACTCCTTCAGCTCCTGGTCGCTCAGTTTCGCGAGCTCCGCGCGGCGAACGTTGATGGAATGAATCCGCGGGGCCGTGAGGTCCGGGCCGGAAAATAAATCCCGCAAGAAATGGCGCATGTGGACGCCTCCTTTCTCTCTCTCTCTGTGTCGATTTAGGAGAGAGCGGAGGGTGGAGGACGCTGGTAGAGCGAGCTGGAAAAAGGCTGCGATGGGAACTGGGGCGCGGCCGGCCGGCCGGGTTCTGAGGGCTGCTCTCTGGAACGGCGAATTTGCCGGACTGCGACGCGCTGCTCGGTGCGAGCGCGGGCCTGGAGAATCCAGACTATGGCGCATGCCTCGCGGCCCGGCTGGACGCGAGCGACGGGTACGGCTTGAGACGCGCACAGCGCCAGCAACACCGCCAGCAGCCAGCTCATGCCTCGCTTGTTCACCGGCCCCAGTATGACACAAACGCTAGCGCAACCAGCGCGCGGTGAGAGAGCGACGCCGGGGCGAAAACTGGCCGGCGGCGGCGCGCAGGTAGGGGCGGAATGCTTCGGCCCAATAGGCCGAGTAGCCGCGCTGGTGGATCTCGCGTAATACCTCGCTGTAGTGATTCAGCGCGGCGCCCGCGAACAACTGCCCGGTGCGCCAGACGGCGCGATTAGAGGCCCGAGCCAGGCGCAGCAGCGTTTCGGGCGCGCGCGACATGGCCGCCACCGCCATCATCGACGAAAGCTCGAACACCGGCCGCTGTTGCGCGGCCGCTTCCGCCTTCAACTCCTCCCAGTGCCGGCGAACCAGCTCCGGCGAGGGCAAATGGCGCGGCGGAATCTTGGCGACGCTCTGCCGGAACGCGTTCCATTCTCTCCGCAGCCCCTCGACGTCCAGAGGCGGAACGTTGCACAAATCTGCGGCCCAGGCGGCGGTCTGTTCCAGGCCGTCCAGAAGCTGGTCGATGTTCTCGAATCGCGCATTACCGGCGAGCAGGCCCTCCTGCTTCATGGCCTGGGCAACTTCTTGGACAATCTGCCGGCCGGCGCCGGAGATATCAGCCAGCGCCGCCATGATCCACACCGGCGAGGCGCGAAACGCGAGCAATCCCGCCAATTCGATGCCATGTCCCGCGGTCCGCCGCAGCAGGAAATTGTTCGCCAGCTCGCCTTCCGACGGATAGACTCCCTTGACCTGGCCGACCTGCTCAATCAGGAACCGCAGCGCAATCTCGACCATGGTCTGGTAGGTCTTGGTGCGGCGCACCGCGACCGGTAAGGTGACGTCTCCGAGTTCCCGTATCAAACCGCCGGCCAGTGCGGCGGCCGAGCGAAGCACGCGCTCGGGCAGGGAAACCACATAGCGCGCCAGCTTCGCGCTGGTTTTGCGGCGCCATCTTGATTTAGGCACAGGGTCCAATGTCACAGTTGATCAAATCAAGGATATCCGAGAGTGACCACGCGGAACCCAGGCGTTCGCACCAGTACCAGTGTTCCCATGAGCCGAGCCCATTCATAAGTAATGAAAACGTCGGCGAGAGGGGCTAGACTCTAATATCGGGTAGCGGGACCGCGGCTTCGACTGCTCCAGTACGAACGCGTACCATCCGAATTCCGCAGTCTTGGCTTTAACGTTTCAGTCGGAGCATTCCTGAGCGGTGTTCTCGACGGTGTGAACGCGGCCCGCCGGAGTGCGTGCGCCACGGAGAAGGTATGATACGCGATATGAGAACTCCTCGAAGCGCGATGCTGGTGTGGGCTTTTGTGATCTCGGTGCTGGCGCAGACGCGGCCCTCGACGCCGGCGCCGCCGGTTCCCGCCATTCTCCAAAATTACAAGCCGGTCACGGGGGATCGGCTGCGCAACCCGGAGGATGGCGATTGGCTCATGATCCGGCGCACGTACGATGGCTGGGGCTACAGCCCGCTGGATCAGATCACGCCGCAGAATGTCGCGCGGCTGCAGCCGGCGTGGGTGTTTTCCACAGGCGTCAGTAATGGACACGAAGCGCCGCCGGTGGTGAACAACGGCGTGATGTTTGTGTCAACGCCGGGAGCGCAAGTAATCGCGATCGATGCCAAGACCGGCGCACTGCTGTGGCGATATCGGCGCCGGCTGCCGGAGGATTTGATCCTGCTGCATCCCACCAGCCGCGGTGTGGCGTTGTACGGCGGCAAGGTTTTTCTGGCGGCCAACGACGCCGTGTTGGTGGCGCTGGATGCCAAGACCGGCAAGGAAGTCTGGACCACCCGAGTCGCCGACAATCAGCAGGGATACTACATGACGCTGGCGCCGCTGGTCGCGAGTGGAAGAGTATTGGTGGGCGCCTCCGGCGGCGAGCTAGGAATTCGCGGCTTCGTCGCGGCCTTCGATGCCGAAACCGGCAAAGAGGCGTGGCGGGTTTACACCGTGCCCGCTCCCGGCGAGCCCGGCAGCGAAACTTGGCCGCAGGGCGACCAGTGGAAGACGGGCGGCGGACCCATCTGGGTCACCGGCAATTACGATCCGGAAACCAACCTGACGTTTTGGGGCGTGGGCAACGGCGGCCCGTGGATGGGCGACCAGCGTCCAGGCGACAACCTCTATACCGCTTCGACCATCGCCATCGACGTGGCGAGCGGGAAGATCAAAGGATATTTCCAACACCATCCCAACGATTCCTGGGACTGGGACGAAGTGTCGCCGCCGATCCTGGTGGACTTCCGCCGCGGCGGCAGGACGGTGAAGGGGCTGATCGACGTGGCGCGCGACGGGTATCTTCGATTCCTCGAGCGCACCGACGGCCCCATTCATTTTGTCGAGGGCAAGCCCTACGTCACCCAGAATGTGTTCCGGAGCCTGGACCCCAAGACCGGCCGGCCGGATGTCGATCCCGAGCACAAACCCGGAACCGGCAAGACTGTGGACTTTTGCCCGTCGCTGTGGGGCGGCAAGAATTGGCCGCCGATCGCGTTCAGCCCGAAAACGCGGATGATTTACATCCCGGCGAACGAGAACCTGTGCATGACGTTCCAAAGCGAAAAGGTGGAGTATTCGCCTGGGCGGCCGTTCATTGGAGCGGAGAACACGCTGCGGCTCAGTGCGGGCGCGGATCATATCGGCGAAGTGCAGGCCTGGCACGTCGACACCGGCGAGCGGGTATGGACGCATAAATTCGCCAACTCGCCGAACTGGGGCGCGATGCTGGCGACCGCGGGCGGCCTGGTGTTCAGCGGCGGGACCAACGACCGGATGTTTCGCGCTTTCGATGCCTCCAGTGGTGCAGTGCTGTGGGAATTTCCGACCAACTCCGGGATTCTGGGGCCGCCGTCGTCGTTTGCGGTGGACGGCAAACAGTACATCGCAGTGCAGTCCGGCTGGGGCATCGACTCGCGGGCCATGCAGGCGCGGCTGAACGCTCAGTTTCCGGGACGGTTTCCGGAGGTGCCGGAGGGCGGGGCGATCTGGGTGTTCGCGGTGAAGTGAAGCCGGTGTGATCGCGCCAGCCGCTAGGTGTTAGTACCAGTGCCAGTAGCCGTATTGATCGAAAAAGCCATAGCGCGGGTCGCCATAGCCGTTGTTGTTGTAACCGTTGTAGTAGCCGTTGTAATAGCCGGGACGGTAGCGATGCTCCCAGCGTTCGTGCTCGCGCCACTCTTCACGCCCGTGCCGCTCGCCGCGCTCGTGCCGCTCGCCGTAGCGGCGGTCGCGGTCGAAGCCGCGGCCCCGGTCGTAACGTTGGCCGTCGCGGTCGCGGGCCGCCGCCGTCTGCGGCTGGGCGAGCGCCAGAACTGAGCCAAGCAACACAGCAGAAATTCCGAATGATCGTAGCATCTCTGCCTCCTTACCCTATGAGACGGCCCCGGAGTTTCGGTGAATTCAATAAGAATCGAAATTAATGAAAACCGGGCTTTTGCGCCACGGGGAACGCGGCGCTTGACTGCGTGGTAAGTTGGCCGCACCTGCGTGCGACAATTGGATTACGCAGTGGTAGTCATGACCAACGAGCAACTATATTTGGCGATCGGGATTCCGACGTTGCTCAACGCCGCGATGATGGGCCTCCTCATCGCTTACATCAATGCCAGGCTGACTGGCTTGGAGCGTAACATCAATCAGCGCTTCCAAGCGGTCGAGAAGCGCTTCGACGATATGCGCGATCTGTGGCGCTCGGAACTGCACCGCGTGGAAGAAGTGCTGGATGCCAGGCTGCGGCATCTGGAAGAGCGGTAGCGCTCGCAGGAGTGCGAACCGGCACGCAAGAGTGCCTGTACTACGGTGGCATCAGATAGTTCCTAACGCTTCTCGGTTCAGGGATTGACGGGCGCGAAAAAAATCTCGCCAGGGGTCGGCGCCGGAAAGACGCTTCTCGAAGTTGCCCAGGTTGAAGCTGGACGGCTGGAGGGAAGGTTTCACTTCCGACCAATCCAGCGGTATCGAGAAGGGAGCCTTCTCGCGGCGTCGGACCGAGTACGGCGCGGCTACGGTGGCGCCGAAGCTGTTTCGGAACGGGTCCAGATAGACGCGGCCCTTGCGCGATTCGATCCGTTGCTCCATCGTCAATTCTTTCGGGTGCGCGGCCGCCAGGCGTTCGCTGAACTGCTTCGCAAACGGAAGCACTTCGTCGTAGTCCGGTCCCAGGCGGATGGGGATAAAGACGTGCAGGCCGCGGCTTCCGGAAGTTTTCGGAAATGAAATGAAGCCCAGCGCGTCGAGAGCCTCCTTGACCAGCAGGCCGGCCCGCGCCGCATCCGCAAATTTGCCCGAGCCAGGATCGAGGTCGAACACCACCCAATCGGGCTGGCGCTGGTGATCGGCGCGGCTGGCCCAGACGTGCACCGGGATGCAGCCGAGGTTCACCAGAGCGAGCTGGGTTTCAAGAGAGCCGCCCACCACGTAGCGGACATTTCGGTTCGCGTGGTGGATCACTTGCGTGGGAACATCGCGCGGCAGTCCTTTGGGCGCCGCCTTTTGATAGAAACATTCGCCGCGCATGCCGTCGGGACAGCGCTCCATAGTGAGCGGACGATCGGCGACATAAGGCTTGAGCCTCGGAAAAACGGCGGCGTAGAATTGCGCGATGTCTATCTTGGTGTAGCCTTCGTCCGGCCAAAAGACTTTCTGCGGATTAGTGATCTCGTCCAGCGTCATTGGACCTCGGGCAGGCTGACCTCCTCCGGGCGCTTGTCATCGCGCAAGCCCAGGAAGACGGGCTGGCGGAGCTTGTGATCCGCGGTCAATTCCTCATACGTGATTTGAGCCACCAGGCGCGGAGCGAGATAGGTGACGTCTTTCTCGCGCGGCGGATCGGCGACCGGCGGTTTGGTTCGAACCAGCGCCTGAAACTTGCGATGAAGCTGCTCGAGCGATCTCTGAGTGAAGCCGGCGCCTACTTTGCCCACGTAGACCAGCTTGCCATCCTGGCGGGCTCCGAGCAGCAATGCGCCGAAGTGCTGCCGGGAACCGGCGGGCGCGGTGTAGCCGATGATGACGAACTCGTCTTCCCGATGAACCTTGAACTTAAGCCAGCGGTTCGACCGGCCCTCGATGTAGGGAGCCGAAGCGTCCTTGGCGAGCGCGCCCTCGAAGCCTTTGCGCCTGGCGATCCGGTAGGCTGCCATTCCATTGTCAGCCAGGCGCGCGGCGAGAAAGATGACCGCACGCGTCCCCGCGGTCCTGCCGATCACTTCCTCGAGTGCCTGGCGTCGCTGCGTGAGTGGCGCGCGCCGCAGATCGCGGCCGTTTCGATAGAGGCAATCGAAGACGGCGTATTCGGGTTGGGCTTCGCGGTTTTGCAGAAGCTGAAAACGCGATACTCTGCGGCGATCGAATGCGACCACCTCACCGTCCAGCAACAACGTTGCAGCGCGGACCGCCGACACCGCGCGGGCCACGCCGGAAAACCACTCGGTGCGATTCTTGGCGTTGCGCGAAAGCAGCGTCACCTCACTACCTTCCTTGTACGCCAGGATCCGATAGCCGTCGTATTTTTCTTCATAGACCCACCCGGGCTGATGGAACGGTTTTGGCGCCAGCGTCGCCAGCATGGGATGCACCCGAAACGGAATGCGATCGCTCAACGCGCGCGGCTCCCGTTAGGATCGCCCTGGGCGGCTTTCGCGACGTCGCCGTGCTGGGCGCGCGCGATCTCCGCCAGCAGCTTGCCGGACTTGACCGAGCGCGGTTTCTCGGCCTCGACATCCCGGGTGGAAGCGAATCGATCACGATGTTTAATAAGCAGCCACTGCGGTTTCCCGGCCGGGCCCAGTCTGGTGCGGACGAGCACCCAGGAGCCGTGCAGTTTCTGGCCCGCCAGCAAAAATTTCAGCTCGCCTTTTCGAAGCGCGGCATCGACGTCCGGGACTTCGGGAGTCCACGTCCCGCGGTCCCACAGCAAGACCGTGCCGCCTCCGTACTCGTCCTCCGGAATGACGCCTTCGAAATCGCCGTATTCGATCGGATGGTCTTCCACCTGCGCAGCCAGGCGCTTGACCGAGGGATCGGGCGAAGGGCCTTTCGGAATGGCCCAGGAGAGCAGCACGCCGCGCCATTCCAGGCGGAAGTCGTAGTGTAGGTGCGAGGCCTGATGCTTTTGGATCACATACAGGAGCCTGCCCTTAGTCCGGGCGCTGGCAGTCCAGTCGCCGCTCGGCTCCGGCGTGTTTTGAAAATCGCGCTTGCTCTGATATTCTTGCAGGCCCGTTTTCTTCCGGCCGGAGTTCGCGGCTGGTTTCATGGCTCGCTTGGTCACTTGGGCTTCGGTGGGGGGATGTGCTCCACGAATTCGAGGATATCGTAATGCGCCACGCCGCGATCGAGGAAGAAGCTATTCACGGCCGACGATTCATCCGCGTAGGTTTGGAGCGCCGTGTCCATTTTCAGAGCACTCGCCAGATCGGCTTCGATTCCATGCAGCAGCACGACCCTCCCGCCCGCCATTTGAAATTTTTCGGCGCAGAAAAGCAGTGAGCCGAGTCCCGCCGTGTCGATCCTGGAGAGGCCCTGCAGGTCGAGGATCAGATTCTTCTTACCAGCCGCAAGCAGCGATTGCAGGCAGCGGCGAAACTCAATGTCCTCCCGACCTAGCACCAGGCGGCCTCTGAGGTCCAGGATAAGGATGCCTTCTTTTTCTCTTTGATGAATCTCGATGTGCATTGGCCTGGTAGCCATTATTTAGACGCCGTCGTGTGGGAGTGTGTTTCCGCACCGCCTGTGACAAGGGCTTGTAGGTCTTATCGGCAGTGCGCGCAGGTTCGTAAGCCAGCGTGACATTGCATTTGGCCTCAAAGTCCGTATGTTTCGAGCAGGCGGAGCCAGATTTCGCTGATGGTGGGAAAGGACGGGACCGCGTGCCATAGGCGGTCGAGCGGGACTTCTCCAACCACGGCGACGGTTCCGGCGTGGATCAGCTCTGCGACGTCCTGGCCGATGAAAGTCACACCGAGGATCACGCGCCGCTCCTCGTCGACTACCATCTTGGCGTGGCCCTGGTAGCCGTCGGCCGTCAGTTGCGCACCCGAAACTGAGCCGATTTCATATTCGACCGTTCGAACTCGAAGGCCTGCTTGCCGGGCCTGTGCCTCGGTCAGCCCGAGGGACGCAATTTCAGGATCAGTGAAGATGACCTGGGGCACGGCGCGGTGATCGGCGGTGGCGGCCCAGCGGCTCCAGTCGGGCGGCGTGGTTCTAAGATCGCCTGTCGCGCGCGCCACGATGGCGTCGCCGCAAGCGCGCGCCTGATACTTGCCCATGTGCGTGAGCAGGGCGCGGTGATTGACATCGCCCGCCGCGTACAACCAACCGGCGGCGACTGCCTTCACGCGGCAGCTATCATCGACTTCCAGCCATTGGCCGGGCTGCAAATGAATGGTGTCAAGACCAACGTCGCGCGTATTCGGCGCTCGTCCGGTAGCGACCAAGATCTGGTCTGCTTCCAAGCGCAGGTCATGCGGCGCGCCGGCCTGACGGAACCAGACTTGAAGCGCCGCATTAGCCGGCGAGCGTTGAACGCGCGTCGTATCGGCGCGGGTGTGAACAACGATGCCGCGCTGCCGGAATGCATCTGCCAGGCGTTCGCCGACGAACGGCTCCATGCGTTCGAGTAAGGATGCGGCGCGTTCGAGCACGGTGACTTCGCTGCCGAGCGCTCGCCAGGCGCTGGCCATTTCACAGGCGACCGGCCCGCCGCCCAGAATCGCCAGGCGAGGCGGGACCCGGTCGGCGCGCGTCGCCTGGCGATTGGTCCAGGGCTTCGCCTCGGCCAGGCCGGGGATCGGAGGCGCGGCCGGTACGGTTCCGGTGCAGATGGCTACCGCATGCCGCGCTGTGAGCAACGTTGCACCATCGGGAGACCGCACTTCGACTTTGCGTTCGCCCGCGAGGCGGCCCTGGCCGCGTACCAGCGTGATACCGGCCTTGGCAAGCCACTTGGCCTGCGACTCATCCTTCCATCCATTGGTAAAGCGGGTGCGTCGCGCAAACACTGCCTGAGCATTCAACGATCCGGTGATGGCCTCGCGCGACCCATCGACGCGGCGCGCCGCTTCCAGCGCGGCCGAACTCCGCAGCAGCGCTTTGCTCGGAATGCAGGCCCAGTACGAGCATTCGCCACCGACCAACTCGGACTCTACGATGGCCGCTGTCAGCCCGCCTTGCACCGCGCGCGCGGCGACGTTCTCGCCGGTCGGCCCGGCGCCCAGGACAATGACATCGAAACTAGACTCCGGCATTCCCGCCTCGCTGGTCTATGGCAGTGGCGTCAGATTCTTATTCTGCTCGTAACACCATCGCACCAGAGCCTCGGAGTTTCTGCCCGTGCTGGCTGCCATCAAGTCGTCCAGACTGAGCTTTTGGAATTGGAAAGAGATGGCTCCGCCGCTGGCGACAGTCGCGAGCAGGAACCCGTACACGTCCGTCATGGCTTTTTGCGAAGGACCCGTTTCGGAAGGCAGCCGGTAGCGCACCGCTCCCGCGGTTCCAGCAATCCAGCCTGGCAGTACCCGGCGCTTCCAATCCGGCGTGTCGAAAATGTTTTCCATGTAGAAGTGCGAATGACTGGCCAAGACGTACACGCGCTTATGCCCCGAGTTCTGCGCGTTCCAGAGAAGCTGGTACGCTTCGCGTCCGCTTTTGTCGCCTTGCGCCGATTCGCTCATGCTGTGGCTGCGGCTGACGCTTCCGGGCAAAGCTTCGTGCATGCCGGCCACAATGGTTCGGATCTCCTCGGATGCCTGATCGCGCTCCAGGACCGCGCGGAGCCACCCCAACTGGGCCGCGTCGAACTGGTCCGGCGTGGCGTTATCGAGGTTAATGAAGTCGACGTTGTGGCTGATCCAGTGATAATAGCCGTGCAATTTGTGGTCCTGCGGGTCGTCCTTCAAACGTTGAGCGCGGATCACGGGTTTGTCGACCCAGTCTGCGAATTGGATGAGCCAGGCGTCGCGCGTCATGGGCGGGATGGCTTCGTGATTTCCGATTCCGAGAAACACGGGCAGATTGCCGAAGGGCGTCAGTTGTTTGGCGATGAAGTCGGGCCACGCGCTGCTGTGATAGCTGCTGATGGTCATGGGGCGAGCCGGCAGGCCCAGCCGGGCGGGCGGCGCGAGGTCCTCGTCAAACGTGTAGATGGCGCGGAAGTCGCCCAGATGCCAATAGAAATCCGCGCCGCTCCGCTGGACGCCGGAAGCGATGGCCGGCATCACCACATCGCCGCAGTTTCGGGAATCGCCGGAGACGGCGAATTTCCAGGGCGTGTTGGATATTTCTTGCGCGGGCAGCGCGGTAAGCAACGGCGCCAGCAGCAGGCAGCGGAGGAATCTCATTCCAAGACGACTGTAGCGCGTCGTGCTGAGAGCCGGCAACGGCGCGGCGCCGTGGGCCTTGGGTAAACTGGAACGCGTGAGCTGCGGAGCCAGAAACGCGCGGGAGCAAGCCGTGCTCGAGCGGGTAAACGCGATGGCCGGCGAAATGGTGGAATTTTTGCGCGGGCTCGTCGCGATTCCGACCGTGAATCCGCCGGGTGAGAACTATGCGGATTGCGCCGAATGGCTGGGCGGGCGGCTCGGGGGATTCGGCTACGACGTGAAGTATGTGCCGGCCGAGGGCCGCCAGGAGCATACCGCTCGCAACCCGCGAGTCAACGTAATCGGGAGGGTGCGCGAGACTCCGGCGCGGCCGCTGCTGCACTTCAACGGGCATTTCGATGTGGTGCCCGTGGGCCGCGGCTGGACCGTCGATCCGTTCGCGGGAGTGGCGCGCGATGGCAAGATCTTCGGGCGTGGCGTCACGGATCAGAAAGCCGGCATCGCGGCGTCGATTTTTGCGATCGAAGCCATCCGGCGGGCCGGCGTACGACTGCATGGCGCCGTGGAGCAGAGCGGCACGGTGGACGAAGAGAGCGGCGGATTCGCGGGCATGGCCTATCTGGCCCAGCACGGGTATGTCCGGAAGGACCGCACTGATTTCGTGATTCTGACGGAGCCGTTGAATGTGGATCGCGTGTGCCTGGGCCACCGCGGCGTGTACTGGTTCGAAGTTGCGACGCTGGGGCGCACGGCGCACGGCAGCATGCCGTTCCTGGGGGTGAGCGCGATCAGCAAAATGGCGGATTTTCTTACGGTGATCGAGCAGGAGTTGAAGCCGGCGCTCAGCCAGCGATCGACTTTTATGCCCGTGGAGCCTCCCGAGGCCCGTTGTGCCAGCATCAACGTCAACTCCATCTCCGGAGGCCAATCGCGCCTGGAGGCCCAGCCGGGCGGCTTGGAGACGCCGTGCGTCGCCGATCGCTGCGAGGCGGTTTTCGATCGCCGCTTTCTGATCGAGGAGCCGATCGAGGACGTGCGGGCCGAGATTCGCGGCATTCTGGATAAGCTGGCGCGCGACGATCCGGAGTTTCGCTATGAGCTCAAGGATCGGATGACCGTGCTTCCGATCCAGACGGACGATCGATCGCAGCTTGTGATTACCATGGCCGGCGCCGTACGCGATGTGCTGGGAACCGAACCACCGCTGATCGCCAGCCCCGGCACCTACGATCAGAAGCACGTCATGCGTTTGGGATTGGTGGAGCAATGCATCGCTTACGGCCCGGGTATCCTGGACTTATCGCACCAGCCGGACGAGTACTGCCGGCTGGATCACCTGGTAGCGGGCTCCAAGGCGATGGCGCTGGCGGCGATGCGATTGCTGGGTGCGGAGGGAACATGAAACGGAGAGACTTCAGTCGAGCGCTGGCGGGGATCACGGCGGGAGCGGCGATGTTGCCGCGGAGGGCCACAGGCATGAGTAGCGAGGGCGGTATCACAGATGTGCAGGGCGTGAAGGTCGGCCATTTCACAGAATCACGCCGGCCCACGGGCTGTACGGTTCTGCTTTTTGAAAACGGCGCCACGGCGGGCGTCGATGTTCGCGGGGCGGCGCCGGGCACGCGCGAGACCGATCTGCTGAATCCGGTGAACACGGTGCAGAAGGTGCAGGCGATTTTGCTTTCCGGCGGCAGCGCCTTCGGACTGGATGCCGCCGGCGGCGTGGTTCGATACCTCGAAGAGCATGGCTTAGGCTATCGCGTGGGGCCGATTGTGGTGCCGATTGTGCCGGCGGCGATCTTGTTCGATCTGGGAGTTGGAGATCCCAAGATTCGGCCGAACGCGGAGTCGGGCTACAAGGCTTGCCAGGCCGCGACGACGGGAAAAGTGGAAGAGGGCAATGTCGGCGCGGGCGCGGGTGCGACGGTTGGGAAAATGTTTGGCCCCAGGCAGTCCATGAAGTCGGGGCTCGGGACCGCCAGCATTCACGTCGGCAATACCGGGATCGTGGTGGGCGCCATCGTGGCGGTGAACGCGGTCGGCGATGTTTTGGATCCGAAGACGGGGAAGATCCTCGCCGGCGCGCGCAAGCCGGATGGTTCGGGATTTCTGGATTCCATGCAGCAGATCCGCGAAGGGCGCCTGGTGGAACTGCCGGCGGGCGCGCACACCTGCATCGGCGTGGTTGCGACCAACGCGTCTTTCGATAAAGCGCAGACCACCAAGATCGCGCAGATGGCGCACGATGGTCTCGCGCGCTGCGTGAATCCAACCCACACACCAAACGATGGCGATACAATCTTCGCCGTCGCTACAGGTACGACCAACGCGCGCGCGGATCATGGGGCGATAGGTGCAATTGCCGCGGAAGCAATCTCGCAGGCCATCGTCCGCGCAGTGATGGCCGCTGTAGCGTTGCCCGGCCTGCCGAGCTACAGTTCCATCAACGCGCACTAAACCGGCGGGCTGAATCTTCCGTCGATGGCGGTCCATCCACCGTCCACGAACAATACCGTTCCAGTGATATAGCTGGAGGCGTCGGACGCAAGGAACACGACCGGTCCGGCCATCTCGGCGGCGCTGGCCCAGCGGCGCAGTGCGTTTTTCTCGGCGTATGCCTTGTACCAGTCGGGATGGCTCTTGATCGGCTCAGTGAGCGGCGTTTCAACCACGCCGGGCGCGATGCAGTTCACCCGCACGCCCGACGCGCCCAGCTCGGCGGCGAAGGCGCGCGCGAGTTGCACCAGTCCGGCTTTGGTAGCAGCGTAGGCGCCCTGCCCCGGCTCGACCACCAGCGAGCGGATGGAAGAAAGCAGGATGATGCTACCGCGCTCATGCTCGCTCATGACGCGGCCGGCCGCCTGGGCGATCAAGAAATTGCCCTTGAGATTCAAGCGCACGACTCGATCGAATTCATCGCTCGAATAGCCTAACAGAGGCTTGCGGACATTGACGGCCGGCGTGCTGACCAGGATATCGAGACGCCGATGCCGTTCGCAAACCTGCTGAACCGCGCGGGCAACGTCGGCTTCGTTGGTGATGTCGAGGGCGAGCGCTTCGGCCGTGCCATTCTGGTCACGGATTTCGGCCACGGTTTTCGCCGCGCCCAGCTCGTTCAAGTCGGCGCAAACGGTGATGGCTCCGGCGGCAGCCAGACCCTGGGCCGCGGCTCTTCCGATTCCAGACGCCGCGCCCGCCACCAGCGCGACCCGCCCATCCAGGCGAAACAACACATTGAAATTCTGCATATCGGCGCCCCAGTCACGGCGCCAGCGCAGCCGGCTTGGCGGGTCCCGCGTAAATCGAATTGAAGAGCAACTTGAAGGTGCCGTGCGGCTGGCCGCGGAAGGCCGCTTCGATGCCCAGCAGAAAGACTTTGCCCTCGCCCATCGGCGCTTCGGCCGCGGCGACGGTTCCTTCGAGGTAGCCCTGTCCCCAAGCCCAGCCGCTGCGCAACGGCGTCGCGTTTGGAAACCAAGCCACCGGTTTGACTCCCTTCAGCTCGGCATCGGGCGCCAGACGGAACGCGGGGCTGTTTTCGAAGAACACATCCGCGGTGGCCGGCATCCCATAAGCGACGGGGTTGGTGTTATCGACGCGGACTTCGAGCACCGAGCCGGGCACGTAAAACTTCTCACGCGGCAGAGGATGCTCATGGCCGTCCTGCGTTTGCTCGACCAAGGCGTCGCGGACCGGAAGGGAGAACAACCGCGCCAGCTCGGTGGAATCGCCGATGGTCACGATCGTGCCGCCGGCCTCGGCGAACTTGCGGAGCTGCGGAATGGTCTTTTCGAGCGAAACGCGGCCCAGCGTCTTGCGATATTCTTCCGGGATTTCATCCGGGCTGGGCTGGCGAGCGAACCCGCCCCCTGCGGCCACGCGCGGCATGGCGCCGCTCGGAAACACCAGCACGTCGAAGCGGCTCGCCAAGTCGCCTTGATCGAGCGCGGCCGGATACACCACTTCGAACGGGAACTCGAACTGCTCGAAGATCCAGCGCAGCCAGCCGGAAGTCATCGAGCCGCCGTATTGATCCCACAGCCCGATGCGCACCGGCTTCAACTTGAGCGCAGCGCCGGAGGGCCGGTCGGACACGGCTTCCGCGGCGATGCCCAACTCCGCCGCCGCCCTCTCGATCAAAGGTCGCGTTGCAATGCGCGCAGGCACGTACATCGTTCCAGGCGCTAGGGTGTGCCCGCCGAACGTGGTTGGTTTTTCCAGCCAGTACACCTCGTCGCCGTTCTTCAGGAGCCGGTTGACCAGGATGAAGGCGTCGTTTTGGCGATGCGTGATCAAATAGCCGGTGGGCTGCGCCGGTCCTTGGATCTTCTCCGGCGGCGGTTTTTGCAAGCCACTTACTTTTTCAAACGGCCCGTCGAACGCGTCCAGAATGCGATCGAACTGGACGCCCATCTGGAACGCCAGCGTGTAGCCGGTGACATCGTAAGGCGGAATCGGCGGCCCGCCGGGATAGCGGAAGTCATTGGGGTGATCCTGCGGCTCGAACATGTCCAGAATATGCGGGCGGAAAGCTTGCGCCGCTTTCACCACCCACGATCGGGCGGGATAGCGCTTGCCGGCGACTTCGAAGTCGCGTGTGGCGCGCAGGATGGTGATGCCGTTCTTGATCAGCGTGTTGATGAACTTGGTCGCGGTGGGGAAGTCCGGCTGATCGGACGGGATTATGTAACCGCGCGGGTCGCGCAGCGCAGGATCGTGCAACACCGATGCATACAGATTGGCGTGCACAGCGCCGGTTTGGGGAGCAGTTGCCGTAGAGTCTCTCAAACTGGGCGCTCGCTGCGGCGCAGATTTGGCTGCTGCGCTCCGCAGCGCTTCGATGCGCTTGGGCGTGATGGTCCACGAATCACGGCTGCCGCGCTCGATCGAATTGCGCCCCATCCGGTAGATGTTGTAGAGCAGTTCCTCGCGATACCTGGAGGCCAGATCCAGCACCGCGCGGTTCGCGGTCATGGAATATTCAATGGACGTTCGGAAATGCCAGGTCTGCGGCGGCACGGGGAATGGCTCGTCCCCGATTGGGAGCTGCCGTTCGGGAACCAGCGGCACTTCCATGGGCGTCGGGTTGCCGATGGTTTCGGTGAGCAGCCCGATCATGTTGTGAAAATACGTGGTGGTGCGCAGCCCGCCGTTGAACCAGGTGGAATAGGGCGCGCCGCTGCGCATCACCGTGCCGGGCTTGCCTTCCGCCACGAAGCGGCTGTGCATGGCCGAGCCCACCATCTCGATTTGCAGCGGAATGAGCGGATCGAAATTGTAGTTGAACGGATCGCGGAATGGCGGCGCGAACATGACGGCCCCCACCGGCCCCGTCTGGTGATGGTTGTACATGATCTGCGGGAACCACTCGTAGTAGAGCTGGCGATTCATGTTCGTCGACTCGCTCATGTTCGAGATATAGAAGTCGCGGTTGTTGTCGTGACCGGCGTACTTTTGCCACAGGCGCGGGATGTTTTGCGTAGAGCGCTTGAGCGGATCGGACTGGCGCATGTACCAGTTCGACACCAGCTCCATGCCGTCCGGATTGGCGTGCACCGCGACGACGATGACGTCGTTGAGGAAGCGCAGCGTCTCGGGATCGTTGCGGCTCACCATTTCCCAGGCCAGTTCGAGCAACTGCTGCGCGCCTAAGACTTCGGAGGCGTGCAAGCCGCCGTCGATCCAGACCACAGCTTTGCCTTCCCGGGCGAGCGCGTGTGCTTCGTCGTCGCTGAGCCCTTCGGCCAGCGCCAGCCTGCGCGAGATCTCCTTGTAGTGATCGAGCTGCTTTTGATTTTCGGGCGAGGTGAGGACGGCCATCCACTGCGTGCGTCCCTCTTCGGTCTTGCCGATGTCGACCAGCTTCATGCGGTCGGACTCGGCGGCCAGCTTCTGCCACCAGGCACTGAGCTGGGTGTAGTTGGCGAGCTGGTAGTCGTCGCCGATTTCGAATCCGAGCGCTTCCTTGGGAGTGGTGAGGTGGCGGGCTGTCTGGGCGGGAGCCGCGATGACGAGAGTCAGGGCTAGAGCCCCGGCGGCGAACGATGGCGTCCTGAAGGTGTTGGGCTTCATTCGTGCGGTCCTCTGTTCGATTATCAACGGTTCAGTGTGGGCATGATGGGCGCCGGGTATCGGTCTCCGGCCACGGCGCCGCGCGGAATCGCGCGCTGGATTCGCTGCACATCGCCGGGCGTAAGTTGTAAGTCAGCCGCCGACAGGTTCTCCTCCAGATGGGCGCGCCGCCGGGTACCGATGATCGGAACCACGTCGCCGCCTTGCGCCAGGACCCAGGCCAGCGCCAACTGCGACGGTGTGACGTTCCGCTCGGCCGCGAGCTGCTTCAGCGTCGCCATGAGCTTCAGATTGGCGGCGAGATTGTCGCCCTGGAAGCGCGGAAAGTTGGCACGCGCATCGCCAGGAGTCGCCGCCATCGTTCCGCCGAACAGCCCGCGCGACAGTGCGCCATAGGCAACCAACCCGATGCCGAGTTGGCGCAGCGCCGGAAGCACCTCGTCCTCCGGATCGCGGGACCACAGCGAGTACTCGATCTGCAGCGCGCTGATGGGAAGCGCGGCGTGCGCGCGGCGAACCGTGGCGGCCGAGGCTTCCGACAAACCCGCATAGCGCACCTTGCCCTGACGGATCAGGTCGCCGATGGCGCCGATGGTTTCCTCGATGGGCACGTTCGGATCGACGCGCGACGGGTAGTACAAATCGACGTAGTCGACGCCCAGCCGGCGCAACGTGTAGGCCAGCGACGTGTGGACGTACGCCGGCCGGCCATCGACGCCCAGGAACGCGCCGCGATGATCGCGCAGCGCGCCAAACTTCACCGACAGGATGGCCTGCTCGCGACGGCCCTCAATGGCCCGGCCGATGAGCATCTCGTTGTGGCCCATTCCATAGAAATCGCCGGTGTCGAGCAGGGTTACGCCGAGATCGAGCGCGCGCTGGATGGTGGCGATGCTCTCGGGTTCGGTGGAGGCGTCCGCGCCGTAAAAGTCTGACATGCCCATGCAGCCCAGGCCGATGGCGGAGACAGCTAAGCCTTGCGATCCGAGTTTGCGCTGTTCCATGGTCAACTATTGTAGGGCGCGAAGCTATTCCAGCGCCTGCAACAGTTCGATCGCGGTTCGGCGAACCGGCCGCAGGAACGGCGACTTGGAGAGCTTCAACAGGCTGGCCACGATCCCCAGGCTTTTATCCACCAGGCGCTCGGTCCGCGCCTGATTTTCGGAACGGTCGTAAATCCAGAAGAGTATCAGACCCATTTGCGAAAGCCACAGCAATTTCGGAAGGTGCGGGCGAAGATCCTCCGGCAGCCGGAGATTGCTTCCATCCAGCGCCTCGGAGAAATGCAACATATCGCGCTCCCGAATTTCGCGCGTCTCGCGGCTGAACGGCGACAGCGGATGCTCGGGGTCGGCTGCATGACGCAGCAGCGCGCCCAGGAATTTCCGGTTCGGCGCGAAGTACTCGAACTTTACGTCGACCACCGCGCGCAGCCTCGCCTTCAGATCGGTCTTGCGATCGAGGGCCGCTTGGATCCGCTCGTGCATGGCGGCGTTGGCCTCCTGGTAGAAGGCCATCACCAGCGCTTCCTTCGATTCAAAGTAGTAGTAAGCCGCGCCGATCGCGACCTCCGCCGCCGAGGCGATGTCGCGCATGGTGGTCTGATCGAATCCTCGCTCGCGGAAAAGATTCAAGGCCGCCGCGAGAATCCGGCTGCGCGTGGTTTCGGCCTTGGGCGTCGAGCGCGCGGGCTTAGCTGTTGGTTCCATGGCAGCGTGGCGCTTGGATCTGGCGCAGCTCGGCTTCCAGCTCGGCGTCCGTCATCAGTCCCAGCAGATTCGAGACGCGATGCCGGTTCGCGGACAAAATCTTGAACGCCTGGCGGGCGAATGGCAGCAACGCGGGCCTCGCGAGGCGTCGGGCCAGCGCACGATATCGCTTCAGCGCGTACAGGCACATCAACCAGGCGTGATCGTCGAAGTACACGCCGCCTTCATCGCTTACCACGGTCAGTTCCTCAACTCCCAGCGCCGCGAGCTCGGGATAGAGCCCGCCCGCGGCGTTGGCCGGAACCAGGCGCATCGGGATGAACTTCGGCTGCGCCTGGAGCCACGTTCCGATACGAGTGCAGAGCCCGCAATCGGGATCATAGATCACGGTGAGATACCGCATCGCTCACCCCTCCTACCGATGCCCGGCCGGGTTGAGCATCGCATCCGGTGGAAACGGGGGCGGCGCCATGTTTTCCTGCGCGCGGCGGCGGACGCGCGAAAAGACGTACAAATTGAAGAAGTGCATCAGCCCGAGGACTAGCAGGACTAAACCTAACTTGTCGCTGACCAGCTCGATGGCCTGCCGCAGATTGTTGGGATTTTCGGCCGTCTTCAGCGCAAAGGCCACGTAGCCGACATTGATCAGATAGAACCCAACCACCAATAGGTGGTTGACCGAGTCGGCCAGCTCGGTCTGGCCCTGGAAGGCGTCCAGCAGGAAGATCCGCCCCCGCCGGTGCAGAGTACGCGCCACCCAGACCGTGACGGTGAGGCTGATGGCTAAGTAAACGAAATAGCTATAGACGATGAACATCGCGCTGCCTCCTCTTTTTGAACGTGTTCAATAGCAAGCTTAGGCCAGACGCCCCGGCCTGTCAAGACATTTTTTGAATTTGTTCAAAATGATCCTCGGCTCCCTGTAACCTTATGGCTGCTATAATCGGTACTCATGGGTCAGGTCCAGGACGGCAGTGCTGTCAAGAAGATCATCCTCTTGCGCCCCCGGGGTTTTTGCGCCGGCGTAGTCCGGGCCATCGACGTGGTGAAGATCGTCCTGAATCTCTACGGGCCGCCGGTCTACGTCCGGAAGGAAATCGTGCACAACCGGCACGTTGTGGACGAATTGCGCCGCGCCGGAGCGATCTTCGTAGAGGAACTGAGCGAGGTGCCGGAGGGCGCCCGCGTCATCTTCAGCGCGCATGGCGTGTCGCCGGCAGTGCGGGAGGAGGCCAAAGCGCGGAAGCTGCAGGTGATTGACGCCACCTGCCCGCTGGTCACCAAAGTCCACCTGGAAGCAGTACGGTTCGCCCGGCAGGACTATACGATCATCCTGATCGGACACGCCGGCCACGACGAAGTCATCGGCACGCTGGGTGAGGCGCCCGAATCGACGGCGCTGGTTTCTTCGGTGGGCGACGTCGATCGTCTCAACGTCAGGAACCCGGAAAAAATCGCATACCTTACCCAGACTACGTTGAGCCTGGACGAAACCAAGGACATTGTGCGGCGCCTGAAGGAGCGCTTCCCGGCCATCAAGGGCCCCAAGACGCAGGACATTTGCTATGCCACCGAAAACCGCCAGCTTGGCGTCAAGGCGGTGGTGCCGCTCACCCAAGTGCTGCTGGTGGTCGGATCGCAAAACAGTTCCAATTCGCGCCGGCTGGTGGAAGTTTGCCAGAACGAAGGAGTTCCGGCCTACCTGGTGGACGACAGCCGCGAGGTACAGCGGGACTGGCTGGATGGCGTCCAGACCGTGGCGGTTACTGCCGGAGCATCGGCGCCGGAAAACCTGGTCCAGGAACTGATCCAGTCGCTCGAAACCGAGTTCGGCTTCGACTACCTGGAAGAGATGGAGCTGAAGGAGGAAGACGTGCGGTTCCACCTTCCCGCAGACCTGGAGCGATCGGCGCTCCGGCTCACGACTATCGCTCGCGCATGACGCCGCAACTCCAGATAATAGATTCGCTGCTGGCCAGCGGCTCGGCGGCGGCCCAGCGCACGCTCGACTATCTGCTGCGAACGCAGTCGGAGGCCGGCTACTGGTGGGCAGATCTCACGGCCGATTCGACCCTGGAGGCGGACTACATTCTTCTTCAGCTTTGGGTGCATCCCCCGGTGAACGGCGTCTGGAATCCGCCCACCCGGCCGATGATCGACAAGGCGGTGCGATCGATTTTCGCACGCCAGTTAACGGACGGCGGGTTCAACGTCTATCCCAAAGGGCCGGCTGACGTCAGCGCTACGGTCAAGGCCTATTTCTCATTGAAGGTGGCGGGCGTGCAGTTTGACGATCCCCGCCTGGCGCGCGCGCGGGAATGCATCCTGGCGCTGGGGGGCCTGAACGCCGCCAACAGCTATACCAAGATCAACCTGAGCTTGTTCGGCTTGTATCCGCGCGAGCAAAGCCCCTCCATACCGCCGGAGCTGATGCTGCTGGGCAATCTGATCTACCAGATGTCCTCGTGGACGCGCGCTATCGTGATTCCGCTGTCCATCGTGCATGCGTCCAATACGCGCCGTCCGGTGCCGCAAGGATTCCATTTGCGAGAGCTCATGCTGAATGGAAGCCTGCCTGAGTTGCCGGGTTCGCGAGACAGTTCCTGGCGCAGGATCTTCCTGCGGCTGGACAAGACCCTCAAGCTGTGGGAAAAGTACGGCTCGAAGGCGATTCGCCGGCAGGCCATCCGCAAGGCTGAGAAGTGGATGCTGGAGCGGACGCATTACAGCGATGGCCTGGGCGCGATTTATCCGTCCATGATGTACGTCATCATGGCGCTGGATGTATTGGGGTACCCGCCCGAGCATCCCGATCGCGTCGAGGCGCAGAAGCAGTTCGATGCGCTGCTGGTGGACGACGGGAAGCGGTTCTTCTTCCAGCCCTGTTTTTCGGTGGTCTGGGACGCGGCCATCGCGGCCTTCGCCGCGGGCGAATCGGCCGAACCGCCGCGCGACGCACTGCGCAAGTGCGCCGACTGGCTTCTGACCAAGGAGGTCCGCCGCAAAGGCGACTGGTCGGTGAAGCGGCCCAACAGCGAGCCCTCCGGCTGGTACTTCGAGTTCGCCAACGAATTTTATCCGGACATCGACGACACCGCGATGGTCCTGCTCGCGCTTAGCCGCTCGGAAGCCTCCAGCCCCTCCGAGCAGGAGGCCGCCGAACAACGCGCCATCCGCTGGCTGCTCGGCATGCAATCTAAAGATGGCGGCTGGGCCGCGTTCGATGCCGATAACAACTGGCGGCCGCTCAGCTTTGTTCCCTTCGCCGACCACAATGCCATGCTTGATCCCACCTGCCCGGACATCACCGGGCGCGTATTGGAAGCGCTGTGCTCGTACGGCTACAGCCGCTCGCATCCGGCCGTGGCGAAAGGCATCCAATATCTGATTCGTTCGCAGGAAGCGGATGGAAGCTGGTACGGACGCTGGGGCGTCGACTACATCTACGGCACATTTCTTGCCCTGCGGGGACTGGCGGCAGCGGGCGTGAGCGATCGCGAGGCTTACGTCCAGCGCGCGCTCGAATGGGTGCGCTCCATCCAGAATTTCGACGGCGGCTGGGGCGAAAGCTGCGAAAGCTATCAACTTGGAAGTTACGTAGCCGCGCCGAGTACGCCTTCGCAGACGGCCTGGGCCGTGCTCGCGCTGCTGGCCGGCGGCGACACCACCAGCAGCAGCCTGCACGACGGCATCGACTACTTGATCCGGACCCAGAACCGTGACGGTACATGGGACGAAGAGCTGGCCACCGGAACCGGATTCCCGCAGGTCTTTTATCTGTGCTATCACCTGTACCGGAATTCCTTTCCGCTGCTGGCGCTGAACGCCTTTCTCAAGGTCAAAACTGCTGCACCTTCTTTAGAGGAAAAAACCAGATGAGATTCCCCCTTTCGATGACGGCGGGCATGGCGACATACATCGCCCGCAACAAATTCCGGCCGAAGCCGGAGTGGCAGAAGACCGTGGCGGCGCAGACTGACGCCTCGAATCCGTTCCGCATCGTCTACACCCATACCGGCGCTGCGCGCAAGCCGCACCCGATGATCAACAAGCGCTTCCCGCTGGTGCTGATGCTGGAGCCGCTGCACACCTGTAATCTGACCTGCACCGGATGCGGGCGAATCCGCGAGTACGAATCCACCATCACCCAGAAGCTCTCGCTCCAGCAATGCCTGAACGCGGCGGACGAGTGCGGCGCGCCGATCGTCTCCATTTGCGGCGGCGAGCCAATGCTGTATCCCGAGATCGGACCGCTGGCGGCGAAACTGATCGAGCGCAACAAGACCATCTATCTGTGCACCAACGGCATGTTCATCGTGAAGCGGCTGAAGGAATTCAAGCCTGCCGACAAGTTCTTCTTCAATGTCCATCTGGACGGCATGGAGAAGAACCACGACATCGCCGTGGAGCGCGAGGGCGTGTTCCGCGAGGCCATCCAAGGCGTCAAGGCCGCCAAAAAGGCCGGTTTCAGGGTCTGCACCAACACCACCGTCTACAAAGAAACGGACATGAACGAAATCGAGGAGCTGTTCGACTACCTGGCGCAGTTCGGCGTGGACGGCCACACCATTTCGCCGGCTTACGGATACTCGGCGGTGAACAATCGCGAGATCTTCATGACCCGCGACGACATCCACGAGAAATTCAAGAGCATCGACAAGCTGGCGGCGCGCTTCCCGTTGTTCAGCACGCCGACTTATCTCGAATTCCTGCAGGGCAAGCGCGATTATCCTTGCACGGCGTGGGGCAATCCGACCTACAACGTAAAGGGCTGGAAAGGCCCGTGCTACCTCATTACGGACGGGCACTATCAGACGTTCGAAGAACTCATGACCCAAACCCAGTGGGAAAGCTACGGAGCCGGCAATGATCCGCGTTGCGATCACTGCATGGTCCACTGCGGATTCGAACCCTCCGCGGCGCTGGGAATTAATTCGAAAGCCGGCGACACGCTCAAGCTGATGACTTGGGCGTTTCGATAGAGCCGGAGCGCACAGGACGAGGCGGTATCACTTATGCTCAACCGGAGACACCGCCGCCGGGTTCCGTTGCGCGCGGTTTCTGGAAGGTGAAGCCGACCCTAGTCACCGGGGCCACCGGTTTCATCGGCTGGCATGTGGCCCGGATGTTGCTGGCGCGGGGAGCGCGGGTACGGGCGCTGGCGCGGCCCGCGAGCCAGGTACGGGAGTTGGAGTTGGAGGTCGTTCGCGGCGACTTGCGCGATCCGGGATCGCTCGAGCAGGCAGCGGCTGGCTGCGGTGTCGTGTTTCATATCGCTGCCGATTACCGGCTGTGGGCCAAGGACCCGCAGGAGCTGTACCGCTCCAACGTGGAAGGCACGAGAAACCTTTTGGCGGCGGCTCGGAAGTGCGGCGCGGAACGGGTGGTTTATACCAGTACCGTCGGCTGCATCGGAATTCCGAAGGATGGGCTGGGCCGCGAGGATGTAGCGGTGCGATTAGAAGATATGACCGGAACTTACAAGCGCTCCAAGTTTCAAGCCGAGCAGGTCGCGCTGGAATTTGCCCGGTCGGGCTTTCCAGTGGTGATCGTGAATCCTACCGCACCCATCGGAGATCATGACTTCAAACCAACACCCACCGGGAAAATCGTCGTGGATTATCTGAAAGGCGCAATGCCGGCCTTCGTCGATACGGGCCTGAACCTGGTGGATGTGATGGACACCGCGCAAGGCCATCTGTTGGCGTGCGAGCGCGGGCGGGCCGGAGAACGATACATCCTCGGCTGTGAGAACTTGACCTTGCAGCAGATTCTGGCGCGTCTGGCGGCCATCACCGGCGGGCGCGCGCCACGCTGGCGGATTCCGCATGCTGTGGCTTATGCGGCCGGCGCGGCCAGCACCGGCTGGGCCAATCTGTCGGGCCATGCACCGCGCGTGCCGCTGGATGCCGTCAAAATGGCTCGCACCAAGGTTTTCGTTTCGCTCGATAAGGCGAAGCGCGAGCTGGGTTTCAATCCTCAACCGGTGGATGGCGCTCTGCGGCGCGCCGTGGACTGGTTCCGGGCGAATGGTTACGTTTGATTGCTGGCTTTTGTCGCGGCTGAAGCTCGCGAATTCAAGGGCCTGCTTGGCAAAGTCGAGCGCGTCACCCGGCTGAACTGGCCGCTGGACTTCGCGCGCAGCGGTTGGCTGCGCGATCGAGCCGTGCTGCTGGTGGCCAACGGCCCGGGCGCGAGATTAGCCGGGCGGGCCGCAGACGTAGCTAAGGAATACGGGAAGGAGTTAGACGGTTTGGCAAGCGTGGGCTTTTGTGGCGCGTTATCGGCGGCTCTCGAGCCGTGCGATATTTTTGTCGCCACCGAGATCCATTTCGTGGCGCACGCTCTCAGCGTGCCGCTTTCCCACCCAAGTGAACACTGCAAGACGGGCAAACTCCTCTCGATGGATCGCGTAGCGAGCACGGCGGACGAAAAAGCAGCCCTGTACCGTGAGACCGGCGCCGAAGCCATCGAAATGGAGGCCGCCGGGTTGGCCATTCGGGCGAAAGCATGGAGCGTTCCGTTTTACGCCATCCGCGTCGTCACCGACACCGCGACGGAAAGCTTCCCGCTGGATTTCAACCGCCTGCGCGATCGCGCTGGCCGCTTCAGCCGGACTCGGATCCTGGCGGCAGCCCTGCGCCGCCCCGCCGTTGTTCCGGCTCTTCTACACTTGAATCAACGGTGCAATACCGCCGCTAACGCTTTGGGAGATTTCCTTGCCGACGCTCGATTCTGACCTGGTCGCCGCTCCACCCCAGATGCGGGCCGCCGTTTACACCGGCGCCAGCACGGTGTCGGTGGAGCAGGTGCCGACACCCGAGATCGGACCCGGCGAGCTGCTGATTCGCGTGGAAAGCTGCGGGATCTGTCACACCGATCTCAAGAAGATCGAGCACAACCTGCTGGCCCCGCCGCGAATCTACGGCCACGAAACAGCCGGGGTGGTAGCAGCCGCCGGAGCCGGCGTGCGCGGATTCTCGCCCGGCGATCGCGTCATCGTCTTCCATCACATTCCGTGCCTGGAATGTTTTTACTGCCGGCACAAACTCTACGCCCAATGTCCGGTCTACAAAAAGGTCGGCGTGACCGCGGGCTATGAGCCGGCCGGCGGCGGATTTTCTCAGTACGTGCGCGTGATGGACTGGATCGTGCGCCGCGGCGTCGAGAAAATTCCGGACGGAGTCTCCTACGATCGCGCCTGTTTCGTCGAGCCGGTCAACACCTGCCTCAAGGCGGTGGTCCAACTGGCTCCCCAAGCCGAGGACGTAGTGGTTATCCTCGGCCAGGGCCCGATCGGGTTGATGTTCACGATGCTGGTGCAGCGCTCCGGCGCGACTATTGTGGCCACCGACAGCATGCCCTATCGCCGGGAGCTCGCTCTCCGGTTTGGCGCGGCGGCTGCCATGGATCCAGGCGATCCGGCTTTGAACGAGCGCATCCTGGAAATGACCGGCGGGCGCGGCGCCGACGCCGTGATCGTGGCCGCCTCGGCTCGTGGGATCGTCGGGCAAGCCGTGCGCTACTCCCGCCCCGGCAGCCGCATTCTCCTGTTCGCTCAAACCTCGCAGCAGGAACGCATCGAGTTATCCGGAGCGGACGTGTGCGTCGGCGAGCGCGTCATCTTTGGCAGCTACAGCGCCTCGGTCGACCTCCAGAAGGAATCGGCCGGCCTGGTTTTCAGCGGCGCGTTGCCCGTGGAAGACCTTATTTCTCATCGCTTTCCCCTGAATGCCATCCGGGCCGGGATTGACCTGGCGTTGCATCCAGAGCCTAAATCGTTAAAAATTATAGTTCAGCCTCAAAGGTGGTCTTAAGTGAACACGCACATGATCGCCGCCGTGCTCTATGGCAAGGAAAACTTGCAAATCGAGTCGGTGTCGGTCCCGAGAATCGAGCCGGGCGACGTGTTGGTGCGCGTGCAGGCCGCCCTCACGTGTGGTACCGACGTGAAGGTGTTTCGGCGTGGCTACCACGCTCGTATGATTGTTCCACCCGCCCTGTTTGGACACGAGCTGGCCGGCGACATCGTCGCCGTCGGCGAGAAAGTTCGGAACTTCCACGTCGGCCAAAAGGTGGTGGCCGCCAATTCGGCTCCGTGCCTGGAGTGTTTCTACTGCCGGCGGGGCAGCGAAAATCTGTGCGACGATCTTCTGTTTAACAACGGCGCCTACGCCGAATACATCCGCATTCCGGCGCGCATCGTCGAGCGCAATATGTACGAAATGCCGGCGCACGCCAGCTATCAGGACGCGGCTTTGGTCGAACCGCTGGCCTGCGTTCTGCGCGGCCTGGACGAAACCTCCATTCAAAGCGGCGATACGGTGGCCGTCATCGGGCTGGGGCCGATCGGGCTGATGTTTGTACGGCTGGCGAAAGCCTACGGCGCGCGCGTGCTGGCGATCGGCCGCCGCAAGACGCAACTCGATCGCGCGGCCAAGATGGGCGCCGATGAGCTGCTCATCGCGAGCGACGCCGGGGAAACCGTGCGGCGGGTTCGCGGCCTCACGCACGGACGCGGCGCCGACATCGCCATCGAGGCCGTCGGGCATCCGGACGTGTGGGAAATGGCGGTCAAGCTGCTGCGCCGCGGCGGCACCGTGAACTTCTTCGGCGGGTGCCCCAACGACAGCCGTATCAGCCTGGACACCTCGCTCCTGCATTACTCCGAGATCACTTGCAAGGCGAGCTTCCACCATACTCCCGCCCACATCCGCAAGGCGCTCGATTTCGTCAGCCGCGGCGTCGTCACTGCGCGCGATTTCGTGAACCGCGTGGAGCCGCTCACCAACCTGCTCGAAGTCATGCGGCACCTGATGAGCCACAACGGCCACATGAAGACCGCGATCATACCGTAGTGCCGCTGCTGGCTCCCAAGGAGTACGTTCACTCGGCCGAGGCGCTCAGCGTCAGATACGGCAAATGCGAAGCCGAGCAATACACGCGCTGGCTCGCCACGCATCATTACGAAAACTTCCACGTCGTCACCTTCCTGCTGCCCAAACGGTTGCATCAGGATTTCTACAATGTGTACGCCTTCTGCCGCTGGGCCGACGATCTGGGCGACGAGATCGGCGATCCGGCCGAAAGCCTGCGCCTGCTAGCCTGGTGGCGCAAGGAACTGGAGGCCATGTACGCCGGCCAGGTCCAGCATCCGGTGTTTGTCGCGCTGGGGGACACGGTTCGCAAGTACGATCTTCCTTTCCAGCTTTTCTCGAACCTGATCAGCGCATTCGAGCAGGATCAGCGCGTGACGCGCTACGCCAACTGGGAGGAGCTTTTGGATTACTGCCGCTGTTCGGCCAATCCGGTGGGCCGGCTGGTGTTGCGCTTGTGCGGCTACGCGGACGCCGAGCGCGACCGCATGTCGGACGCCACCTGCACGGCTCTGCAACTCGCCAATTTCTGGCAAGACGTCACGGTGGATTTGGAGAAAGACCGCGTGTACCTGCCGCTCGATCTGTTGGCGCGGCACGGCTACACGCTGGACGACCTCGCCGCGCGCCGTTTCAATCCGGCATTCCAGGCCGCAATGCGCGAGGCGGTGGAAATGGCCCGCAAACTTTTCCTGCAAGGCCTGCCGCTCGCAGCCACCGTGGATCGCCGCCTGGCTTTCGATCTGGATCTGTTCAGCCGCGGCGGCCTGCGAATCCTGGACAAGATCGAGCGCCTAAATTACAACGTGCTGGCCCAGCGCCCCAAAGTGTCCAAAGTGGATCGCGTGGGACTCGTGGCGCACGCACTCGTGCGTGCCGCGTTCACACTCGTGTGAACGCATGGCGGTACTGTGACGCATGCCGGACCTTGCTGCTTCCTATGCCTTCTGCCGCCGCCTCGCCCGCAGGCGCGCCCGCAATTTCTACTATTCGTTCCTGCTCCTTTCGAGCGACCGGCGCAACGCCATGTGCGCGATCTACGCCTTCATGCGCTATTGCGACGACATCAGCGAGGGCCAAGGCGCGTCGAACGAGGCGATCGCCCGATGGCGGGAGGATCTGGATCGCGCGTTAATGGGCCAGTATGGCGCGAATCCGCTCTGGCCCGCCTTCCACGACACCGTGCAGCGCTACAAAATTCCCAGCGCCTATTTTCACGAAATGATCGACGGCGTCAGCGCCGATTTGCAACCGCGCCAGATCCAGACCTTCGAGGAACTGTATCGCTACTGCTACCAGGTGGCGAGCGTGGTGGGCCTCACTATCATCCACATCTTCGGCTTCGAATCGCCGGAAGCCTTGAAGCTGGCCGAAAAGTGCGGGATCGCATTCCAATTGACCAACATCTTGCGCGACGTCCGCGAGGACCTGGAGAATCGCCGCGTGTACATTCCGCTCGATGACATCCGGCGCTTCCACGCCGATCTTTCCAAGCGCGACGAAAACTTCGTCCACCTGATGCGCTTCGAAGCCGAGCGCGCACGCAGTTACTACGCCGAATCCCGGCCGCTGCTGGACCTGATTCATCGCCGCAGCCGCGCCTCGCTGTGGGCGCTGATCGAGATTTATCGACGGCTGCTCGGCCGCATCGAGCGCTCCAGCTTCGACGTGCTGCAACATCGCATCCGTGTTCCCATTTGGGAAAAGCTCGCGATTCTTGTCAGCGCCGCCGTGCGGTAAGATCATCAGACAAAGGAAAGGCCCCATGAAGAATAGACTTCTGTTATCCGGCGTCTGGCTCGCGTTCGCGCCGGCTTTTGCGGCCGCCGAAGTCGCGGATTCGTCCAGCAATGGATTCACGACCAAGCTTACGCTCCACATCCAGGCGGCTCCCGACGAGGTTTACCGCAAGCTGATTCGCAACGTGGGCGACTGGTGGAATTCCCAGCACAGCTTCTCCGGCAACGCGCACAATCTGAGCATCGAAGAGAAGGTCATGGGATGCTTTTGTGAAAAGCTGCCCAACCAGGGCGGCCTGCGCCACATGGAGGTTGTCTTTCTGGCGCCCGGAAAAAAGCTGGTGCTGAGCGGCGCGCTGGGGCCGCTTCAGTCGCTGGCCGCGACGGGCAGCCTGGCCATCGACTTTTCCGCGGCCGACGGAGGCACGAAGCTGAACGTCACCTATGCCGTGGCCGGCTATCTTCCGGCCGGCATGAACACCTGGGCCGCGCCGGTTGACTCGGTGATCACCGAGCAGTTCTCGCGGCTGAAAAATTTTGTGGAGCGCGGCGATCCGGCCCCCAAGTAGGGATGCGGGATTCGGATGCCTCGCGGGGCCGCAGCTCCTGGGAGACTCAAACGAGCTGATCGCAGCGGCATGCGGAGCAGTGCTCGTTGCAGGTGAAAGTGGCGGCCAAGCGAGATTTCGCAAGTCGAGCTAGGGTGGGGCGCATGGCAATGGACACGAATGGGCGGTGTTGCGCCGACACTTTCACCCGTAACCGGTGCGCGTGCAGTATACTTGACGGACAGGAGGGAAGATGAAGAATCGATGCCTCTTTTTCGTGCTTGGCCTGGCGGCGCTGGTTGCGGTGGCGCAAGGGCAAGTGGCCCCGCATACCGCATTGGCGAACGCCAAGGTCGTCAAGGAGACCTGGACCCCGCCTCGCACCCCCGACGGGCATCCGGATCTACAGGGATTTTGGGCCAATAACAACGCCACGCCGCTGGAGCGGCCCAAAGAGCTGGCCGGGCGCGCCACTCTGACCGATCAGGAACTGGCTGCCATGAAAAAGAAGGCGCACGAGCTCTTCAGCGGCAATGGCGACGCCGCGTTCGGCGACACGGTTTTCAATACCGTGCTGGCCAATGTGCTGGGAACCAAATCGGGCTTCGTAAGCACCGATGGCGAGACCGGCGACTACAGCTCGGTCTGGACGGTGGAGCGGGTCTGGGAGAATCGCACTTCCCTCATCACGGACCCCCCCGATGGGCGAATTCCTGCCCTCACACCGGAAGCACAAAAGAGACGAGAGGCTGCGTTCGCAGCTATGCGGCAGCCGGCCGCCGGTCCCGAAGATCGGCCGTTGCAGGAACGTTGCATCAGCTACGGCTCGCCGCAACTGACCGCGGGATACCAAAGCTACTACCAGATCGTCCAGACCCCCAAGTCGGTGATGTTCATGACGGAGATGATTCACGACGTCCGCATCATTCCGCTGGATGGCGGGCCGCATCCTCCCGCTGCGGTGCAAGAGTGGATGGGGGATTCGCGCGGGCATTGGGAAGGCGATACGCTGGTGATCGACACCACCAACTACAAGCCAAAGGCCTTCATGTCGGCGTCCAGCGAGAAGCTGCATGTGACTGAGCGCTTCTCCCGCAGCGGGCCTGAGACGCTGAAGTACGAAATCACGATCAACGATCCGGAAACATGGACCAAGCCCTGGAGTCTGATGATCCCGTTGCAGCGCTCTGCGGATCCGGTTTATGAGTACGCCTGCCACGAGGGCAACGAGGGCATGGTGGGCATCCTGGCCGGAGCCCGTGCCGAGGAAGCCGCCACGGCTAAAAAGCAATAGCTGGCGCCGTGGGGAAGTAGGCCAACCAGTCCAGTCGGCTGGCTGATCGGTTGTGCGATCACCGGCGCTGTGTCACTTGGAAAGCAAGTGGCAGCGTCATTGGTGGTCAAAAGGCCGTTTGTAGTCAAAACTCGAGACGTGGATTTTGATTCCACTGGCCGGGGGGCAGGACGATTTGAGCGCCCGACCCGACTGCGACCCTCTGACGAACCGTACACTATTCCGGCTATCGCGCAGACGTTTCGCGAGGCGGGCCAAGCCGGTCAAGCGCAAACGACTCGGATAGCGCTCTAGCCTGCGGGACCAACCCTGAAAACATCCGGGTGGCGCTCCTAAGCCGCTATACTCAAGCGTATGCACCGAACACTCGTAGCGCTCTGCTTAGTCGCGTTCTCACACGCACAGACTTCCGGATCTGCGCAGACCGCGGTGCTCGCGACCGTTCATCAGTTTGTGGACGGCTTCAACCAGGGCGACACAAAGACGCTCCTGGCGGCTTGTGCCGATCAAACCTCCATCCTGGATGAATTTCCGCCCCACGAATGGCACGGCAGTGGGGCCTGCGCCAAGTGGGCCAGCGAATTCGACGCCGATGCCAAGAAGAATGGCATCACGGATGCCGTTGTCACGCTCCGCAACCCGTCACACGTGGACGTCACGGCAGACCGCGCCTACGTGGTCATTCCTGCCAACTACACCTTCAAACAGAAAGGGAAGCCAGTCAGCGAAGTCGGCTCCATCATCACGCTGGCCAGTAAAAGAGCCAATCCGGTTGGCGAATCACCGGATGGTCATGGGCAAAACATTAGGCGCGGCCAGGTCGCGTAGCCGCTGACTCGCAGACGCGGCGCTGACGAATCCAGGTTCTGACACGGATCGGAACCGTTGTGAGAGAATGGGGCGCCCTCCAAGGCCTATTGATGAAACACCGCCATCGCGTGCTGGGGATGTTGATCCTCCTTTTTGCGATCACCTACCTCGACCGCGTGAGCATTTCCGTGGCGGGGCCCCGCATGCAGCAGGACCTGCATATCGGTCCTGTCGGCTGGGGCTGGGTGACGGGAATCTTCGGCTTCGCCTATTGTCTGTTTGAGATTCCCACCGGCGCGCTGGGGGACCGGATCGGCGCGCGGCGCGTGCTGACGCGGATCGTGCTGTGGTGGTCTGCGTTCACTTCGCTGACCGGCATGATGTCGAACTATTACCTCCTGCTGCTCACGAGGTTTTGCTTCGGCGCCGGAGAAGCGGGAGCGTTTCCGAACTCGGGGGTAGTCGTATCGCGCTGGTTTCCCATAACGCAGCGCGCCAGCATCTCCGGTGTCACGCTGATGGCGAGCCAGATCGGCGGAGCCGTTGCGCCGTTATTGGTCGTGCCCATCCAGATGCGCTATGGATGGAGGGCGTCCTTCTACGTGTTTGGCGTGCTGGGCGTCGTCTGGGCGACTGTCTGGTACGCCTGGTTCCGCGACTCTCCCGCGGAGATGCGCGGCATGAGCCAGGAGGAACTAAAAGAAATCGCGGCGCCGCGCGCCACACACGCACATCGCTTCCCCTGGCGGGTCGCGCTTCGCTCCCAAAGCGTGCTGGCACTGCTGGTCACGGCCTTTTGCTACGTCTACGTGTACACCTTCTTCCAGACGTGGTTTCACACCTTTCTCGTCAAGGGACGCGGATTCAGCGAAGGGAGCCTGGTGCTCTCGACGCTACCCTACATTGTCGCGGCGTGCGCGAACCTGGCCGGCGGAGCGGCCAGCGATGCCTTGGTCCGGCGGCTCGGATTGAAGTGGGGACGGCGCGCACTAGGCATCGCCGGACTCGGCTGCGCTGGCCTGTTCACACTCGCGACCATGATTACCCGGCAGCACATCCTGACGGTAGTTCTTCTGTCGATCGTCTATGGAGGGATCACCTTCCAGCAATCCGGGGCCTTCGGCGTGTGTCTGGACATTGGGCACGAGCACGCGGGCGCGATGGTCGGTCTGATGAACACTTCGTCGCAAGTCGGAGGCCTGCTGTTCTCGGTAGCCTATGGCTACATCGTGGACCGCTTCGGCAGCTACGACGCACCTTTCGTCCCCATGGCGGCACTCTTGTTCCTAGGCGCGCTGCTGTGGCTCAAGATCGACGCGTCAGAAGAGCTCACAGCGGAACTTCAAAGCCTGCCCGCGCCAGTCGGCGCTTGAGGAACCGCCGCGCGAAGGAGATTGCGATCCGGTCAGCCTTGGGCTGCCGAGTGGGCGGAGCGATCCGAACCTACAAATCCAATGAAGCTCTTCATAAATCGGCCGAAGGGCCGCTTAGTCTGGTCTTCCAGCCCGGCATCAACGAGCAGCGCGCAAGTCGATCAGTTCGTCCCATGCCAGCGCGTAGCCCAGGGCGCGTTTTACCCCTCTGTGACGAGCGGGCGCCAAAGCGCCGGCGCGAGCCTCGAGCCACGCTCGCGCAACCGTGCGAACGTTGTCGAGGTTTGCCACGCATGGCGCCGGCAATCCTTCGCGCCGGCCTAAGCGTACTTCAACGGGAATGGCGCGGATCGTCGTTGCGATTTCGGCGACGATGAATTTGCTCAAGTAATGGTAAGCGTCATTGCGGCTGAGCAGCAGCACCGGCCGCCGGTCCGCTGGCGCAGGAAGGTTAGCCCACCAGATTTCATATTGTCTCAAAGCCGGTATTCCTCAGCGGTCGACCAGTTGTCCGCATCGCTGGCCGAATCCGGCCGCTTGCGATAGGCCTCGCGCATCGCCTTGTATTCAGCCTGACGGATGGCCCTGCGAATAGCCTGACGAACAAACTCCGACCGCTTGCGCTGATGTGGGGCCGCCACGCGATTCAGAGCAGCCAGGGTCTGCTCGTCCAATTGGACCAGAAAGGGCTTCATATAGAACTGTTATATATAAGGATTACATCGTCGCATGCTACCGCTTCGAGCTGGTTTTCGTGCGGTGAAATGTTAAGTGCCTCGGGCAGTTTGTGCGCCTGGTTTCGCGGTCATGGCCGACCGGGCGCGGGCGAACAATTCGACTGATCCCATCGTGCGGCTCTGCTCTTCAAAGCTGGCGCGCGGACCTTGCCAGCGAAGATCGTCGATGGTGTCGAAGACGGGCGCATCCAGCCGCAGCGTCGCGAGCGTCCGAAACAACAGGGCGTCCGCCCAGGAATCGAACAGCGACGCGGCGAGCCGGCGGGCGTTCGAGATGGAGGGATGCCATTCGTGCCAGTCCTTCGGAATGCTCTCGAGGTGCGCGTATTGCGACAATGCCGCCGCGGCGGCCTTTTCGCCCCATCCGGTGACACCTGGGAATCCGTCGGCGCTGTCGCCGAGCACCGCCAGATAATCCGGAATCGATTCCGGCTGCACTCCGAACTTCGCCGCCACCCCGGGCTGGTCGCGCAGGATGTTGCGCCGCCGATCGAGTTGCACAACTCGCGCGCCCACGACGCACTGCGCCAGGTCCTTATCCGGCGTGCAAATAATCACCTGCTTCACGCGCTCGTCGCGCGCCGCCTTGGCTGCGGCGGAGGCCAGCGCATCGTCGGCCTCAAACTCGACCATCGGCCATACCACCACGCCCATCGCTTCCAGCGCTTCCTCCAGAATCGGAAACTGCGAGAGTAACTCGGGAGGCACGCCTTCGCTGGTCTTATACCCGGCGTAAAGATCGTTGCGAAATGACTCGACCACATGATCGGTGGCCACGCCCAGGTGTGTCGCGCCGCGTTCGATCATGGACAGCACGGATCGCAGCACTCCACCAACCGCGCCGATTTCCCGGCCGCCGGCATCGGTCGCGGAGGGCACGGCATAGAAGTGCCGGAACAGCTCATACGTGCCGTCGATGAGATACACATCCATCTGGGTTCGAGTATAAGGGAAGGCGTCAGCGGGAACGAGCCTTCGGACCAAGGAAGGGATTCACCACGCGGACGGAGCCGTACAGCCGATCGTGTTGCAGATCCTCGGTCCAGATTTCGGGGAGACCGTAGTGCTCGGCGTAAGACCACAGATGCGCGTCGAACCAGTTCAACTGATAGGCCGCGCATCCGCGGATGGCCTGGCGCAACATGGCCTCATTGGGATAAAGCACCGGAAACACCTTCAAGAATTTGCGGCCGCGGCGACACGCCCATTCGAGGCCGGGTCCTCGACAATTCCGCGCCGGAGAGTCTCGGTCGATCCTCCTTTTTGGCTGGGAAGCGTTGGTCGTATCGATAAACGAGCATGCTGGCGTCAACGAGAGGGGCCACGCGTATAGAGATCCTCTCGTTCCCAACCGCGGCCGCGAACGCGGGGCGTGGTCCGAGCAGAACGCTTGCGGTGACGTTCGGTCGCCTGGTCGAACAGCCTGAGCCGCGCTTGCCGATCCTCAGACGCCGCCTTCTCGCCCGCCGGAATGACTCGGATCGAGTCGCCCGCGGCCACCCATTCGATGTCGTCGCCTGGGCGAATGTGATACTTTTCAGCGATCGCCTTCGGTACGGTGACCTGATATTTGGACGTCACTTTAGCCATGGTCCAATGACCTTACGCTAGCAGGGACGGGATACTTGTCCATATAGAGGCTGACTACGGCTCGGTCTTCATCTTCTTCAACAACGGAATATCGTTGGCGGGCTTCGGCGCGGGCAGCGACCTCAGGTACGCATGAATGTCCGTCAGTTCCTGGTTGGACGCCACCTTCTCGGTGAACGCGGGCATGTGGCCGGCCGGACGCCGCACATAGCGGATGAACGCCTGCGGGTTCATAGGCGTGGCTGCGAGACGCGCGCCATCGCGGCCGCCTTGTCCGGCATAGCCGTGACACTCGTAGCAGCCGTCGCGCACGAACAGGCGCTTGCCATTTTCGACGTTGCCGCCGCTGTTCTGCGCGGCCATGGGCGGCAGCGCCGCCGCGATCGCCAGCAACAGGACCGGAAGCTTTTCCATCTCCGCCTCGCCTAACGCGGCTGCGTGACCACGTCGATCAAAGCCGGCTCGCCGCGCTTCACCACTTCGAGCGCGGCGCGGATCGCGGGCCCCAGGTCGTTGGGATTGTCGATCGGTCCCGCGCTATACATGCCGTAAGCTTTCGCCATGGTGGCGTAGTCGATGTTCGGATCGGTGATGGCCGTTCCGATGTTCGCGTTCTCAATCCCGCGCTGCGCTCTCGCGGCCATGTCCTGGATGAACATCCTTTCCTGATGATAAGCGCGGTTGTTGTGCATGATCGTCAGCAGCGGGATGCGGTGATGCGCAGCCGTCCACAGCACGCCCGGCGCATAGTTGAGATCGCCGTCGCACTGAATGTTGACGCTCAGGCGTCCGTGTTTCTTGTTCGCGAGTGCCGCCCCGACCGCCGCGGGCGCGCCGTAGCCGATGCCGTATGCGCCATGTCCGCCGATGAACTGGTAATACTTATCGAAATCCCACAGCCGCTCCGGCCAATGGCTCACGAACGTGATGTCGGAAACCAGCGACCAGTCCTCGTGCCGGATCTGCTCCCACAACTCGGCCGCCATCCGCGCGGTGGTCACCGGGCTCGCGTCCCACCCGGCCGCGGCTTCGTCGAAGTCTCGGTCGCGATTGAGCTTCCACTGCTCGGCGAGTCTCTTTCCGCGGGCCGCCATGGCGGCTTTGCGGTCCGGCGTGATCAGCTTCTTGCAGGCTTCGATCAAGCCTGGCAGCGTCGCCTCGGCGTCCGCTGCGATGGCCAGGTCGACGTCCACGTAGCGGCCGAAATCCTGATAGTTGCTTTTGCTGAAGAGATCGACGGAAGTAATCGTGATCAGCTTCGTGCCCGGCTTGACGATCGAGCGCGACTCCATTCCCATGCGGTTGATGGGCGTCTGCGAGTGCGTGGTGTACCAGAAATCCGGTACTTCCAGGCCCAGGATCGCGTCCGCGTCCGCCACCTCGCCGCTGTTGTACAGCGGATGGCGCGACGGGAAATTCATGCGGAAGCGGCGATCCTGCACGGGCGCCTGTAAGGTTTCGGCCAGCTCCACCAGCAGCTCGATCCCGCGCGGAGTGCGCGCGGCGCGTCCGGCGACAATCACCGGGTTCTCAGCCGCCACCAGCATCTTCGCCGCTTCGGCTACGGCGCCGCTGTCGCCCGCGGGCGGGGCCGGCACCACCAGTTTCGGAATGCGCAGCCGCCGGTCGGCTTCCGGCGCCGGCTCTTCCTGAAGCTGGCCGTTGGCGCAAATCACCACCGGCTCCATGGGCGGCGTCATCGCGATCTTGTACGCGCGGATGGCGGACTCGGCGAAGTGGCCCAGCGAGACCGGCGAGTCGTCCCACTTGGTGAAGTCGCGCACCATGGCGGCGGCGTCCTGCACGCTGTGCGCCCATTCCACATCGCTGCGCCGGAAGTTGATCTCCTGCTCGTTGCCGAGAATGATGTACACCGGCACGCGGTCGGCGTAGGCGTTGTAGATGGCCATCGAAGCGTGCTGCAATCCCACGGTACCGTGCGCCATGCACAGGATCGGCTTGCCTTCGATCTTGAAATAGCCGTGCGCCATCGCGACCGACGATTCTTCGTGGCAGCAGGTGATCCATTCCGGGTTGCGGTTGCCGCCATAGTTGATGAAGGACTCCTGCAACCCGCGGAAGCTCGATCCGGGGTTGGCGAAGATGTATTCAAAGCCCAGGGTCTTGAGGACGTCCACCATGAAATCCGCGCCTGGCCGGTCGGTGGTGTAAACCGAAACGCGCGGCGGTGGCGTGCCGGTTTCGAGCGCGATCTGCCGGGGCGACGGCAACGCGGCGGCAGGGCGTGCCTGGGCTTGCTGCGCCTTCGCCGTCGGCTGCTGGGTAACGAGGGCTGCTGCGCCGGCAGCGGCGCCCTTCAGAAATCCACGCCGGCCGACCGCGCGCTTCTTGGACTTGGACGTCGGTGATGGCGACATCGGCACCTCTTCGCGAGTACCACGACGACTCAGTTTAGCACCGACTCCAACACTCTTAGAAGGGCGGGGCATCACGCACTGCTGCCGAGGAGTGGGGCCGGCGGCGACAGACCAGGCGCTGGCCGGTAGTGTAGTCCTAGCGCTACACTACCCGCTGGCCCCGGCCCGGTATGGCGCCTCAGGTCCTGGTTCGCGGGCGCGGGTTGCATTTCCCTATTGCTTTCCCACACGAGTCATGCTAGGCTCTCTATGGGAAACCAATATGAGAGACAAAACCGACGTCTGGCAGGGCACCCTCTCGCTGATGGTCCTGAAGACTCTCGACACGCTGGGCCCGCTGCACGGTTACGGCATCGCGCGGCGCATCGAGCAGACCAGCCGGAATCTCCTGTCCATCAACCACGGTACGCTCTATCCGGTGCTGCTCAAGCTGGAGCAGGAAGGCTCCATCGCCTCCGAGTGGGGCGTTTCGGAAAACAACCGCAAGGCCAGGTTTTACAAGATCACGCGCTCCGGCAAAAAGGAGCTGGCCGCCGAGGAGCGGGAATGGCAGCGCGCCAATGACATCCTGGCGCGATTCTCGGAGCTCGGCCGGGAGCCTGTGTGAAGACGCTCCGGCGCATGTGGCGGCGGCTGGCGGGTTCGTTCTCCGGATGGCGCGGTGAGAACGAGTTGGCCGACGAACTAGCCTCCCACATCGAAATGCAGGTGGAGGACAACCTGCGCGCCGGTATGCCGCCCGAAGAGGCCCGCCGCGCGGCGCGGCTGAAGTTCGGAAACGTGACGCTGGCCGCCGAGAGCTACCGCGGCCAGCGCGGGTTGCCGTGGCTGGAGGCCCTGTTCACGGATCTGCGCTACGCGCTGCGCGGGCTGTGCAAGAGTCCCGGATTCACCGTCCTCGTGGTGCTGACGCTGGCGCTCGGCATCGGCGCTATCACCGCCGTCTTCAGCCTGGTGAACCAGGTGCTGCTGGCGCCGCCCGGCATCCGCAACCCGGAGCGAATCGTCACAATTCTGACCCGATACCGGAAGCTCAACGTGGAGTTTCAAATCGCCTCTCCGCAAATTCTCGCCGACCTGCACCAAAGCTCGCAGGCGTTCGAACGCGCGGCTCTAATGGCGCAGGAGGACGCAAACTACACGGCGGGAGGAGATCCACAAAGATTGCACGGAGCGGTCGTGACGGCGGAATGGTTTGATGTATTCGGGGCCAAACCCTTCCTGGGCCGCGTATTTCGCAAAGAAGAGGATCAACCGAACGCGAATCGGGTGGTCGTGCTCTCCTATGCGGCTTGGGTGCGACTGTTCGGCGCCGATCCCTCCGTGCCGGGCCGCACCATCGAGCTCAATCAAGTGCCGCGCCGCATTGTGGGCGTGATGCCGCCGGAGTTCCGATGGCCTCAGAATGTGGACGTCTGGACTCCAGCAGGCTTAGCCGCGAGCGACCTGGCCCCAACAGCGCGCTTCGGCAACGAACATTACATGGCGGTTGCGCGGACCAAACCAGATGTCTCATTCCAGCGAGCCAAGGAATGGATGGCAATTTTGAGCGATCGGATTCGCAACACCACAGGACCGGTGGGCGTCATTGCCAAGGATTACGGTTGGAGCGTATCGGCAGCTTCCTTCACCGAGACCGTCGCGGGCGAAACCAGGAAACCATTGCTGGTACTGTTCGGGGCCGTAGCCTTTGTGTTGCTGATCGTATGTTCGAACGTAGCCGGCCTGCTGCTGGCGCGAGCCTCAGCGCGGAGCCGCGAATTTGCGGTGCGCGCGGCACTGGGGGCCAGCCGCGGCCAACTGTTGCGCGCTCTCTTGGCGGAGAGTCTTCTGCTGGTAGTCGCGGGAGGCGCTGCCGGACTCACGCTGGCGTCGAATGGCATCAATCTGCTGCTCCGCCTGGCGCCGCAGGATGTGGTGGCCGGACTAGATCCGCACATGGACCTTCGCGTCCTGCTCTTTTGTGCCACGACAGCTCTAGCATCAGCCGTGCTGTTCGGATTCGCGCCTGCCTGGCAGATATCGCGCATTGACCCCAGCGGCGGGCTCAAGAATGATGACCGCGCCTCAACCGCCGCGCACGGGCGCCAAAGGCTGCGCTCGATATTGGTGGTCGTGGAAACAGCTTTGGCGCTGATGCTGCTGGTCGCAGGCGGCCTGTTTTTGCGAAGTTTCGCGAGACTCGCCGGCGTGAATCCCGGGTTCGAACCGCGCGGCGTCATGACCGCGATGTGCTGGCTTCCACAACAGACCTACATGAGTGAGCGGCAGGTTCAAGTGTTCGATCGGGCTGTGCTGGATAGGTTAAGCAACACGGAAGGGGTTGCAGCAGCGGCCTTGGGCTCGACCATACCGTTTTCCAGCCTTTGGGATTCGGCAGTTTTTCAAATCGAGGGGCGGGCGCCGGCTCCCGGTGAGCCTATGCCTTATGGAGACGTAGTTCTGGTGACGCCGGATTACTTTCGAACCCTGGGGATTCCGATCGAGCGCGGGCGCACGTTTGCAGATGCCGATCGCGCAGGCAGCGAGTCCGTCGCCGTGATTGACGAAAATCTCGCCCGCCGATATTGGCCCGGCGAGGACCCGGTCGGCAAACGCATCGGACGAGGCGAGTGGCACCGGATCATCGGCGTGGTAGGACACGTGACCAAGTCGAATCTCGCAGCCGACCGCGGAAACGGCGTGTACTACTTCAGCATGTTTCAGCACGCCACTCCGCTGGTCACGATTCTCGCGAAGGCGCGCGGCGACGCGAGCGACGTGCCGGCCGCGATTCGCGAAGCCGTGCGCGATGCCGATCCGCGCCAGGCGGTGCATTCGTTCCGCAGCATGCCAGATCTGGTTGCCGATTCGCTCGCGCCGCGCCGGTTCGGAATGCGACTGCTGGCGTTCTTCGCCGCCACGGCGCTGTTCCTGGCCGCGCTCGGTTTGTACGGCGTTATCGCATATTCGGTGACGCAGCGGACGCGTGAGATCGGGATCCGTATCGCCCTGGGTGCGGAGCGTGCCGCGGTGCTGCAACTCGTCGTCGGGCACGGTTTGAGGCTGGCGGCGCTCGGCGCGGGCATCGGTGTCGCAGGCGCGCTCGCCGCTGCGCGACTGATCCAGAGCCAGCTATTTGAAGTAAGTGCGGCCGATCCGCTGACTATCGCTGCGATGGCTGCGGTCTTGCTGGCCATCGCGACATTGGCCAGTTATCTGCCGGCGCGCCAGGCTCTGCGGGTGGATCCCGCGGTGGCGCTGCGGCCGGAATAAAACACAGGAGTTCAGCATGTCAAAACATTGGCTTCGCTTCGTTCCAGTTTTTCTCTTCGCGACTGCGCTGGTGCACGCGCAGGACGTCACCGGCGACTGGATGGGTACGCTCAATCTGCCCACCGGAGACATGCGGCTCGCTTTGCATATCACCAAAGCCGAGAACGGTCTCAAGGCTACGCTGGACAGCGTGGACCAGGCCGTCAGCGTTCCGGTCGACTCCATCCAGTTCGACGCTTCGCGACTCACCTTCACCGTGAAAGCCTTCCAGGCGTCTTACGACGGCAAGATGGATGCCGCCGCCGCGACCATCGAGGGCGAGTTCGGAGGAGCCTCCGGCTCGGTTCCGTTCGTCCTGCGCCGCGGCACGTTCCCCAAAGTCGAACACAAGCCCGCTCCGCCTTCGGATATCGATGGTGATTGGTCCGGGACGCTGGCAGCCGACGGCCAGGAACAGACTTATTTGTTCCATATCAAGAACACTGCCGACGGCCTGATCGTCGCCATGGATTTTCCGCCGCAGAACATAAAGGGCGCCGAGGCAAGTAGCGTCACGCGGAGCGATTCGTCGATCGCCATGGAATGGAAGGCGTTCGGCAGCCGTTTCGAGGGCGCCATCGCGAAAGATCGCAGTTCCATCCAAGGAGCCGTGACGCAAGCCGGCCAGAGCTTTCCGTTTACGTTCCACCGCGCGAAGCCATAGCAACGGCGGCGCGGCCAAGTCAGGCGCCGCGATATGGCATTATGGCGAGTTGGATCTCTGGACGCTCACTGATCTCTGCACGCCCTGGTGCGTGCACGTGGTGGCGACGCTTCGCATCGCGAATCACATCGCCGCCGGGACCACTTCGATCGACAAGCTGGCTGCGGCGTCGGGCGCCCATCCCGGCTCGCTGCATCGCGTGCTCCGCCACTTGGTCAGCAAAGGCGTTTTCGTAGAGCCCGAACCGGGAGAGTTCGCGCTCAACGAACTCGCGCACTCGCTGCTGGATCCCATGAGCCAGTTTCTCGATCTGGACGGCATCGGCGGCCGCATGGCGCACGCCTGGGGAACGCTGCTCTCCGCCGTCAAGACCGGCCACCCCGCGTATCATGAGGTCTTCGGCCGCGCCTTTTGGGAAGATCTGGAAGCTCATCCCGGCATCGCGGCCAGCTTCGACGCACTCATGGGGCCGGCCGGCCACGGGGTTCCCGATCCCAACGTGCTGCTCGATCCGGAGGACTGGGAGCGCATGCGAGCGGTCGTTGACGTGGGTGGAGGCACGGGAGCGCTCTTAGCGGAGGTGCTGCGCGCCCGGCCGCACATCCGCGGGACGCTGGTCGACCTGCCGCGAGCCGCCGCTCGCGCCGGCGCAATCTTTCAGGCCGCAGGCGTGGCGGATCGAGCGACGCTTTCCGGACAAAGCTTCTTCGATCCGCTACCTGCCGGCGCCGACCTATATCTGCTGAAGAGCGTTCTGGGCGACTGGCCAGATCCGGAGGCGCTGGCTATCTTGCGGCGATTGGCCGAAGCGGCGCGCCCCGACGGCCGGGTGGTGATCCTGAGCGGCGTTTCGCCGGATGAAAACGCATCGCCAGAGCTGCTCATGATGGTTCTGGTGGGCGGCAGAGATCGGACGCTCGCCGAGTTCCGCGAAATGGCGCGCGAAGCCGGACTTGAAATTCGAGCGGCGGGACGTCTGGCCTCTGGCCGATTCGTCGTCGAGTGTAGCCCGGCCTGAGCCGCCAGCCTCACTGAGCGTTCCTCGCTTTTGCGAATGCGCCCGCGCGAGGGTTTTTCTCGTTCCAATGCGGAGGCTGATCGTCGGAAGCCAGCAGGATCAAGGACAGCGCGACCGTGCGATCCACTTTGGCCATGTTGTCGTAGTCGATCTTCTGCCACTCGTCACCCACGCCGTGATAATCGGGAAATTCGAACGACACGGCCAGCGTATGCGCGACCACGCCCACTTCAGCCAGCGCAATGTTGTCGCCGCTCGCGTAATACAGGTCGCTGTTCCGCGGATGCTTGTAAATCCGGATACCGGTTAGTTTGCCGGCCGCCTGCAGAACTTGCGTGACATCGGAATAATCGAATCCGGTCAGCGAAGCGCTCTCCACCTGCGGGCCTTCGCTGTCGTCGGTGCGGCCGACCTGCTCGAGATTCAAGTGCGCGATAGTCTTCTTGAGCGGCCACACCGGGTGACGCGCATAGTAGCGCGAGCCGAGCATGCCTTCCTCTTCGCCGAAGAACGCGATAAACAGGATGCTGCGACGCGGGCGCGGCTGGAGCTTCGAGAGAGCCCGCGCGATCTCGATCACCGAGACTGTGCCGCTGCCATCGTCGTTGGCGCCGTTGTAGATGCGATCGCCCTTGCCGGCCTGCCGCTCGCCGATGTGATCGTAGTGCGCGGTGAGCAGCTCGCAGGTGTCTTGCAGCGCGGGATCAGATCCGCGCAGGATGCCGATCACGTTGTGCAGCCGAACGGGCGTCAAGCGCGGTGCGGCGATGTGAATGGTGGCGGTGGCGCTACCGGTGCCGGGCTTCAGCGCAGCATAGAAACTCGCCGCAGACTTCGCGCTGAGGGTGATGCGAGGAGGCCCCGCGCTTGATTGTTTCTCCGGATCGACCAGGCGCTCCTGGCCCGCGCTTCCTACGGGGCCGGCCCGGCCATCCAGGATGAGAATCGCGACCGGTTTTGCATCGCTCAGTTTGCGCGCCAGCAGGCGAAAATTCCGTATGGTTTCCCGGCGCAGTTCCAGGAGCACCACCTTGCCGTCCATGTCGCGCGGCGTGAGGCTTTCGGCCAGGGAGGAATCGGTTAAGTTCACCTTGAATACGTCCGCGCTCTGCATATCCACAGCGGCGCTGGTGTTAAGCACCGCGTCCTCGGCCCGGACACTTAAACTGCGGCCGCCTTGTGTCAAGTCCAGTTCGAAACCCGTGAAATCCGGCTGGACCACGGCCATACGCGCGGTCTGAAAATATCCGTCGTCGCCGCCAGGTTCCAGGCCCGCGCGGCGAAACTGGGCGGCGATATACTCAGCCGCGAGGTCCAGGCCGCGGGAAGGCGTGTTGCGCCCCTCCAGCAGGTCGGAGGCGATAAAGGACAGATCGGCCTTCATGGCATCGGCGCGAATGCCTTCCAGCGCGCTCCGGATTTCGGGCGTCAGGACGGGAGCCTTGGCCGCCTGAAAACCGCATAGACAAATCGCGAGAACAATAACCAGCGGAACGCGCCTTTGCATGGAATTAGCGGCCTGGACGAATCGGCTACCAGTTCGATGGTAGCATTGGCACAAAAGATCGAGTATTCGCGCCCCAGCGCGAGCACGCCGCTTGACACGCGTTTCAAACAAGCGCAGCATTGAAGCAGGAGTTTTTCCATGCGCGCGATTGCTTTGGTTTTTGGGGTCCTGGCCGCGAGTTCGGTCTACGGCCAGTACGTGATTTCGGCCCACTCCGGCGTCATTCAGGACGTGGAGGGCCGCGCCTACCTCAACGATAAGGCGGTTGACCCCAAGTTCGGCCAATTTCCCGACATCAAAGAGGGCCAGCAGTTCCGCACCGAGGAAGGCCGCGCCGAGGTTCTGCTGACGCCCGGCGTCTTCCTGCGCATGGGCGAAAACAGCTCCATCCAGATGATTTCGACGCAGCTTACCGACACGCGCGTGGAAGTGCTGGGCGGCTCGGTCGTCGTCGAGTGCGACCAAATCCCGAAAGACAATTCGATCATGCTGCAGTACCGGGGCAACACGATGATGCTGGTCAAGCACGGGCTATACCGCGTCGACTCGGAGCCTGCGCGCTTCCGTGTGTACGACGGCGAGGCCATCGTGAAGGCCGAATCCGGCCAGTTGACGCTGAAGAGCGGCAAGGAAACTTCGCTCGAAGGCGTCCTGATGGCCGCGAACTTCGACAAGAACGCCACCGACGAGTTATACAACTGGTCCAGCCGGCGCGCCGGCTATCTGGCTAAAGCCAACGTTTCTTCGGCGATGTCGATGCAAGGTAGCGGCGGTGGCTATGGCGGCTATGGAGGCTACGGCGGCTGGGCGTTCAATCCCCTGTTCGGGTTGTTCACCTTTGTGCCGTACGCGGGCATCGGCTACAGCCCGTTTGGATTCGACTGGTTTAGTCCTTACACGGTCATGTATTATGCGCCTTATTATGGCGGATACGGTTACGGAGGATACGCCGGTGGGCGTCCGTCCTCGGGTAATCTGGGCCGATTTTCGACCAGCACCGGGCGCGGCTTCGGCTCGGCTTCCTCCGGCGGATTCTCGCGAGGCGGCGGGCTGTCCTCGGGAGGTGCGATTGGCGGTGGAGGCCATATGGGCGGCGGCGCAATCGGTGGCGGTGGTGGCCACATGGGCGGCGGCGCAATTGGCGGCGCACCGAGCGGCGGCGGCGGGATGAGCGGTGGCGGCGGCCACGCCGGCGGCGGTGGTGGGCACGGCCGCTAAGCGCCGGTCCACGCTACTTCAGGTTCTTTTCGAAGAACTCCGTTTCCTTCTCCAGCAGCTCGCGGCGCAGGGGCCCCTCCACGCTGTGGCTCTTCTCCGGATAGACCACCATGTCGAACAGCTTCCCGGCGCGCTCCAACGCCTGGGCCATTTGCAGCGTGTTTTGGAACAGCACGTTATCGTCTTCAATGTTGTGCAGGATGAGCAGCTGGTCCTGTAATTTGTCCGCGTACTCGAGCGGCGAGCTGGCGCGGTAACCCTCGGCGTTTTCCTCCGGCAGTCCCATGTAGCGCTCGGTGTAAATGGTGTCGTAGTTCCGCCAGCTGGTGACGGGCGCTCCGGCGATTCCGGCGCGGAACACGCCCGGAGCGTTCAGCAGCGAGTACAGCGTCATATAGCCGCCGTAGCTCCAGCCGTAAATGCCGATGCGCGCCGGATCCACATAGCCCTGCGCGACGAGATACCGAACGCCTTCCAATTGATCGGCCAACTCGGTCTGCCCGGTGCGATGATAGAGCGGCGTTTCGAAGGCATGGCCGCGACCCTTGGAACCGCGATTGTCGAGTTGCCAGATGACGAAGCCGCGCTGGGCCAGGACCTGGTCCCAGGTCGCGCCAGCCCAGGAATTGCGCACGCTCTGCGCACCAGGCCCGCCGTACACCATCACAACAGCCGGATATTTCTCGCCCGCTCGAAAATTAGCCGGCTTGATGAGCCGCGCGTACAGTGTGGCGCCACTCGAGTTTTTGATCGTTACCATTTCGGTAGGCAGCACCTCGTATTCGTCCACCAGGCGGCGATTGGCGGCGCGTAACACCGCCCACACGCTTCCATTGTTGGAGTGCAGCGTGCGCTCGGTAGGCTGCGTGAGGCTGGAAAACGCGTCCAAATAGTAGCTCGCGGCCACGTTCATGGAAATGGTGTGGGTACCGGCGCCCTGGCTGATCCGCGTCCGATCCTTGCCGTTCAGCTTGATCGAATAAAGCTGCCGCTCGAGCGGGCTGGCCTCGGTTGATACGAAATAGACTTTCTGCCGCGTCTGGTCCACGCCGGCCAGCGCGGTGACTTCCCAGTTGCCCTCCGTCAGACGCTTGCGCAGCTTGCCGTCGAGCCCGTACAGATACAGATGCTCGAAGCCGTCGCGCTCGCTGCCCCAGACGAAATCGCCGTTCGCCAGAAATTGGAACAGATCGTTGTTGTTGATCCAGTAGGGATCGGATTCGTGCAGAATGGATCGCGCGGCGCCTGTGGCGGCGTCGGCGAGCATCAGATCGAGCTGGTTCTGCACGCGGTTGAAGCGCTTGACCGCCAAGTGCGACGAGTCGGGCGCCCAGTAGACCCGCGCCAGCAGCGAACCGCGTACGTCGCCCAGATCCATCCAGCGCGTCCGGCCCCCGCCCGCCGCGACGATGCCCAAATGCACGTCCGGATTGGCCGTTCCGGCTTGCGGGTAGCGCTCCGGCTCGGCCCGTGCCCGCAAACCCGCCAAGGCGACCTGCGGATAAACAAACTCGCGCGCCGTGTCGAATTGCAGGTACGCGATCTGTTTGGAGTCGGGCGACCACCAGTAGGCTGTGCCCAGGTCCAGCTCCTCTGGATACACCCAGTCCAACTCGCCGTTCAACAGCGTGGAGCTGCCGTCCTCGGTAAGCCGCGTCTCTCGGCGCGACGCGATGTCGAGCGTGTAGAGATCGTGCCCGCGCCGGAAAGCAACCCGCGAGCCGTCGGGCGACAGCTTCGGATTGCGCTCGGCTTCCGCTGTGGCGGTGAGCTGCTCCCATTTTCCGGATTCGAGCGAGAACAGGAACACATCACCGCTCACGCTCAGCAACAGCGCCTGGCCCGAAGGGGACCATTCAACGCTGCTCTCGCTGACCCGCCGGTTCTGCCAATCGAATTGTTCTGGTTCGGGAACGTGCACCGCAGCCTTCCGCAGCGGCTCGATGGAAAGCACTTCCCTTTCAGACTTCGCTGCCAAATCGTACAGCCAGATCCGGCTGCCTCGAAGCGTGGCGAGGCGCTTGCCGTCCGGCGACCACACCGGCCGACCGCCGCCGCCTTCCCGTTCCAACAGCGTGTCGATGGTAATGGGCTTCTTCTGCGCCCACAGCAAGACCGCACAGACCAACATCAGCAGGACATGGCGGCACGGCATTTGCTGTGATTGTAGCAACTGGCTGAGTGTCGAAATGCAGTACTAGAACGGCTACAGTTCTAGAACCTAGGACGTGTTGACAAATGTCATGAGATCCGTCAACCTAGGGTAGTACTTTGAAGCTAAAGCGAGATGTTGTCGGTTCTTAATCAACTGAGATCGGATGGCAGGCGCCCGGTCCGCGGTTGGAAGGATGGTCGTTTTGAGAAAAAACAAAGTATCCCCCATTCGGCTTTGGAATCGTGTCGCGGCTGGTCTGTTTTGCATGCTTCTGGCCGCTCACATGCCGGCTCAGCAACTTCCTGCCCCGGCACCTGCCACGGGCCAGCCTCCCGCCCAGAATAGTCCAAGCTCTAACCCCAGCCAGGCCGAACCGGGCAATGCAGTCCCGCGTGATTTGCCTCCCGATGCGATTCGCCCCAACTATGTGCTCGGGCCGAACGATCAGATTTTGATCCGGACCAACGCGGAAGAGCTCAACGAAAAGCCTTTTCGGCTGGACGCCGACGGCAACATCAATTTGCCTTTGCTGGGTCGAATCCATGCCGGGGGAGTGACGGTGCAGGAGTTGGAAGCAGACCTTAGCAAGCGCCTGCGCGAGTACATCCGCGAGCCGCAGGTCATTATCAATATGGTGCAGTTCCGCAGTTCGCCGGTGTTTTTCGTGGGCGCTTTTCGAAACCCTGGCATTTATCCGCTCCAAGGCACCAGGACATTGGTCGAAATGTTGATCGCAATCGGAGGGTTTCAGCCGAATGCCAGCCGTCAAATCAAAGTGACGCGGCGGGCTGAGTATGGCCCCATCCCGCTTCCCAACGCGGTCGAAGATCCGGCCAAAAAGGTCAGCACCGTGGAGATCAGCCGGGGAAGTCTAACGGAAAACGTGAATCCGGCCGAAGATATACTTCTGCAACCCTATGACCAGATTTCAATTGACCGTGCCGAACAGGTCTACGTCACAGGCGAGGTGGGCAAGACGGGGAGCTTCGAGCTGGGCGAGCGCGAGTCGATTTCGATCGCGCAGGCTCTCACCATGGCGGGCGGATTTAACAGGGATGCTTTGAAGGGCAAAGTCAGAATCTTGCGGCCGATCATCGGGACTAACCGGCGCGCGGCGATCGACGTGGACGTTAAGCGGATTTTCGAGGGAAAGGAAAATGATGTTCCTTTGTTGCCCAACGACATTTTGTACGTTCCCCGATCCTATGCACCCGTGTTCTGGCGAACCCTCGGAACGCTGTCCCTCTCACTGGCGCCGTACATGATTTTCCTCGCGACCCAATGAGTGGGCCCCAAAATCCCGAAGGACATACTGAAAAATCATCATGCTAATTCACCGAAAGATGAGTTCAGGCTGGTGTGGCCTGCCTCAATTTCTGGCGCTGCTGATGGCGTTGATGCCGGTTTTGGCTGATGCGCAACCTCCTCAGCCTGCCGCGCCGCCGGCCACCCAGCCGGCTCCCGCTCCGCAGCCCGTGGCTTTGCCGACCATAGCCGGGCTGAAGTTGATCCCGCTAGCGGGCAAAGGCGAAACCAACGATCTCGAGCGCAAGCTCATGGCACCTCTGGTGATCGAGGTGCTCGATCAACAGGATCGCCCGGTGGAGAACGCCGAAGTCGTCTTTCGTTTTCCCCTTCAGGGTCCCGGCGCAACGTTTCCAGGCGGTAGGACCACCCAAACCGTGAGAACCAATGCCCAGGGTCAGGCTGCCGCCCTGAACTGGATGGCCAACGGCCAGGTGGGCCGCTTCGAGGTTCACGTGAATGCCAGCTACGCCAACCAGGTGGGCGATACCACTTTTTCGATGTACAACGCGACCAAGGTCTCCGAAAAGGAACCAACCCTCGGGAGGACCCAAGAGAAGCGCGGCGGCTGGTTCTCTCCGACCTGGGTCAAAATCGCGGTGATAGGAGGCGGCGCGGCTTTGGCGGCCGGCATTATCTTGGCCACGCGTGGAGGCTCGAAGACGGGCCCGGCTTCCCCCACCGTCACCATCACGCCGGGCCCGCCCGCCGTCGGACACTAGCGCATGCCCAGCACACTTTTGTTGCTCCTTGGAATCGCCGCCGCGGTAAACGTCGCGGCCCAGCCTGCCGCCTTGTCGGGACCGATCGAGGGCTTTACTTTCGATGCCCCTACCGCCAGCTTGCGAGCTGTTATCGGTTTTCCAGGCGCCGCCTCCTTCGGGCCCGTTCTGCTGGGCGGCCTCGACGCCGGCTGGGTGGCGCCGGGACGCAATTTCGCTCTGCTGTTCCAGGGCGGCAACTCCCTGCTGGCCACCCAACTCGACTCCGCTCAGATCTCCCAGTCCCCGATCGCCGGCCTGGCGGGTCAGCCGGATTCGATCACCTGGTCGGGCGATGGCTCCGTCGCGATTCTTTACTCCCGTGCGGGGAACTGGATTCAAACTCTCTCTGGTCTTCCGGACAACCCTACAGCGGGCGCGCTGGTCGATCTGTCGCCGCTGGGGGGGGCCCTTGCGGCGGTAGCAGCCGACCAGAACGGAAAGCAAGTGGCTTTCGCGATGACCGGAAATGCAGCCGGAGTCTACTTGCTGACCTCGGCTTTCACCCCTCTGCTCCAGTTCGCCAATCCGATCGCATTGGCCTTCTCGCACGACGGCAGCGGCTTGTTTGCTCTGGACATTTCCAGCATGCAACTGTCCCTGGTGAACCTGACCAGCCTGGATTCGCAAAACGTTCCTCTTCAGGGCCTGGCCGATCCTTTCGCAGTTCATCCCGCCGTGGATTCGCAAAACCGCGAGGTCGTGTACGTGGCCAGCCGCAGCGATCAGTTGCTGCGCGAATACGATGTGGCCGGTCAACAAGTGGTGGCGGATCTGCCGCTGTATTTTACGCCCACGGGTCTTGCAGACTTCGGGAAAAACAGTTTCCTGATCGCCGCGCGCTCCCAGCCCAGCGATCCGCTTTGGCTGCTCGCCAGCCTTCCGCAGCCGGAGGTCTATTTTGTCCCAGCCGTTCCAGCCGCCGCCGGAGGGCTGCCGTAGGATGAGCCGTGGCCTCCTGTTCCGTAGCCTCTTCCTGCTCACTTTCGCTGCCGGCCTGGCCGCTGCGCAGCAGTTCCCCTTTCAGTTCCTGCTCAGCGCCGGTGGCAACGTCACCTCCATCCCGAACGGCACCACCCTCACCGTAAACAACGACAAAGGCATCGGCACGACCACGAGCGTGCACATTCAGGCAACCTACACGGGCATCGGGCAGGTCGCCATCACGCAGCCGCCCCAATTGCTCGGATCGGTCGCCTTCACCGTAACTCTCGACCAGGCGCTGCCCTTGAAGCTGAGTCCCGGCGGCAACTTTGGCTTTCAGATCACGTTTAAACCGGTGAGTACGAACCTGGCGAGTTCGCAGGTCAGTATATTCTTCACTGAAACCCTTCCTCCTACCACCGGTAATACACCTGTCATCAACCAAGGCACGATTGTTTTTCAGTTCCAAGGCACCACACCGTCCTTCCAGCTCACCTACGTCCTGCAGAGCAATCCGAACATTGTGGCGTTGCAGTCCGGCGGTTCGGTTATTTTTCCGGGGACGCTGACCAACACCACCGCATTAGCCACCCTCAACATTAGCAACCTGGGCAGCGGTCCGGGTCAAATCGCGAGCATTACGCTACCCAACAACACGGCCTTCAAACTGACGGGCCTGCCCCTGTTCCCGGCGACGCTGCAAAGCGGGCAGACCTTGCAACTCGTGATCGCCTACACTCCAGCCGCGGTGGTCACCGACACCGATCAGATTCAAATCACGCTCGCCAGCGGCACCATGCTGCTGGTCGGCCTGCAGGGCAGCGGCATCAGTGCGCAGTTTGCCTATCAACTGTTCCAGGGCGATACACCGGCGCCTCTGGTTCCACCCGGCCCCATCGCCCTGCCTGACACCGCACTCAACACCACCAGCAGCGTCATTGTGCGGGTGCAAAACATCGGGAATGCGAATGGCATCCTCAACGCCCCGAGTTTAGCGGGTCCTTTTCAATTGAGCGATCTGCCGCTGTTCCCGCAGACGTTGAAGCCCAACGACAGTTTCACCTTCACTATCAAGTTCACGCCCACGCAACCCGGACCTCAGACTGGCCAATTGGTTATCGGCGCCGATTTGTTCACCTTGAGCGGAAACGGCCTCGGGCCTAAACTGTCGTTCTCTTACATCTCAGCGGCCGGAACCATCACGCTGGGTGCGGCGGATGCGGTTGTCTTCAGTCCCGTTGCGGTGACTCAGAACGAGCAGGCGACTTTCATCATCACCAACACCGGCACCCAGACCACCAATGTCTCCAACATCGGTATCGGGGAAGCGAAGAGTCCGTTCTCCGTCTCCAATCTGCCCGGCTTGCCCGTCAGCCTGGACCCCAACGCCTCCGCGCAGTTTACCATCACCTTCACGCCGGCCACGACGGGCTTTTCCAACGGTACTCTGCGAATCGACACCGTCATCATCCCTCTGACCGGATCGGGAACGCCTCCACCGCCCTTGCCGGCCTACACCATTCAGGGTCCCAGTGGGAACGTCGCCCCGCAGACGCAACCCGCCGTGCGCCTGTCGCTGGCCAGTGCCTATCCGGTGGCGCTTGTTGGTACCCTCACATTGACCACCAGCAGCAATTCCGTCAGCGATCCGGCGGTCCAGTTCTCCACCGGCGGCAAAGCGGTCCCGTTTGTCATTCCAGCCAACAGCACCGACGCCAGCTTCGCCGGTCAAGGCCAGCAAGCTTTCCTGCAAACCGGCACCGTGGCCAGCACCATTACCCTCACACCCAATTTCCTTACGCAGGACGGCGGCATCGACCTGACGCCATCGCCGGCCGCCACGCTCCAGTTGACTGTCCCAACCTCTGCGCCGGTGTTGCTCGCCATAGGTCTCAGCAACGCCACTTCGACCGGCTTCACGGTGAGCCTGAGCGGCTACTCCACAACCCGCTCTGTAAACACGCTTACCATTCAGTTTACGGCGGCACCGGGATTCAATCTGGCGTCCTCCCAGGCGACCATCGATCTGCGGCAAGCCTCCTTGCAGTGGTTCCAAGGCTCCGCCTCGACCGCCTTTGGAGGTCAGTTTGTCGTCACGGTGCCGTTCACGCTTTCGGGTACCGTTGGGACCGGTCAGACACTGTTGCAGGCCATCGCTTCCGTCTCCGCTACTGTCGGCAACGACATCGGAACGTCTAACTCATTGCAAATCAAGCTGCAGTAACCCGTTTTGTTAGTATGTTTCAGCGGCTGCGGCCTGCCCGCGGGTGAACGAGTTAAATGGTTCTGTGGCAGTAACTTGCCGCAAGGTGACAGGTACTAGTACAAAAGCCTCGAACTAGGACTTGCTTTACGCGAACAGCCGCCTTACGATAGGGAAGTTCGCAGCAAGTAGTCACAACGGCGAGCTGAATCTGGAGGATGGAGTATAATGCACCGACTAACGCTTGTTCTCATTGCTACCTTGACTGTGGTTTCATCCGCGATGGCCGGCACCACATGCCCGAGTGGAGGATATGATTTGTACTCTCCACAAGCGATCGGCACTCTTACGGGGAGCATCACCTGCGCTACGAATAACTTAGGCTTCAGCGAGTTTCAATTCGGTTCGAGCGCCTCGGGAGGAGCTTCGACGCCGACCCCGTCAAGTATTACCGTCACACCGCAGACTACACTTGGTGACGAAGGTTTCACGTTCAGCGAGTCTTTCATTGAGGGGGTGGGTCAATCGCAGGACGCCAATATCCTGTTTGAAGTCACGGCAGCCCCCGGCACAACGATCGACGACCTCTTCATCTTCTTCAACGGGACGGCAACCGGTAACGGTGCGGTTAGCTTCAGCGAGACTTACTGCACAACGAGCTTTAGTACTGGTTGTAACACTTTCAGCACCTCCAGTAGTGTTTCGCAACATATTGACATTACACCGACAACCCATTTGTTCATCACTAAGGACTTTGGTGCGAACGGCGGCACTGACGGAACGGCTCACGTGTCACTGGTCCAGAACAATTTCTCGAACGTTCCCGAGCCGAGTCAGATTGGCTTCGTCCTGGCTGGAATGGTGGGATTGTTCTTCGCCCGTCGCAAAGTGAGAGGTTCCGCCGCCTAACCGACGCTTTATCGAGCACGAACGCGGAGCGGGTTTCCCGCTCCGTTTTGATTTTTCGCCTCCCTGTTGGTTGTGGAACATGCCTCACCGCCGCGGAACCGAAACACTGTCCACCAGAAATCGCGAGGACCTTCCTGCTCAGTTTCTCGTTCACCGTCTCGTGCCCCTTCAATAACAGACCGACATCAACAGCTTATCCCTATCTCTGGTGGATAGAACCCATCCGTACTCGAAGTTCTCAGCCGCTCTTAGATGCTCTTGTGACTGATAGTACCGTCGTCCGGTTGACGATGCCCGGGAGCGGGGATATCCTTTGGAAGGAACAATCCGGATTAGGACCTCGCGCGCGTGTGCGCAACAGCGGAAGCCGGCTGTGTTAACGTCATGGTGGAAGACGGCGCAAACTTTGTCTCAATCCCAGAGGAGCCTTGAATGAAAACGCCCGTCAAGCTGCTATGCAGCGCTAGTGCGGTTTTGATGTTGACGAGTTGGACCACGGGCTGCATTCGCACTCCGCAGTACTACGTCAAGGAAGGCAACAAGTTCTTCGCCAAGGGTAAGTACGTTGATGCTTCGCTCAATTATCGTAAGGCGATTCAGAAGGACACAAAGAATGGCGAGGCGTACTATCGGCTTGGACTCGCTGCGATCGAGCAGAAGGACAGCAACGAGGCCGTGGCGGCGTTGTCCCGTGCCTTGGAATTACAGCCTGACAATCAGGACGCCAGAACGAAAATTGCGGATATCTACCTCAATACGTACCTCCTAGACAGCAGCCGGCCGAAGGCCTTGTACACCAGGCTTACAACTTTAGCTGAAGAATTCTTGGCCAAGAATGCGCAATCGTTTGCAGGCTTGCGTTTGAAGGGCTACCTCGCACTTACTGACCGCAAGTCCAGGGATGCCGCTGAGTATTTCAAACGGGCCTATGAAGTTCAATCAACCGACGAGGGCGTGGCATCTTCATGGGTGCAGGCGTTGTTCCTGGACGGGCGTTTTCAAGAGGGAGAAACCCTGGCCCTCAAGTTGATCAAGGACCATTCGAATTTCGGCGGCGTCTATGATCGATTAGCCGAACGCTATACGTCGACGGGCCGCTTCGCGGATGCGGAGAGCATTCTCAGGATGAAGATCGCCAACAATCCACGCAACGGTTTGTACGCTTTCCAATTGGCCGCTTACTACGTGCATGAGCACAGGGGTGCTGATGCCGAAGCGGTGTTGAAGCGCCTGCTGGATGATCCAAAGACTTTTCCGAATGCCCGGCTGCAAGTTGGCGATTTTTACTATGAGCTGCGCGACTGGCAACGGTCCATTGGCTACTACGAAGACGGCCTTCGCAGCGACTCCAAACAGGCTCTTGCCTATCAGGAAAGAATTACCGACGCCTTGCTGGCTCAAGGCAAGCGAGCCGAGGCGGCCCAGATGGTCGACACCATCCTCAAGTCTAATCCCAATAATGTGGATGCACGCAGAGTACATGCCACTTTGTTGGCGAGCGGTGCCAGCTCGCAGGATGTTACCACCGCGATTTCCGAGTTCCAGTCGCTCATCAAGAGCAACCCTGGCAATGCCAACCTCTTCTACCGGTTGGGAAATATCTATTTGCGCACCGGTGACCTCAATGCTGCTCGAAGCAACTTCGAGGAGGCGCTTAAGGCGCGCGCCGATTTTCTGCTGCCTCGGTATCCGCTCGCGGAGATCAGCCTACAGCAGCAACGTCCCCAGGCAGCCGTGCGGTACGCAGCCGGCATTCTTGCGGTCCGGCCCAATGATCCGCAGGCGATGCTCCTGCATGCTTCCGGGCTGATGGATGGCGGGGATAACGCGTCGGCGCGGCAAGAACTGACGGCGCTCCTAAAGCAGGTTCCGCAGGACGTGGACGCCCAAGTGCAGCTTGGTCTGCTTGATATCAAAGACGGAAAGCTCAAGGAAGCGGCTGACCTCTTCCAGAGACTTCGCCAGACCTACAAGGATGATTCCCGGCCCGCTGCCGGCCTGGCTGAGACCTATATCGCCCAGAATCGCGTGGATGAGGCTTTTCAAGTGTTAAACAGCGCGGGCGCCGGATCGTCAACTTCTCCAGTGATTCGCCTGGAGTTGGCGAAAGTTGCGATGCGAGCTCATAAGTACGACGTAGCAGTTCGGGAATATCGCGAATTGGCCGCGCAGAACCCGAAGTCTTTGGATCTGAGTCTGAGCCTTGCCGAGGCCTATCAACTTGGTGGAGATCTACAATCGGCGGTAGCGGCGTTTCAGGAGGCGGTGAAATTGGCTCCGAATGATCCCGTTCCCCTCATGTTTCTGGGCGACGCGCTCTGGAAGGCAAATCGCATCGAAGAAGCGCAGCTGAACTATCGTCATGCCTTGCAATTGCAACCCGACAATCCTTCCGCCCTGAACAACCTGGCGTTCCTTCTTGCCGAGACGAGTAACAATCTCGATGAAGCCCTCCGATTAGCCCAGCGCGCCGTTCAGAAAGCGCCGCAGGATCCTAGCTTGAAGGATACTTTAGGCTGGGTTTATCTAAAGCAAAATGGCACCGACAGCGCGCTGCAGATTTTCGCCAACCTGGTGCGGCAGTACCCGAACGAACCGCTGTTTCGCTACCATCTGGGCGTTGCGTTGTTCAAGCACGGAGAAAAAGCCAAAGCTAGGACCGAGTTAACTATGGCGCTCAGCAAGGGTCCCCAGCGCGCCGACGAGCAGAAGATCCGGGAGCTCATCGCCAAGATGAACTAGAAGTTTTTCTAGCGCGGACGACAAGATCGCCGCCGTCGCGGTCAAAGCCGTCGGAATCTCCCCAACTCTCATTCGGATGCTGGCGCTCCTATGCCGCTGTTTGACGCGCATGTCGTCGCGACTCCGATCTACATGGCGTCCGGTATGACGTCACTGCGGATGGCAAGCGGTTCCTGGTGAACACCATCAGGGGCTCCGGCGCTACGCCGCCTCTGACCATAGTGGTGAATTGGGACGCCGGGTCGAAAGATGGAAAGCAGCAACGCCCTTAACCAGCGTTGTCAGTCTTCTCGAGCGAAATAATCTTAAAAGTTCCATCCTTGAATCGGACGTCGCGGATTTTCCCGGACGGCCCCAGCCGTCCGATATCCTGCCCGTTCAGTCGCAGGCGCAGGCCGCCCGCGTTGCCGGTGCGCAACGTCGCAGCTTTCGTCAGTTCCAGGCTGCGAGTCTCGTTGGGCTGCAGCGTGCGCGCCATCAGCGTGCGGCCGTCCACGTCGGTGACCATCACCCAGACCGGCTCCTGCGCCTCCATGTCGACACGCATCACTTCGGAATCCGGTTGAGCCGGGGCGTTGGAAACAGTGTCATCGGTGGATGGTTTCGGGGGGTTGACCTTGGACGGTTCAGCGCCGGCCGGCGCCCTCGTCTTGGCCATTGACGGCCCCGGAGCTGGTGTCGGTTTGAGTATTTCAGTGGTTGCGCTCTGGGCCGCAGACGAAGCGGATGGCTGCGCCGGCTCGGATTTCGCCGGCACCACCGGAGCTGCGGCGCTTGCGGTTGTCTCCAGGCTCCTTTTGTCCCGCGACGCCGAAGGCCAGAAGACGAACGCCGCTGCCACCACCACCGCCAACACCACCGCGGCGATCAGCAAGGCGCGCCAGCTCCGGCGGGAGCTTTCCATTGCCTCGGGTGGCGGCGGTGGCGCCGCTGGCGCTGCAGCCGGCAACTGCGCGGGCGGCGACATGCGCTCCAGCTGCCGCGTGGCTTGGCCGCAAAAATTCTCTACCGTAGACAGCAGGCCGCGGAAGCTCTCCTCGGTCGCGGTGGAGCTGTCGCGCAGTTCGCGGATGGCCTGCGACTGATTCTCGATCTCGCCTTCGATGCGCGTGATGCGCTTGGTGAGGCTGGACTCGACGTCGCGTACCAGCTCGGGCAATCGGGTTGGATCCAACCCCGCCGGCGCGCGGTCCCGCCGGTCCTTGAAGAGGCGCGCGCCCGCGCTGGTGTCGATCACCGCGGGCAGATGCGTGGCCTGATCCTGTTCGCCCGCGGCTCCGAGCAGGAGCTGAATTTCATCGGCAATGCGCAGCGCGTCGCGGCGCGACAGGCAGCGCCATTCGCCCGGCTCGGCTTCCTGGTCGGACTGGTAGAGCCCGAAGCCGATCAGCTCGTCTTCGCCAATGGCGTCGGCGATGCGGGTGAACTGCGCGATAGTGGCTCGGCGCAGCGACGTGACGCCGTCGAACGCCGCGCAGAACGCCTGCACCTGTTCCGGCGAGACCGGCCCCACATACTCCGCGGTGAAGTTCAACGACTCGTTGTCAAAATCGAACCCCAGCCATTCTCCGCGGTTCTCGATATGCACGTCCTGTGCGAGCATTTGAAAGAACGTCTGGGCTTCATGCACCACACTGGCGAGCTTGTGGAGAGGAACGCCCACCCCACCGCGATTTAATTCCACGCGAACGCGAAGACGTGCCATTATTTCCTTCCTGTTGCTGGCGGCGCGGCGCCGGAAGACTCCAACGCCGACACGACCCGGCCACTGGCGAAGCGCAGATTGTGCCACGCTTCCACGCAGTCGGGAGCGATTTCCACGATGCGGTCGCAATAGTGAACGGCCGCTTCATAATCCCGCCGCGCCAGCGCGACCGCCGCCAGGGCCTGCAGCGCGGTGAGAGATTGCGGTGAAATTTCCAGCAGCCGCCGGGCATAGCGCGCGGCGGCGTCCAAATCCCCGATTTCGAAATTCAGCGCGGTCAGGTTCGAGATGATCTCCACCGACTTCGGATCGGATCTGAGCAAACGCTTATAGCCGGCTTCGGCTTCCTCGAGGCGGTGCAGCAACTGCAAAGCAACCGCCTTTCCGAACAGCGCCTTGGACCGGGCCGCATCCGACCAGCATTGATCGAAGCATCCCAGCGCCGCCTCAGGCCGATCCTGATGCAGCATGCAGGCGCCCAGGGCCAGGCGTGCGTCATCGCGATGCGGATCCACCTGCAGCACGCCCTGGAAGGCTTGCGCCGCTTCCGTCCAGCGGCCCAACTGCTGCAGGCACGAGCCAAAGTTAAATTGCGCGAATACGTTCTCCGGCTCCGCGCTCACCACGGTAAAATAACTGCCGGCCGCTTCCTGGAAACGGCCCAGCTCGAGCTGGATTTCGCCGCGAATGATGTAGAAATCGGAAGAATATTCCGCAGGCGTGGTCAGAACATCCAAAGCGTCCTCGAGGCGGCCCGCGGCGCGCAGAGCCAGCGCAGCCTCCACTTGCGTCCGCATCGCCGGCGTGGGAGCGGCGGACATCTCAATCGCCTCCCGAACCCGGAAAAATTCGCGGTGTCAACTGCATCGCGAAAAACTGCCGGAGCTCAGGAAGCGGGCGCCGCGGCTCAATTCCCGAGCGCTGCGGAAACGACATTCTCACCGACCGGATGTCGGCGCCCTGGTGCCAGTCTTCCAAAAACCCGAAGCCGCCCGTCGTCAGCTGGCCATCGTCCCAACTATCGGCAGCACTATCCTGCAGGTAAACCGTGAACGCGGCACCAAACACGTCCATGCGGACGCGCATGGCGGGATCGCTTCTGGACAACACCAGAATCTTTTCTGCGTGCGAGCCCTCGGCCCAATTCGACACCGTGAAGTGCTCGATGGACAGCAAGGGAGTCGGGAGGGCCTGAACCAGCTTGATTCGCACGGCGTAATAATTCCCCAGGTCCCTGGCGCGGAATACCCACGCCACGCCGGCGGGCTCGACGCCCCAGATAAAATCGAGCCGGCCATCGGTGGCATGCAGCGAGGGACGATACAGCACCAGTTGCCTGGATTGTTTGGCGCCCGGGTCGCCTTGTTCGGAGGTGTAGCGCTGCCAGCCGGCGCCGCCCATGCTGGTTTCAATTTCAGTCGACGCCGGGGAGCGATGCCGGAAGACGATAACCAGCAGTGCAATCACAGCCAGGGCCACGGCGAGGTTGATGCCGAGTACTCTCCGCAGCCTGGTCGATTGGGTGTACAGGTTGGGGGCAGCTTGAATCTCGACGCCGTCACTGTCGCGAGCGATGTTCGTTCCTGGTCCGGCAGGTTCCGATGGCGGCAACTGGCGAGAAGCAGGAGGCGGGGCGATGGCGGAAGGCCCGCTTCTTTTCGCCGGCCGTACCATCTTGGGCACCACCATTTCCCACTGAAAGCCCGCCGCGGACTGAGCCCGCCGCGCGTCGCAAGCCAGAAGTTGGTCCGCATACACTCGCGGACCCACCGGCGCGAGGGTTTGGGGCAGTGTCGGCGAGCCACGTGTCGCTGGGACGTTGTGGGACTGCGGTGGCGAGCTGCGCAATGCCGTTGGGACAGCTTGAGACGGCGGCGGCAAGGGACGAGGTGGGGCGGATACCGCGTGCGGCTTTTCGGCGCTTGGGACGACCGCCGCCTGCGGTCTCGAAGAGTCCCGGGGAGGGTACAAGCAGGACCACGTCACACGCAACCGGAAGCTTACCGGGCCGTCCGCCGCGTCCGGGTTCAACACTCTCGACGCTGGCGCGGTTTCAACGAATTTCTCTGACAGCAGCATGATTCCTTGCCAGAGTCCATGGTTGGCGCCTATCGGATTCGAGGGTAGAACAAGATGGATAGAGCTTTACCACGAGCTTGTCAACTTATACACAATATGGAGGGGTCCTGTCAAGATCAGTTCTATACCTTGAGCTTCACAAGGACCTGTTATATAATGCACCCGGATACATAGCACCCTCCGTTGGGAGGCACCCATGGCTTCGATCAAGAACCAGCCAGCCAGACCCGGAGCAAGCATCGCGACCGCTGCGGCAAAGGCACGCTCGGCTATTCAGGATCTGCAAGCCAAGTTGTCGGAGGCATCGCACGGTGCAGGTGGGGCTCCGGCGGCGGGCAAGGACACCGCCAGCGTCGAAAGCGAGGAGGAACTGGAGCGCCAATTGGAGGCGTACTTTGCCCGCGCCAGCCGTTCAACCCGGGCCGGACCTGGCGCCGCATCACGGACCGCGATTCTGGACGAACTCCGCAGCCGCGTCATCGATGGCGTGGTAGACCGCATCTTGGAAGAGTGGGCCAGCGGCCATTCCGGAACGGGCGGCGCGGCGGGACTGGGAGATGAAGTGATGGAGCGGCTTATCCAGCGAGTCCTCCAGCAAATCAAAACGATGCCTGAGCGATCCAAGGCTGCGGTTGGCGCATAGCAGCCGTGCCGGACCGCTTTGCTACGATGCGAGGGTGAAGCGCGCATCCGGACCGGCGCTGGCGGCCCTCTTCCTCTTCTTCACTCTTCGGGTTTCGGCCGCACCTCCTCCCAGGCCGTACGACGTCGATAATTACGATGTGAAAATCGCGCCCGACCTGGGCGCCAAGCGCCTCGAGGGCGAAGTGACCATCCGGTTTCACTCGATCGTGGATGGCTTGGACTCGCTGGAGTTGGACGCGGGGGCGCTCGATGTCAGGGAGGTTCTGGAGGACTCCGCCGGCTTGCGCTTCGAGCGGCGCGGCGAACTTCTGATCGTACAGCTCTCTAAACCGGTCCATCTGGGCGAAGAGCCGGAAATCACCGTTCGCTACAATGCGGGACCGGCCGCGGGACTAAACTTCTTCGAAGATCAGGTCTACACGGCGTATTTCACGAGCCACTGGATGGTCTCGAACGATCGGCCGGAGGATCGCGCCACGCTGCGGCTCGTCATCACGGCGCCCGCCAGCGCTAAGGTCGCCGCGAGCGGGCGTCTCATCAAGACACGTCGCGAGGGCTCGCACAGCGTTTCCGAATGGAGACAGGATGCAGAGGTTCCGCCATTCGTGTTCGGATTTGCGGCCGGCGATTTCGCCGAGAACAGCGCGCAGGCAAATCGCGTGAAGCTGCGTTACCTGGCGACCAGGAGCCCGCAATCCAAGAACGACGCAGCCGCTCTCAAGAAGATTTTCCAGAACACTGCTCCCGCGCTGCGATTCCTGGAGGAGAAATCCGGAATGCCCTACCCCGGTCCAACCTACACCCAGATCCTCGCCCGGGGCGATCCGAAGCAGGAAGCGGCTACATTCACGCTGCTGCCCGAGGAATACGGCAAGACGCTGCTGTCGAAGCCCGATGATCTCTGGCTCCTGGTGCATGAATTGGCGCATCAATGGTATGGGATCGGGATCGCCTGCCGCGATTGGTCCGATTTCTGGCTCAACGAGGGCCTGGCGACCTTTCTGGCCGACGGGTTTCTCGAACAGCAGTTCGGCGCCGAGCGCTACCAGCACGAAATCGACGACGCCCGCGCCACTTACGAAAAGTTCAAGGCCGATGGCCGCGACCGTCCGCTCAGCTTCCACGGCTGGAATGTGGCCCGAGAGGCCGGCGGATCGATCCCGTATTACAAGGGCGCCTGGGTGTTGCACCTGCTGCGACAGCAAATGGGCGAGGACGCCTTCTGGCGCGGTCTCAGAGTCTACACCAAAGACAACTGGGGACGCGCCACCACCAGCCGAGACTTCCAGAAGTCCATGGAAGCCGCCGCTGCGACCAACCTAGCCGAATTCTTCAACATGTGGGTCTATCGCTAGGCTGCTCGACTCAGCGTGCCAGCAGTGAAGCAGTGCAAGCAGACTTGACAATAAGACACTAAAGTTTAATAATGGTCATAGGCTAAATTAAAGCCGGGAATTTCAACCCCCGGGGGATTGAGGCAACATGAGCAAAATCATTGGAATAGACCTGGGAACGACCAACTCCGTCGTGTCCGTAATGGAAGGAGGGCAAGCGGTTGTAATACCCAACCAGGAGGGTGGCCGGACCACGCCATCCGTAGTCGGCTTCACCAAGAGCGGTGAGCGGCTGGTCGGCCAGGTCGCCAAGCGGCAGGCCGTCACAAATCCGGAAAACACGGTGTATTCGATCAAGCGCTTCATGGGCCGGCGCTTCAACGAAGTGACCGAAGAGATGAAGCTGGTGCCGTATAAGGTGGTTTCCGGCGAAAACAGTGATGCTCGCGTCGAGATCAGCGGCAAGCGCTACTCGCCGCCCGAAATCTCGGCCATGATTCTCGGCAAGCTGAAGGAGGCCGCGGAAGCCTATTTGGGCGAGAAGGTCACCAAGGCCGTGATCACGGTGCCGGCCTATTTCAACGACTCGCAGCGCCAGGCCACCAAGGATGCCGGCCAGATTGCCGGCCTGGAAGTGATGCGCATCATCAACGAGCCAACCGCGGCCGCGCTGGCCTACGGGCTGGACAAGAAGAAGAACGAAACCATCGCGGTGTACGACTTTGGCGGCGGCACGTTCGACATTTCGATTCTGGAAGTCGGCGATGGCGTGGTGGAAGTGAAGTCCACCAACGGCGACACGCACCTGGGCGGCGACAACATCGACCACCGCATTATCGACTGGCTGATTCAGGAGTTCAAGAAGGAGACCGGGGTCGACGTTTCCAAGGATCAGATGGCGCTGCAGCGGCTCAAGGAAGCTGCGGAAAAAGCCAAGATCGAGCTTTCCACCGTGCTCGAAACCGAGATCAACCTGCCCTTCCTGACCGCCGACGCCAGCGGACCCAAGCACATGAACGTGAAGCTGACGCGGGCTCGCCTGGAACAGATGGTAGCCGATATTCTCGAACGCGCCATCGGGCCTTGCAAGCAGGCGCTGGCGGACGCGGGCGTCACGCCCCCGCAGATCGATGAAGTGGTGCTGGTGGGCGGCTCGACGCGCATGCCTAAGGTGCAGCAGCAGGTGCGCGATCTGTTCGGCAAGGAGCCGAACAAGAGCGTGAACCCGGACGAAGTCGTGGCCGTGGGAGCTGCCGTGCAGGGTGGCGTGCTGGGCGGCGAAGTGAAGGACGTGCTGCTGTTGGACGTCACGCCGCTGTCGCTCGGCATCGAGACGCTGGGCGGCGTATTCACGCGGCTCATCGAGCGCAACACCACCATTCCGACGCGCAAGAGCGAGATCTTCTCCACCGCCGCGGACAATCAGACCTCGGTGGAGATCAAGGTGTACCAGGGCGAGCGCTCCATGGCCGGCGACAACAAGCTGCTGGGCGTGTTCCAGTTGGTCGGCATTCCGCCGGCCCCGCGCGGGATCCCGCAGGTCGAGGTGACCTTCGACATCGACGCCAACGGCATCCTCAACGTGACGGCCAAGGACAAAGCCACCAACAACGAGCAGAAGATCACCATCACGTCTTCTTCCGGCTTGAGCAAGGATGAAGTGGAAAAGATGGCCAGGGACGCCGAATCGCACGCCGGCGAGGACCGCAAGAAGAAGGAAGAGATCGAATCGCGCAACCGCGCCGACGCGATGGTCTACAACATCGAGAAGATGCTCAAGGAGCATCGCGACAAAGTCAGCGCAGGCGACGCCAAGGCGGTGGAGGATGCGCTCGAAGAGACCAAGAAGGCCATGCAGGAAGGCGGCATCGACCGCATCAACCAGGCCACCTCGAAATTGGAGACCGCGAGCCACAAGCTGGCGGAAGCGATGTACAAGTCGGCCAGCCAGCCCTCCGGCCAGCCCGGCGCGCCCAGTGGCGATGGCCAGGCGCCCGGCGGCGAGTCAAAACCGAAAGACAACGTCGTGGACGCGGAGTTCGTCGACGTGGAAGACAAGAAGTAACCAACCCGGTTGGTTGCTGGCTTCTCGTTCGCCGCTGTAGCGGACGAGAAGCCGGACTCAGGAAACCATGCCAGCCGCAAGTAAACAGGATTATTACCAGGTCTTGGGCGTCTCGCGCGAGGCGAAGGCGGACGACATCCGCAAGTCGTATCGCAAGCTGGCTCGCAAGTATCATCCGGATTTGAATCCCGGCGACAAAGCCGCCGAAGAGCGATTCAAGAAGGTGCAGGAAGCCTACGACGTCTTGAGCGACTCGAAGAAGCGCCAGGTTTACGATCAGTACGGCTTTTATTCGGAGAACATCCCGCCCGGCAGGCCGGGGGCGGGCTCAACCTCATACGGTCCGGGCATGGGCTTCGGTGGCTTCGATTTTTCGGACTTTGTGAACGCCGGCGGGGGCCCGGCTGGCGCGGGTGCCGGCGGCGCTTCCGGCGCGGGCGCTTTCCGGGACATCTTCAGCCAGTTCTTTGGAGGCCGCAGAGGCGAACATGGCGCCACGGTTCCCGAGAAAGGCTCCGACCTCGAATATGGGCTCAACATTGGCTTCTGGGAATCCATTCGCGGCACGCAAGTGCGGCTGAGCGTCGCCCGGCAGGAGACTTGTGAGACCTGCGGAGGAAGCGGCGCGGCAGGCAGCGCATCCACCGTCTGTCCGGAGTGCGACGGCACCGGCAACGTCACGCAGATGGCTGGCGCGATGAAATTCAGCCTCACCTGCCCGCGCTGCGACGGCAAAGGACGGCTCCGCAACGTGTGTCCCACCTGCCACGGCGATGGGCGCATTTCAAAGAGCGACCTGGTCGAAGTCCGGATTCCGCCCGGGGCGCGAGCCGGTTCGCGGCTGCGGGTGGCCGGAAAGGGGAACGCCGGCAGAGCGGGAGCGCCGGCTGGGGATCTGTACATCACAGTCCGCGTGGAACCGCATCCGTTTTTCCGCCGCGAGGGCGACGACATTCACATCCAGGTTCCAGTGACCATTTCGGAAGCGGGGCTGGGGGCCAAGATTGAAGTGCCCACCATCGACGGCCGGGCGCTGCTCAAGGTACCGCAAGGCACGCAGAATCTCCAGAAGTTCCGCCTGCGCGAGAAGGGTGTTCTGAACACGCGCAAGAACAAACGCGGAGACGAGATCGTGGAGGTCGTCATCCGGGCGCCCCAAGTCCACGACGAGCGCACCAAGGAGCTGCTGCGGGAGCTGGCGCAGTTGAACGCCGAGGATCCGCGCCTCGAGATGTGGAGCAAAGTGTGATCGGGGCGTAGCGCCATGGCCAGAACCAGATCCAAAGCCGCCTATATGATCTCCGCCGTCGCGGAGCAATACCAGATCCATCCGCAAACCCTGCGGCTGTACGAGCGGGAGGGCTTGCTCGCGCCATCGCGCAGCGAGGGCAACACGCGGCTGTACACCGACGAGGACCTGGAGCGGCTGGAAGTGATTCTCAAGCTGACGCGCGACCTGGGCGTGAACCTGGCCGGCGTCGAGATCATTCTCAACATGCGCGAGAAGATGGCCGCGATGCAGCGCCAGATCGAAGAGTTTGTGGCGACCTTAAACCAGGAGCTGGCCTCTCGCGTCGGCCGGCCGCCGGAGGAATCCGTGCATTCGCTGATTCCGGTGATCCCGATGACCCCCGCTGTGAGCCGCGAAGACGACGGGCGCAAATCCGATTTGAAGAAGCGCAAGCCCGACGTGCGGCGCGGCTAGTGCGCTTTCGCCAGGTACCGGCCCAGCGTCGCGTCCACGAACACCGAATAGTCGCTGGCTGACACCGATTCGCCCCAGATCACGCGCCAAGTCAGGCTCGGAAAACGATTGGTCTGTTCGAGCAGATAGGAAATGGGCATGTCCGGATGCTTCTGGATGTAATCCCGGCTCTTCTCGGCCGCGATATCGTAAGCCTGATCTGAATCTATTTTGAGAGCGGCAATCGGAAACGGGAAGGCCGGTCCCCTGGGCCCGGAATAGGATTCCTCCGGCCCGGCAAAAACTCCCTCGTGCAGATTGCCCTCGGCTTCCACCGCCGAATAGGTGTAGGTGCGGGACTTGCCTTTGGATGCGGAAACGAACATGGCTTCCCATGCGCCGGACCTGCCCTTCTCCGGTTTGACCTGCGAGAGCAGGATGCTGCGTACTTCAACAGGCTGAGCGTCCGGCGCCCAGGCGCGCGCCTGCGGAAAGATCCGCTGGAAGGCCTGCCGGCCGGTAAGGGGCTCGGGCGCCTTCTCCGGCACTTTCGTCTTTTCCGTTTTGGTGGGTTCCGAGCAGCCACCGAGCAGCAGCAAGAGCAGCCCGCCGCAGCAGCCCAGGTTCAGGATACGCATCTATTCAATTCTCGCCCGGAGATAAAAGCATCACAACACCGGGTTGTGAAATGAGGACTATAATGACGGCTGCGGGGGTCCCCATGATGCTCCATCCAGTATTGCGCGGTTCGCTCGGGCTGGCGCTGAGCGTAGCTGTGTTTGCGCAGGGGCGCGGAACTCCACCGCCGGGAGGCGGAGGGACTGTGCCGCCGTCGCCGGGCGGGTCCATCGGAACCGGTACCCGAGGCAACACCACCACGTTCCCCGGCACCCAACCCAACACCTACCCGGAGATGGCCCCGCGTCCGCTGTTTTTGTCCGGCAAAGTGGTGATGGAGGATGGGACGCCTCCCCCCGAACCGGTGGTGATTCAAATCGTGTGTCGCGCCACCCCGAGGTCGATTGCCTACACCGATTCGAAGGGCTCCTTTAGCGCGGACTTGAACGACCGCAACAGCGCGGTGTTCGCCGACGCTTCCGAGCCTTCCACAGATGGGCTGCGCACTACCAATAGCGGAATCCAAGCGCGCAGCGTGTGTCCCGGCCAAATGAATCTCATGGGCGCTCAGTTGCAAGCCTCATTGGCGGGCTTTCGCTCGGATGTAGTGGACCTTGCCGCGCGGCACTCGCTGGACAACCCGGACGTCGGCACAATGGTTCTGCATCGGTTGGCCAACGTGGAAGGACTCACCATCAGCGCCACCAGCGCCCTGGCTCCCAAGGATGCCAAGAAGGCGCTGGAGAAGGCGCGCAACGACACGGTGAAACAGAAATGGCAGGACGCGCAGAAGGAACTCGAGAAAGCCGTCGCCATTTATCCCAAGTATGCCGCGGCATGGCTTGCACTCGGCAATGTTCAGCAGCAACAGAAGAATCTGGAAGGAGCGCGCCAGTCGTACGCCCAAGCGCTGGCGGCGGATTCCAAATTTGTGAGTCCATATCTGGAACTGGCTTCCATTTCGGCCGGCGAGCAGAAATGGCCGGACGTGGCCGACCAGACCGATCGCCTGCTGCGCCTCAACCCGGTGGACTTCCCGCAGGCGTGGTTCTTGAACGCGATGGCTAACTACTATCTTGGAAAGAAAGAGGTAGCCGAGAAAAGCGCGCGGGAAGGAGTCTCGCGCGATCCGGGGCACCGCATCCCCAGGTTGAACTACGTGCTGGGAATCCTGCTGGCACAGAAGCAGGACTACGCCGCGTCGGCTGAAAACTTGCGCGATTACATGCGCTACGCACCGCATGCCGCCGACCTGGACGAGGTGAAGAAACAACTGGCGGAAGTCGAGAAAGCGCTCGGTCCCGAAGCGAAGAAACAATAGCGGCGCTTGGGCCGCCGCGAGCAGCCCAGGCTGGCCCGCACCTGTACTGCGCCGGCACAGTACCAACCGACCTCAAAGTACCCTCAAAGTACCCTTGTCCGAGGCCTCCACTAGAGTGAAGACTGGTTACAAGCGGAACTATGGACCGAGCCGACCTCGAGCAATGGAGGCCCCGGGATGTGGCGCGATTGCTGGCGCTGGTAGAGGGCCAGCGGCGCTATTTCCAGGAGATCGTAGCGTCCCTTCCGGTGGGCGTGTTGGTCCTTTCTGCGCAACTGGAAGTCGTTCTGGCGAATACCGCCGCGCGGAAGCTCTTCAACCTTGCCCGCAGCGGCCCGGTAGGGCTGAATTTGGAAGCGGTCCTGCCAAGGTGGGTCCTGGAGCGCATCCGGCAAGTGCTTAAGACCGGCGCCAGGGAAACCAGCATTCTGGTGGACACTGAACTTCCGGGTCGGCGACGGCTTCAGATCGGCATTCTCGCGATGCGCAGTTGGGACGATGAAGCCGCGCCGGAAGCGCTGCTGACGATCGAGGATCTGAGCGCGCCCCGAGCGGCGGCGCGGGCAGAGATACCAGGGGCCTGGCGGGCTGGCGCGGTACCGGTACGCGAAGCGCTCTCAGGGGGCGTTGCGTCCCCCGAAGTACTGAACCATCTCGCAGCCGTGGTCTGGGCCATGGAAGCGCGCAGCATGCGTTTCGTGTTCGTCAGCCAGCCGGCCGAAGCGCTGCTCGGTTTTCCGGCTGACTTCTGGATGGACAACTCCTCTTTTTGGGCGGATCGCGTGTATCCAGGGGATCGCGAGTGGGTCACGCAGTGTTATCACCGCGCCATCGAGAGCCGGGAAGGAACTACCTGCGAATTCCGCGCCATGACCGCGGATGGGCGCGTGGTCTGGCTGCGCGAAACAGTGCGCGTGGTTGCGGACGCCGAAGGCCGGCCGCTGTATCTGGCGGGCCTTAGCGTAGATGTGACAGAGCGCCGTCTTCTGGAACAGCAACTGGTCCAAGCCGAGCGCGTCGAGGCGGTGACCAAACTCGCCAGTCGCATGGCGCACGACTTGAACAACATGCTCATGGTTCCGATGGGCAACGCCGAAGAGCTGCTGAACGCGCTTCCGGCCACCAGCCCCCTGCGCGCCGAAGCGCAGGAGATCCTGACGGCGACGGAGCGCATGAAGGGATTGACCAACCATCTGCTGGCCTTCGCCCGGCGGCCGCCTGCTTCCGTGGATACGATCGAATTGGAGCCGGTAGTGGCTGCGGTGAGCGAGCGGCTGGGAGTCGAGTTTCAGCCATCCGGCAGCCCAAATCGCGTGCGGGCGAACGGCGGCGAACTCGAGCAGGTCTTGACGGCTGTGGTCGATTTCGTGCGCAAGGCCTCGCCGGCGCGGGCGCGAATTACGGTGGAAACCTCACGCCTGGAGATCCGGGAGGAGCCGCAACGCGCTCGCGCACCCCTGCGGCGGGGCGACTACGCCGTGATTTCAGTGATCGGCCCGGACGCGAAGCGCGAAACGGAGCTCACCGCTCAAATCTTTGAACGTTTCCTGCCGGAAAAAGATCCCGCGGACGACACGGCGGCGCGCCTGGCCCAGGCATACGCGCTGCTGCGGCGCTGGGGCGGAGACATTTCGGTATCGAACGGGCCGGCGGAAGGGCCGCTGTTCCGCATCTTCCTCGAGCGCGCGGGCGGGGCGACGGAAACGCCGGCGGAGCCCTCCAGCGCGGACGCCGGCCCGTCGCCCGCCGCGGCCTCGCTCGGAACCATCCTGGTGGTCGAAGACGAAGCCGCCATTCGAGCGCTGGTTCGGAAATTCCTGTCCAAACACGGTTACGAAATTTTGGAGGCGGCCAACGGCGAACTCGCGCTGAGCCTCTTAGACGAACGCGGGGTACGGCCCGACCTGTTGATCACCGACATGGTGATGCCTCGCATGGGCGGCCGCGAGCTGGTAGACAGCCTGCGCGAGAAAGGGCAGGACATGAAGGTGCTCTACATTTCCGGATACACGGACGATGCCACCGTCTATGCCGCCGAACTTCCGCCTGGGAGCGCCTTCTTGCAGAAACCGTTCACGCTGAGCGCGCTGCTGGATAAGGTGCGGCAGATCCTGGCTAGCGTGTAGTGGTGAATTTGAGCGAAACGTACATGGCGCGATAGCCGAGCTGCTGCTTCGCGAAATCGCGCGGGTAGGAGATTTCGACTTTCGAAACCTTGCCACCCGAGTCGAAAGTTGCCGTGAGATCCGGATTGATACCGGCCCAATAGGTCGGCATATCGAGTTTCTTGTAGCGCGCCACCACCTGGTCGCGCTGCGCGGGGTCGAAATGCACCCCGTACTTGTCGATCAGCGCCTGGATGGCGTTGTAGTCGCCTTCAGCCTTGATGCGCATCAGCTCGGCTAAGAGCTGTCCGACGCCCTGGCGCATTTTTTGGAAATCCCGCAGCACGAGATAAGTCTTCCCGCCGCGCGTTTCCTGGACGATGGCGCCGGTCTTGTCGCGGATGTAATTCACGATGAGCTGGCGGTCGCGCTCGTGGTCCTCTTCGATGGTGTCACCCTTGGGGATGCGGCGAAGCTGCGTGACCGCCACTCGAACCGCAGCATAGTACATGGCTTTGGCCACATCGGGATTCGACATCAGGCCGAGCTGCTGTAATTTCGGATCGAAAGCGTTCCACAGCGCCATGAGGTCGGCGCGCCCTTCTTCGAGCGTCGAATAGTATTCCTTGAGATAAAACGCCGGATCGTGTGTGAGCTTGGGATCGATCTTGCCGGAGCCGTGGCCGATGATCTCGTGCAGAGCGGTCAAGAGGTCCTCGGCTTCGTCGCCGTACTTCTTGCCGATTTCAATTTCCTCTTTGGAGGCCGCGAATTCTTCCAGCGATTTGTTGCCTTCGGCGTGCGCGAAGGCGCGGCTGCTGCCGGTGAACAGGAAGCTCTTGCTGCCGTACTTGTGATGGATCTCCTCTTCGTTGGGCAGGTTGTCGCCGACGGTGGTGACGTGGAAGTCGCCGGTTTCGATCACCGTCTCTACTGCCTTGGCGAGCGGCGGCTTCACGCCTTGGTTTTTGTACTGCGGGGCCCAGGGCGCGCGCTCCTCGAAATACTGCGCGTTGTCGGCGATTTTCAGCATGAGCGCGTTCACGCGGTTGTCGGTGACGGTGACGAAGCTCTGCGAGCTGCCCTTGGCGCCGCGGGCATCGCGATAGACCTCGATGAAGCCGTTGTCGAAATCGACGGCGGGGTTGTTCTGCACCCAGTCGATGCCGAACTGCAGCCAGTCCTTGGGATCGCCGGTCTGATAGAAGCGGATGAGGTTGCGGATGGCTTTGGCTTGCGCCGGTTCGGCCAGTGCGGCCGCCTTTTCGAGATAGGAATTGGCTTTAGCGAGATAAGCGGCATAAAGGCCCGGCGGGATGCGATGGTCCGGCGTGCCGGCGCGATAAACCTGTTCCTCCAGCTTTCCATTCACTTTGGCCAGGCGCGAGTTCAGCGGATAATGTTCGGTGAATTTCGCGACGTCGGCGAGCGTCACGCCGAAATAGAGGTTGTTGGCGCTGGCCTGCAGGATGTCGAGCCCGCCGCGCGGAGCTTTGGCGGTGATCATCGGTTCAAAGTCCGGATCGAACAGAGATGGCTTCAGCTCGTCGAGTTCTTTTGCGAAACCCGCTTCCGTGTAGATGCCTTCGCCGCGGCGGATGACGGCCAGGCCGGCATCGCGCAGCTCTTCGAAAGAGAAATCGGGCAGGAATTTCTGCGCGGTGGTTTCGTTGTGATTGCCGCGGTTGGCCCAGAAGAGCTTGGTGAACGCCAGAATTTTCGGATAGGCAGCACGGTTGACGGCGTCCGGATGGGAGACGATCATCTCCAGCACGCGTTTCTGACGCAGGCCGAAACGGGAGAGCTGATCGAAAATGATCGGATGAATGGCGATGCCGGCCTGAGACAGCCAATACGCCAGCGCCTGCTGCTGGGGCGAGAGGCCCCGGAAACTATCGGCTTCGAGCTGGAGAAAGCCGGTGGCGCCGACCCGGTCCGCCAACGGATTGCCGGCCTGGCTCCAAGCGCGCGGCGCGAGAATCAACGCGAAGAGTGCGGCGAGAAGCGGAAACTTACCAAAAGACAAACGATTCTTCCTCGCACACCAACATAAGCGGTGGACCGCCGGTCGAAATCTTGGCGGCGTGCGCGATCACTTCCTTGCCCGAATCCGATTCGACGCACTGGTTGAGATCGTTCATCGAAGAAAAATGCACTTCGGCGATGCGATAAGCCGTGACCTTGCCTTGCGGCGAGCCAGTCACCTTGGTGAGGACCAGACGCGTCATGCCCTTCAGCTTCTGCTCCGCCATGGGGATGTGCTCTTCCAAGTAGGCCTTCTCGAAAGCCGCCTCATCCTGGGGCCGCGGATAGATGACCACGATCTTGACGCTGTGTGTTCCCATGCTCGCCGGACATCACATGTTACCACCTGGCGTGGCGCCAGGTTCAAACCGGAGATGCGGATTCGTTGCCGGCGGGGGTGCCGGAAGGCGTTGCGTGCGCGGGCGCGCGTTTCCGGGCCAGCTCGTGAAACACTTCGCCGAATGCGGGGACGCTCTGGCGCAGGGTGTCGAAATCGCGCTTAGGAATCAGCAGGACCTGCATCGCGGTGCGAGCCTGGATGGTGGCGTTGCGGGTTTTGTCGGAGAGCAGCGCCATCTCGCCGAAATAGTCACCGGCTCGCAACGTCGCGAGCGTTCTGGCGGCGCCATTTTCATCCTTGATGACGTCGCACTCGCCCTGCTGGATCACGTACACGCTGTCGCCCAGATCGCCCTGATGAAAGATGACGTCGCCCGGTTCGAAATGCTGGTTCTTGATTCCGGACTCAGCTTCCATGCGCGTTTGGGCCAGGTCCGGCGGGAAGAGCAAGTGCAGGAACCAATCCATCGAGATTCTGAACTTGGACTTGATGCCCGGAATCTTCATCAGGTAGATGGCGCGCCACAGAATCCAGGCCGCGAGGCCGGAAATTCTCAACCCCAGGATCTGCGCGACCGCCGAACCGTGGCCGAGCGAGCCCAGCGTGCCCAGGCCTTCGAATGCGAACAGAGCGGGCTGGCCTGCGCGAATGGCTGCGGCGATGTTGACGGCGCAGGTGGTCGCTTCGCGCGTGGCGTGCTGCGCGGTGGGCGGCACCGGCTTGCCCGAAGCGGTCTGGATGGCAGCGCAATCGCCCAGCGCCCAAACCTGGCCTTCGTAGCCGGCGAGTTCCAGGCTGGCGTTGACCCGCAGGCTGCCTTTGTCTTTCGCGCAATCCAGCTTCGCGAGAACCGGGATCGCGGCCGACGGCACCGTGGAGATGATGGTCTTGCAGGGAATCTCGAGGCCGGACTTAAGAATCGCTTTCTCTGACGTCGCCGCCACCAGGCGGTCTTTCAGGACGATCTCGACGCCGCGTTTTTTCAGGATTTTTTGCGCGAACAGGGCCAGCGGGTCGGCCATTTCCGGAAGGATGCGCTCGCGCGAGTGCACCAGAACGCAGCGGACCTGTTCGTTGCGCAGCCGCAGATAATTCTTTTTGACGTCGCGCACGAAGTTATTCAACTCCGCCAGCACCTCGACGCCGGAGAATCCGCCGCCGCCCACCACGAACGTCAGCAGCCTGCGGCGCAAGTCAGGGTCTTCTTCGACATCCGCCTCTTCGAGCACGTGAATCAGATGATTGCGCAGCGCGATGGCGTCCGCCAGCGTGCGAAACGGCATCGCATTTTCGAGCATGCCGGGCATGCCATAGAAGTTGGTGACTTCACCGAGCGCGATGACCAGGTAGTCATAGGGGATTTTCTTCTGGCGCGGCCGGAAACCCGGACTGACCGTCACCGCGCGGTCTTTCAAATCGATCTCTTCGACCTCGCGCATGACCAGGTGCGTCCGCGGGCACAGCCGGCGGATGGGAGAGACGACGTCGGTGAGGCCGATCGAGCCGGAGATCACTTCCGGAAGCATGGGCTGATAGACCCAATAGTTCTCGCGATTCACCAGGCAGATGTCGGCCTCTTCGGGCCGCAGCAGTTTTTCAAGACAGCGCGCCGTGTAGACGCCGCCGAATCCTCCGCCCAGGATGACGATCTGTTTTCTGCCGCTCATGGATTGCTGGTCCAATTGTGAAGGATCGATCCCGGAGGCGCAAGCAGTTAATTAAAATTGAAGAGGAAGGAGAAGCACTTGAGACTCAGGACACGACTCATTGGACTCGCAGCGGCTGGCTGGATGGCGGCGCTGTACCCGGCCGGCGCGTGGGCAGCCGACGCGGCCGCCGGAAAAGCGGTCTACGATGCGAAGTGCAAGACTTGCCATGGAGCCAGCGGCGAGGGGAATCCCGCGATCGGCAAGGCGATGAAAGTCGAGATGAAGGCGCTCGGCTCCACGACAGCCGACGTGAAAAAAGTGATCACCGAAGGCCAGGGCAAGATGAAGCCGGTGGCCAGCGTTACCGGCGCGGATCTGGACAACGTGGTGGCCTACGTCCATAGCCTGAAGAAGTAACCAACCTGTCACGCGGCTGGGCGCCGGCCCGGCGCCCGGCTACCATGTTGACGCGAGTGAGAATTTCCAACGCGCGAAATTCGTAGGCGCGCTGCAGGCCCGTTTCGCTACAATGCTCCCTGAGAGAGCGCGACGCTTCGGGCAGCACTTGCGCCACGGCACTCGCCCTCGGAGGGTTCATTCGAGGCTAAGGCTTCGAGGCTAAAACAATGTCCACTTCCGCGCAGACTCAACCCAAGCAGGCCATCCCCGGCAACATCGATCAGACCTGCATCAACACTATTCGCACACTCGCGATGGATGCCGTGCAGCAGGCCAATTCCGGCCATCCCGGCACGCCCATGGCGATGGCGCCCGTAGTTTACTGCCTGTGGCAGCAATTCCTGCGATTCGATCCGGACGATCCGATCTGGCCGAATCGCGACCGCTTCGTGCTATCGGCGGGACACGCATCCACGCTGCTGTATGCGATGCTGCATCTGTGCCAGGTGAAGGCCGTCAATCCGGAATACGAGACGCTGGGCAAGCTGAGCGTGACGCTGGACGACATCAAGAATTTCCGGCAGCTCGGCAGCAAGTGCCCCGGACATCCCGAGTATCGCTGGACATCCGGCGTGGAGACCACCACCGGGCCGCTCGGCCAAGGTGTCGCCACCAGCGCCGGCATGGCCATCGCCTCCCAGTGGATGGCGCGATACTTCAACCGGCCCGGATTCGAGATGCTGGACTTCAACGTGTACGCGCTGGCCGGCGACGGCTGCCTGATGGAAGGCGTGAGCGGCGAAGCTGCCTCCCTCGCCGGCCACCTGAAGCTTTCCAACCTGTGCTGGATTTACGACAACAACCACATCACCATTGAAGGCAACACCGCGCTGTCGTACAGCGACGACGTCGCGACTCGCTTCATCGGTTACGGCTGGAACGTCACGCGCGTGGGCGACGCCAACGATCAGGACATGCTGGCGCGGGCGTTCCGAACTTTTGAGGCCACCACGGACCGGCCCACGCTGATCATCGTCGACAGCCACATCGGCTATGGCGCGCCCAACAAGCAGGACACCAGCGCGGCGCACGGCGAGCCGCTGGGCGAGGAAGAGATCCGGCTGACGAAACGCAATTATGGCTGGCCCGAGGACGCCAAGTTCCTCATCCCTGCCGGCGTGTACGACCGCTTTCAACAACTGCTCGGCCGGCGCGGGCACGGCGCTCGCGAAGCCTGGATGGGGAAGTTCGCGGAATACCAGCGGCAATATCCGGAACTGGCCGATCAGCTTTTCAAGATGCAGAAGCGCGAGCTTCCCGACGGCTGGGACAGCGACATTCCCGTTTTTCCGGCCGACGCCAAGGGACTGGCCGGACGGGATGCATCGGGCAAGGTGGAGAACGCGATTGCGAAGCGCGTGCCGTGGCTGATCGGCGGCGCGGCCGATCTGGCGCCTTCGACTAAGACCCGGCTCACGTTCGAAGGGGCCGGCGATTTCGAAGCCGGCAGCTACGCCGGGCGCAATTTCCACTTCGGTATTCGCGAGCATGCCATGGGCTCGATTCTCAACGGCATGTCGTTGTCAAAGATCCGTCCATTCGGCTCCGGGTTTCTGATTTTCAGCGACTACATGCGCGAACCCATCCGGCTCAGCGCGCTGATGGAACTGCCGGTGATCTACATCTTTACCCACGATTCGATCGGCGTGGGCGAAGACGGGCCCACGCATCAGCCGGTGGAGCAACTGATTTCGCTGCGGGCGATTCCCGGCCTGATCACGCTTCGTCCGGGCGATGCCAACGAGGTGGCCGAGGCCTGGCGCATGATTCTGCGATTCCGGCACGAACCGGTGTGCCTGATCCTGTCGCGCCAGAATATTCCGACACTGGATCGAACCAAATACGCGCCGGCGTCGGGTCTGGTAAAAGGAGCATACATTCTGGCAGACGCCCAGGGCGGCGCCCCGGAGGTCATCCTGATTGGAACCGGCAGCGAAGTGTCGTTGTGCGTGGACGCCTACGAAAAGTTGACTGGTGAGGGAATAAAAGCTCGCGTTGTCAGTATGCCATCTTGGGAGCTGTTCGAGCATCAACCGCGGCAGTATCGCGAGAGCGTGCTGCCGCCGGGCGTGAAGGCGCGAGTGTCGGTGGAGCAGGCCTCGACTTTCGGATGGGATCGCTATGCCGGCCGCAGGGTGGGGATGCATACCTTTGGCGCTTCGGCGCCGCTGAAGGAATTGCAGAAGAAATTCGGATTCACGCCTGATGCCGTCTTGGCGGCGGCTAAAGAGGAACTCGCCAAGGCCCGATAGACTTATGCGAATCGCGATCGGGTGTGACCACGCGGGGTTTGATCTGAAGGCCTTGCTGGCCAAATTTCTGCGCGACCGCGGCGAGGACGTGCTGGACGTCGGAACGCACAGCTCGGAGCCAGTCGACTATCCCGATTTTGCCGCCGCGGTGGGCCAGGCGGTCGTGGACGGGCGCGCGGATCGGGGTGTGCTCATTTGCGGAAGCGGAGTCGGAGCGTCCGTGGCGGCCAACAAGGTCCGCGGAATTCGCGCCGGGCTTTGTCACGATACCTATTCGGCTCACCAGGGAGTGGAGCACGACGACATGAATGTACTGGTGCTGGGCTCGCGCGTCATTGGTCCGGCGCTGGCGCAGGAACTTGTGAGCGCGTATTTGAGCGCGAAGTTCACCAATGAGGAGCGGCATGTGCGCCGGCTGGGCAAGGTGAAGGCGCTCGAGGCCCGGTTTGGAAGTTGAGGCATTGAAGCCCGCGAGCACCTCATTACGACCGCTTGGCGTGTTTTCGATGGTGTGAACGCGGCGCGCACGAGTGCGTGCGCCACATAGATAGGGAGGACTTTGAATATGAGTGTCCCGACCGAATCGATTCCCAAGACCACCAATCCGTTGCTGGAATTAGGAAAATACGGCCAGTCCGTCTGGCTCGATTACATCCGGCGCAGCTTAATCACCAGCGGCGAGCTGGAGCGGCTGATCGAACAAGACGGCCTGGGCGGCATGACGTCCAATCCAGCGATCTTCGAAAAGGCGATTACCGGCAGCACCGACTATGCCGACGCGCTGATCGAGCTGCAGAAGCGCAAGGATCTGGATGCGATGGGCGTGTACGAGGTTCTCGCCATCCAGGACATTCGGGACGCCGCCGGCACGCTGCGCCCGGTTTACGACCGCACCCGCAAGCGCGACGGCTACGTCAGCCTGGAGGTATCGCCCTTTCTGGCCCGGGACACGGAGGGCACCATCAAGGACGCGCGGCGCTTGTGGAAGGCCGTGGACCGGCCGAATCTGCTGGTGAAGGTGCCGGCTACGGTCGAAGGCATCCCCGCCATCGAGCAGCTCATCAGCGAGGGCATCAACATCAACGTCACGCTGCTGTTTGCGCAGGAGATGTACGAGCGGGTAGCGCAAGCGTTCATCGCGGGCTTGAAGAAATACGTCGCAGCGGGCGGAGATCCGAGCGCAGTGGCGAGCGTGGCCAGTTTTTTCATCAGCCGTATCGACAGCATGGTGGACACGATTGTAAGAACCAGGCTCAAGTCCGAACCGGATGGCAAGCAACAAGCCCTGCTGAAGAGCCTGCTGGGCAAGGTCGCGATTGCGAACGGCAAACTCACCTACCAGCGTTACAAGGAAATTTTTTCCGGACCCGAGTGGGACGCGCTGGCGAAGCGTGGTGCACAGACGCAGCGCGTACTGTGGGCCAGCACCAGCACCAAGGATCCCAGCTATTCCGACGTTCTGTACGTCGAAGAGTTGATCGGGCCGGATACGGTGAATACCATCCCGCCCGCCACCTTCGACGCTTTCCGCGATCACGGCCGCCCGCGAGCCAGCCTGGAAGCCGACATCGACGACGCGCAAGACACTATGGACACGCTGGCCTCGGTCGGCATTTCGATGAAGAAGGTCACCGACGATCTGGTCACGCAGGCCGTGAAGCTGTTCGCCGAGCCGTTCGACAAATTGCTGAACACGGTGGACGCCAAGTGCAAATACGTCTCGCAGGCCGAAGTGGATCCGCAGTCTTACAGCGTCCCGGCCGAGATCGGCGGACAGCTTCAAGAAGCCATCGAGGATTGGAAGATGGCGGGCAAGGTGCGCCGCTTGTGGGGGCGCGATGCCTCGCTGTGGAGCCGTTCGGACGAGGCGAGCTGGATGGGCTGGATGGGCATCACCGAGGATCAGCTCGCTTCCAAGCAGCATCTGCTGGATGTCGCGGCGGACGTCAAGGCGGCCGGGTTCAAGCACGCGTTGCTGCTGGGCATGGGCGGTTCCAGCTTGTGCCCCGAGGTGCTGAAGAACACGTTCGGCAAGATCGACGGATTTCCGGAACTGTTCGTGCTGGACTCCACCGACCCGGCGCAGGTCAAGAATTTCGAAACCAAGGTCGACCTCGCCAAGACGATTTTCATCGTGTCGAGCAAGTCCGGCACGACGCTCGAGCCGAACATTTTCAAGCAGTACTTCTTCGAGCGCGTGCAGCAGGTGGCAGGCGCGGACAAAGCGGGCAGCCGCTTCATCGCCATCACGGATCCCGGCTCGAAATTCGAGCAAACCGCGCAGGCCGACGGCTTCCGTTACATCTTTCACGGACTGGCGAGCATCGGCGGGCGTTATTCCGCTCTTTCGGATTTCGGCATGGTGCCCGCAGCTGTGATGGGCATGGACGCGCTGCGATTCCTGGATCGCGCGGACGTGATGGCGATCGCCTGCTCGTCCTGTCTGCCGGTGGAGAAGAACCCGGGCGCGCTGCTCGGTCTCATTCTGGGTGTGGCCGCCAGGAACGGCCGCGACAAGGTGACGCTGATCACGTCGCCGGGCATCTGGGATTTCGGCGCGTGGCTGGAGCAGCTTCTGGCCGAATCCACGGGCAAGGACGGCAAGGGTCTGATCCCGGTGGATCGCGAACAGCTCGGCTCGCCGGAAGTCTACGGCCAGGACCGCGTGTTCGCTTACATTCGCCTGGAGAACGGCGCCGATCCCGAGCAGGACCGGGCCGCGGAGACGCTCGCCAAGGCGGGCCATCCGGTGGTGCGCATCGCACTGGCGGATCCTTACAATCTGGGCCAGGAAATGTTCCGCTGGGAGATCGCGACCGCGGTGGCCGGCGCGGTGATCGGCATCAATCCGTTCAACCAGCCGGACGTCGAGGCGAGCAAGATCGCGACACGCAAGCTCACGGCGGAATACGAGAAGACCGGATCGCTGCCGGCGGAATCGCCCATCCTTTCCGAGCGCGGCGTGGAGCTTTTCACGGACGACAAGAACGCGGCCGCTCTCGCCGCTTTGGCCGGAAGCGATAAATCGCTGGCCGGATTTTTGCGCGCGCACCTGAATCGCCTGAAGGCCGGGGACTACTTCGGGCTGCTCGCTTACATTCAGATGAACGACCCGCACGAGAGCGCGCTGCAGAAGATGCGAATCGCGGTGCGGGACAAGAAGCGTGTCGCGACCTGTCTCGGTTTCGGCCCGCGCTTCTTGCACTCCACCGGGCAAGCTTATAAAGGCGGCCCGAACTCGGGTGTGTTCCTGCAGATTACCTGCGGCGATAAGGCCGACCTGCCGGTGCCGGGGCAGAAATACACCTTTGGCGTGGTGAAGGCGGCGCAAGCGCGCGGCGACTTTCAGGTGCTGGTGGAGCGAAACCGGCGCGCCTTGCGAGTGCATCTCGGGGATGTGGAGTCGGGCCTGGCTACGTTGCAGTCAGCCATGGCGAAGGCGCTATCGTAGATGTTTGTGGCGCACGCACTCATGCGTGCCGCGTTCACACTGGTGTGAACGCCCGGCTTTTCTGCCGCGGGAGGACATAATGCAACTCGGAATGATCGGTCTGGGAAGAATGGGCGCGAACATGGTGCGCCGCCTGATGCGCGGAGGACACCAGTGCGTCGTGTTCGACTTGAATCCGGACAACGTCAAAGCGCTGGTCAAGGAAGGAGCCATAGGCGCCGGCTCGATGGAAGAGTTCGCCAAGCAGCTCAGCAAACCGCGCGCCGCTTGGGTGATGGTGCCGGCCGGAGCGGCCACCGAAAGCACTGTCATGAAACTGGCGAGCTTGATGCAGCCGGGCGACACCATCATCGACGGCGGAAATTCCTATTTCAAGGACGACGTGCGCCGCGCAGGCGTGCTGAGAGGCAAAGGCCTGCACTATCTCGACGTCGGCACCAGCGGCGGCGTCTGGGGCATCGAGCGCGGGTATTGCATGATGATCGGCGGCTCGAAAGAATCCGCCGACCGGCTGGATCCGATCTTCAAGACGCTCGCGCCCGGAGTTGGCGACACGGCTCCCACCGAGGGGCGCGAAGGCAAGAAAAGCACCGCCGAGCAGGGTTATCTGTACTGTGGTCCGTCGGGCTCCGGCCATTTTGTCAAGATGGTGCATAACGGCATCGAGTACGGGTTGATGCAGGCCTATGCGGAAGGCTTCGATATCATGCGCAACGCCAACTCGAAAGACGTGCCCGAAGACCACCGCTACACTTTCGATCTGGGCGACATCGCCGAGCTCTGGCGGCGCGGCAGCGTGGTCGGGTCCTGGCTGCTCGACCTGACCGCGATGGCGCTGACCGAAGATCCCAACCTGGCACGCTTCACCGGAACGGTGCAGGATTCGGGCGAGGGCCGCTGGACCATCCTGGCGGCGATCGAAGAAGCGGTTCCCTGCGACGTGCTGTCCGCTTCGCTCTTCACGCGTTTCCGCTCGCGGCAGGATCACACCTTCGCCGAAAAGATGCTGTCCGGAATGCGCAACAAGTTCGGCGGGCACGTGGAACGTGCATCCGGCGGCTAAAGACCAGACATGAGACAGACGAAAGGTTGAACATGCAGATCGCGGAAGAGATTGCTGCCACCGGGAACGATACGGGCGCCGGGCGTGCAGCCGACCCCTGCGTGATGGTCATTTTCGGCGCGTCCGGCGATCTCACCAAACGCAAGCTGATCCCGGCGCTCTATAACCTCGCCAAGGACAACCTGCTGTCCAAGGAATTCGCGGTGGTGGGCGTGGCGCGAAACGAAATGAACAGCGAGCAGTTCCGGGACATGATCGGCAAGGAGATCGGCGACTTTGCCACCACCAAGGTGGACCCCGACCTGTGGCATTGGTTCGCGCGCCGGATTTACTACATCTCGGGCGATTTCGACGATCCCAAGGTGTACCAGGAATTGAGCCGCGTGCTGGGCGACGTGGATAAAGAGCACGGCACGCGCGGAAACTATTTTTATTACCTGGCGACCGCTCCTGCATTTTTCGCCACCGTCGTCAAGCAATTGGGCGCGGCAGGCCTGGTGTCGGAGGAGCATGGATGGCGCCGGGTGATTATCGAGAAGCCCTTCGGCCGCGATTACGAATCCGCGCGCAGCTTGAATAAGGAGATCCGCCAGGTTCTGGACGAGAAGCAGATCTACCGAATTGATCACTACCTGGGCAAGGAGACCGTACAAAACATTTTGGTGTTCCGCTTCGCCAACGGAATCTTCGAGCCCATCTGGAACCGGCGCTACATCGATCACATCCAGATCACGGTGGCCGAAACCGTGGGCGTAGAACAGCGCGGCTTGTACTACGACAAGGCCGGCACGCTGCGCGACATGGTGCCGAACCACATCTTTCAGCTCATTTCGCTCACCGCGATGGAGCCTCCGGTCTCCTTCGACGCCGACGTGGTCCGGGACGAGCAGGCCAAGATTCTGCGTGCGCTCCAGCCCATGACGGACGAAGAAGTGCTCATCCGCACGGTTCGCGGCCAATACGGCGAGGGCGTGGTGAACGGCGTCAAGTTGCAAGCCTATCGGCACGAGCCGATGGTGGCTCCCGACTCGCGTACCGAAACCTTCGTCGCCATGAAACTGCATATCGACAACTGGCGCTGGGCCGACGTGCCGTTCTATCTCCGCACCGGCAAGGCGCTGCCTCGGCGCGCGACGCAGATCGTGATCCAATTCAAGCGCGCGCCCTTTGTGCTGTTTCGAAAGACCGCCGTCAACCGGCTGGAACCCAATCGCCTGGTCCTGCACCTGCAGCCCGACGAAGGCATCTCGCTCAGCTTTGGCGCCAAGATCCCCGGGCCGGTGGTCCAGATCGGCGGCGTCAACATGAATTTCAACTACACCGACTACTTCAACGCCACGCCGCAGACCGGTTATGAGCGGCTGCTGTACGACTGCATGCTCGGAGACGCCACCTTGTTCCAGCGGTCCGACATGGTGGAGACCGCCTGGCACGTCGTGGCGCCGATCCTGGATGTATGGGAAGCGTTGCCACCCCGGCGCTTTCCGAATTACGCCGCAGGAACCTGGGGTCCGCCGGAGGCCGATGAGCTGCTGGCCAAGGACAACCGGCACTGGAGCAATCCGAATGGTCCTGGCGGGTGACATCGGCGGCACCAATACCCGGCTGGCTTTCTTCGAGGGCACGCCCGATCATCTGACGCCGGTGGCGCTCGAAGTTTTTCCCAATCGCGGCCACAAGGGTCTGGAAGAGATCGCGGCGCAATTTGTCGCGAAGCACAACGTCAAGGCCGGCGCGGCTTGCTTCGGAATCGCCGGAGCGGTGCGCGACGGATACGTCGAAACCACGAACTTGCCGTGGACGGTGAGCGCGAAAAAGGTGGCCGGCGAGCTGGGCGTCGAAGACGTGTACCTCATAAACGATCTCGAAGCCAACGCACACGGCATCGCGTTGCTGTCGGAATCTGACTTCGTGGCGCTCAACACCGGCGTTCCAGATCCGCACGGCAACCGCGCACTGATCTCGGCCGGCACGGGACTGGGCGAGGCAGGCCTGCTGGCGCAAGCGGATGGCGGCTACCGGCCGTTTCCCTCCGAAGGCGGCCATGCGGATTTCGCGCCCCGCAACAATCTCGAAATTGAGCTGCTGCGTTACTTGATGGGCAAGTTTGAACACGTCAGCTATGAGCGCGTGCTGTCGGGCCCCGGACTGCACAACGTGTATGAATTCCTCCGTGACACGGGCCGGGCAGAGGAGCCGGTCTGGCTGCGCGATCAGATGGCGCAAGGCGATCCTTCCGCAGCGATCGCCAAGTCCGCGCTGGCAGGCACATCGGCGATCGCCGTCCAAGCGCTGGATATATTTGTCTCGATCTATGGGGCGGAAGCGGGCAACCTCGCACTGAAGGTGGTAGCGACGGGCGGAGCGTTCCTGGGAGGAGGGATAGCGCCGAAGATTCTTCCGAAGCTGCAAGAGCCGGCCTTCTTGAAAGCGTTTCAGGACAAGGGCCGCGTGAGCGACCTGCTCAAGGACATTCCCGTGCGGGTGATCACCAACGACAAGACCGCGCTTTTTGGCGCCGGGCGCGTAGCGGCGATCGCGCAGGCGTCCAAGCAGGCGCGGCGTGGATGAGACGGCCATGAGTGATGCGAGCTGGCGTCTCAAGCTGAAGTTCTGGGGCGTGCGCGGGTCGATCGCGACTCCGGTTTCGCAGAACTTGGGATACGGCGGCAATACGCCCTGCCTCGAAGTCCGGCTGCCAAGCGGCGAGCTGTTCATCTTTGACGCCGGCACGGGCATCCGCGAACTGGGCTCCTCGCTCAATGAGAATCCCGCGGACGCGGGACGCGACATCCACCTCTTCCTGACCCACTTTCATTGGGACCACATCCAGGGACTGCCGTTCTTTGCGCCGCTTTACGATCCGCGGCGCGCCATCACCTTCTACACCAGTTGCCATGCCTGCGCGCTGCGGGAGTCGCTGGCCGGGCAGATGTCTGAACCGTTCTTTCCAGTCAGCTTCGACTCGATCGCGCCCAGCAGGAAATTCGTGAACATGGGAAGCGCTCCGATCACGTTGGGCGAGCTGACGGTTCGCCCGTTTCCGCTGAACCATCCGCAGGGAGCGGGCGGCTATCGCATCGAATCGGGCGGCGCCGCCATCGTCTACGCGACCGATCGCGAGCACGGGCATGAGAGGCTGGACGCTGCTCTGCGCGAGTACGCACGAGACGCCGACATTTTGATCCACGATGCCCAATACACGCCGGAAGAATACGAGCGCTTCAAAGGCTACGGGCACAGCACCTGGGAAGAAGCGGTGAAGGTGGCGTGCGAGTGCAACATAAAGCAGTTGGTTCTGTTTCATCACGACCCGAATCACGACGATCGGGTGGTGTCGGCGATCGTGGAGAAAGCTCGCACGCAGTTCCCGCGCACGGAAGGCGCGAGGGAAGCCTGCACGTTTACGATCTGAGAATCGTAAAGAAAAAGGGCTCGCGTTTGGGCGAGCCCTTCCAGCCACGCGCAGTGGTGATTTCTTAATTTTCCGGCAGCGCGTAGGCGATGTACTCGCCTGAGTAGTTGCCTCCGCTGACCGCCACGACGATGTACTGCTTCCCGCCCGCCTGGTAGGTCATGGGCGATCCGCTTTGAGGAGCCGGCATGAAGACCGCGCCGACTTCCTTGCCGCTGGCCTTGTCGTAGGCGCGCAGCATCGCGCCGCGCGGATGGGTTTTCGAGGTAACCTGGCTGTCGCCTAGGACCACCAGCGTCTTGGTCACCAGCAATCCGACGCTACCGCCTTGACCGGTATTGTCGAATTTGATGCCTCGTTGCGTGAGAATGTCGCGCACGTTGTCGGGCGTCTCGCCGTAGGGCACCTGCCATTGCAGGTCGCCACGATCCAGGTTGATCGCAGAGATCACGGCGTAGGGCGGTTTCACCAGCGAGAGGCCGTTGACCTGCAAGCCGAAGCCTCCGGGCGCTGCGCCACGGCCACCGCGACCGCCAGCGGCAGGAGCCGCGGGGGGCGGTGTTGGGGCTCTCCTCGGTTGTGGCGCGTCGGCCGCACTGCCAAACCCAGGACCTTCGGCGACGCGGAACTGTTGATCGTTCCGGCCGGAGACGTATCGGATGTCGCTGAATCCCGCCGGAGGCGTGCGCACCGAAATCGGAGTGACGGCCGACTGATTGGCCTGCGCGTACACGATATGCGTTTCCGGATCGTAGCCCGCGCCCGGCCAGTTGGTGCCGCCGCTGGCGTTGCCGAGATTGAGGCCGCCCAGCCACTTGCCATTCGGATCGCCAACCACCGGCGGGGTGAACATTCCTTCCACACGATAGCGGGATACGATGTCCTTGGCCTGCGCGCGCATCTCGGGCGTGAAGTCGATCAGGTCGTCCGGAACCTTGATGAAGTTACGCCCATAAGCCGGCGGTTTGGTGGGGAAGGGCTGCGTCTTGGCGGTCTTCTCGCCGGGCACGTCGGACTGAGCCACGGGCCGCTCTTCGATGGGCCACACCGGTTTGCCGGTCACACGATCGAAGACGTACAAGAACGCTTCCTTGCTGGGCAGCGCGACGGCTTTGATGGCGCGGCCGTTCACGTTGATGTCGGCCAGGATCGGCGCCGAGGACAAGTCATAGTCCCAGATCGGGTGGTGCACGATCTGGAAGTGCCACTTACGCTGACCCGTCTTCAGATCGACGCACACCAGGCTCTCGCCGAATAGATTGTCGCCGGGCCGCTCGCCGCCGTAGTAGTCCGAAGTCGGAGATTCGACCGGCAGGTAAACTAAGCCGAGATCTTCGTCGACGGTCATCTGGGTCCACACACCAGTGTTGCCGTTGGTGGCCCAGGAACCGTTTTCCCAGGTGTTGTTGCCGAACTCGCCGGGACGCGGAATGGTGTTGAAGGTCCACAGCAGCTTGCCGGTGTGGACATCGAAGGCGCGCACCAGCCCCTTGGTGTTGTTATGCGTGACGACGGTCATGCCTTCCTTGAAGGATGAGCCGACGATGACGACATCCTTCACGACCAGCGGCGTGGAATGGAGGCCGGCCTCGCCGGTTTCAAGGTCGATCTGCTGGCCGGTTCCGGTGACCATGCCGACCTTCAAGTCGACGATGCCGTCCTTGCCGAAGGAGCTGATGACCTGGCCGCTTTTGGCGTTGAGCTCGACCAGGCGATAGCCGGTAGTCACGTAGACGACGCGGTCATCGCCTCTGCCATCGGTCCAGAACGCCACACCGCGCCCGGAGAGCTGCCGCGGCGCGATGGCGGCGCGATTCCCCTCGCGCATGCTGTGCGACCACATCATCTCGCCGGTCTTCCCGTCGAGCGCGATGACCGAGCGGCGCGTCCCGGCCGTGGTGTAGAGCACGCCGTTGATGGCAAGTGGTGTGCCTTCCAGCTTGAATTCGGGCCGCGTGCCGAGATTGTCGGTCTTGAAACGCCACGCCACGTCGAGCTTGTTAAAGTTCGAGGCGTTGATCTGATCCAGTGGCGAGTATTTGGTGCCTTTTTCGTCGGCGGTGTAATAGGGCCAGTCGCCTTTCTTGGTGGAAGGCGCGTAGCCTCCGCCCTGGCCTGATGCCCCCGCTGTGATCCACAGAAGAGCCGCCGCGCCCGTCAGAGCGGCCGCAAGCAAAGCTCTTCGTCCCCTAGTCTTGGTTTGGTGCATGTCTCTCCTAACTGATTCCTTGGCCGGGCGCTCAAGGCATGAGCGTCCGGCCACTTTCGTCTACTGTCTGGCGTCCCCACGAGTGGGGACGCAGCACGCACGAGTGCGTGCCGCCAGGATTGCTAATTCGTTTCGGGCAAGCTAAACGCCAGATACTCACCCGAATAAGCGCCGCCGCTGATGGCGATGACGATGTACTGCTTACCGTTCGCCATGTAGGTCATGGGCGATCCACTCTGCGGAGCGGGCATGAAGACCGCGCCGACTTCTTTTCCCGTCGTTTTGTCGTAAGCGCGCAACATCGCGCCGCGGGGATGCGTGATCGAAGTCACCTGGTTGTCTCCCAGGATCACGAGCGTCTTGGTAACCAGCAAACCGACGCTGCCGTTCTGCCCGAGGTTGTCAAACTTGATGCCCCTTTGGGTAAGAATACTCCGGACGTTGTCCGGCGTCTCGCCGTAGGGCACCTGCCATTGCAGATCGCCTTTGTCGAGATTGATGGCCGAGATCACGCCGTAAGGAGGCTTCATGATGGGCAGCCCCTGCACGTTCAGACCGAAACCACCGCCACCGCCAGCCGGCGCGCCGCCTCTGCCACCAGCCGGTTGTGGAGGTGGCTGCTGAGGCCGGCCTACGGTCTTCGCCAACGGGGAATCAGCGGCGGTGCCAAAGCCGGGTCCCAACGCCTCGCGGAACGGCTGATCGTTGCGGCCGGCGAAATAGTTCAAGTCCGAAAATCCCTGCGGGGGCTTGCGGACCGAGAGCCCGGACGCGGAGGAATTGGCCGCCTGCGCGTAGACGATGTGGGTCTCGGGATCGTAGCCGGCGCCCGGCCAGTTGGTGCCGCCGCCGGCGTTGCCGACGTTGATCGCGCCCAGCAGGCTCTTCTCATCGCCCACCAGGGGCGGATTGAATGGCCTGTCAACAACGCGGTAGCGGGCCAGCAGGTCCTTGGCCTGCGCCCGCATCTCGGGGGTGAAGTCGATCAGATCATCGGGGACCTTCAGAAAGTTCCGAGCATAGGCAGGCGGCTTGGTGGGGAAAGGCTGGGTGGGCGAAGTCTTCTCGCCCGGCACGTCGGACTGCTGCACGGGTTTCTCTTCGATCGGCCATACCGGTTTGCCGGTCACGCGATCGAAAACATACAGAAAAGCCTGCTTGCTCGGCAGCGCCACGGCCTTGATCGCCCTTCCGTCGACATTGATGTCGGCCAGGATAGGCGCCGAAGAGAGGTCAAAGTCCCAAATGGGATGATGGACCACCTGAAAATGCCACTTGCGCTGCCCGGTTCTCAAATCGACGCAGACCAGGCTGTCGCCGAACAGGTTGTTGCCGGGGCGGTGGCCGCCATAGTAATCCGAGGTCGGGTCTTCGACCGGCAAGTAGACCAGGCCCAGGTCCTCGTCCACGGTCATCTGCGTCCACACGCCGGTGTTTCCGTTCATGGCCCAGGAGCCGTTCTCCCAGGTGTCATTGCCGAACTCGCCGGGGCGAGGAATGGTGTTGAAGGTCCAGAGAAGCTTGCCGCTGTGGACGTCATAAGCTCGTACCAGCCCCTTGGTGTTGTTGTGTGTGACCGGCGTCATGCCCTCTTTGAAAGACGAGCCGACGATCACGACATCCTTCACCACCAGCGGCGTGGAATGCAGTCCCGCCTCACCGGTCTCAAGATCGATCTGCTGGCCGGCTCCAGTCACCATGCCAACCTTCAGGTCGACCATGCCATTGGCGCCGAAGGAAGTGATGACGGCGCCGGTATGTGCGTTCAGCTCGACCAGCCGGTAGCCAGTGGTGACAAACACCACGCGGTCGTCGCCGCGGCCATCGGTCCAGAAGGATACGCCGCGGCCCGATAGTTGCCGAGGCGCTATGGCAGCGCGATTCCCTTCCCGCAGGCTGTAGGACCAGATGACCTCTCCCGTTTTGCCGTCCAGGGCGATTACCGAGCGCCGCGTTCCGGCGGTAGTGTACAGCACGCCGTTGACGGCGACCGGCGTCCCTTCCAGTTTGTATTCGGGACGAGGGCCGAAGTTATCGGTCTTGACGCGCCAGGCTACTTCCAGCTTGCCGAAGTTGGACGCGTTGATCTGATTGAGCGGCGAGTACTTGCTGCCCTTCAGATCGGCGGTGTAATACGGCCAATCGCCTTTTTGCGTCGAAGGCAGCCCCGAGCCCTGCCCCGATGCGCGCAGGGTGATGAATGCCAGCCCCGCCGCGACCGACAAACCGGTCCACAATAGAGCGATCGTTTTTCTACGTTGCATGTTCTCAATCCTCCTGAACTTACTGCTGCCGGCTGCTCTTGGACGGCGTTGGGCTGCTGTAGAGCGCCGGGTTATCCCGCATCACTTATGGTCCGGTTTCGACGCGTCGATCCGAATCTCCTTGAGGACCTCAGTCTGCTGTGGGAGTTCTGTTTTGCCGGCGGGAAACTGGTTCACGCTCAGCATGTACGCCAAAATGCCGGCGACCTTGTCTCGGCTCAGGCTCTGAGGCTTGTTTTGAGGCATTGTCGTACGAATTCTGTCGAACAAATCGCCGAGCGTCAAACCGTTCCAATTGGAGAGAAACTCGCCGCCCGCCAACGCTGGAGCGGACTCTCCGCCCATCAGCGTGTCGCCGTGGCAGGACGAGCAACTCTCGTTGTACATCGGCTGCCCACTTTTGGCTTGAGCATCCGTGTAGACGCCATCCCAGACGGAGCGCGACGGGGACTGCGCCCGAAGATTGGAATAGAAAGCGCCCGCGGCTGCCAAACCGATGATTGCCATGGTCTTGATTTTGACCTTCATGTCACCTCGCTTGAACCCAGGATTAACGAATATATCAAAGATTGGTCCCGGACGTGTGCCGAGCCCTCGACCGGCCGTTCGGATGCGTCCTCAAAGCCGCGTACACCGGGCCGCAGAGAACCGGCGTTGCAACGCACGGTAAGGTTACGGATCATTCCGCGGACGGCAGGCTATAGGTGATGTATTCGCCCGAGTAATTGCCACCGCTCACGGCGACCACAATGTACTGTTTGCCGTTCACCGCATAGGTCATGGGCGAGCCGCTCTGCGCCGCAGGCATGTAGACCGCGCCGACCTCTCGGCCGTTGGTCTTGTCGTAGGCGCGCAGCATGGCCCCGCGGGGATGCTCCGGTGTCGTGGTGAGGGTGGCATCGCCGGCGATAACCAGCGTTTTGGTGACCAGCGTTCCGACGTTGTAGGTGGATTGGCCGGTCTTGGGAATGTTCATCCCCTTGAGCGCCGGATGGTTGCGGACGACGTCGGGGGTGTCGCCGTGCGGCGTTTGCCACACGATCTCGCCGCGGTCCAGATTAACGGCCGAGATGGTCCCGTAGGGCGGTTTCACGAGCGGCAGACCTTGGATGGTGAGGCCGCCGAGCACGTTCAAGCCGCCTCCGCCGCCCGGGGCGCCACCTCGTCCCCCGGCAGGCGCAGGTGCTGGCGGGACTGCAGGCCGAGCGGGCTTCGGCTGATCGGCCCCGCCTGCCTCGCCGGGACCTCGCGCGATTTGCACCCGTTGTCCATCCAGGCCGGAAATATATTGCATGTCGGAAATTTCCCTGGGGGCGGGAACCAGGCCGACCGGATAGATGCACGAATTGCAGGCGTACACGTAGACCGTATGAGTCTCGGGATCGAATGAGCCGCCCGGCCAGTTGGTGCCGCCGAGCGGGCCGCCGAGATTGAGCGTGCTGAGCGGGCCATCGGCTTTGCTCACTACCGGAGGCGTGAAGGCCGGTCCCATTTTGTATTTCGAAACCAGCGTCAGCGCCTGATCGCGCAGCGCAGGGGTGAAGTCGATCAAGATATCCGGCGTGAAGCCGTTGCGTGCGTAGGCGGGCGGCTTGGTCGGGAACGGCTGCGTCGGCGAATACCACTCGCCGGGGACGTCGCCCTTTTCCGCCGGCCGCTCCTCGATCGGCCACACCGGTTTGCCGGTCACCCGATCGAACACGTACAGGAAAGCTTGCTTTGAAGGCAGCGCGACCGCTTTGATCGCGCGCCCGTTCACATTGATGTCCATCAGCAGCGGCGCCGCCGAGGCATCCATGTCCCACAGCGGATGGTGCACCATCTGGAAATACCATTTGAGCTTGCCGGTTTTCAGATCGACGCACACCAGGCTCTCGCCGAACAGGTTGTTGCCCGGGCGATGGCCGCCGTACAGATCGCCCGTGGGCGATTCCACCGGCAGGTAGACCAGGCCGAGTTGCTCATCCGCCGTGATCTGGTTCCACACGCCGGTGTTGCCGGTGTACTCGGCCGACCCGTTCAGCCAGGTGTCGTAGCCGGTTTCGCCCTTTATCGGAATGGTGTGGAAGGTCCACAGGCGCTTGCCCGTGCGGACGTCGAAGCCGCGCACGTAGCCCTTGTTGTTGCGCATGCTCTTGGGGGTCATGCCTTCGCGAAACGCGGCGCCGATGAGAATGGTGTCCTTGGCGACCACGGGCGCCGACTGCAGCCCGATTTCGCCGTTGACCAGGTCCGGCGCCCACTCGCCCTGGGCGTTCCAGGCCGAGATGACTTGATCGTCGTCGAGCTTCAGGTCCACGCTGCCATCCTTGCCGAACGACGGGATGCGCGCGCCGGTCTTCGCATCCAGGGCGACCAGGCGATAGCCGGCCGTGACGTACAGGATGCGTTCTTCCTTGCCGTCCGACCAGTACGCCAGGCCGCGGCCCGAGAGCGCTCGAGGCGCCGCGGCGCCGCGGTCCCCCTCATGCTCGCCATGCACCCACAGCAGTTCGCCCGTGACCGCATCCAGCGCGATGGCGGCCCGACGCGATCCAGCGGTGGCGTAGACCACGCCATTGACCATTAGCGGCGTGCCTTCGAGTTTGTATTCCGGCCGGTTGCCGAGGCTGTCCGTCTTGAATCGCCAGGCGACCTCCAGCTTGTTGAAGTTGGACGCGTTGATCTGATCCAGCGGCCGGTAGCGGCTGCCGGCGAGATCCGCGTTGTAGCTCGGCCACTCGGTGTCCTTGGCATGCCACTGCGCGGACGCCGGCGGCGTGATCCAGGCGAATCCAGCGGCCCCCAGAATCGCATACGCCAGACGGTTCGACCAGCTAAGCTTTCTCGAAAACATACCCTCACTCCCTATTCCTGAGGCGTTCAACCTGGGAGCGATGATAGCGCGATTTTGCAAGAGACGGTTGCACAGTGGCAGTGGTAATTCGAAGTTTGGTTCGCAGTTGCCCGTAGAGCCGCACCTGGATTCTAGTAGACTAACGTACTGGCCTGTTCCTCAATCCTCCATGGCTGAACTTCTGACACTGGCCGAAGCGGTCGCGCGGTTCGTGCACGACGGAGACAGCATTGCGATGGAAGGCTTCACGCACCTGATCCCGTTCGCCGCCGGGCACGAAGTGATCCGCCAGAAGCGTCGCGACCTGACGCTCATCCGGATGACGCCGGATATTCTCTACGATCAACTGATCGGCATGGGCGCCGCCCGCAAGCTCATTTTCTCCTGGGGCGGCAATCCCGGCGTTGGATCGCTGCACCGGTTGCGCGACGCGATCGAGCAAGGCTGGCCGCATCCTCTGGGAATCGAAGAGCACAGTCATGCCGGCATGGCCAATGCCTACGAGGCTGGCGCGGCCGGCATGCCCTGCGCCATTTTTCGCGGCTATCAGGGCAGCGATCTCGCGCGGGTCAATCCCAACATTCGTTTTTCAACTTGCCCGTTCAGCGGCGAGCAACTGGCGTGCGTTCCCGCGATTCGTCCGGACGTCAGCATTATCCATGCGCAGAAGGCGGATCGGGCCGGCAACGTCCTGGTGGAGGGCATCGTCGGAGTCCAGAAAGAAGCGGTGCTGGCGGCACGGCGCGCCATCGCCACCGTGGAGGAGATTGTCGACAAGCTGGATGTGGCGAGCCCCAATGCCGTGGTGCTGCCGGCTTGGACCATCTCCGCGGTCGCGGCCGTTCCCGGCGGCGCGCATCCTTCCTACGCCTACGGCTACTACGAGCGCGACAATTCTTTCTACATGGCATGGGACTTGATCTCGCACGAACGCGATAAATTCCTCGAATGGATGCAGGCCAACGTGCTGGAAGCCAGGCCGGAAGACTTCGCGGCGCGGCCGCCCAGGCGCGGGGTCGAGGTCACGGCATGAATTACACGGACTCCGAGATGATGACAGTCGCCGCGGCGCGCGCCCTGCGCAACGAGGACATTTGTTTCGTCGGTATCGGGCTGCCATCGGCGGCCTGCAATCTGGCGCGGCTCACTCACGCGCCTAAAATCACGCTGATCTACGAATCCGGCACGCTGCAAACACGGCCGGACGTGCTGCCGCTCTCGATCGGCGACGCCGAGCTTTGCGAGACCGCCCTGGCCACCGTGCCGGTGCCGGAAATGTTCCGCTATTGGCTGCAGGGCGGCCGCATCACGATCGGCTTTTTGAGCGGCGCGCAGGCGGATCGCTTTGGCAACTTGAACTCGACGGTGATCGGCGACTACGCCCGGCCCAAGGTTCGCCTCCCCGGCAGCGGCGGCGCCACCGAGATTGCGACCTCGTGCGGCCGGACCTTCCTCATCATGCGGCACAACAAGCGGAGCCTGGTGGACCAAGTCGATTTCGTCACCTCGCTCGGTCACGGACGAACCGGCGTGGAACGAAGAGCGTTGGGCGTCGCGACGGAAGGCCCGGCGCTGCTGGTAACCGATCTGTGCGTCATGAAGCCGGAGGCCGGCACAAACGAATTCATCGTGACTTCCATTCATCCTGGAGTCACGCGCGAGCGCATACAGGAAAGCACCGGCTGGAACGTGCGCTTTGCGGCTTCTGTGACAGAGACCGCGCCGCCGGCCAGCGTCGAACTGGACGCGCTGCGCGAACTGAACCAGCGCACCGCGCAAGCACACGGCGCGGCTGCGGCGGACTGAAGCATGGCAGATCCCACCTATCGCCGCCCCGATCCCGGGAGCCAGCCGGACTATCTCTACGAACCGTACACCTCCACCATTCGTCGCGCCCCCCGCCAGCCTCTCGTCGTGATTCCTCAAACCTTGTCCGAGCGAACCGGACCGCTTTTCGGACACGACACCACCACGGAGGCCTCGAGCGATTTGACGCGCCAGCACGCCGGTGAGCCGCTGGGCGAGCGAATCATCGTCACCGGTCGCGTGCTCGACGACCGCGGCCGGCCTGTGCCGCACACCCTGGTCGAGATCTGGCAAGCCAACGCCGCCGGGCGTTATTTTCACAAGAAGGATGATCACCGCGCTCCGCTCGATCCCAACTTCAGCGGCGGCGGCCGAGCGCTGACCGACTCCAACGGTTGCTATCGCTTCGTCACCATCAAGCCCGGCGCGTATCCTTGGCAGAATCACGAGAACGCCTGGCGGCCGGCGCACATTCACTTTTCGCTGTTCGGCCCGGCCTTCGTGACGCGGCTGGTGACGCAGATGTATTTTCCGGGCGATCCGTTGTTCGACTTCGATCCGATATTCCAATCCATCCGCGATCCACGCGCGCGGGAGCGGCTGATCGCGCGCTTCGATTTGGGAACAACGCAACCCGAATGGGCCCTCGGCTTCCGCTTCGACATCGTTCTGCGCGGGCGCGACGCGACGCCCTTTGAGGATTGAAGATGGAACACACGCCTTCGCAGACCATCGGGCCGTTTTTTCATTTGAGCCTTACCGTGGACCAGGCCGCGGGATGCCTGGCTGGTCCGGAAACAAAGGGCGAGCGCATCCGGCTGGCCTGCAAGGTGCTCGACGGCGACGCCCTGCCGGTGGACGACGCCATGATTGAATTGTGGCAAGCTGACGCGGGAGGCCGTTACGACCATCCCGAGGATCCGCGGCGCGGCGCGCACGATAGCGCGTTTCGCGGTTTCGGAAGGCTGGCCACGAATGCCGAAGGTGCCTGCATATTCGAAAGCGTGAAGCCCGGCCGCGTGCCGGCCTCGGATGGCGCTCTGCAAGCACCCCATATTAATGTTGGGCTCTTCGCCCGCGGCCTTCTCAAACGGGCCGTGACTCGCATATATTTTTCGGGCAATCCCGCGAACCAGAGTGATCCGGTTCTGGCGCTGGTTCCCGAAAACCGGCGCGACACGCTGATGGCCCGCCCGGATGCCGGCGACGCCGCCCGCTGGAGCTTCGACATTCATCTGTGCGGCGAGCGCGAAACGGTGTTTTTCGATCTCTGAGGAACGATGCCGGTGCGATTGATCGATAGTCTGGCCACCACCGAACCGCTCGCGGCAATTTTTTCGGACCAGCGGGTGCTCGAAGCCATGCTGGATTTCGAAGCGGCGCTGGCGCGGGCCGAGGCGCGGCGGAACGTCATTCCGCAGAGCGCCGCTGAGGCGATTGGCAAGGCGGCAAAATCAGAGGGCTTCGACCTGGCCGCGCTGGCCCGCGAGACCTTGCGCGCAGGCACGCCGGCGATCCCGGTGGTGAAGGCGCTCACTGAGCGGGTGCGCTCGAGCGATCCCGTCGCCGCCCGCTTCGTGCATTGGGGCGCAACCAGCCAGGACGTCACCGACACCGCGCTCATCCTCCTGCTCCGGAGCGCGCGAGAAACTTTTGCACACGACCATGCGCGCCTGATCGACGCGCTGCGGGCGCTCAGCGATGGCCACCAAAGCACGGTCATGCTCGGCCGAACGCTGCTGCAGCCGGCTCCGCCCGTGACCTTCGGACTCAAAGCCGCCGGCTGGCTCGCGGCCGTTCGGCGCGGATGGGCGCGGATCGACACGCGTTTCGGCGAGGCCGAGCAGGTTCAATTTGGCGGCGCCAGTGGAACAGCCGCCGCTCTTGGCGACGCGGGGATGGCGGTGGGCCAGGCACTGGCCGAAGAGCTTGGCCTTCGCTATCCCGATGCACCCTGGCACACGCAGCGCGACTCGCTGGCAGCTTTGCTCGCGGCTTGCGGCGTCCAATGCGGCTCGCTCGGAAAAATGGCGCGCGACATCGCGCTGCTGATGCAGGGCGAGGTGGCCGAGGCGGCCGAACCGGGCGGCGAGGGCCGCGGCGGGTCCTCCACCATGCCGCACAAGCGCAATCCGGTGTCCTGCTCGCTGGCGCTCGCTTCCGCGCATCGCGTCCCGGGCCTGCTCGCTTCGTTTCTGTCGGCCATGGTGCAGGAACACGAACGCGGCGTGGGCGGCTGGCAGGCGGAGTGGCCCGTCGTCGCATCCATCATCCAAGCCACGGGCCTGGCTGTGGCTTCTATGGCCGAGGCCGCCGAAGGCTTGACCGTGGACGAGTCGCGGATGCGCGCCAACATCGACGCCACGCGCGGAACCATTTTTGCCGAGCGCGTCATGATGCTGCTCGGCGCCACGCTCGGGCGCGACGTGGCCCACAAGCTGCTCGAAGAATCGGCGCGCCGCAGTGCGGCCGAGCAGCGGCGCCTGATGGAAGTGCTGGCCGAAAACCCGGAAGTCACGCGCATCATTCCGGCTGCGGCGCTCGCCAAGCTCGATGCTCCGGAGGACTACCTGGGCATGGCCAAGGCTTTTCAAAAGCGGCTCGCCGCGCCGCTCGAACACTAGCGGACATCGGGAAGGAGATCGGACTTGCCTTTTGCACTCGTTGACAACACGCGCCTGTTCTACCGCCTGGAAGGCCGGGACGACAAACCGACACTGGTGCTGGCGCACTCGCTTGGCCTGGATCACAATCTCTGGGACCAGCAGGCGCTGGATCTCGTGCCGCACTTCCGCATTCTGCGTTACGACGCGCGCGGTCATGGCGCTTCGGATGCTCCGCCGGGCGAGTACTCGATGGAACGTCTGGGGCGCGATGTCCTGGGCCTGGCCGACGCGCTCGAAATCAAACGCTTCGCGTTCTGCGGAATCTCCATGGGCGGCTTCGTCGGCCAGTGGCTTGGAGCGCACGCGCGCAGTCGCGTGAGCCATCTGATTCTGGCCAACACGTCGCCCCACACCGGACCGCCCTCCAATTGGGAGACGCGCCGCCACACCGTGTTGAGCCACGGCATGCACAAGATCGCCGACCTGTTCCTGGAGCGCTCGTTTTCACACGAGACGATTGCCCGCGCCGACCCGCGCGTCGATTCGCTGCGGCGCACTTTCCTCGGCACCAATCCGGTGGGCTACGCCGGCTGCTGCTCGGCCATCCGCGACATGAACCACACCAGCCTGCTGCGCGAAATTCAGATCCCCACCCTGGTGATCGGCGGCGATAAAGATGTCGGAACGCCTTGGGCCGGGCATGGCGAAGTGCTGGCGCGCGACATTCCCGATACTCGCGTGGTGCGCCTCGCCGCAGCTCATCTCTCCAACATCGAGCGCCCGCGTTCGTTCGCCGCGGCGATCCTCGACTTTCTCCTGCCCACCACGATGGAGGGCTCGCTCGAAGCCGGCTTCCAAATGCGCCGCAGCGTGCTGGGCGACAACTACGTGGACGGCGCAATCGCGAAGGCCACTGATTTCAATCGCGAATTCCAGGAACTGATCACGCGCTTCGCCTGGGGAGCCATCTGGACGCGTCCCGGGCTGGACCGGCGCACCCGCCATTTGCTGGTTCTGGCCACGCTGGCGGCGCTCGGCCGCTGGGAGGAGTTTCGCCTCCATATACGCGCCGGCCTGGCGCGCGAACTGGAAGCCTGCGACGTCAAGGAAGCGCTGCTGCAGACCGCCATCTACGCCGGCGTGCCGGCCGCCAACACCGCGTTTCAGATCGCCAAGGAAGAGGAACAGAAGAGCCGCGCGCCGGTCTAGCGGCCGGTTCGTGGCGCGCGCACTCCTGCGTGCCGCGTTCACACTCTTCAGAAAGCACGCACAACGGAACGCCGCGGCAGCGCTTTCTGTCAGCCACGAGGAGGCCGCGGCGTCCTGTGCGCTCGTGCCCCGCACGATTGCGTGCAAGAGTGCGTGCGCCACAACGCGTCGTCGTAAAATAGGTCCGCATGGAACACTATACCTGGGAGTCGGTCCGGCTCGAAGTGATGAGCGAGATGATTTCGCGCAAGGTCATCAGCGGTGACAAAGCCATGGTCGCGCAGGTGTTCTTGAAAAAAGACGCCGTCGTGCCCGAACATCATCATGAGAGCGAGCAACTCACCTACATTCTGGACGGCGCACTGAAGTTCGAGCTGGAAGGGCGCGAGGTGATCGTGCGCAAAGGCGAGGTCCTGCGGATTCCGTCCCATGTGCCGCATCGTGCCGTGGCGCTTGAAGACACTCTGGATGTCGACATCTTCTCGCCCATCCGGACGGACTGGCTCGCTAAGGACGACGCGTATCTGCGCCGCGGCGAGCGCGAGCGAACCTGAACCAAGCCGCCGCGCCGGTGTCTACTTCAGCTCGACTTGGATCTCCAGCGCGGTGCGATCGCCCAGGTTTTCCGTTTCGTGCTTCAGCGCATCGCGCCAGGCGATCTCGCCGGGCCGCCGCGGGTTGTCCACCATGCGGCCGTCCCCCATTTTCATGCTGGTATGCAATTCGGTCAGGTAGACGACCACGTAATGCGGGTGCTCATGCATGGGCGCTTTGAGATGCGGCTCCAGAATCGTGCGCAGCACGCGCACGCGCTGGTTCTCCAGCAGCACGATGTGATGCTGGGGATCGAGCTTCACCGGATCGAGCGTGATGTGCAGTCCCTTCGCCTGCGGCGCATCGGGCTTCAGCTCGATCACCACCGCCTCCATCGGCTGACCGGAAATGTTCTCCTCCGAGTGCGTGACGGCGTCGCTGTAGGAAACCTCTCCGGCCTGGCGCGTCACTTCCCGCGTCCGGCCGTCCGCGCCGGTGATTCGCAGATGGGCGCCGGTCAGAAGAACCACGACATAGGCGGGATGCTGGTGGACGGGCGTCTTTTCGTGCGGTGCGCGCTTCACGCGCAGAACGCGCACCCAGCCGTTGTCGATCTCGGGCTTGAATTCCGCGGGGCTGGCGGCCACCGGGTCCTGTGCGAAGACAACCCCGCACGCCACGCCAACAAGGACCGCGAAGTGCAATGGCCGGATCACTGCGATGACCGCGTGCGCGTGCGCCGGTAGCGCGCCTCAGCCTCCGCGATGTAGCGCTTCACCACCGGGCTGACCAGGTCGAACCCCTGCTGGTTCAAATGATGCTGGTCGGCCCGCAGCAGCTCGCCGCGCGGTTTGCCATCCGAGCCGAGCAGCAGGGGATTGAGATCCACGAATCGCAACTGCTGGTCGGCGGCCGAAATCGCCTTGAGCCGGTCGTTGGCCGCGCACACCGCGTCCCACACCGCCAGCCGCGCGATGCTCGGCCGAATGGAGAGCACCACCACCTGCGTGTCCGGCAGCGCAGCGTGAATTTTCGTGACAAAGGCGCGGAAGTTATCCGCGATCATTTCCGTCGGCATGCCGTAGGCGGTATCGTTGTCGCCGGAATAAAACACAATGGTCGAGGGCCGCAGGGGAACAATCAACTGGTCGGCGTAGTAAGTCGTTTCCGAGATCATCGACCCGCCGATGCCGCGGTTGATGGTCCGGTATTCCGGAAAATAATGCTTGAGGTCCCATCCGGCGATGGTCGCGCTGCCGGCGAACAGCACGCCTTCTTTGGCCGGCGGATTCGCGGCGTCCTGGGCGAGCATCTGTTCCACACGCGACTTCCAGCGGTCGGGCGTAATCTCCTTGTAGTAACCGGGGCGCACCCACTGCACTTCCCGCCGCGGTGCGTCCTGCGCAACCGCGCAACAGGCCGTCAGCAAGAGAATCCAGAACGATCGAATTTTCATCGCTTTTCTCCCTTAGTTCCGCGCGGGGTTGGGGCTGTGAGCCGGCGCAGGCTCGTCGGCTCCGAAAGCCAGCAGCACGTTGCCCGGACGCCCGCCATGGGTGCCATAGCCGGAATTGAAGTACAGCATGCCTCCTACGACGGTCGGCGGAGCGCCCACAATAGACGCGCCCTTGGCGGCCACGCCATTTACGGTTTGAAATTCATGATTGGTGTCGTACTGCCAGATCATCGATCCATCTTGGGTGGAAAACGCGCGCATCCCGCCGTCGTTAGACCCTGAAAAAACCACGCCGGGAATCACCGTTACCGCCGCGGCTTGCGCGCCATTGCAGGTGC
>DASQHQ010000073.1:0-47209 GCA_035632015.1 Bryobacteraceae bacterium
GTTTGACGTCACACGCGAGCGCATCCGGCAAATTGAAGCTAAGGCGTTGCGCCAGCTTCGGTCGCCGGAACGGGCTCGCCATTTGCGAGCTTTACTGGCTGCGAGGTAAAGCCGCTCCTCCTCCAAAGTGAAAGGCCGGGCCAATCGCCCGGCCTTTTTTATTTTGGGGCCGGTTCTTGACATCGCCCGCGCGAGTATTCTACTGTAAACATTCGACTTGGCCCATGCTGAGGCCCTCCGCGTAACTATGGCAGAACGACGAATGCTGCTCGATTCCACCCTGGACAGCGTAGAGGTCGCCGAGACAGCCGTTCTGAAGGACGCTGAATCCATCGGATTCGGCGAAGAGGAGCTGCACCAACTTGGCATGGCGGTGCGGGAGAGTATGGTGAACGCGGTGGTGCATGGGAACCGCTACAACGCGCGCAAGAAGGTGCATGTGTCGATCACCAAGGCGCCGGACCGTTTGACGATCGTGATTGCCGATGAGGGCGAAGGGTTCGACCTGAGTGAATTGCCGGACCCGCTGGCGGAAGAAAACCTGCTGCGCCAGTCCGGCCGGGGCTTGCTGCTGATCCAGGCCTTCGTGGATGAATTCCAGGTTCGGCGGGGCGAGCCGAGAGGGACCGAAGTACGGATGGTGAAGTACCTGGCCAAGGCCAGTTGACAAGTTCCAACAGAATGCGAGGAGGTTCAATTCGTGAGCGTTAAACTGACAACGCGCAAAGTAGGTGACGTGACTGTGATTGACGCGGCGGGCCGCATCACGCTGGGGGAAGCGGCCAGCAACTTCCGGGACACGATTCGTGAGTTGGCCAATAAAGGGGACAAGAAGCTGCTCATCAACCTGAGCGAGGTCTCCTACATCGACAGCTCGGGAATCGGAGAGATGGTGTCGAGTTTTACCACCGTGACGAATCATGGAGGCCAGTTGAAGTTGCTGGGCTTGAGCAAGCGAGTGAAGGATCTGCTGCAGATCACCAAGCTCTACACGGTATTCGAGGTGTTCGACGACGAGGCGGCCGCGGTTCGCAGCTTCGCCTGATCGGATTCTTCGGCGGAAGAGGCCGCAGCGGCGTCTGACTTAACTCCCGGAGGCGGCGCTTCGTGCCAGAGAGATGGCGGCGCCCTGGGCCGCGGCGGTTCTCGGCCGGAAGAAGCTCCGGAAGCAACTGCGGCAGCGGTAGCGATCCAGCAGACAGGGCCGCAGCATGGCGACCAGCAGGCCGGTGCGTCGCGAGCGGCGGACGTCGTGCGAGCCGCAGCGGGGGCAGTTGGCTTCGATGGTGATCTGCATATCGAAGAAGAGGCGCGGCGGCGGCGATTCTCTCAGTTTTTCGCAAGCCGTCGGCCGACCGGGCCGGTAAAGGCGGCTGCAGGTTCGTTTCGCGAGCACCGGCATGCTCGTGGCCGGCATGTTACTATAGAATTCCCTACGAAGAGGTTCGAGAGTGGCTCGGCTTACCCGCAAAGAACTGAAAAGTGACAAGTTTGCACTGGAGGTGCAACACAGCGTCGAGTTTGTGTCCGAGCACCGCCAGATGCTCATCCGCTGGGGCGGCATCGGCGTCGCGGTGGTGATCCTGGCGGTGGCCTTCTACGTGTATCGCAATCACGAGCGGACGGTGCGCCAGGAAGCCCTGCATCGCGCGTTGCAGTATCAGAACGCCAGCGTCGGCCAGGCCGGCAACGAATTCATGCCCGCTTTTGCCACCGCAGGCGAGCGGGACAAGGCAGTGACCCAGGCTTTCACCGAGCTCGCGACCAAATACAAGGGAACCGACGAAGGGATCATGGGCGAGTTCTTCCTGGGGACCAACGCCTCCGATAACGGGAACCTGGCGGAAGCGGAAAAACATTTCAAGGCTGTGATGGACTCGGGAAATCGCAACTACAGCGCCATGGCGAAAATGGCGATGGCTCAAATCTATGCGTCGCAGGGCAAGCTGAGCCAGGGCGAGGCGCTGATTCAGTCCGTCATCGACCACCCGACCGATCTGGTTTCGAAGGAGCAGGCCACGCTGGCGCTGGGCGATCTCATCCGGGCGTCGGATCCCAAACGAGCGCTGAAGCTCATCGAGCCGCTGCGCAGCAGTCCGCGCGCTACCATCAGCAAAGCAGCCATCTCGGCGGTCAGCGAAATCCCGCAGAAGTGACCGGGCTGGGCCGGCTGCGTTTTCCGGTCGGCCAAAGCCGCGGCCGGCGATACCCCGAGCTTGCTCATCCGTACCGCAACGAATTCCAGCGAGACCGCGATCGGGTCATTCACTCGCGCGCCTTCCGGCGGCTGGAAAACAAGACGCAAGTTTTTCCGGCCGGCATTTCGGATCATTTTCGCAATCGCCTGACTCACACCATCGAGGTCTCGCAGATCGCGCGCACGCTGGCATCGGCTCTGGAGCTGAATGAGGATCTGACCGAGGCTCTGTCGCTGGCTCATGACATCGGCCATCCGCCCTTCGCGCACGCCGGTGAAGACGAGCTGGATCGCCAGATGCGGCGTTTCGGCGACCGCTTCGATCACAATTTGCACGCGCTCCGAATCGTGGAATCGTTCGAGCACCGCTACGCGCGCTTCCCGGGCCTGAATCTGACGTTCGAGGTGCGGGAGGGAATCGTCAAGCACTCCCACGACTTCGAGCCGGGAGAGAATCCCGCGTTAGACGAATACCTGCCTGGGCTGCGGCCGCCGCTGGAGGCGCAGCTTATCGATCCGGCGGATGAGATCGCCTATAACACGGCGGATCTGGACGATGGGTTCTCGGCGGCACTGTTTGGGATCGAGCAGGTGAGCGAAGCCGTGCCCGAGTTCGAACGCCGCTACCTGGAAGCGGAAGGACATTTTCCCGGCGCTACCTGCCGCGAGCGATTTCAAGAAGTGGTGCGCGGCCTGGTGGACTCTCTGGTGACAGGACTTGCGCAAGGCACCATCGCAGCCGCCGAGGCCGCGAGTGTTCCGGACTCGACCGCCGTCCGGGAGCATCCCCGCCGACTGGCCGTTTTCACGCCCGACGCAGAGGCCACCAATCGGCAGTTGAAGCAGTTTCTGCATCACGCCGTTTACTTTTCCGATCCGATGGTGGAAGAGCGTCGCCGCTCGGCCATCCAAATTGCCGAGCTATTCGATTTCTACCTGCGGGACCCGGAAAAACTCCCCGAGTACTACAAGGAGACGCTGGAGTCTTGCCCGGTGCATCGCGTGGTGTGCGACTACATTGCGGGCATGACGGACGGATTCTTTCTGCGCTGCTATAACCAGGTCACGCACGCCTAGGAGCTGTTGTGCCGCGCGCTCGCCGGTCGCCGCGCTAGGGCAGGCCGAATACAAACAAAGTGGACCCCGCCGCGATAGCCACCTGCTGTTTGCCGTCGACGGCGAACGAAACCGGATTGGCGGCCACCCTGCCGCCGAGCTGCAGTTGCCAGAGCGGCTTGCCGTTCTCGGCGTCGAGGGCGAAGAAATTCCCTTCTTCGGTTCCGCCAAAAACCAGCCCGCCGGCCGTGGACAGCAAACCGGCCCAGGGCGGCGAGAGCAGCTTGAACTCCCAGCGCAGTTTCCCGCTGGAGGCCTCCCAGGCCATGACAGCGCCGGAGGCTTCGTCGCCGTTCTTGGTTTCGCCGCCGCCGCCGGTGTAAGGCGTGCCATCTTTGTACTCGGCGTCGCCCTTGAAGTAGACGCCGGCCATTTGACGGGCCGCATGGTAGAAGAGCCGCGTCTTGGGGCTGTAGCTGGGGCTGTACCAGTTGGCGGCGCCGGTGATGGCTGGAAAAACCAGCGTTCCCTCCACCTTGGGGTCCGCGTCGCGGCGCGCGAACGGCCGGCCTTTGGCATCCAGCCCGTCGGTCCAGGTTTGCTTGACGTATGGCACGGCGGTGATAAATTCGCCGGTCACGCGGTCCAGCACGTAGTAAAACCCGTTCCGGTTCGCCATCGACACCACTTTGCGGCTGCGGCCCTGCACTTCAATGTCGAACAGAACCGGAATTTCGGTGGCGTCCCAATCATGCACGTCGTGCGGCGTGAACTGGAAATGCCATTTGATTTTTCCATTCGCCGGATCGATCGCCAGCAGAGAACAGGTGTAGAGATTGTCGCCGGGCCGCACGTCGTCGTTCCAGTCCGGTCCGGGATTGCCGGTGCCCCAATAGAGCAGGTGCAGGTCCGGATCGTAGGAGCCGGTCAACCAGGTGGACCCGCCGCCGTGCTGCCAGCTATCGCCGCCCCAGGTTTCGCGGCCGGGTTCTCCGGGAGCCGGCACGGTGTAGGTGCGCCACAGCCGCTTGCCGGTCTTGGGATCGTAGGCGTCGAGAAAGCCGCGGATTCCGGTCTCGGCGCCCGAGATGCCGACGATGATCTTGCCGTCGATGGCCAGCGGCGCGCCGGTGACGTAGTAACCCTTCTTGTTGTCGTCCACCTCCACGTCCCAGCGGACGATTCCGGTCCTGGCATCCAGCGCGAGCAGATGGCAATTCACGGTCCCGAAGAAGACTTTGTCGTCCAGCACAGCGACGCCTCGATTCACGGGCGGCGATCCGATGATGATGACATCGGATGGAATCTTGGGCGTGTAAGTCCACAGGGGCCGGCCGGTGCGAACATCCAGCGCCGTCGCCGTGCTGGGCGGCTCGGTGATGTACATCACTCCGTCCACCACGATGGGCGACGTCTCCACGATCCCCGGATGCCGCATCTGGTACATCCAGGCCGGCTTCAGTTGTGCGACGTTCTGCCGGCTGATCTGGTCCAGCAGCGAAAAGCGCTGCGCCTGGTAGTTGCCCGAGTACGTCACCCAGGTGGAGGGATCGCTTTCGGCTCCGGCGATGCGCTGATAGGGAACCTGCGCCGCCGCCGCGCCACCTAGAGCCAGACACACGCACGCGCCAATCCACGCGCGAAATCGTTCGATCTTCACTTCGCACCTCCCAAGCTCGAAAGATAAGCCACCAGGTCGTCGAGGTCGGCGCCGGCGATTCTGGTCTTGTAGTCCGGCATTAAGCTCTTGCCGAATTCCTTGTCCAGCGTCTGCAGGCCGGCTTTCTGGAACGAATAGAGATGGTTGCCGGCGTCGCGCACTTGAATGCTGAAGGAATCTTCGTTCACGCGCAGCCCGTTGACCTCCCGGCCCTCGCGCGTGACAATTCGAACGGGCAAGAATTCGTCGAAGCCGCGGCCGGGAACGTCCGTGCCTCCGCGCGGCAGGGCGGCGGAGGGATCCACGACCGCCTGGCGCAGATAACCCGGCGAACGGCGCGCTCCGATGTTGGTAAGCTCGGGGCCGAACGTTACGCCTTCTCCGGCGATGAGGTGGCAGGATGCGCAACCCAGCCGCTGGTAAACGGCCTTGCCTTTTTCGGCGCTGCCCTGGCGGGCGACTTCCGCGGTGCGTCCCAGCGAGCGCACATACGCGGCCAGCGCATCCAGTTCCCCATTGCTCATGCGACGGATGCGAGGCATGCCGCGATCGGGAATGCCGTCCTGAATGATGGTTCGCAGCGCCTGGTCGTCGACGGCTCGCGTCAGCACCGGCCGGTTCAGGCTGGGACCTTCCGCGCCTCCGCCTTCCGCGCCGTGACAGCGCGAGCACATACCCAGAAAGAGCTGCCTGCCTTTGTCTAGCTGGGCCGGGTTCTGCGCCGGCAACGGATGGGCCGTGACGGCCAGCAGCAGAGCCACCAGAACCGCGATTCGCTCAGTGGACATGTCGCACTCCTTTCGCCGCGCGGCGTCTGAGTGTTTATATCATAATCCCGCGCGCGCCGGGATCAGCTCAGAAGGTCCGGTGGTTTGGAATAGCGGGCTCGATCTGGAACATTCGGTCGCCCTGCACCGCGTAGTCCGCCATCATGATTGGTGTGATTGATCGCCCGATCCTGGACCTCCTCAAGATCGATCCTGAAACGCCACTCGACGTCAGCACCGATGGGAGACAACTGATGGTCTCGCCCGCGAAACCGTCAGCGCGCAAGAAAAAGTTTGAAGCGGCCCAGGAATGGGCCCACAAGCGATACGGAAAGGCGTTCCGGAAGCTGGCCGAGTGAATCATCAGGGCGGAGTTCATGGAACCAGTGTTCCTGTCTTTGGATGAGGTACTGGAGATTCATGAACAGCAGATTGAGCGATACGGCGGATCGGCGGGGGTGTGCGACGCGGCGGGACTTGAAGCGGTCGTTGCCTCTCCTCAGGCGGCATTCGGCGGCGAATTCCTGCATGTCTCCATTCCGGCCATGGCAGCGGCATCCCTCTATCATCTCTGTCAGAACCATCCGTTCATCGATGGCAACAAGCGCCTGGGCGCAAACGCCGCCATCACATTCCTCTTGGAAACGACTGGGAGCCTGCGGTTGACGAGTCCGGGCGGCCGAATCCGGAACGCTGCGGTTCAAGAGACTCGATCCTCCGAAAATCCAAGAACCTGATTGAGTGCGAGATGACGCGGGGTTGAAAGGCCCCGGTCCGGCTCCGACCGCCCGGGTGAGGCCCGGCGGCAGCGCGCTTGTTACAGGTTCAGCGTTCGGGCAATTTCATACCACGCGGTTCCATCGGAGACGAACTGGAGCGTAGCAGACTTGCCGGGCGTCCCCACCAGAGCGCCAGAAGCTTTGAAGTTCCGTCCGAAGGTAATGGCCTTACCGCTGATCGAGTCGTTCGCGACGATGATCCACATATGTTGGCCGGGGAGACCGCCCGTGGTGGCATGGATGGTCGCGTTCCCCGCGCTATTGGCCGTGCTGGTCTTGTGCAGATCGCCGGCGGTCACATCCAGGTCGATGGTTGCGGCATAAGGCATCGTGTCCATGGACCCGATCACGCGGCGGGCCATGACGTCGCGGCGTGAATCGACGGGCGCAGCCGCGGAGGGCGGGCCGCCGCCCACGCCCATCAATCGAAAAACCCGCCCGTCATAAAAGATCCACTGTGGCTGGAAGGCCGTGAGCATGCCACCCGGGTCGGTGGTGCCATCGACCCGCTTGAGGTTTACCGTCTGGAGGGTGTCGATTTTCAGCGTGCAGGAGCTGGCGCAGGTCTGGTCGGTGAACAGCAGGAATGTCATACCAGTCTGGTAGGCGGTCAGAACCTTAAACGGGAGGCTGCAGGTGTAGGCGGTGGTGCCATTCGTGGAATAACAGTAATTTTCGTTGGCATGGACGGTGTCGTGCGTAGCGATGAAGGCGCTATTGTAAGAGCTGACGCAATCCACACGGTTGTTGCCCGGATTGTCACTACAGGATTGCACGATCCCGCTTGGGGCCGGGCTGGCCGCATTGGCCAGGTTCAGTGTACTTCGAGTAGCCACTGTGGTTCCTCCAACTTGAACCGTGAGACCGGCCGGGGAAGGCGCATTCTGGGCGAATGCGGCCAAAGATAGCATGAACAATGCGTGTCGCAGACTCATCGATTGGGGACTCCCTCTTGATCTTACAGCGCCTTCTTAAGCGCGTTTTCACTCTTGCGACCGGTTGAAATGGGACGGCTGAGAAGGAAGCTTGGGTATGCCCACAGCAGGGAGGCGAAAAACTTTGCTCCGCTCCGAGAAAGACAGAGCCCGTGACCAGGACTGAGCCGCTGCGGCCAAAAGCAATGCGTGTCTCACATTTATGGATTGGTTACTCGCTTGGCGCGCCCTCCTGATATGATTCGCAGGATAAGAGAGACCAATAGTTTCAAAGCAGAGAGCTTTATGGTTTGCTCGACTGCTGTAGCCGATTCGCTCTATTGCGGCGCTCCTGAAAGGCGGCGGCTACACTGGCCATCTCGGGAGCGTTGAGCAGCGAAGGATCGCAAGTGGGGAGCCCCTTTTTACATTCCTCCACGTTGCGCTGGTGGAATGCGGCGCGGGTCGAGTTCAGATCCGCTTCTTTGAGGTCCAGCGGATTGCAGTTGGGCAAACCACTCTGGCAATTGGCGCGATTGCGCCTCTGCATCTCGACGCGAACGTCCTTGCTTTCCGATTCAGTAAGCAAGAGGGGGTCGCAAGTGGATGAACCCTGTAAACAACGATCCAGATTGCGGCGAAGTGAAGCGGCTCGGACTGAAGCCGCTTCGTTGGGCGCCAAACGCAGTGGATCGCAGGCCGACGAACCGCTGAGACACTTGTCCAGATTCCTGCGAGCCGCGGCGGCCTGGACCGTGTGGCTTTGTTCTTTGGTCAGCCGGAGCGGGTCACAGATGGGAGACCCACTCATGCATTTGTCGAAGTTGCGCTGCGCCGCGGCCGCTCGAGAAGCAGCGGCGTCCTTGGTACTTAGCAGTAACATGTCGCAACTAGGGGATCCCTCCATGCATTTTTCTACGTTGTGGCGGTCGCGGACGGCGCGGACCGATGAGGCCTCGGCGGCAGTCAGGCGGATGGGATCACACAGCGTCGAACCGTCCAAACAATATTCCAGGTTACGTTTCTTAGAAGCGGCGGCGACCTGAGCCAATTCATCTCCACTCAGGGCCGAAACGTCACACCCTGAGAGTCCCTCGACGCAGTTGATCAGGTTGGAGCGGTCCGGCGCGGAAGTTTTGGTCTTCGGCTTCGGTTGTGCTTGCACTATCGCGGCACATAGGCTGACCAGCACCAGGACCAGAGCGCGGGAAGTGTACATGCCCCTAGTGTCTCCTATTTTCCGGCCCGCCAACATCACTGTGGTGAGCACCCTAAGCCTAGCCGGGCTGGCTGGGCCACGACCGCAGCGTTCTCCGGCGTGGGCGATCCGGCCAGCATTGATGAGACGAGCGACATTCCGGGAATCGTGGTCTATGGCGACGCCGACATCACCGTGCTCGTTCAGTCGTCGTGAGCCATGCGGGAAACAAGATGGCCGCAAAAACTCAGGAGAAAGTCATATCGAAGAGGTCCCTGAATCCTCGGACTGTCACCATTAAGGTCAGCGACAAGGCTGACTCTACCGCCATTCATCCCTGGAAGATCGCACCATCTGAAGCGAGCGTGTCGGAGTGGCTATCAGGCGGTTTGGCCAGAGCGATGGCTGGCGGCATTCCGCCAGCGCAAGGCGAGGCGTGCCGAGTGTAGGGTCAAAGGGGCCGCAGACGGCTCAATAGTACGCCAGCGTCTCGATGCCGGTGCCGGCGTGGAAATTGTTGACCACCTGCATTTTTTCCAAGTCGATCACCGACACGCTTCCGTCGCCATGGTTGGCCACCAGGGCCGTCTTTCCGTCTGGAGAGAATGCGATTCCCATGGGATCTTTGCCGACCTGAAGCAGGCGCTGCTCGCCTCGAAGATTGGAAGCATCGAAAACGTTGACCGATTTTTCCGCCATGTTCATGGTGAGCAGCCGCTTGCCGTCGGGCGAAAAATACAGCTTGTAGGCACCCTTCGTGTTTTCACGAAGCGGGATGCGGTCGAGTACCCGGTCGGTTTTCGGATCAATTACGATGAGGAACGGTTCGGTATGGTCCATGGCTACGACAGTTTTTCCATCGGGCGACGCGGCGATGCCTTCCGTACCGCCGGGGGCGGGGACCTTCGCGATCATCTTGCGCGTTCTTAGATCGATCACGCTGATGAAGGGCCGGTCCGTTTTGTTGGTGATGTAGATTTTGCTCCCATCGGCCAGCAGCGCGTCCCAGTGTCCAGTGCCGTCAGTGTCGATGGCCTCCAGAACCGACCGCTTCTTCGGGTCCACTACCAGAAGCTTACGATCCAGATCGCAGGTCACATAAAGGAGGCCCTTCGAGTCGATCTGAATTCCGTGCGGTGCGCGATAGGGAGCGACATCGATGGCGCCGATGATCTTGTGCGCGGCCAGATCGACAATCTCGATTTCATGGCCCGGATGCAGGTTGCGGCCGTACACGCCGTCGCCGTAGATCGGCACGTAGGCCAGCGAATGGTCCGCCGACAGAGTGAAGTCGTGCGGGTTGAGAGGCGTTTCGATGCTGGCCAGCTCTTTGAAGGTCACGGGATCGAAGAAGCGGAGATGGGCGCCGAGCTTATCGACCATGAAGAGGCCGCGATTGCCGGTGGGATGGTTGAGAACGGTGGACGGTGCCGCAAGGAGGGCGGCGAAACTGATCGTGCAGGCAGACAGCAAAATTCTTGCTTGGCGCATGGCTCCTCCAAAGTTTAGGATACAGATGAATGCGGGCGGTTTGGGCGACCCGAGCAAGCGGGCGCCAGAGAAACCTACATTGGATCTTCGCGGGCGCAGTTGCGTTAGGCATCGGAGGCGAACTGATTTCAGATCGAGCCATCCAGCACTGAGTGTGCGCGGGGGGCATTTTGATGAGCGGGCCTTCTCGGTCTGGAAGACCCCTTCACGAGCCCTTTTGACAAAGCCTACGAATCTGCGGGTTAACTCATGGAACTGGGCCGCTTCCCGGCGCTGGCGTGCTGGAGAGATAACCTCGCCGTTCCTGTTTCCCTCGAGAGTGAGAATAGGTACAAGAAATTTTACGGAGATCCGGCCAATTCCGTCGCCAAGAGCATGGCCATCGCTCCGCCGCGAGGGTCTCGGTCTAAGATCGCCGCGCGACGAAGATAGTCTCCGAGCGTCTTCTGTTTTCCGGTTGATTCGCACACATCTATTAATCGGCCATCAGCGCCCGTTCGTGTGAGGATGGCGCGCCAGGCTCGATCCACCCGCGGCCGGTAGGAAGCCGGTTCCAGCCATCCTTTCTCAATTCCACGCAACATGGCGGCCGCTATCATAGCGGTCGCCGAGAATTCAGGATACGCGCCTCGCTGGTCGATGACCTCGCGCCACATTCCGCTCGAATCCTGGAAGCGCGCCAGTTCTGCCATGTGATCCTGGAACGCCCGGACCATCCGGCTGACTTGTGGGTGCTGTTCCGGAAAATCCGACAGCGCCCAGGCAAGACCCAACGCCGGGAAAGCGTTCCCGCGGCCCCAGGCTGCATCCGTTAGCGGTGAATGGCGATACAGGCCGTCGGTGCGGAGACAAAGTTTTTGCATGAACGAAAAATGACGGGCGGCCATATCGAAATACCTGGTCTCCCCTGTCAGCTTGCCGGCGCTCGCCAGGATCGGGCAGGCCATGAACACCGAATCGCTCATCTCTTCGTGCAGAGGCATCGATTCTTTCATCTCCCCCGATGCTGTAAAGCCGAGATCAGCCGTTTTTCGCACCAGGCGCAGGTAACGATCGTCGTGGGTCCGCTCGGCCAATGCGGCGAACACCAGGTGGCCTGCCAGGGTCGGTGACGTCGGCCGCGCCAGGCTGTCCTTCGAACCATCGACGAACGGGGAAACCAGCCGCTCGACATCGGCCTGGTGTCCGAGGCGGAGCTGGCCGATCAGAGCAACGGCCTGAATGTACGCCGCCTGATCGAAATCGTGTCCATAGTACTGCGCCAGTTCCTCGGCGAGTTGGCGCGGCGTGCGGCGGAGGCGGCGTTCGATCTCGTGGTGCGCCTCCGAGGGCGGTATTGTTTTAACGGATCGAAGAATTCCAGGCCGCGCAGGTACGGCTCGGGCTGAGATGCGGCCGACCCCCGCAACCGCGTTTTGAGATAACGCTTCGGCGAGGCCGAAGTCTTGATCGCCCGCGACCAACACCAGATCCGGCGCCTGTATACCAATCCATCGCCACAGCGCGTGCGATTCGGGATTGTCACGGTATGCAGTCCCTGCCGGCGGAAAGGAAACAGCAGCGCGGTCAGGATTGGCTAGAGCGATCGCAATAAGACGGAAACGGCGAGCGCCAGGTTTAGTTGCCTCGAAAGCCTGAACCTCCCGCGTGACTGCGGCCGCCGAGCGATCCTCTCCTGCCAAACCACCAACCAGGAGCACCGTCGGGACGGCGGCAGAAGAACCGGGTACGGCAGCCGCCTCAATGAGGGTCCCCTTTCCGGTCAAACCCACGTCCCATGTCTCGGCGCCGGCCAGCGGATGAGCGAGAATGCCCACCGAAAGGCAGGCGGCGATAGTCATTTGTACGGAACGCATCGCTGGGTTGCCAGCAAGCTTAGCACGCTTGATGCTGTGCAGTTGGAGGCCTGTCAGGAGGAGTAGAATTGAGGGAAGTCTATCTGGGCAGGAGGGGAGCATGCTGCCTCGAACGAAAGCGGAACTCGCGCGCCGTAGCTTGGCCGTCTTTTGCGTTCTTGCCGGAGCGATGCTTCTGAACACCCGGCTTACCGCACAGAAAGCCCGCCTCACGGAAAAAGACATTCTCCCGATCATGCAGCGCTGCTTCCAGTGTCACGGAGAGACGCTGCAAACGTCGGGTCTCGATCTGCATACCAGAGCGGGAATGCTGAAGGGAGGCACGAGCGGCCCGGCCATCGTCCCCGGTAACGCGGACGCCAGCCCACTTTACAAACGAGTAACCGGGCAGGTGCAGCCCGTCATGCCGATGCCTCCGGTCCAGGCACTGAACGAAAAAGAAATTGCGATTCTGAAGGACTGGATCGACCAGGGCGCCGAATGGAATTCAACCAACCAGCCCGCCCCAGCTCAAGTATCTCCAGCGGCCGCATACAAAGAGAAGCAGATCACAGACGAGGACCGGCAATGGTGGGCTTTTCGGGAACCAGTTCGCCGCGCGGCACCCCAGGTAAGCGATGTTCGCTGGAGCCGCAATCCGATTGACGCCTTCGTTCGGGACATGCTGTCGAAGCAAGGGCTCGAACCGGCCCCGCAGGCCGACCGAAGGACGCTGATCCGCCGCGCCTACCTGGACTTGACGGGTCTGCTTCCGCCTCCCGCGGAAGTGGAGAAATTCGTCCAGGATTCATCTCCTAATGCTTATGAAAACCTGATCGATCGCCTGCTCGCCTCGCCGCATTATGGGGAGCGTTGGGGACGCTTCTGGCTGGACGTGGCTCGCTATGCGGACAGCTCCGGATTCGAGTTCGACATCACGGTGGAGAACGGCTGGCGTTACCGCGATTACGTCATCAAGGCCTTTAACGAAGACAAGCCCTACGATCAGTTCATCATCGAGCAACTCGCCGGCGATGAGCTTGACCATCCCACTTACGACAGTCTGACCGCGACCACCTTTTATCGCATCGGTCCGCGCGTGCGCTTCCGCGAGAAGAACTATCCGTCTTATCGCTATGACTACATGGACGACATGATCCGAACGACGTTCCAGGGATTCATGGGGCTCTCGGTGAATTGCGCGCGCTGCCACGACCACAAGTTCGACCCAATCACGCGCATGGACTATTACCGGTCTGCGGCAGCGTTCTGGAGTTATGTGGACTACGATCATCCGCTGGCCCCCAAGGAGAAGGTCGACGAGTACGAGCGGATCAAGAAGGAGCTGGAAAAAGAGATTACGCCGCTGCAGCAGGAAATCGCCCGCATTGAGAAGCCGTACCGCGACAAGCAGCGCGAACAGCAGATTCAAGCCGCTCTGAAGAAATATCCAGAGGACATTCAAATCGCGATCAAGACACCCGAGGACAAGCGAACGCCCGGGCAAAAGCTGCTGGTGGCGCAGGTGCTCATCAGTCCGGAAGAAGCCAATCCGGACATGATTACGGCCGATCTTGACGCCTCAGCGAAATCCAAGGCGCAGGCCAAGGCGAACCAGGTTTTCGGAGTCGAAGACTACGGAGCGCGCAGCTTGAAACTCAGCCCGGAGGACGAAGCCAAGCGCAGCCCACTGCGGGCGAAGATCGAGGAGATTGAGAAGCGGCTGCCGGATCCATTGCCGGTCGCCGACGGTGTCCGCGACGGCGACTACCGGCTGACGCCCGACGGTTTGGGCGACTCGACCATTCCGGGAACCGGGCGGCCAACCTACGACGTGAAGTGCTGCTATGTTCCGCAACCGGGCCAGAAATACGAAGTGCCTCCGCTCTACTTCGCGGCTGCTGGAGACGACATCAAAGCCAATGCAAGCACGTTTCCGGTGCAACCCGGTTTTCTTTCGGTGCTGGTCAAAGGAACGCCGCCTCCGGCGACACATCCGCCCAACCGCTCCGGCTACGTGACCAGCGGCCGCCGCCGCGCACTGGCGGAAGCGATCGCTTCCCGAGACAATCCCCTGACGGCGCGCGTTATGGTCAACCGGATTTGGGGTTGGCATTTTGGCCGCGGCATCGTCGCCACACCGGGCAATTTCGGAAAAATGGGTATGCTGCCGTCGCATCCGGAGCTGCTCGATTGGCTGGCCACCGAGTTCGTGCGCCAAGGCTGGAGCATCAAGCAAATGCAGCGGTTGATTATGAACTCGGAAACCTACAAAATGGCTTCCGCCTTCTACCAGTCGACCGACATGGAGAAAGACCCCACCAATGTCTACCTGTGGAGATTTCCGATCCGCCGCATGGAAGCGGAAATCATTCGGGATGCGGTCCTGGATGCCAGTGGCGATCTCAATCTGAAGCCCGGCGGTCCCGCATTCTTCCCCGCCATTCCGGTGTCGGTTCGCGCGGATCAGCCTCGTGGTACCTGGGAGCTTACCAAAGAGGGCCCGGACACCTGGCGGCGCAGCGTTTACGCGTACGTCAAGCGAGGGCTCAAATACCCGATGTTCGAAGTCTATGATCTGCCCGACCTGAACACGACCTGCGAGCGGCGCGCGGTCAGCACGGTTCCCACGCAGGCGCTGACCATGTTGAACAACGAGTTCATGCTGCTTCAAGCCCGGCATTTTGCGCAACGCGTTTTCCGTCAAGCGGGCAGCGGATTCGACGAGCAGGTGAAGGCCATGTACCGGATCGCGCTGAGCCGCGAGCCGTCGTCTAAAGAATTGGACAGCAATGTGGCGTTCTTGAAGCAGCGGCGAGACCACGGCATGACCAGCGCGGCTGGCGCCAGCGAGGACAAAGCGGCTCTCGATGCCCTCACCGACTTGGCACACGTGGTGCTCAATCTGAACGAGTTCGCGTACATTCAATAGGAGGAATTGCAATGAGCATCGACAGCTCGAGCGATCACGCCTGCAGGCGGGAATTCATCTCGCGCCGCAAATTCTGGATGGAAGCTGGCATGGGGATCGGCGGCCTGGCCCTGCTCGATCTGTTGAACCACGATCGCCTGTTGGGCGCGGAAACGGCACCGCCTGCTGCCTGCGTGGGCTCCGCCGGCGTCACGGATTCGCTTCTTCTCCCCAAGCCTCCGCACTTCAAACCGCGCGCCAAGGCCGTGATCTCGCTCTTCATGAGCGGCGGCGTCAGTCATCTCGACACTTTTCAATACAAGCCGGCGCTCCAGAAATACAACCGGATGCCTCTGGAGGGGAAAGGCGAGATCAAAGTCCGTCAAGGCTATCCCGGGCCGCTCATGCAGAGCCCGTTCAGCTTTAAGCAATACGGTCAATCGGGAGTCTGGGTCTCGGAAATCTTCCCAAACATCGCGACCATGGTCGATGACCTGACGTTTATTCACTCCTGCCAGGGGCTATCCAACGACCACGTGATCTCGCATTACGAGTGGAACACCGGCTCCATCCAGATGGGCTACCCGAGCGTCGGTTCATGGGTCACGTATGGTCTGGGCACGGCGAACCAGAACCTGCCGGGTTTCGTGGTTCTGCTGGATCAAAGGGGTGGTCCATACGCGGGCCCGCCAAATTGGCAATCGGGGTTCCTGCCGGCGGCGTATCAAGGGACTGTGTTCCGTTCTAAAGGTGATCCCATCCTGGACTTGTCGGCTCCGAGTGGCTACATGACGCCGGATCAGGAACGGGCCAGGCTGGATCAGATGGCCAAGCTGAATCAGAACTTTGATGAGAAATATCCAGGTATCTCGGAACTTTCGGCGCGGATCGCGTCGTATGAACTCGCCTATCGCATGCAGGCTTGCGCGCCCGAGGCAGTTGACATCTCCAAAGAAAGCGACGAGACGAAGCAGTTGTACGGCTTGGACGACCCGGTTACGGCGCCTTACGGCAGGCAGTGCCTGCTCGCCCGCCGGCTGATCGAGCGCGGTGTTCGTTTCGTTCAGGTGATCAGCGGAGCGTATGTAAGCATCGAAGATACGTGGGATGCCCACGCGAATATCGTGTCGAACCACCAGTTGCATGCCAAGGAGGTTGATAAGCCGATCACCGGGCTCATCACCGACCTCAAGCGCCGCGGATTGCTGGATGAAACCGTGGTGCTGTGGCACAGCGAATTCGGGCGCATGCCGATTTCACAACGGGGGCTTGGCCGTGACCACAACCCCGGAGCAATGACGGTTTTCATGACCGGGGCGGGCATTCAGGGCGGCCAGCAAATCGGCACCAGTGACGACGTTGGATTCAAGACTGAGGAACAGCCAGTCACCAACCACGACCTGCATGCGACGCTGCTGCACTTGCTTGGGATGGATCACAAGCGCCTGACGTATTACTTCAATGGCCGCAACATGAGGTTGACGGACGTCGCGGGCGAGTTGATTCCGCAGATCGTCAAAAGAGGCGCATCGTCGAAGGCGTAGGGTATGGAACGCCCTTCGAGGCCGGACATAAACTTTCCACGCAACGCCAACTTTCGTAGCTTCCGTCTCATCCCGTCGCGCGGCCAGAATTCCGCTGACCGGCGAGACGGCTGCCCAACCCGGGATTGGAAGAGATTCGGTGCGCTTTCCGCCAGGTGGGCGGGCTGGGTTCCTTTTGAATAGGACCGGACCAAACGATAGAAACGCGGACAACGCTTCCTACCTTCACGGATTGCCTGTGTCCATCCGCCAAATCGCGTCCGCACTTAACCGGTGCATTCAGGGAGTCGAATGAATTTGTCCGCCGAGGAATTGGAGAAGCTCCGGCGGAAACTGCGATTCAAGGTCTGCCACGAAGTGGGTTTCGCTTGTCCCGATGTCGACGACATCGTGCAGGAAACCATCGCCCGCTTCTTAGCCGCCTCCGAGGAGCAGACCATCCGGAACAAGGAGGCGGCCGCCGCGTTTTCCAACGGCGTGTGCCGGAACGTGATCTCGGAATACCGGCGCCGTTCCCTGCGTGATGAGCCCATGCCGGAGGTCGTTCCCGAGCCGCCCGGCAGGGCCTTGCCGGAGGCCGACCTGTTTGAGATCCGCCAAGCCATTGCCCACGGCCTGGCGCAGCTTCCGGACCGGGATCGCCGCATTCTGCGCGCCTTCTATCTCGAAGAAAAGACAAAAGAAGAGATCCTGAAACAGACCGGCCTTACGGATCAGAATTTCCGTGTGATCCTGTTCCGGGCCAAGGAAAAATTTCGCGCGATTTATCTCGAACAGATGAAACATCCGAGCGATCGGCGTCACTCAGGTATATGAGCCTGGATTGGCACGGCGATCCAGTACACCGGGAAGAGATGAACCGGAACTATCTGAGCCGCCGGCTGGCGCCGGAGCTGGCGGCTCGCTTCGAGGACCACTACCTTGGCTGCGACGAGTGCTATGCCGAGCTGCGCGCCGCCGAATTGCTGATCCAAGCCCTGGGCGAACCGATCCTCGAGCGCCATCGAGTCAACGACGTCACGGTTCTTCGCTTCACCGAGCCCTCGCAACTGCTGGCATCCTCTCTGGAGCTGAACGAGCTCTCCAAAGCCATCCGGGTAGAGAACGACAGCAAAGTCTTGATCGATCTCAGCAAGGTCTCCCGTATTGACAGCACGGGTTTGGGCGTCCTGATGCACTGCTATTGCCACGCCGTCAAGAATTCAGGAGTGCTGAAGCTGTTGAACCCCGACGCTCCGGTCAAGCGCGTCTTGAGCGTCACCAAGATCGACACCGTCCTGCAGAGCTTCGAAGACGAGAGTGCCGCGATTGCGAGCTTCCAGGCTTCCCCGGTTTAGGCCTCAGCCGGCCGTTCCCGCCGCACCTTCCTGCCTGGCCGCCAAGTGTTCCAGCTCCCAGACGTCGCGGCGGCTCTGGCCGAGCAGCGGCGCCAGCGCCAGTTTTCCCGCCCGGCCGAGTTGCGATTCCAGCCATCGCAGCTCCTTGAATTGCGCCGGCAGCTCCGGGTCGGGAGGAACGGGAAAGCCCATTTCGAGGCGCAACAAATCCCCTTTCGCGCGCGCGCTGAGCTCGAGCGAAAGCTGCAGGTAAGACAGCATGTCGCCCAGAATTTCCGGCGGGAACATCCCCTCCAGCGAGTGCAGGTAGCGACCGGCGCGCGAGGCGCTGAACCCACCACCCGTCAACACTTGCAGCAGATCGATATCTTTATCCAGCTTAGTGCCGAGCCATCCTTCCAGCGCCTTTTCGCTGCGCCAGATGATGAACGACATCACTACCGGCAGCGTCACCAGAATGGCGATCGCGGCGCTCACCGGCCGCCACAGCGGCTGGTTGTAGAGTTCATGGATGAAGGCCGCGACGGCCATGCCTGGCAGAAACACCGTCCAGGAACGCGACGCGCGGATCTCGCTCAGACTTACCGACACAATTCCAAAGATCGCGGTCGTGCCACCGTGCATCATGGCCGTTCCCAGCCCGCGGATCGCGCTGGTCAGCAGGCCGGCCGTGCTGAGGACCGGAATGTAAGTCAGATTCTCGAGCACTGCAAAGCCGGCGCCTACTGCGAAGCCTGAGATGGCGGCGTCCACCATAAAACCCACGCGATTCCGCCGCAGCAGCCAGACGACGTACAGGCCCTTGGCGCACTCCTCCAGCAGCGGCGCGCCGGAGCGTGCCCAAGTCGAGGAAGAGACCGCGCCGGATGCGTCGACGGCCGTGTTCAGTGCGTAGCAGACCGCGGCCACGCCGGCGCCGATGACCACGCTGCGGAGTACGCGACGGAATGAGAGCAGTTTGTAGGTGTCGATCAGCTCTAGCGCGAACAAGAACACCAGCACCGGCAGCAAACTAACGCTAGCTTGTCCCAGCAAGGACCCGATGGAAAATGACGACATCAGAGAATGCGAAGCGAGACCATGTATTGAGTCGAAATATGGCCGTCGCGATCGGCCGCGGCGGCGTAGCCGCCGGAAAGTGTCGTGTTCAGATAGGTAAACAAAACGATGCGGAGATCGATCTGGCAGCCCAGGTTGGCGAAGTAGTCCCGGATGGGCGCGCTGGTGAAGTTCGTGAACAGGCCCGAGGAAAAGAGAGTCAGGCGCGCCCAATTGACGTACATCCAAGTGGCCCCCAGCTCGCGAAATCTCTTCGGCGGCAGATTGTACTCGCCCAGGATTTTGCCGAAACTGCGCGCGCTGATCGCGTCTATGTCTACGCCCGGAAAACTGTAGTACTCCCGGTAGCGGCTGATTTCGCCGTGGTCGATGTAGTTGTTGCCGTAGTCGCCAAAATAGAAGCTCGAGAACGGGCTGGTGAAATCGCCGAAGGATTTGCCGGCCGAGGTACGGACCCAGAACGAGCTGTTGCGTGGCAGCAGGAATCCATGATCGTAGTTCGCCCAGATACTGGGGAACGAGCTGCGGCTGTAATAGAAGCGCGAATAAACGCCCCAGGCCGTGCCCTTCTCATCGTCCACGGCCCCTTGCGACCTGCTGAGGTTCGCGTACCTGAGCAGCAGGTTCGCCTCCATCAGGTTGGGCGCCAGGGTCGCGACGTTCTGATACTCAGGCAGCCGGTCCAGGCCGGCGAATCCGGCCACGTTCCATTCCAGAGACAAGGTCCGAGGCACGTCGTATAGCAGAAACTTCGAATGCCCCACCTTCAACGATTCGCCCCGGCGGCTAACTTTGGTCGGGCCGAACAGGTCGTAGAAATCCGCGTAGTTGTAATAGCCGCTCACCTTCCAGTCCCAGAAGTGCGCATCGAACGACGCATGCATGCGCTCTTTCGACGGAAGGCTCGGATCCGGCGAATAGCTGGCATCCAGGTTGACGCCGGTGAGCCGCAGGCGATCGGCGAATTCGGCGCGCATACCAACGCTGGGCGTGTTCTTGTAGCCTTGTGCGATGGGATACGCCGAGATCAACTGCACGTTGCGCAGCGGATCGTAAGCGCCCGCGCGCGTGATCAGCTTTTCGGAACCCGCCTCGGCCGGGGGCGGGTTGAGCTTCCAGTTGCGCAACTCGGGGTATTTTTCGAGAGTCGCCTGGCCAAGATACTTGACCGCGCTCACGTCCTGCAGCGGTTGCGACGGCACACGCGCCGGTATGAATCCCTGGCTCGTGTATTCAAACGCAATCAGGGACCCATCGGCGAGAGGCACCGGCCGGAAAAGCCCTGTTTCGGCGTTGCTGATCGCCTCCATCCTCTTGGTCTGGCAGTCGTAGCGGAACAGGTTCGAGGCGCCGGTGTAGTAGGACGATCCGTACAGGTAACGCCCGTCCGGTGAGAAGACGAAATTGCCCGGCGAGTTGTATTCGAAATCGTAGAGCGCTTCCAACGGCGCCTCCGGTTGGCGCAACTGATCGATTCGAAACCGGACCAGCTTCTGGCGCCCGTTCACATCCGCGACTGCGCCGGTGAGGTACTGTCCGTCGGGCGAGACGTCGATGTCGAAGATGTCGATGCCGTACTCGAAATCGCGGCGGGTCTTGAATCCGTTGTACGGCGGCGCAATTTCAACCAGACTGGACAAGCCGTTGTTGTGCCGGACGCCCCATATCGAACCGTCCCGGGCATCGAACGCCAGATCGCCGGTGCGGATGTCTCTGAGCAACCGCCGGGCGTGATGCGTTTCCACGTCGTAAACATTCAAGTCGCGCCAATCGTTGTTGTCGGAGGTGTAGTAGAGCTTCCGGCCGCGCGGGTCCCAGGCCAGCGACGTGACATAGTAAAGCCCGGGGCCCTTGATGTCGTGGAGTTCCTCGATCCGTCCGGTGTCGAGATGGATGGCGGCCACGCTGGCCATGTGTCCCGGATAGCGGATGCCGGCGAACAGCACGTTATCCTTGAGGTCGTAGTAAGACCGCGACACCGACCCCAGCGCGCGAGGGGAAAGCCGCTGCGGCTGGGTCACCGGATATTTGCGGATGTCAGCGAGGTTCGCTTCCTGGAAGCGGCGCTCGTCAGCGATCCATTTTTCCCAGGCCGTCTCCATGCCCATTCCATAGACCTGGGAAAACCGCGCTCCGAAATAGCGGCTGGTGTTTTCGGTGCGCGTCACCCATTGCATGAGCTTGTCCGGCCCGAAGGTGTAGCACAGCCAAGTCATGAAACGAGTGCCGTAAAGGTAGGAATTCGCGCCAGTCTGAAAGTCCGCCGCCGTGCCTTCCGACTCCAGCCCCACCACGTGATAGATGTAGGCGTCATCCCGGACCAGGGTTCGAAAGACCATTTCGTCATAACCGCCCATGGCGCGCCCCAGGCCGCCCGACATCCAGGTCTCCATGAACGTCGCGATGCCTTCGTGAAACCAGCGCGTCGCGTAGTGCCGGGGACTGGTCAGCGAGCTGTACAGGACCGACACGGGCTCCTCATCGGTGGGAGCCACCTTGCCGAAGAACAAAGATCGGAACCGCCGGTCCACGCTATTGGCCTGGTCGCCCATCACGACGTGAATCGACTCGTGGTTCATGATCCAGGTCATGCGCTCGTTGGCGGGCAGCGTTTCGTAGGTATAGCTGAACGGCGCGATCCCCACATTGATGAAATTGGACGGAACGGTTCCGGCCGCGCCGTGCCCATAGTCGCCGAAATCTTCTATCAGGACGCTGACTTTTCGCGACGGCGTAAAGTGAAACTGGTTACGCTCAAAATTCAGCGCGTTTTCGTAGGCGCGAATCAGGTGCGTGACCAGGTATTCGTGGCTGGGACTGTAGTACAGAACCTCGATGTGCTCGGAGGATTGGATGAAGAGGTTGGGCCGACCTGCGCCTAGAACCGGGGCGCAAAACAGAAAGAGTCCCGCCGTCCAGCGCGAGAGTCCTCCGCCAGTCCTACGCTTCCGTTGCTCCAAGTCCTTCAGTTTAGCGAAAGCACCGAAGCGTAGCGGTTATTGCTGAACCATTCCCGTCTGTAGTTGCGACATGCTTCCATTCAGCAGTTCCTGCTGGAACGACGCCTGGGTCAGGAGCTGGTTGAATGTCTGATCCTTCACGAGCTCGTTGAAAGCGGCGGACGATATCAGATACTGAAACGCGGAATTTTGAAGCAGGCTGGCGAAAGCCTGGTTATTGAGCAATTGGCTGAACACGCCGTTGCTGCTCAGCGCCTGGTAACTCGAGTTCTGGCTCAGCCACTGGTTCAGGTCCTGTTGCTGGGACGCGGCCAACGCGCCTGGTAGTGCTCCGCTCTGCACAAGCTGCATGAATGTGGCGTTTTGAACCATCTGTTGAAAGGACACGTCGGCAAGCAACTCGGCGAACAGTTGGTCGCCTCGAAGGGACAAGAACGACTTGTCGCTTAACAGGCTCTGGAACGCTGCATTCTTGGCCAGCGACTTGAACTCTTTGCTCTGCAGGATGGCTGCCGTCGCTACCGGGGCCTGGCCCGGAGCCGCGATGTCCGCCGTACTCACCTGGCTGTCGCGATACACATCGCGCTTGCCGATGGCGCCCTGCGTCTTGTCCGAACTGACGCGCGCGCTCGAGAAGTACAGAAGGACACCCGCGGCGATGATGCCGCTCCCGATCAGGATCGGAAATCTCCATTTGCGCAACCCTGCCATCTCATCTCCCTCTCTTCCTGCGGCGTTCTTCATTTGCTTACGCCTTAACATAGAGTGACACAGTTCGGGCGGGTGTTACAGGGATGCCAAGAAAGTTTTGTCTTTTCAAGTCCCAGCGACCTTGGGACCGGGAAACCGGAAGGAGACCATATTGCGGCCTTGCTCGCGCCGGTAAGTGATAGAATCCGCGAGCCACCGCACCAGAAAAACGCCAAGACCACCCACCGGCCGATCCGCCAATCCGCCGGACAAGTCTGCCGCTTCGTTCTTTAAGGGATTGAAAATACGACCGCTATCCGAGATCTCTACCAACAGTACCCCCGGCCCGTCAGCCGCATACGCCACCTCCACGACCCCACTTGCCGGCTGATACGCATAGCGGGCGATGTTGACGAGAAGCTCCTCCAGAATCAAATCCAACTTATCCAGCTCGTCCGGCCCCAGGCCGGCGCTCTCCGCACCCGCGCGCACAAACTCGACCAGCGGGTGGAGCGAATTGAGATGGGCCGGAAGTGTGAGCCGTTCAAAGTGACGGTCCATCAGAGCCGGGCGATGGCTTGCTGGGTGGATTCGTAAACCGGAAACACACCGATTAACCGAGTCATTTCAAAAACTTGCCGTGGAAGACCCTGCAGCCCACACAGCATCAGAGACCCGGACTTGGATTGTAGTTTTTGGCCGACCGACAGAAAGGAGCGCAGACCCATACTACTGACGTACTGTAATCCGTCCAACTCCGCGATCAAATGCCGGACGCCCTGCGAAATCCAATGATCGCAAGCCTGCTCGAACTCATGGGCGTTTTCGGCATCCATGCGACCGGTTACCTTCAGCACTACGGCCTTTTCGAGTTGGGTGGGTTCGATATTCATGATCCAGCGGTGCAGCCCTCGTTTGCAGGGGCTTCGGTTGTCATTATAGCGATGCAAATCGCAAGATAGCGATGCAAAAGGGATTTTCCCTATAAACTCCCCCGCGTCCCACAATCCGCTTGGCTGGTTCGTCGTCAACCGTGTATCTGGGAGTGTGGCACTGCCGGATGTCCCCTTGCGGCGCTGGCGGCCCGAAACCGACGCGCTCTCCACGGGCAGCGCAATTTCCTCAGCATTGCTTCGCCGACTCCCGATCCAGGCCCGCGCACGTTGAACAGTTCACAGATCGCCTGTCGCGCGGGGCCTCATACATAGGGTATGCAGCGGCCGCCACCCTGATGCAGGCGGCGGGCCTGACGCCGGAAGTCCAGTTTGCGCTGTTCCTACATTTCGCGGGCACGTATCGCGAGGATTGTCATGTCATCGTGTTGTGGGGCGGTTCCGGTAAAATCCAGCGCGGCCCGCAGCACGTTGCCGACCAGCGTCTCCGCAGTCAACCCGACGGAGTGTTCCAGCGCGGCTAGCATGTTGTCTTCTCCCCATTCTTCTTCAAGCGGATTCATGGCTTCGCTGATTCCATCCGAGAAACAGAGCAGCCAGTCCCCCTGGTTGAAAGCGATGGTTTCCTGTCCGTAAGACACGAGAGGCATCAATCCTATTGGCAGGCCGCCCTCGGTCAATCGCTTAATTCTCTCGCCCGGGTTCGCTTTTGGCCGATAGAGGAGCGGAGCAGTTTGTCCTGCATTCACGTATTGGAGTGTTTGTGTGGCTGCATCCCACAGCGCAAAGAAGAGAGAGCTGTAACGATCGGGGGCAGTGCTGTTGTAGACAATGCGATTCAGTTCGCTGCACAAATCAGGGAGATCCAGCGAGCCGCGCAGGATCAGTCCGTATAACCATGCCTGGAGGCTCGCCATTAGTAAGGCAGCCGAAATGCCTTTCCCCGAGACATCTCCAACGGCAATCGCCAACTTTCCGCCGGGCAGAGACCAGTAATTGTAGTAATCGCCGCCGACCTCCAACGCCGGTTGGCATACCGCCGCACAGTCGAGATTATCGATAGAGACAGGCAGGCGCGGAAGAAGCCGCTCCTGCACCTCGCGTGCAATCTCTAACTCCCGCCTCAGACGCTGAGCATTCTCGCGTTCGCGCTGCAACTGCTGGTTTTCGATCGCTTGCGCCGAGAAGCAGGCCGCGAACGAGATCAAGTCCACATCGGCGGGAGCAAAGCCGCCCGGCTTATTCAGGACCTGGCAAGCCCCAATGATCTGGCCATCGGCTCCACGCATTGGCACGGTTAAAATGGCCTCCGTTCGATAGCCTGTCATGCAATCGACCGTGTCCGAGAACCTCGGATCGGTCGCGGGCGAATTCACCACGGAAGGCTCTCCTGTTTCGGCGCATCGCCCTACCAAGCCCAGCCCGATGGGATGACGAATTTCTCTAACGCCGTGGGCAAAGCGCGTGTACAACTCGCGCCCTTCCGGATGCAGGAGCCAAACGCTGCAGCGGTCCGCTCCCACCAGGTCACGCGCCATGCCGGCGACTTCAGCCACAAGGGCGTCTTTATCCTGTTCACGCCCAATACGCCCGGCATATTCGAAGATGACCTTGTAAATGCGGTCAGCTTCTTCATGCATGTGAGGGGCAGTCGAGGCCATAGCTGTTTGCAGAAAACACTCAGCCTGGAAGAGTGTTTCCAATCAAACCACGTTTGCTCGTGCTATGTCAAAAGGTATCTCCCGACAGCCGGGCGGCCTTGTGCCGCTCGCATCCAGGCACCCGGGGAACCGGTAGGGGGGCTACTGAATCCCCATGTAGGTGTTGCCCACGCTGCTCTTGCCCGCCACTGCCAGCACCACCGGCACTTGATCGCCTGGACTGATGCCATCCGGCACCATGGCCTGCACCTGATACAATCCTGCCGATCCCGGCGTCAAAACGGCCGAGAGTACCGTGGCGGATTGCCCGCCAATCGTCAAAGAGACCAGCGCAGTCACCGTGCTGGGCGGGTTATCCGGCGCCGGGTCGCCAGCATTAACCGGCGGATCGACCGCGCCCAGTCCGACGGCGTTGATCACCAGAAGATCGCCTGCCGTCGCCGGCGAGTTTGCATCCGCCAGCACCTGGTTGCCCGCGTCATCCACCGTATAGATCTGCCCCTGCCCCGCACCGTTTCCCGCCGTCGACAGAATGGCGGGTTGCGAATCGTACACCGCGATGGTCACCGGCACGGAAATCGCATTGCCGCGCAGCACGATCAACTGGTGCGGAGCGTTGGCAGCCAGATCGTAGGGAATCTGCGCGTCGATCTGGTTCTCGCTCACGTCCAGCAACGGCAGCTGTGTGCCCGAAACAATCACGCTGGTGGAGCCCAGTTGTTGAGGCAGCGGCGGGCCTGCGGCAACAGCGTCGCCATCCGCGAGCGCCTTTCCGAGGATTGTCACCAGCAATCCCTGCGCCGGCGGACTGGTTAAATCCCCGGAGCTGAAGATGTCGCTGGCCGCGACGCTCGGGACATTGGGATTGTCAGCGACCTGGCCGGTCACTTGCGCGCTGCCGCTCAAGGACGCTTGCCGGGCGTCGGCCCGCGCCGCAAACGTAGAGGTCGAGCTATGGACCGGGACCCACGTGCCGGTCCAGTTTGCGTTGCCGATGGGTAGAAGGGCAAGCGGGGGATCGCCGTTGCTGAAGCTCACCGTTACTGAATCGCTGTTCACAAGCGCGCCGCAATCGTCCACCACTACGACAGCAATCGCCGTCGGCCATGCGGCGGGGGTGTTGAAGCCAGTTCCGATGCTGGTAAACACCGGCAACAGCTTGCTGGGGGTGCATGAGGTGGCTCTGGGCGCTTCCTCCGGCGTCGTCAGCGTGCCCGCTGTGGGCGAGATCACCAGCAGCAAGTCCACGGTCTGGGTGCTGTTGTCGTTGAACGACAATTTGATCGAGCCGCGATACACTCCGGCGGTGAGATTGGTGATGGCCGGGGTCACGGTAATCGTAGCGCTCTGCCCGGCGCCAATGTTCGCGGACTTTGGACTGAAGTCAAACCAGTTGGGAGTCGCGGAGGCGGCGCCGGTGAAGCTGACCGCTTTCGACGTGAGGTTGGAAATACTAAAGGACTGAGCTTTCACGGCACTGCCTGGCGAGGTGAGGAAGACCAGTCCGCTGGGGGACACGGCCGGTGGCGTGGCTGCTCCGGCGGGCACGATGCTCAAGACCACCGAGATCGAGATCGGCGGGTGCGTGCCGTCGGTAGGAGTCAGCGTTACCGCGCCGTAATAATCCTGCGCCGCGAGCCCCGTTGCATCAGCGCTGATTGAGAGCTTCACCGGTGCGGCCCCAGGAGTGCTAGTCGCGCTGGACGGACTGGCTTGCAGCCACTTCCCGCCGGTATAAGTGCTGGTCGAAACTGTGAACGGGATGGTATCCGTGTTGCTGAGTATGGCAACGTTTTGCGGCGGCAAAGCACCAGCGCCCTGCGCCGCACGAAACGTCAGTCCGGTTTGGGAGGTGACCAGGCCTTCCATCAAGGGGGTGTAGAGCTCCGCGGAAGCCAAAGGCTGCTGCGGGGGGAAGCGGCCTATCCCACCCGTCACCAGCACCCGTCCGTCAAGTAGTGCCGTGGCTGTGTGATACGAGCGAGCACTGACCGTGCTTCCGGTAGGCGAAAATGTCCCGGTCACCGGATTGTAGAGTTCGGCAGAGTTCGTTGGGGCAACGGTCCTCGCAACTGCAACTAGGCCGCCCGCAACTAGAGCTTGGCCGCTTGAGAGCAGCGTCGCCGTTCCGTATTGACGGGGCGCACTCATACGACCGGTCAGCTCAAACGTGCCATTTGCAGGATCGAACAACTCCGTGAAAGAGTCAAGTTCCCCAATAAGCACTTTGCCACTTGCAAGACGGACGGCAAAGGGAGAATCGCGTCCAGCGTGCATTGCGCCAGTAGTGGAGAACTGACCAGTCGCAGGATCGAAGATCTCCGCGGAGCTCAACGGGTTAAACGTCGCGTCAACAACGTGATCACCACCAGCCACGAGCACCCGGCCGTCCTGTAGAAGCGTGGCTGTATGCCCAAAGCGATCGGTCGCGAGGGATCCTGTCTTGGTGAACGAGCCTGTCGTGGGATCGTAGATTTCGGCAGCCGCGACGCTGAGGCCTTGGCTCGCGTCGAAGCCGCCTGCAATCAGTACGCGGCCATCTGCCAGCAGCGTCGCAGTCAGGCCATTGCCGTGTTCCGCTACCGTTCCACCCGTTGCAACAAAATTGCCCGATGCCGGGTCATACAATTCCCCGAATGAGAGTGCGACCGTTCCGCCCACGATCAACACTCGGCTGTCGTTGAGCAGCGTGGCGGTCGAAAACCCTGCGTGTTGAAACAGCAGCTTGCTGGTCGGCGTGAAGGCTCCCGTTGTCGGATCGTAGGTTTCACCGGAATTCCCGGAGACCACCAGCACCTTTCCACTCGGCAGCAGGACGGCGCTGTGGGTGGCTCTGCCCGCAGACATTGAGCCAGTCAGACTCCAACCACGGATTGCCGATATTGGCTGCGCCGCGCCGATCCGCCAGGCATAAACCGCGCCCAACTGGCCGCCCGGAATCATCCCGCCCGAATACGGCTGGCCATTCGCAGGATTCACCAACAGACCGGCAAACGCGCTGAAGTTGCCCATGCGCTCCAACTGCGTGGGGACATAGACATTGGGGTAAAACTGCTGCGGGGCAAGCTGTACCTGCGCGTCGCAAAATGTTTGGTTCGGAACGGAAGGCAGTGGAATATTGCCGAGGATTGCGTTCACGCCTCCGACTCCGCCTTGCAGCGCACCGACCACCAGGTGATCTCCGGCCGCATTCGCCGCAGTGACGTATGCGATGGAAGCAAATGGGATGCCCCCCGGAATTGCTTGAGTCGGAAAGGTGGTGCAGGTGCTGTCTGGAAATGCCAAGTGCAAACCGAGGGACAGGAGGAGTCCGATCCTGCTCAGTTTCGCCGCAATCTCAAGAACCCTCACGATCTGGCGCGCCCTGGCCTTTGATCTTAGCAATTCGTCGTCGAGGTGCCACAAGGGCATCCCAATCACGCGCGAATTGTCGCGCGGCGGTTATCTGGTCATTGGACTCGATAGCTCTGGGACCATGCTTGAACTCTTTCGAGATAATTGCCCTGAAACACTTGCCGTTCAAGGTGTCATGCAGGCACGTGAAACACTAGCATGCTGCGGAAATTGGATAACCGCTTAACGCTGCAATTCCTTCGGTACGCGCTGCATGTCAAGCGCTTCGTAATTCAATGTCCAGGAGAGTGGTACATTCTGCGGTACGTAGCACACACGATCGTCACAAGCCTGATATCGCAGTGTTCCGTGGATAATCAACTCGCCTTTTTCATTGAGTTGGGGCTTCACCTGAGGATCGGTTCCGATATTGACATCGCGTGCGATCCGGAATTTACCCTGATACACCGGAACGGTCTCGTTGATTGCTTTCAAACGCAGCTTCTTGGAGGCGGGAAAGGTCGCCGGGTGGATCTTTATCGCGGGCGATTCGGAAACAGAGAAGTCAATCGCGATGTAACCCTCCACGCCGGGAGCGTAGACGTGCATGCGGGGTTTCAGGTCCACGTCCGCCACTAATGCGATCCGCTGCCCCCATTTGACGTTCGTCAGGCTGGCAAAAGTGGATACTGTCAGGTGCTTCGTTTCGCTGACCGTGCGTGGCAAGCCGGAATCCGCGGCTAGTTGCCGGACCAGAATCTCGGATGCGGTGTAGCGCTCGCGGTAGTCGTCTTCGAAATACTTTGCAACCACAATACCCTGTGGATCAAGCATGAATGTGCCGGGAACCGGGACGCCGTACCACTCTCCGCCGCGCAAGAATCGATTCTCAAGAGCCTTGGGAGTGTTGGCCGGCACGCCTTCGTTCAGGATGCCGTAGGCGCGGATGGTTCTCGAATCCGGATCAGACAAAAGCGGATACGTGATATTCTTCCGTCCGGCAAAGTGCTTCAAAATCGCTTCGCTGTCGTAACTGATGGCGGCCAACCCCAGCTTTTGGGTGTTGAGTTGAGGCAGGTTTTGTTGCAGCTCCACGAGCTGCGCTTTACAGTAGGGTCACCAGTCGGCAGACCGGAAGAAAACCAGCATGAGCCCCTTAGTTCCCATCAAGCTCATCAAGTTGCGGGTTTGCCCGTTCTGATCCACCAATGCGAAATCGGGAACCTTTGCGCCGATGGGAGGCCCAGGCTGCGCCTGCAATAGGAAGGCGGCCAACAGCAGGCTAAGACTACCGAGAGTTATCTTCATCCAGGCCCTGCTCAAATATCGGAAAGATGCTCCAGCCGCCTGGTGCTGTCGCCGATTCGCTCCACTCCGGGCACGCCTAGTTTGTCAAGCATCGCCAGCAGCAGATTCCCCATGGGGGTTCCGGGCGGATACTTGAGGTGACGCCCGCCCCTGATACTGCCTGAACCTCCGCCTACTATCGTCACCGGCAGGTTGTTCCCGGAATGTGCGTTGGAGTCCGACATCCCGGCTCCGAAAAGAATCATCATGTGATCCAGCAGAGAACCATCGCCGTCCGGCGTGGCATTCAGCTTCTCCACGTAGTAGGCGAACAACTCCGCGTGATGAGCCTTGATCTTTTGCAGGTTCGCGAGTTTAACGGGATCGTTCTGGTGATGTGACGTGGCGTGGTGGGATTCGACGACGCCGATCTGGGGAAATGTCCGGCCGCTCAGCTCGCGCCCCATCATGAATGTGATGACGCGAGTAAGATCGGTTTGGTAGGCGAGCAGTTGCAAGTCGAACATCAACCTGGCGTGGGCTTCAAAGCTGGCCGGAATCCCGGGCGGCTGCTCGACGACAGGCAGCTCGCGCGCGCTTTGCTGCTCGGCGTTCTGGATGCGGCGCTCGATGTCGCGCACCGCGTCCAGGTATTCAGCGAGCTTAGCGCGATCGCGCGATCCGATTCTGCGCTGGAAATCTCCGATCCGGCTGCTGACCGAATCGAGAATGCTGCGATTGGCTTGGAGCCGGGCCAAACGGGCCGCGCGATCCGTGCTTTCGCTGCCGCCGAACAGGCGTTCGAAGACCGCGCGCGGATCGTTCTCCATGGGGAGCGGGGTGGTCGGCCCACGCCAGGAAATTGTATTGGTGTATGCGCAACTGAAACCGATATCACACGAGCCTGCGAGATCCCGTCCCTCGATCGCGACTTCGAGTGACGCGAGCTGCGTTTCCGAACCAAGCATGCGCGCTGCCAGCTGATCGATCGAGATGGCGGCCTCAACCGCGGATGTATCGGAACGCTTGGGCGGAACGGCCGTCAGAAAACGCGTGGAAGCGCGGGCGTGGACGCCCGCACCGCTATCGAGAGGTGGCGGCGTATTATTCAGCCCCGACAGCACCAGCATCTTGCTACGAAACGGCTCCAGCGGTTTCAGAGTTTCGGGCATTTCGAAACCGACCCCGTCGCTCGAAGGCGTCCATTTCTGCATGACCATGCCGTTCGGGATGTAAACCACGCCCAGACGGCGCACCGGTTTCGCCGCGGTCTGCGCGGCAGCGGTCAGCGCGGGCACCATCGCATCCAGCAATGGCAAGGCCAGCGTCGTGCCGATGCCTCGCAATATGGTCCGCCGCGGAAGCGCTCTCTTCGCTATGATCATGACTCCGCCTTTCGCATCTGAAATGGCAGGCTTTGGACAATTTCGAGGATCAGGGCCGACCAGCGATCGTCGCTCGTCTTGGCATCGCGCAGGATCTTGCGGAGCGCGGGCCGGTCGTAGTACTCGACGCTGCGGCCTAAAGCGAACGACAGCAAGCGCTCAGCTACCGTACTGACGAACTGCTCGCGGCGCGACAATAGCAGCGTTCGAAGACCGGCCAGCCCTTGAAAGTCCGCTGCGCCCGTGAGCGAACCTGAGGCGTCGATGGGCGAGCCCGATTCGTCCGCAGTCCGCCACGTTCCGATCGCGTCGAAATTTTCCAGCGCGAACCCCAGCGGATCCATCTGCGCATGGCATCCCGAGCAGGCGGGGTTCTTGCGATGTTCCTGCAATCGCTCGCGCACCGATTGGCGCTGCCCCTCAGGGCCTTTGTCGCGCAGCGCCGGTACGTTTGGAGGCGGCGGTGGTGGTGGCGTGCCGAGGATGTTTTCGAGCAGCCACTTGCCACGCAATACCGGCGACGTCCGGTTTGGATACGACGTTAACGTCAGAATACTGCCCTGACCTAGAAGCCCGCCGCGTTGTTCCGGGTTGTTCAACGCCACGCGGCGAAAGCGGCTGCCATACACGTTCGGGATTCCATAGTGACGGGCCAGCCTTTCGTTGACGAACGTGTAGTTGGCGGTCAGCAGTTCCGTGACGCTGCGATCCTCGCTGAACTGCGCCTGGAGGAACAGCTCGGTTTCGCGCCGAAATGCCTCCCGCAGATTCTCGTCGAACTCGGGGAACAAGTCCGGGTCTGGGATGGCACTGCGGATGTCGCGCAATTGCAGCCACTGGGCGGCGAAATTATCCACCAACGCGCGCGATCGCGGGTCCCGCAGCATTCGTTTCACCTGCCGCTCGAGTTCCCCCGGCTTTCTCAATGCACCGCGTTCGGCTGCCGCGAGGAGTTCGTCGTCCGGAATGCTGCTCCACAGAAAGAACGAGAGCCGGGAGGCGAGTTCGAGATCAGTCAGCGGATAAGCCTTGCCCGGAACTTCGTTGTCCTTGTCCAACTCGATACGGAACAGAAAATCGGGGCTCACCAGAACGCGCTGAAGCGCCATTTCGATGCCTGCTTCGAAGCCTCCGTCAGCGCGGCCAAGATCATAGAAGCCCAGCAGGGTCTCGACATCGGCCGCGGTCGCCGGCCGCCGGTAGGCTCGATGTGCCAGTGTCGTCAAGATCGTCTTGGCGCAGCCGCGTTCGCGTTCGGCTTTCTCCGGCTGGCACACGAAAATCTTGCGACGGCTGGCAGTGTCGCCGGCGCCGGCTGCAGCCAAAGGCCCTTCGATGGTCACACTCTCGACGCCCGGGCTCCCATCGTACATCTCATCCGTTTCGTAGCCCCAACCCGACCGACGCGGTTGCTGCACGTCTTCGGGCTCCCAGGATTGCTTCACGAAAGAGACGCCTATGGTCCTGGTTCCGGCTTTCACCTTGATGCGGAATTCCATCCCGGCGTCCGCCTGTGTCGCGTACTTCTCCCATTCCGGGTTCCACGATATCGTACCGGCGAAACTGGCTGGAGGCGGATTCACCTTAGCGCCGCCCACCGTAAACGTCTTGATTCGTTCCCGGTCGAGCCGGACCTCGAGCGTGTTCGGATCGGCTAATCCACGAACTGCGTTGTACAGTGTCTTCTGCAGACGGATCTTGAAGCTGTACTCGCCATCGACGGGGAAATAATACGGGAACGCGGCGCCGCCCCGCGAACCGAACGGCAAGCGTTCGCTCTCCCGGTCATCCTGCATCAACAGTTTCGAGATCTCAAAGGTATCGATTGCCGGAGCCTTTACACTACCCAGAGCGAGGCGGCTCACTTTTCTGGCGGCGGACAAATATCGCTCCAGTAAGGCGGGCGAGATCGAAAGGACCTCTGAATTATTGTCGAAGCCGTGCTGATCGGTGTCGTCGGCCGGCAGGAGAGCGTGGCCGTCGATATCGAGCGCCAGCAAGTCGCGGATGGCATTGGCGTACTCGGTCCTATTCAGGCGGTGAACGGCGGGCCGGCCGGGATTCGGCGCGGCTGCGGCGGCCTGGTCGAGGGAGTCTTCGAGCCGTGAAAGAAAGGCATCGGCTACGGCCTGGTCGAGCCGGGGAAGTCCGGCGGGCGGCATCTGGCCGCTGCGCAGCTTTCGTCCCACTCGCTCCCACACTTCGGCGTTGGCGCCCACCGCGGTGATATCGATGTCGCGCGCCTCGAGCGAAAGCCCTCCGGTCTTAAGGCGCGCGTTGTGGCAGTTGATGCAGTATTGATCGAGGAGTTTGCGATCCGCCCCGCTCGCGCCGGAACACGCTGCCGCGGCGGCCAGAAGCAATACGCAGGGCGCAACCAGGCGGAGGCACTTGAGGACAGTGCCAAGTTTTCTCATAAGAGCGCCTTCATACTAGAATACAGTAAAGTTCGGACATGCTAATGGCTGGCTTCTGCAAACGTCTGGGCCGCTTCCCGATCGCGGCATTGTGTATCGCCTCGACGGCGCTGGCGGCGCGCGATTCCCGCCTGGCGGATGCCGCAGAGGGGCGGGACCAGCCGGCCCTCGAGGCGTTGATGAAGCAGCGGGTTGACGTCAACGCTCCCCAGCCCGACGGAGCGACGGCGCTTCACTGGGCCGTTCACTGGGACGATCTCGATTTAGCGCTTCGCTTGCTTCATGCCGGCGCCAACGTCAACGCCGCGAATGATCTTCGCGTAACACCGTTGATGCTGGCTTGCGAAAACCGGAGTGTCGCGATGGTTCAGCAGCTATTGAAGGTGGGCGCGGATCCCAACGCCACTAATTCCACCGGTGAAACCGTCCTCATGGCCGCCGCGCGCACCGGAAGCCTGGATATTGTGAAGGCTCTGCTGTCAAAAAAGGCCAACCCTAACGCCAAGGACCCCCTCCACGATCAGACCGCTCTGATGTGGGCCGTGGCCGAGCAGCATCCGGACGTGGTGCAGGCGCTGCTCGATGCTGGGGCAGATGTTCATGCGCGCTCGCGCGTCCGGCACCGCACGATCTCCACGGGAACCCGCTACGGAGACCAAAGATCGGTCTCGGGCGTGGTCGAAACGGACCTTGGGGGTTTCACGCCGCTTTTGTTTGCCGCCCGAGTGGGCAGCGTCGACTGCGCTCAGCGGCTGCTCGCGGCGGGAGCCAAGGTCAACGAATCGGCCCCGGACGGCGCCAGCGTCCTGGTGGTGGCGGCGCACAGCGGTCATGGCGCAGTCGCCGCGCTGTTGCTTGAAAAAGGCGCCGATCCCAATGCTGCCGAAGCCGGATATACCGCTCTCCACGCGGCCGTCCTGCGCGGCGATTTGACGCTGGTGAAGTCTTTGCTTGCGCATGGCGCGAGGCCAGACCCTGTTCTTACCAAGGGCACTCCCAGCCGGTATTACAGCAAAGACTACGCGTTCCGGGAAGGATTTATCGGCGCGACGCCGCTCTGGCTGGCGGCACGATTCGGCGAGAGTGAGATCATGCGTGCCTTGGCAGCCTCCGGAGCCGATGCACGATTCAGATTGCCCGATCGTCCCAGCCACCGCGATCTCCAGATAGGCGAGGTTGCCTCTGTTTACGGATCCAGCGTGCTGATCGAGGCGCTCATCGGCGCGCGTGGAGTTGGTGTGTTCCTGGCCGGCGACCGCCGGGAGCGTTACGAGGGGCCGGGAGACGTGGCCGCGAAGGCGGACGGTGAGGATGAGCGCATCGCGCTGGTCACGGCGAAAACCGCGCTGGAGCTCGGCGCCGAAGTGAATGCGTCGGACGTCGCGGGCAACACGCCGCTGCACGTAGCGGCGGCTCTCGGCCTCCTGAGCGTCATCCCGCTCCTGGTCGACCACGGTGCTCAGCTTGATGCCAAGAATAAGGCGGGCCAGACGCCGCTTTCAATCGTGCGCCGCACGGCCCAGCAGTACGGGCAGTCGTATCCGTTGGCAGCGGATCAGCGCGAGAAAATCGTTGCGCTGCTCCAGAAACTCGGCGCTAAAGACTAAACCGCAGCTTGTCCCGCAACGCGCCTTCTGCGCAGCGGCGAGCCTTCCGCGGTTCCGCTCGCTGCGGATGAGCCAAGCTCGGTCCGTGAATCGGGGTGCCGCACTCTAGAAATCGACGGGCACCGGACGTGTCACATGAACGGCTGCTACTCCGTCGGGATGGCGAGGCCAACCAGAGCAGGCTGCCATTTGCCCGAGTCGGCGGTTCCATCACCTTGGCAGTCAGCTACAGCAAAATCGGCAAAAAAGTTCGTCCTTGCAGGCAGGCGGTACACCTTGAACCCGGTGGCAAAGGTGGGATCGAGGAAGTGTACCCCCAACGCGACTCGCTGGCCAACCGCAGTGTGGCCATCCGAGGTCTTGCCCGCCGCCCTAACTGACTGGGTGCCGCACGTCGAAGCCGCGGGCGCCACGTTGAACATAGTAAAATGAGCAGAAAAACCGCGGAATGCTTCTCGTGTGCGGCGGAGCGGGCGTGATTTTGACGCTTGCTCTTTGAGAGTGGGTGCCCGAGGCGGCGCCCAATAAGCAGTGGGGGAGGACGAAGATGGTTGCACAGAAACGGGTGGCGGCCTGGATCGCATTGGTCGCCATCTCCGCAACAGGCAGCATTCTGGCGGACAGCAACTCGTGGACGAACGTTGGGCCCGAGGGCGGACCTGTCGTCGTAATGGCGTTCGATCCCTACAATCCGGACACGGTTTACGGCGCAACTGGCACTGGAGTCTTTAAAAGCACAGATGGTGGCGCGAGTTGGCGCAACGCCGGGCTTATGGGCAACGGAGTAAACAGCCTGCTTATTCACCCGCAAGATTCGAGCATCCTCTACGCCCTCGCAAGTGGGCATCTGTTCAAGAGCACCGACAGCGCGGCGACCTGGAACCAGGCGGATTCAGCGCTGGGAGTGGTCTGCATGGCCGTTGATCCGCAAGATCCCGGGACTGTCTACATTGCCACACCAGATCCGGGCGGAGTTCTAAAGACCACCAACGGCGGCACAAGCTGGCAGTCCGCCGGCGCCGGTCTGCCGCCTGGAATTACCAGCCTCGCGATTGATCCACAAACTCCAAGCACGCTGTACGCGGCCGGTTTCCGCATGGGGCCCACTATATTCAAAAGCACGGACGGTGGCGCGAGTTGGCTGGAAACGGACGCGCGCCTGCCGAAGGATAGGATATTTCTCCCGGGCGTGCTCACCATCGACGCGAAGAATACGGCGACGGTCTACTTTACGTCGGCTTACAACGGGGTCTTCAAGAGCAAGGACGGTGGGGCAACTTGGACCGACGCGAACTCCGGGCTAGTGGGGAAACCCTGCTGTCGGGTCCCTACCATGATCGTTCCCCAAAACTCAAATATGCTGTTCACTGTAAACCTGGCCAGCGAACTCTTCAAGAGCGTGGACGGTGGTGCGAGCTGGAAGATAGTAGGCCCCAGCCCTCCGCCATTTTGGCCCTTGATCGGCTTGGCGGTCCATCCTCAAGACTCGAGCACTCTCTATGCGGCGACCGGCACGGGCGCATTCAAGAGCGCGGACGGCGGAATCACATGGAGCGCGGCGTATTCCGGGATGCGCGCCATCGCGGTCGACTCTTTGGCGATTGACCCACAAACCTCCGGCAACATTTATTACGGGACTGGTTTTTCTGGCGTTTATAAGACTACCGACTACGGGATGACGTTTTCGGCCAGCACGGGGATCAACTCGGGATTTCCCGTCGTCGCGTTAGCCATGGACCCGCAGACTCCGAGCAATCTGTACGCCGGAACCGGAGGGGGCGATTGTGGCGAAGACGCAAGGGGAGGCCTATTCAGGAGCGTAGATGGCAGCGTGACCTGGACGGACACGGGCTTGGTTACCTGCGTTGCCGCCCTGGTGACCGATCCACAAACCCCGAGTACCGTTTACGGGGCCACCTGGGACCGGGGTGTCGTGAAGAGTACCGACGGAGGAGCGGCATGGGCGAGCGTGAATGTCGGGCTGCACGGTGGGCCTATCAATGCCCTGGCGCTTGACGCGCAAACGCCTGGCACTATTTACGCTGCCGCGTCTGGAACATCGGGCGGATTGTACAAGAGTACGGACGGAGGCAATACGTGGAATGCAACCGGGCTGAACGGAACGGTAGTAGGCACCCAGTTCATTTCCGGATTGGCGATTGATCCCGAAAACACTAGCACCGTCTATGCGGCAACAGCCGACTCTAACGGTTCGAGCGGCGGCCTTTGGAAGAGCACGGACGGAGGAGCCAACTGGCAGAATCTGTTTTCGTCTTCTTCGAGCAGGGCTCTGGCCGTAATTGTGAGTCCGCAAAACTCCGGCACGCTCTACGCGGGCACGGATGCGGGGGTAATGACCAGCGCGGATGGCGGGCAGAGCTGGATGCCGGTTCCGGGTAGCCCGACATTCACGTCTGTGCTGGCACTCGATCCTCAAAATCCGAATACGCTCTATGCGGGCGGCGCGGCCGGCCTGTTTGCGATCACGTTCGGCTCCTGACTTCGGGAGACAGGGTACGAATTCCCACCGTGCTTTTGAAGACGCCACCACGAAACTCGAATGCCGCATACAAGTTGCTCGGGTTTTATGGATCGATCGCCAGAGCCAAAACACAAGTCGCCGAAACGCCTAAGTCCCTGAACAGCGAGTCTGACCAGCTCATCCCTCCATCCAGGCTCATATGCAATGTTTCGTTCTGGCATTCATCGAATCCCTGAGTCGTTGCGTACAGGATGTTGGAGTTCTGCGGATCAATGGCTATCGTAGTGACCCAGTTGCTGGAAGAGTCGCTGGCGATCCAACTCGGGCTCCAGCTCATTCCCGTATCGGTGCTCTTAATGACCGCGCATCCTGTGGCGGAGCACGCTGCGGCAAATACTGTGTTCGTGTTTTGAGGATCAATCGCCAGCGGGTGTCCGCCCGCGATCAGACCCGAATTCGCTGCGTTCCAGGTCGCTCCTCCATCCGCCGTCTTGAGCAAGACCGTTGTAGTAGCTGCGTACAACGTGTTTGGATCTTGGGGATCGAGCGCCAGGTCCAAGATCGGCGCGTGCATGCCAGAATTGTTCGCGCCCCAACTCAGTCCGCTATCTACGCTCTTGAAAACTCCTGTGCCGGTCGCCGCGTACAGGGTGGCTGGGAGGTCAGGATCAATCGTCAGGGAGCGAACGAAAACTCCGCCCGACCAGCGCCAGCATCGTTCCAAGTCTCCCCGCAATTCACGCTCTTGAATACATTGCCCCCAAGCAAATTGCCCACGCGCGAATGTTCTTGTCGTCGCAACAACCGGTGACCGGACGAGTCGTCTATCGCGGACATTGAGCTGCGTCCTCCAATCCGGCCAGAACAAGCCACCGTCGACGCTTTTTCGAGGGCTTGACCTTGCGCCTACCCGAAAAAGATAGAAGAACCCCAAGTGGTCCAATAGCATCGCCACTCGGGAAATCCTTGAAAAGCAATGAGAACGCGTGGATTCAAGCAAGGCGCCGGGTGAGGGCTCAACAAAAGGTTGCGGGCACCCGCCGCTGCTTCGAGGAATAAGGATTCCTGGTTGTCGTTTTCGCCTCGTTTTTTCGCTTACCCAGGTGAAGGCAAGCGGGGACGGCCAGCAGCGAAGGCCATCCCGCACAAAGGAGGCCCTATGAAAAAGCATTTGCTTCGAATCTCGATGTTGGCCGCGCTGGCGGCCGGCGTCAGCCAGGCGCAGAGCGCGCAGCTAACGGCCGATGTTCCTTTCCCGTTCGTGCTCGGGAACAAGATGCTTCCCGCGGGAACGTACCAGGTGGATGAGTCCGCCGGTTCTCCCGCGGTGATCCTTCATGCCGCGGACGGGCAGAACGCTTCGGTCATCGCAAATCCAACCACGTCGGCCCGCGACCAGAAGATCAGCAAGCTGGTGTTTCAGCGCTACGGGGACCGGTATTTTCTGGCCGAGATATGGACGCGTGGCACCAGTAGCGGGCGACAGATTCCGCGAACCAGTCTGGAGCGGGAGCTGTCGGCGGGGAAGTCGATGCCGCGAACGAAAGTTATGGTTGCAGCGCGTTGAGTATGCGTCGAACCCGTCGCCCGGCAGGCCAGTCTCGAACACGGGATTCGGCCTGCCGGACGCGCATTTTAGGGCACAGCGTGGTGATTACACCCGGCGCGGCACAGATAAACTAGTGACAACCGGATTTCATCCTCCAGGGTCAATGGCATGTTGTTGCACTGTGCTACTGGAAGCGAAGTTCACGTCACCGGGCGAGAAGCCGGCATCCCGGGCGTGTGGCGGAAGGTTGTGGTTAGCGCTGCAACTGGTCCTCGGAGCGGCCATTCGAGGTGCGCAGCTAGAAGCTTTGCACACTAGATCCTTCGGGGGAGCCCGAAAGGCGATCCCGCTGAAGCCGCGAAACTCCGGCGGGTGCGTCCGGCAGCACGTCGCCGGTGAGCCCGGTTTCGATCGTGCCCTCCTGAAAGTCCATCCCGGTGATGACGGCCAACCATTCGCCATACGGCGTCGGCAGGAGCGTTATTGCGCAGCCAGAGTGACGGTTGCCGGGCTGGCGTATTCACCGGCCTTAACGATAACGTTAAGATCATATTCGGGTGCGACGTCGTAAGGAACTCTCACAGTGATTCGAAAAATCCCCTGCACCATGCCTGGCGCTGCGCCGGCATCCAGCACCTCGGCCGGATGGTCGCCGATCACTGCAGTGATGGGAAGGACCGGAGCCGGGACCACGAGATCGCGTGTTACTCTACCGTCCTCGCCCGGCGGGCTGGTTTGGCCAAGGCCGGTGACATAAATGACTGCGATGGATCCTCGCTCCGCCGGGTTGTCGGGAGAGTTCAGCGAACCGTCGGCGTTGAGAATCCACCCTTGACCTCCGCCCGTGCCATCCCGCGCGAATAGAGCCGGCGCCGCCGGGACTACATGGACCGGCCAGGGCGCAGACTTTCGCCCGCGATAGACGACTTCAATCTCAGTCGCGGGGCCGGCGATTCCGAATGGCACAACGGCGCCGACCTCACCGGCGGACGCGTAGAGCAGTGGCGCCGGCAGGCCGCCGAACAGCACCTGGGTTTCCGACAACATGCTCTCCGCATGACCGGTAGCATCGACCTGCATGTCGAACAACGTTGAGGGGCCGATGTGAGCGCCGAAAATTGTTACCGCTTCGCCCGGCGAAATAGCGCCAGAGAGAAGACTCGCCGCGTTGACAACGGAGGTGACCTGCAGGTCTTCGTTCGCCGGACCAGCCTCGGCAAGTAATCCGTAAATCGCGAGCTGGTCGGAAAAAGTCGGCACATAGACGCGGCCATTGGCCACGGTGGGAGCGACAAATTTCGCAAAGCGGCCGAGCGCGTCGCGATTCGCGACCATATCACTATTCCAGAGTTCACGCGACAGATCGGCAGCATCGAAGGCGTGCAGGGTTCCGGGAACCTGTCGCACGCCGTAGTTGGCCGTGGTCTGCCAGACGATTCCCGTGGCGGGGACGCCGTTATCCGCCGAGACGGCGATGCCGCAGTAAATCGTCGACGTGCTCGGGCCGCTTCGGGATAGCGCTGTTGGATCGAGGTGGCCGCCAGTTATCCGGTAGGCATTGAGCGGCCCACCGGGGGCCTGCACATAGACAAAAGGACCATCCGGACTGTTCCAAAGTGCGAAGTTGAATACGCTGCCTTCACCTATCTTGAAACTCTCGACCGCGAGTGAATGCATCGGCCCAAGGTGGGACAGGGAACCGGCATCGACCAGCATCAGGTCGCCCGATTTGCCGGTAGCGAGCAATTGATTCGAGCCGGGCAGGAGAATCACACCGGCGGAGCCAAGATCCTGGTCAGTATCGCGCAGGTCGGCCCAATTGTCGGGAGTGAACCAATCCATCAGCGAGAGGTCGCGGCCGGACAACTTGAGAACGGAGTCGGAGAAATCGCGTTCGCCCGTGAAGTCGCCGTTGCCGGTCGCCGCCAGAATGTTTCCCGCACTGTCGATGGCTGGCGCCCGGCCAGCCTGCCAAAACGATCCTCCCCAGGTATTGGGTGTTGTGTTGAAAACCGCAACGCGGCGGCCAAGATCTGAAGCGTCATAGCCGATCATCCAGCCGTGAAAGTCTCCGCCGTCGGCGTGCGAGCCGAAGGCAACATAGACCGTCCCGTTGGCCAGCGCGAGACCGGGCCTTTGCAATTGCAGGGAGGCATTGAAGAGCAAGACGCCGGCTTCGCTGGCTGTTCCCAAGCCCGATACCGATGCGGTGATCACCGCCGGGCCGTTCAACATTTCGTGGCCGTCAGACAGCGAGAGCGCATGGATTCGGAACACGGGTACGCCCTGCTCCAGCGTGTCGGACACGACGTAAATGACCTGCCGGTCGAGATCGATGACGGGCGTGCTGAGGATACCGACCTCCGGGAGGATGTCGGTGAAGTCGAGCGCGGAACTTAGGACCGATGCGCCCAGATTCACTTGCCAGAGCGGAACCACGGACTGCGGGGCGCCGGCGTCCAGCGCATATACGCTGTTGTGCATGGTGACGGCATAAACGACGTTGTGAGAGCCCTTACCGGCAATTTGAACATTCGAGGCGTACAGCGGCTGGGCATAGATCTGGCCATCCACTGGGAAGGAGCCGACCTTGCCGAAGGTGTTAGGGCTTACGTTCGACGGCTTCAGGACGGTCTCGCTCAGATTCGAGTTGGTCCGCGAATTATCGTAGTTTGCCGTCAGGACATTGGTCTGCGGCCAGAGCAAGTTGGGCAGCAAGAGGAGTCTCAGGGCGATGCTGATCACGATATTGAGCCAGATTTGTCGCGGCCACTGCTGGTGGGAAAAAAGACAGCCTCTTACTCGGGTCATGTTCGGTGACCTCCCTTTTATGTCCACAACGGGAACAATGTGATAAGCGAGTGTCGAGACGACTAACCGCCAAGGCGACGGATGTCTCTCTAAAGAAAGAAAGCCCAGCCGTCTATGGCTGGGCTAGTGTGGCTGGCAGAACGACCGGGGATCGTCTGCGTGCGTGTCGGACGACTGCCTTGGTATTTTCTTCGGAGCGGCAGAATCCTCTTGCAGTGCGGCTGATCAGACTCCGACGGAGCCGGACTCAACTCGCGAGGGAGCCGATGACAATTGCCGCCATCTGGTCTGTCGCTTCAGGACGCGCTCCACGCGCAACAGGCATGCACCGCCTGCGCCGCAAGGGAACCATTTGAAATGCAGCCCTTGGATTCCCGCTCATCAGTATCCTCCTCCTCGCCCTTGGGTACTTGAGCCTGGCAACTCGACTAAAGCTGGATGCCAGCAGGTGGCAAGCGCAAAGAAGTTCTTTTCGGCGCGAGCTTAGGTGCGGAGGACTGCAACACCATGCGTCGTGCCGGAACGCATTTCGACACCTTTGGCATACAAAGTTCGAAATGCGTCCAGGCTGGGGAGACAGACGCCTTGCTCCCCGCCGTCAGTTAACACGAGGAGATGGCTCATGCGGCGGTGGCCGCTTGCCGGGGGTGTGGCCCCACCACGTCCATGCCGAACGCAGCGAGGGCCCGCACCGCCTCTTCGGACGTCTTGGGGGCCAGTTCGAACATGCGCTCGAAACCTCCCGGCGTATTCACCGTCAGAAAGCGGGCTCTGGGCGTTTCGATGCTGAAGGTGTGCGGAATTCCGCGTGGGAACGAGACGAACGCACCCGCTCTGCCGAGGTGGTTTTCGCCTCCTACATGGAACGTGACCGCCCCCTCCAGCACATACAGCCACTCGTCCTCGTTCTTGTGAACGTGAAGCGGCGGTTCCTCGCCAGGGCTCATGAGAACTTCCGTGATCCCGATCGCGGGGCTGGACGCCTTGCGAGTGATGGTCGACGAAAACCATACCATCGGCGTTCCCTCGCCGGCATCCAGGGCATAGGGGCGATTTGCTTGCTGTTGAGTTGACATTTTCTTGATCCTTTCCTGCATGGTCTTTCAGTCTCATTATGAGACTTGCATCTCATAACGAGATTACAGTATCATAAGAATCATGGCTCGTCAAGAGGTATCGGCAACAAAAAGCAACGGGCGCGAATCGCAAAAGAACCGGACGCGCAAGGCGCTGGTCGCGGCAGCCGGGGACTTGCTACGCGAGGGCCGCAGTCCCACCGTCGTGGATGTCGCAGAGGCGGCGGGGATCTCCCGCGCGACGGCGTACCGCTACTTCCCCACGCAGGACATGCTATTGGCCGAGGTCGCGCTTTTCGCTGTTGGAGGACCGTTATTTCCCGCCGCGGCCCAGGGAGCACCGGTAGCTGAGGCAGTGGGCCGCCTGGTCCGCGGCGTCGGCACGTGGGCCTATGCGAACGAACAGCCATTACGCACGCTTTTGCGCCTGTCGCTCGATCCCTCCACCGGCGTTCGCCGGCCCGGGCATCGGGTTGAGTGGATCGCCGATACGCTCGCGCCGGCTCGAGATAAGATCGATTCTAAGACGTTCAGTAAGCTGTCGAGGGCGCTCACCTTGCTGCTCGGCATTGATCCGGTCGTGGTGATGAAGGACATTGCCGGCGCCAGCCAGGAACAAGCGCTGGATGCTCTGGAATGGACTGCGCGGGCGCTCGTCGATGCAGCGCTCAGGGCCAGAGCGCCATCGTCTCACGCCGGCCATAGACCGCCAGCGGAAGAGCGCGGCCGCCACAGCCCTACTTCGAAGTCAGTGTAGACAGCAAGAGTTTGTAGATCCGCTCCTCATATTGAGCAGCCGTCCATCCCCGTTGCAACACGAGATCCTCCCAGGTGCGCAAGGAGGTAACGCTCCACAGGATATCCGCGGCGGCACTGGCCGGCAATTCCTTTCGCAACACACCATCGCGTGCCAGCCGCGCGACAATCGCCCGGCAGCCCTCCAGCCTCGAATTGAGGCGGTCCAGCCAGGAACGCTCGACGGCTTGGTCGGTACGCCGAACGGCATCCATGGCGCGCGCGATCGCCCAAACGCCGGGATTCATTCGCACCTGAACCGAAACCATTACTCGCAGCGCCTCCAAGCCTGTAGGAGCGTTGGCGATCTTCTGTATTTCTTGCGCGAGGCCTCGCTTCTCGTCGACGTAGCGTACCAGGGCGATGAGCAAATCTCCGCGGTCGGCGAAATTCAGATACACCGCCTGCCGCGATACCCGCGCCGCCTTGGCGATTTCAGCCATCGTCACGCCCGCCTCGCCGCGCTTGGTGATTAGCGTCAGCGCGGCGTCCAGAATTCGGGTGCGTGAATTTTTTCTTGACATATTGTCAATATTGAATTATGGTAATACTTGACATCATGTCAAGTCAAGTATAAGACAACCGGACCCCAGGAGGATAGCGAGATGACGCACAACCAAGACGAACAGGCGATTCGAGGGCTCGTGGCGGCCTTCATACAAGGCTGGAACGCGGGAGATGGCTACGCGTGTGCGCAGCCATTCGCTGAAGATGCCGATTTCACCGCCGTGACGGGCGCACGCTGCCAAGGAAGGGAAATGATCGGGCGGGGGCACGCCGAAATCCTTGCCAGCGTGTTTCGCGGAACGCGCAACAGCGCCGTGGTAAACGACATCAAGTTCTTGCGTCCGGATGTCGCGGTCGCCGATGTGACCTTCCGCCTCGAACCGATGGTGGAAAAGCCCTGGCTGCCGCGATGCTCATCCTGCGGGATGGTGGCAACCAGGGAAAACGGGACATGGTCCATCGCGGTGTTTCGAAACCTGGTCCCCTTCGCCCGGCCGGCCGCGGGCCCGCTGGATCGCGAAGTGTTGGAAGCCAGCAGGGCTGCCGCAGGGGTGCGGCATGAATGAATCTTCCTGGTGATTACCGCGGCCGCCGGAACAGGCCTCCGTAGACCGCTTTCGCCAGGATGTGCCCCTGAATCGCTTTCATCACGTTGGCGCGCGTCTCGAAAGCGTCCGCCGATGGTTTCACGTCCAGCTTGGTGTCCAGGGCGTAGAGCTCAAACACGTAGTGGTGGAACGGACCGTTTGCGCCCGCTCCCGGACCGCGGTACATGGGTCCTGTGGCGCTGATCTGATAGCTTCCGTCGGGCAATTGCGATCCCTTGGGTACGCCTTCGGGCAAGCCGGTGGCAGTCGCAGGAATGTTCCAAAGGACCCAGTGCGCCTGATCGTCAGTAGTCTTGTTGCGGGCGAGATCCATGTCGTGCATGTGGAGGAAGAAACTCTGCGTGCCGGCGGGCACGTTGGCCCAACTCATGGCTGGCGACGTACCCTCGCCGACGGCAACGCCGGGAGCGGCCTGACTGAACTGAACGGGAATCTGGCCGCCGTCCGGAAATCCCGGAATGGTCAAAGTCATGGCCGGCGGCGCAGGCGCGCGACCCGCAGGCTGACCTCCACGGACTGCATCTTGAGCAGATAGCAAGAAAGTCATCGAAACAATCATGGTCGAAAAAAGAAGCAATCGCATGGGTCTATCCTAGCGTGGAATCAGGAAACGCGGGCAGGGCAGAGGTAGGGCATCGCACCCTAAGACCAAAACGGGGGATGTCCACTAAGGCGCGTCCCAAACCTCCATTCGGGCGTTCACATCGTGGAGAGGCCCACGACAAGAAAACGTAACGACCTGATTTCGCGACGATTCAGAAATAGGAGGCACGATCAGGAACACGTGTGGCGGTCTGGCGCACGATAGCGCAAAGCCGGCGCTCTTCACGGAGGCGCTGACACGCGGGGATCACGGTTCATTTTCTGGAGGTGAAGGTGTATTCTTCAGACAATAGGAGCTTACATGCGCTGGAGTAACTATGCGGTTGCCGCCATTCTTCTGACCATGCCCGCGGCAGCGCAGGAGACCGCCCGGGCGAGCAATATGAGCCTGGCCGGCTACAACGACCTCCAGAGACGGAGCGCGTATCAGCCCGTCATCCAGAAGCAGGGTGCGCGCTGGATCGCCTACATCGGCCACCACGGCGGCGCGCAGCTTAACCCGCTTACCGGAAAAGTCGAGCCCAACGGAACTTCTATCGTCGACGTCACTGATCCGCGGCGTCCCAGTTATCTCGCTCACATTCCGGGTGAGCCCGCGGGCCCAGCCGGCGAGAGCGGTGGGGCGTCCATGGTGCGCGTGTGCAGCGGGAACGACCTGCCGCACGCAGAAAAAAACAGGTTCTACCTGCTGCGCACTTTCGGCGAAAGCGCGCACGAAATATGGGATGTTACCGATCCGGCCCGCCCCAGCCGCTTGACCGTGATTGTCGCGGGACTGCGCGACACACACAAGAATTGGTGGGAATGCGACACGGGCATCGCGTATCTGGTCTCCGGCGTGCTCGGCTGGCGCGTGGCGCGCATGGGCCAGATCTTCGATTTGAGCGATCCCGCCAAGCCCGTGTTCATCCGCAATTTCGGCTTGCCGGGGCAGCAGCCGGGCGCCCGAGGCCCTTCGCCCGGCGGCCTGCACGGCGCGTTCTCCACCGGGCCCAAAGGCAACCGCGTGTACTTCGCGTTCGACAATTCACGGGACGGCGTCATCGAAATTGTGGATCGTGAAAAGCTGTTGAACGGACCCAGGGAGCCCACGGACGAAAATCTGCGGGCTCCGGTGATTGCGCGCGTCGACTTGCCGGCCGATATGGGCGCTCACAACGTGCTTCCCATGCTCCACCTGACGCTGTCTGAGTTCGCCAAGCAGCGAAACGGCAAGATAAAGGATTTTCTCTTGCTCATCGGCGAGACCGTCGCGAACGAATGTCAGGAGAACCGCCAGATGGCGCGGATCTTCGACATCAGTATGGAAACCAGGCCGGTGGGCGTATCCACCTGGACCGTCCCGGAAGACAGCGGCAACTTCTGCACCGCCGGCGGACGCTTCGGCGCGCATTCGTCCAACGAGAACCTGACGCCTATCTACTACGACCGCGTCGTGTTCATCGCGCATTTCAACGCGGGCGTGCGCGCTCTGGACATCCGCGATCCCTACCGCCCCAGAGAAATCGGCTACTACATCCCGGCCGTGACCGACAAGACCGACAAGCGCTGCGTCGGCCAGGGGGCGGACCAGCATTGCAAGGTGGCCATCCAGACCAACAATGTGGAGGTAGACGACCGTGGCTATATCTACGCCGTCGATCGCGCCAACACCGGGATACCGACGCAGGCCTCCTGAGGTTGGTAGAAGCACGCCGGCGAGCCGGTGCGGCGGACGGTCGCGAGGTTGCGCAAGCGGAAGCTCTTCTAAAGCAGGCAAAAACCACCGTACCGCCGTTGCGCGTGGGGCTCGAAGCT
>DASQHQ010000074.1:0-6424 GCA_035632015.1 Bryobacteraceae bacterium
CGTCACGAAAACGCCGGAGGAAATGGCGCGCGCGATCGCAGAGCTGATCGAGCATCCCGAAAAGCGCCAGTGCCTGGAGCAAGCGGCGCGGAAGACTGTTGAGCGCGACTTCGACTGGGACGTGATCGCGCGCAAGCAAAAGCAGCTTTACGAAGAATTGTGCCAGGGGTGATGTTGGAGCCGGCTCGAGGTTCAGCGCCGGCGCTTGCGCTCTTCGGTCCGGTCCCAAGTGGCGGTGATCCTGGTGAAAACTCCGCCGCGCGGCGTGAACTCGACGGTGAGGCTGTTCAGCAAGCGCGCTGGCGCGAACGCAAACTCCTAACGCACTGCTAAGGATGGAGATCGAGCAGTGCTAGGCGCGGCAACGCGGGGCCTACTTCGTGGCGTTGTCAATCGCCCCTCGACCTACGGAGGGAAGTTCCTGTGAGGCCGATCGTCGCTCTGACGGAAACGCGGAAGCAGGGGGTTCTCCAGGCACCCCGACTCACTCACTCTTTGTAAACTTCTGAAACAACGCCCCTCGGCAGTGGCCATTCGGGTGCTTACAACTCACCGCGTGAGGCGGGAGCCGTCTTGCGAAAGACGAAAACCAGATTCTAGCCAAAAACAGCATAGGAGAGAACGTGCGTCGAATTATCCGCCCGACAGACTGTGGACTCCCACTCTGCGGCTTGTTCCTTTGGGCGCTGGCGGCCAGCGCCAGTTCGGTCTGTTATGCGCAAGGCAAGAAAGCCTGCGATCTGCTCACCAAGGCGGATGTGGAATCCGTCCTTAGGGTGACGCTTCGGGAGCCCGAATCACGCGCCAATGGAAAGCAGTGCGCCTTCACATACACGGTCTCCGACAATCCACGCCCTCCGAAGGAGGAGTACTTTTTTGTCGAGGTCAGCTACTCCCCCGCGCCCAACCAAGCAGCCGTGGAACAGGCTCTGAAAGGCATCGACGAGCACTCGAACACGTACGTCGAGCCCGTGGAGGTCCCAGACATCGGTGACGCGGCATTTGTGCTACAGCCCGGGCAACTACAATATTTCACGCTCCATATCTTCAGGGGCGGCACGATGACTTTGACTCTATCGGGGTCGATCACGCTGGAGCAGATCAAGGCGCTGGCCTTGAAGGCGCTTGGCGGGCCTGGCAAGACCGGTTATGTCTACGGGACGCATGCTCCGCTGAAGAAACCTGTGCTGGCGCTTGGGGCAAAGCCGAACCAGGCGGATCAACTGAAGCGCGACCTCACCGTGAAGGCCGAGGCGGGGGACGCCAACGCCCAGCTGGCGCTTGGGAACCTGTATCAATTCGGCACCCTGGGCGCGGATGGAAGCGCCCAGCCTGATTACGCCGGAGCCGCATACTGGTATGAGCAGGCAGCCGGCCAGGGCGTTGCGGATGGAGCATACAGGCTGGCGCTTCTTTACAGCAACGGCCTGGGCGTGACCGCAGACCCGTTCAGGGCTCGGAAATTGCTCAAGCAAGCAGGGCTGTCGGGTTATGTGCCCGCCATGGTGTTCCTGTCTAATGCGTACCTGGAATTGAAAACCGAGACCGGTCAGACACGCGCATTCGTCTGGGCGCAAAAAGCCGCTGACACGGGCGATCCTAAAGGGTGGTTCATAGTTGGCTTTATTAATTACTACGCGGACCGGCCGCGGGCCCAGAACGTTTACATGTACAAGCTGGCAATGGACGCTTACAAAAAGGCCGCGGACGGCGGTCACTGTGTCGCGATGCTGAACATCGGCGGACTATACTTCAACGGCGAGGGCGTTGCACAAGACGCGAAGCTGGCGCAGAGCTGGTTCGCCAGGGCCGAGGCGTGCGATAGCAAGAACCTCGACGGGGTGCAGCAGAAAGCAGCGAAGTATCGAGAAAAAGCAGCCAAGGGATATCTTCCGGCGGTTGTGCAGACTGCTGCGAGCGGGAAGAGCGGCTGGTCCAGTCTTTCTGACGGTCAGAAGGTGATTGCAGGCTTTGTGGCTCTCATAGTAGTCGGGGTTGCGCTCGAAATCGTTGCTGGCCCCTCCGGCCATGATTCCCCAGGAAATCCAAACGCAGGCGGCTTGCCGTATTACCATTACGACGACAGGTCGTACCTGGACATGAGACGGGGCACCGGTTTTGCGGGGCAACCTTGCTGGACCAGAGGCTCGCCGGGCTGCTTCTAGTTCCAAGGGCATCCGTTCGCATGCGGCCGGTGAGCTGGACGCCGAGCGGCGTGCACGGAAGTCGGGGCCACGGCGCTGGTGTGTGAATGACTTGCTCGCCTGACCCGCGACGATTTCACCGGCACAGCCGATGCGCCCTGCGGGCGCGCTTCAGTGGAGCCGACCATCGTTTCCTTGCGTGAGAGACTGTCACCGGATAGCAGAGACCACTAGACGCGGCGAAGCCGCTGGCGCCTGCGCTTGGGCAGGAATGTGGTGGTTACATGTTCAAACAGCACACGTGCGCCATATGGCGTGCTGCTGGGTCTTTTCCGCTCAACCCGCCCACTCGCTTTTCGTAGACTTCTGAAACAACGCCCCCCTGGCAGTGGCCATTCGCGTGCCTACAACTCACCGCGTCAGGCGGGAGCCGTCTTGCGAAAGACGAAAACCAAGTTTTAGCCAAAAAAATCAGAGGAGATAACATGCGTCGAATCATCCACCCGACAGACTGTGCACTGGCACTCTGCGGCTTGTTCCTTTGGGCTCCGATCGCTTCCGGACAGGGGTTGCCGCGCGCGAATGGTCCCCGGACGGAAGTAACAAATTATCTTTTCTGTGTCGCCGGCGAAGGAGCAAATCAGAGCACGTTGTACTATAGCTCCGATTTCGTCACCACCGGACAGAACATTCGGCCGGTGCAGGAAGCCTTTCTGGGTTTCCTGCGGCAAAGGTATTCTTACAGGGGCAACCCGGCCGTCGAGCAGCCAGTCCAGTGCACAGACGTTCACAGTGTAGAGGAATCCCGATCTGTCGAGCGGATTTACATCAATCGAGACCGCCAGAACAAGATTATGGTTGTAGAGACTGGCTGGGTCTACGGTTCGGCCTCCGCCGACGTTGCGCCCGCAGCAAGCAGCTCGGACGCCAGTAAGTTGACGGGTGTTTACCTCGGGAAGTACCGGTGCAGCGGGGGAGATAATGACCTCAAGCTGACGGTGCGCGGCGCCAGCAATGGCTCCTTGACCGCTCTGTTTACCTTTACCGCAGTACGCAGCATGGCGTCCTACAGTTTGGCGGGACGCTACGACGGCGTCACCGGGCAGTTCAAATTAGAACCAGACAAATGGGTAGGCGCGGCTCCGTCCGGCTATAACATGGTCGGTATGGACGGAGTGTACGATGCGGCTTCAAACAAGCTCAGCGGCAAAATCGCAAGTGGAGCCTGCGGCCCATTCAGCGTCGTGCGTGATAACGCCCAGACCGCCGATGCGGCCGCCGCCAATCCGGCGACGCCAGCTGCTCTCGTTGCTCCCGCCCCTCCAGCAACGCCGCGCACCGCCGTTGGGCGGGCACCGGTCACCACCGTTGCTCCAGCGCCCACACGCGCCGAAGTTGATCCGCAGTTGGCGCAAGACCCGCGATTGGCCCAACTGTCACCCGAATACCGCCAGTTCGCGTTGAGTGAGGTGCCACGCTCGAAGACCTACTGCGAGAATAATGCCATGATCTCGGCCTTGATGGACTGTACGTGTTTCGCCAAGATCGTACTCGACTATCGCATCGCACACGCCGGCGAAACGGTAAGGGTGCCCAACGCCCGCAGAGGGAGCGTGGCCACCCCATCGCCACTCATTAATGTGATTGGCGCAGGGAACTTAAACTGTAGCCAGTGTTTAACCGACGACAAGATCATGAGGTGGGTCGCTGAGCAGGCGCGCCCCGGCCTGACGGGAGTTTCGCCTGCGCGATCCCAGAAAATCACCGACTGCGCATCTAAAGCGATGGCAACCCGCCTTAAGGCACAACCGGACTTGCAACTAGTGCGGCCATTCTACGACCAGGCGCTCGTCGCGTGTGTCGGCGCGAATTAATGTGATTGGCACGGCGCACTTGGATTGTAGCCAGGTTTACCCATCAGGCGCGTTCGCTTTGAACCGCGGGGGCCGGTCACGTCAAAGCGAGGAGGGCAAAGTGAAACAGATGCGGATGGTCTTGTTGACGGCGACGATGGCGTTGATGACGATGGGTTGATAATGCGTGGTCCCCTACTCGCCGAGACTTGGGATGAAGTACAACTAACTATTTGAAATAAAGGCGACGTCAAGATTGAGGTGGCAACGGCCCAGTTTATTAGCCCTTTCTTTCTGTCGACTATTGGCTTGTCAAGGGATGGACGTCTATCCCACCTTCCAACGGGGATGACTGTCCACGACTATAATTTATAAAGCACATCCGCGCTGAGTGTCCGGCGGTTCGAAAGCCAGAAAGCCTGCCGCGTGCCAGGGATCGTGACCGCACGGCCGAGCCCCCACAAAGGGGGCTCGGGGAGTCATAACATCGCACTTTCTCGCGATGGCGGTCGAGCAGAGCCCGGCGGACCGGAACGGGCCGGGCGCAAAGACCGCGTCAAGGCCGTGACGTCCGAGGCCCCCCTGAACATGACCCAGAAATGGCTGGGGCACGCCCGGCTCTCGACTACGGCCATTTACACCAACGCCATCGGGCCCGAGCAAATGCAGATCGCCGAACGGATGTGGCTCTGATGTGGGCTGCCCAGTCCATTTTCAACACGTTTCAAGGAGGAGTTTGACCATGAGAACTCGCACACATTTGACAACCGTACTTTTGGCTGCCGCGGCGCTGATGATGCCCTTTCAGGCATCGGCACTGAGCGTCAGGCAGTTCGAAAACAAAACCAGGGACCAGCAGACAGAATTCGTCTTCAAGGCCGTCGGTAAGATCGTGTCAGATGTGGCCACGGTCAACCCCGGCCTATCCAAGGCCATCCATGACTATTTTGAAGTCACACCACGTGGGAAAGAGGAACCCCCTGGCCTGTTGGCATTTGCCGCGGAACTCGGAGCGGTCGAGAACCTTGCCGACAAAGGCAAACTCGATCTGGGGCAAAGTGCAGATCGAGGGAATACTGCTCGATATCATCAAGACCGATCTGATGCCGAAGGTCCCGCCGCCGGCCAAGAAGAAATAGCAGGCCGCGCGTACACTGGAACAACAACATGGTTCATCGTTTGAACCTGTTCAACAGACTGCCCCGCCTGCTTGCGGGGTTTTTTTTTGGACGGGCACAGTGTAAGCGCAAGGCTGCCGGTGCGAATACTGCCGTTACCGACCGCCTGATCCATGACGCCGAGAACATAGTCGATCAACTGATTGATCTGTCGAACGTCTGACCCTGGCGATGCTGGCCGAGCCCTATTTCTTTTTCCTGGTGGCGGGAACTTGGGGTTTGAAGGTGTTGGCCAACTGGACAAAATCTTTAACAAAATCAGGCGTTATCTGAATGCCATTCTTGCTCAAAGTTAGGGCAAGAGCAGATTCAACCTGAACCCGCGGCGCATTGGGATTCTGAATAGCTTTTTCAGCATCGCGGACGCGGGCATTGTCCAGATTCATTTCAAATTCTGCCTCGCCTATTGGCAAATTATCGCCGGGACGAATTTCAGTGAAAAGACGATGAACCTTTGCCGCGTCAGCGTCGCGGTCCTGCGCTTTCAGAACCTTCTGTGCACTGCCCACCAGAAAATTCAGGTAATCCTGCCTGTCCTGCGCCGCCATGTGATCGAATTGCTGGAATGGCATCGCCTGCGCCGCCGCGCCCGCAAACAGCATGGCCGCCGACAGGAAGGTAGCTGCCAGAAATTTGTTAAACCGGTTCATGGAAGACTCCTGCACGACGACCGAGTCTACCATGCCGGTGGTCGCTCAAAGGCCACCGCCTCACGAGGCACCCTCGATGCGCTGCGTGAGGAGTCCGGACGCGCCAGGTACCAATGTCGATCCTGGAAATCGCAACCCTACACCGAGGGGCGAAGTCCAGCGCGAACCCGTTCCGCCCGTGCGAGGTAGTCCACTTGGCACCCCTACGCTCGCCTACACAATGGCGTATCGTATCGATATGAAATCGTGTCTTCACTGGCCTTCTCGCCGAATAGCCGACTGCTCGCGTCCGGCAACCCACAGCGGAAGCTGGCGCCGTTCTATGCGGAAGGGGCGGCTCACTGAAGTGCTTCTTTTCATAGGCCGCTGGTCGCCTCGGCCGGGACCAACATCAAGATCATGGAAGCGATGGCGATGGGAAAGGCCATTGTCAGCACGCCGGCCGGCATCCACGGCTGGGATCTTCATGCTGGCGAAGATGTGATCGTCACGAAAACGCCGGAGGAAATGGCGCGCGCGATCGCAGAGCTGATCGAGCATCCCGAAAAGCGCCAGTGCCTGGAGCAAGCGGCGCGGAAGACTGTTGAGCGCGACTTCGA
>DASQHQ010000075.1:0-9304 GCA_035632015.1 Bryobacteraceae bacterium
TCGAAGTCGCGCTCAACAGTCTTCCGCGCCGCTTGCTCCAGGCACTGGCGCTTTTCGGGATGCTCGATCAGCTCTGCGATCGCGCGCGCCATTTCCTCCGGCGTTTTCGTGACGATCACATCTTCGCCAGCATGAAGATCCAAGCCGTGGATGCCGGCCGGCGTGCTGACAATGGCCTTTCCCATCGCCATCGCTTCCATGATCTTGATGTTGGTCCCGGCCGAGGCGACTAGCGGCGCCAGCACGATGGCGGCGCGTTCGTAGGCCGGGCGCACGTCGGCTACGAAATCGTCCACTTCGATCCCGGGCTGATCCAGGTTCACCTGTACGCGGTGCAAATAGTGGTCGATAAAGTATTGCCGCTGCGCGCCCGCGATGATGTGCAGCGCCGGCCGCAGCCTTTGAAGCTGCGGCCAGACTTCCCGCAAGAAATAATCCACAGCCAGCAGGTTGGGCAGATGCCGGAACGAACCGATGAACAGCAGCCGGCCCGGCTCGGGCGGGTGCGCTACGGGCTGGAAGCGCTGCACATCGACGCCGTTCGCCAGGCACACCACGCTGCTCGCCGGCGCGCCGTGCTTCTGCATCAGCTCGCGGTCCGGCTCGGACATGGCAACTACGCGATCCACTTGCCGCCAGGCCGCGGTCTCGAACGGGATCCAGCGCCGCAATTGCCGCCGCATTTCCCAATCGTCGTTCTGCTCGAGCAACTGTTGATACAGATCCAGCGTCACGTCGTGCTCCACCAGGATCGTCTTGGCCGGCGCGCAGTCCCGCGCGTATTGCGCCATCTGCGTGAACTCGAGCTGCGCGATGGCCGGCTTCCATTTCCGCACCGTTTGCCTCAGCGCGCCATGAAAAGCCGGCAGGTCGAACTCTTCCACCATCTCCGGCCGACTGGTGGAAGGCAGCAGATGCGTCCCAGGGTTCTTGACCAGCACGACTTCGCAACAGATCTCGAGCAACTCCGGCGGCGCGTCCGTAGGCCCTGGACTGCAAGACACCAGCACCAGGTCGAAATCGCGCGCCGCGCGCCGCATGAGGTTGTACATTCGGACTGCGCCACCGTGCGAAAGCGGGAAAGGTATGTAAGAACTGGCCACCAGCACCACCGGCCTGTTGCGCCTGGCGCGGCCGGGAGCGACGATGACCGCGCCGCTGGCCAGCGCCAGAATCTCGCTCTCGGGAATCGCGGGCCTCAATCGCCGCCGCGGTGCGGCGGCTCGAATCATTTCACGCAGCGCAATGCGCCGCGACAGCAACAGCGCCGAGGAGGCCACGTAGTCCGGAATCTGTTTCGCGCTCAAAAGGTTGAGGCGCCAGGCGGCCTCGCGCCACAAGCGGCGGAACAACTTGGGATCCGATATGGCGCGCGCGAGAAAACGCAGGTAGTTCAGTTCCAGAACCTGCCGCAAAAAGTCGGCCGTGTAGTATTTCGTAGTGGTGGTCTGGTGCCGGTGCAAGACGCGCGCCGCGGCTACGAATACCGAGGGCCAGCCTCGCTGCCAGGCGCGAAATCCGAGATCCAGATCTTCGACATAGGCGGGGTCGTAGATCTCGTCCATGCCCCCGAGCCCGTGCAGCTTGCCGGCGTCGTAGAGCGAGCAGCCGCCGCTGCCGTAAAGAACGTAGCTCAAATCTTCGCCCGCATAAGGCGGATCGCAGCGGATGGGGAAGTCGGTCACATGGCGCCAGTGTGGGAAGGGCATCACTGCCTTGCCGGTTTCTTCGCGGCGCACGCCCTCAGGGAAGAAGATCTGCGCGGTAGCGCAGAACAAATCCGGCACCTTCTCGAATGCCGCAAGCAGCGGCTCGAAGAAGCCCTCTTCGATCACCATGTCGTTGTTCAGCAGGCAGACGTGCGAGTAGCGCGCCTTGCAGATGCCGGCGTTGACGGCGCGCGCGAACGACAGCGGAGTTTGGCTGTGTTCGATGACAACCGCGGGGTAAGCGTCGCGCAGAAACGCGGCCGTGCGGTCCCCGGAGCCGTTGTCGACCACGATGATTTCTCCGCCCACCTGTTCGATCTGGCGGACGACTTCCGGCAGCAGCCTGGCCAGCAGATCTTTCCCGTTGCGGGAAGGGATCACGACGGAAATGCCGCGTGGCCGCGTCTCACCGGCGGCCTCGCTTGCCGGGGACGCCGGAAGGATTGCCTTCACCGCGGACAGCGTGGCTCCGGCCAGCGCAGCGAGCAGCGCGTTCCACGGACGCAGAAACGCGCGCGGATGGCGCAGACGCCAGAGAAAGGTGTAAGTCACGCCGCCCGGAGAGAGTTCGGAAACGAAGAGATTTCTCGCTCTCCAGCGGAAGTGACGCAGCACGGTGCCGATGGATTGCGGCCGCAGGATGAAATATCCGAAATTCTCGTTGAACGCGAGAAAATTCCAGGGCGCGATGAGAAACCCGATGATGCGCATTTGCCAGTACGGCATGCCGGGCTGGAGAATCACCGCGGAGACGCGAACGTGCTTGTCGCGAAAATGCCAGCGGCACATCGCCAGATTTTCGAACAAGCCGCGCAGCATCGGGAAGGGAATCCAGCGCGGGTGCTGCGGGGGAAACTCGGAAACCACCACCAGCGGAAGCTCCGGAAGGATCTTCAGCATATGCTCGATGGCCGTGGGCATCAGATCTTTAGAACCGGATGCGAACAGGACCTTGATTGCTTCTGGCAAGGACTAACTCAAATGAGGACCTGGCGAGCGGCTTGCAGCGCGTTGTTCCGGCGATCTTCCCAGAGTGCGAGCGCCTGCGTGGCGAACGCAGTGGAAACCGGGTTCACGAACGGGAGCAGTTCTCCCGTCTTGCGCCCGAATCCGAATCCGCCCGCGATGCGCCGGTCTTCGGAATCGAGCTGGAATGCGGCGGCGCCCTCGGCTTCCTCGGCGGCCGCCACGGAATCGAGCGGCAGCACTCCGGCGCTGGCGCCATACAGCCGCGCGCGCAACAATTGCGCGTAAACGTCGGAGCGGACAAACTGCGCTGCGATCTCCCGCAGGTAGCCGGCGGCGCGTTCCAATCCCGCGCGGAAGGCTTGCGCGCAACCGGCTCGATCCAGAACCGGCAGCAGCCCTTCCAGGAAGTAGGAGTAAGCGTGCAAACGATCCATCACCTTCTCGCAGTTGGCGTCGCCAGGAAGAAAAGCTTGCTCGCTGGCCAACGCGGCTTGCACTTCCGATTCGTAAGCGCGCTGGAAGTCCGTTTCACCGGTGCTCTCGAAAAGGTCGTGCCAGGCCAGGGCGGACTTCAGTTGATAACAGCCCGGGCCAGCCGACCAGCGCGGCTGATACGGCAGCGGCTGTTTATCGGGCAGAGTAAGGATGGGGTGGGTCGCCTCGCGCGCGCGGAAATCAGCCAGCATGGAGCGGCCGGCCGCGACCGCGATATCCAGAAACTCCGCGTCGCGAGTGGTGCGCCAGACGGCCAGCAGCCCGCGCACGATGATGCCGCAATCGAAGAAATAGGCCAGCGCACCGGAATGGTCGCCGTTCAGCGCGGGCTCGAAGGGAAACGTTCGAAGCAGGGGATCCCAGGCGGTGCGCGTCAGAAATCGCGCCGCGCGCAGAGCGGCGTCCAGGTATTTTTCATGGCCGGTCCGCTGATGCAGGAAGACCAGCGCACTGATCGCGTAGCCCGTAATTTCATTGGAAATGCGGGCGTTCTGCCGCAGGTCGGAGCGGTAATATCGCGCCACGCCGCCGTTCTCTTCCTGAATTCCGGAATGGAGAAACCAGCGGCCCGCGGCGTCAATCAAACTTGCCGTATGTACCAACGACGTCCCCGTTGCCAAAGTGAAGTCACTCATTGTAACACCAGGATGGCGCGCTGTAGTGTGCCAAATTAGCGCGATGTCGGCCTGGCGCGGCGTGGCGGGAAACCGAGCTACACTAGGGACGCAACCGGACTCCGCGTCCTGACCGCTATTTTGTCCACGCAATACCTCATCGGCATCGACCTGGGAACGACGAACTGCGCGCTGGCTTACGCGCACGCGGGAGGCGATCCGCGCGAACTGCCGCCGGTGGAGCTGTTTTCGATTCCGCAGCTGGTGAACGCCGGCGAAATCCGCGATGAGCCGCTGCTGCCGTCGTTTTTGTACATCCCCGGCTCGGCCGATTTTCCCGCCGGCTCGACGGCGCTGCCTTGGGATGAGGGGCCGCACTTTGTAGTCGGAGCGCTGGCGCAGAAGCGCGGCGCCGAAGTTGCCAGCCGCCTCGTGGCGTCCGCGAAATCGTGGCTGTCGCATTCGGGCGTCGACCGCACAGCGCCCATTCTTCCGCTCAACGCCCCGGAAGGTATTCCGAGAGTCTCTCCGGTCGAGGCATCGCGGCGGTATCTGGAGCACTTGCGCGCGGCTTGGGACGCTCGAATGCCCGACGCGCCGTTCCAGGAGCAGGAAGTGCTGGTTACGGTTCCGGCTTCCTTCGATGCCGTGGCGCGCGAGCTCACGCTGAAGGCGGCCGAACTAGCGGGCTACCGGAATCTTCGGCTGCTGGAAGAACCGCAAGCGGCGTTCTACGCCTGGATCGAGCGGCACCCGGACTGGCGCGAGCGGGTGCACGTCGGCGATCTGATCCTGGTGGTCGACATCGGAGGCGGCACCACCGATTTCACGCTGATCGCCGTCACCGAGCACTCCGGCGAGCTGCAACTGGAGCGCGTCGCGGTGGGCGAGCACATCCTGCTGGGCGGCGACAACATGGACCTGGCGCTGGCGCGGCACATCGAACAGCAGCTCGCCGCGCAGCGGACAAAGCTGGACGCGATGCAGTTGCACACGCTGTGGCAGCAGTGCCGGCCGGCCAAGGAACGATTGCTCGAGCCAGGCAACAAAAAGCGCGAGGAGGCGGTGACGATTCTCGGCCGCGGTACGGGACTGGTGGGTGGAACCATCAAAGCGAAATTGCTACGCGAGGACATCGATCGGATTTTAGCCGATGGCTTTCTTCCCGCCGTGTCGAGCCAGGACATGCCACAGCGGCGCAAGATGGGTTTCGCCGAGCTGGGACTTCCTTACGCGGCGGATGCCGCCATCACGCGGCACCTGGCGCGCTTCCTGCGGCAACAAGCGGCGCAGTCGGAGCAGGGTGCAGTGCGCAGGACCGCGAGCGGGCTGGCAGCGCCGACGCACGTGCTTTTCAACGGCGGCGTGTTGCGGGCCGGGCTGGTGCGCGAGCGGATCATCCAGGTTCTGAGTGCCTGGCTGCAGCAGGAAGGTCTGTCGGCTGTAACGGCGCTGGTCGGCGAAGACTTGATGCACGCGGTGGCCCGCGGGGCGGCCTACTATGGATCGGCGCGGGCCGGACGAGGCGTGCGCATTCGCGGCGGCATCCCGCGGACCTACTATCTGGGCATCGAGAGCGCAATGCCCGCCGTGCCGGGAATGCCCGCGCCCCTCAAAGCGCTCACGGTAGCGCCGTTCGGGATGGAGGAAGGCACCGCGGCCGAGTTGCGCTCGCGCGAATTTGGCCTGGTAGTGGGCGAACCGGCGGAGTTTCGCTTTTTTCAGTCGGCGGCGCGCAAGAACGATCCGGCCGGTGCGATGCTGGAGGAGATCGGCGAGGATCTCGAAGAACTGTCGCCGGTGGAGGTGACGCTGCCGGCCGACGGACAAGCGGGCGAGTTCGTGCCGGTGACGCTGGAGACCGTGATCACGGAGACCGGCCTGTTGCAGCTTTGGTCGGTGGCGCGTGACGGCCGCCGCTGGAAGCTGGAGTTCAACGTGCGCGAAAGAGTGAAATGAGCGCCACCAGAGGCGAGCCAATCGTTGGCGCTTGGGGTTGCATCGTTTGCGCTTCGGACGGCAAACCGTGATAGGCTAACACCCATGCGCAGTCTATTTCTCATGGCACTCTCCACTGCTTCTGTTTTCGCTCAACTCGCAGCTCCGAACGCCGCGGGGGTCTCGGTTGGGCACGTGCATCTGGTGGTCGCAGACCCCGAAGCTCAAAAGAAGCTATTCGTCGGGGTTCTGGGCGGTGAACTCAAGAGCTTGCCTCCGTTGGAATTGGTCAAGTTCCCGGGAATCCTGGTGGTTCTCCAAAAGGCCCGCACCGCTCCCACCGAAGGCTCTGACGGCTCCACTGTCAATCACTTTGGTTTTCTCGTGAAGAGCTACGCCGATATCAAGGCCAAGCTGAGCGCCGAGCATCTGGAGTTCTCGATGGACAATGCGAAGGGCAAACAGTTGATCGCCGTCTTTCCCGAGAAGGTGCGGGTGGAGTTTACCGAGGACCCCAATCTCAAGACACCGATCGCTTTTCACCATTTCCATGTAGCAACCACCGATCAGGAAGGTCTTCGCGACTGGTACGTCAAAACGTTCGGAGCCACCGCGGGCAAGCGCGGCAACTTCCCCTCCGCGATGGCGCCAGGCGGTGAAGTGGACTTCTTGAAGGCGGCTGCCGCGGCTGCGCCCACCAAAGGCCGTTCCCTGGATCACATCGGCTTCGAAGTGGTGAACCTGGAGGCTTACTGCAAGAAGCTTCAAGCGGACGGGGTGACCTTCGACACCACTTTCCGCGTGATCCCGCAGTTGAACGGCTTGAAGATCGCCTACATTCTCGATCCTGCGGGCACGCGCATCGAGCTGACTGAGGGCTTCGCGCAGTACTGAAGCAGTTCTACACAGGCAGGGGGCGTCCGCTTCGCGTCGCACCAAATCGCCGGTGCTTTCGAGGCCGAGGGTCGCGGTAGCGGAATATAATCTCGATCGGGAGGCATGCGCTATGGCTCCGAGTGTTTCGGCTGCCACGATGTTTCTAAATGCGATGAAGATCAAAGATCTGTCGCAAGCACCGCTGGCCGAAAGCATCTCCTACAACGGTCCGCTCTGTGGGGAACCCATTCGAGGTCGCGATCTTGTGACTCGTTTCCTAAGCGTCTTTCTGCCGGTCCTCAAAGATGTTCGCGTCATACGCCACATCGCGGACGGTGATTACGTGGCCACCATCTGGCAGGCAGACACGAGCTTCGGTGAAGTCTCGCTGGTGTATGTCTTGCGCTTGGAGGCCGGCAAGATCGCAGAGATTCAAGCATTTTACGATCCGCGCGGATTTCTGGAACGCCTGGGAACATAGGCCGGCCGGGACCTGCCGGCGCGAGGCTGGAGGAGATCAGGGATCTCGAAGAACTTTCGCCGTTGGAGGTGACGTTGCCGGCCGGCGGAAGGGCGGGCGAGTTCGTGCCTGTTACGGTGGAGACTTGTGATCGCGGGAACGGGCAGGTTGCACCTAGGGTCGGTGACACTCGACGGGCGCCGTTCAGAGCGTGAGCTCAACGTGCGTAACAAGGTGAAACAAAACAGAGCATTATCCGCGAGTCGGCCTTTACCGGCCTACGCGCTCGATCTGACTAGGTTGGATCGAGAGTAGGAGTTGCAGACACGCCGGCACCAGAGGGAGGAGATCAACCAGCCGATTTGACCTGGCACGAAAGAGGAGGATAGCAATTCGGCGTCCTCTGAGATTCTGTTCGTACTCGATTCCTTTGTCGACCGTCAGGAAAGCTTTGAAGCCGAGCCCTTCCGCAGAAGAAAGCAAGTCGCCATTCTTCATCCCGGCGAGCCCGGTTCCGGAACCGTCTGACACTCGTGACCGGTGAAACTACTCTTGAGCTTTCGAGGAAGACACTCGTCGAGGAGAACCCTCATTCGAGCTGGCCGACGAGTAGAACTTTTCCAAGTTCTAGCGCTGCGATGGCCGCCTGGCGTGTCACAGTGGGGAAGTCGTCTAAGAACTGGTCCAACGTTTCCCCGCCTTCGAGGTAGTCCAGGAGGGCCTGGTAGGGAACGCGCGTGCCGCGAAAGACTGGGGTTCCTCCGAGGATCTCGGGTTTTTTTCACAATGACTAGCAGCCCGTGGCGGAAACCTCTCTATTGGAGACCGGCTCGCGAACCTGCTGTAGTGCTGAGTTCCGGAAACAGTTGGGAGCCGAAGTGTCCGAGCCCGTCCCAGACCGCGCTGCACGCGTCAAACACCGCGAATACGGCGAAGGGAAGCCCTTGTGGCGGATTCAATCGCGCCTGGGGTTGTCGCGGTTTGCCCCATCTGCTGAGTGTGCGCAGCAGCAATCCGATGTTGAACGCCGCGGCCTGCACCAACACCCGCTTGAACACATTGTCCTCGCCGCGCACGTACATGCGCCGCATGGCGCCGGTCTCATAGCAGTGCGCGAAGCTTCGTTCGCATAACTCTCCGCGCAGTTTCTGTAATCGCTTGGATCGCTCTCCACGCACCCGTTGCCGGTTCGCGTACACCCGCTGTTGTTCTTCCGCTTTGCCAGACCAGTGCCGCTTGCCGCGTTCCGGCTCGGGAACATAGCTGCGAATCTCGCGTTCTGCCAGATCCACCAGCACCGCGCCGCTGTGATAGCCCTTGTCCATCACCACTTCTTCGATGCCCGCCGGATGCGATTGCAGTGCTTCGTGTTGTGCGGCGTCCAACGTCTCCGCGTAACTCGTCGTGTCGCCGCGATCCGCCGGTTGCACCGTCACCGCCAGCAACGCACCCGAGGCCAGATCCACTGCGTGCTCGGCCTTATACGCCAGCTTGGTGCGCCCGTCCTTCATCTTCGTAATGCGCGCCGAAGGGTCGTTCGGATTGGTCCAATCGTCGTTGGACGCCTTCTTCTTGCGCTTGCGATCCAACCGCGCCAACTGCTCTTTGGTCGCGTTCTCGATGCCTTCGGCTTCGGCCAACTGCCGCAGGTAGTCATCGTAGCTCTGACCCGTGTCGCGACGCACTAGACTCTGCATCGCCGCATTCGCTTCCAGCGTCGTCGCGTCGATACACACGCTCTGCCCATCCGCCAGCCCATGTTTGCGCAGAATCTTCAGCACCCACTTCATCACCGCCCCATGCGTCTCCACCGAATACAGCCGCCGGGTCCGCGACACCGTCGAATGATCCGGCGTTTGCTCGCTCAGATCGTAGCCCAGGAACTTGCGGTAGCTGAAGCTGTCGGCGGCGCGCCACGCGATGCCGCGTTCTGAATCGATGCCCTCGAAGTAGCCCAGCAGCAGCATCCGGAAGTACGTTCCCGGCGTGACCGACGGACGGCCCGAGCTGCTCTTGTAATACTTCCGGCAGATGGCTTCCACTCGCTCGTCGAACTTCTCCGCATTCAGCACCGTGTTCAGCCGCTCGTAAAACACGTGTCCCGGCGTGGTCACGATCTCGCTCGCCGCCACCCACAAATCCTGCTGCTTCTCCCGGTCCTTCTTGCGTCCCATGCCCATGCAAGAATGACGTTCAAAACACAATCGAGGTCACATGTTGCCGAACGTTTTTACCACGGGCTG
>DASQHQ010000076.1:0-26473 GCA_035632015.1 Bryobacteraceae bacterium
TTGCGGATCGACCCCGATCGATAGTTTCAGGATGCGCCGATCCAAGCCCGGAAGCCTGGGGTAGCACCCTAGCGTTTCGTCTGCTTTCCCACATCCGGCCGTGGGTCCGCCACGAAGCCGTTGCGGTTCGGCATCTTCACCTTCGGCAGGCTCTTGGCATCCATCACCTGATCATTCCCGATAATGCCGTTGAGATTCAGTACATACGCTACCACCGCGTATACTTCCGGCGGCTTCAACAGTCCTGGCTGATCGAAGGGCATGGCCCGGTTGATGTAATCCCACACCGTCGTCGCATACGGCCAATAACTGCCGACCGTCTTGAGGGGCTTCGCCGTGGCGAGGGTGCCTTGTCCGCCCACCAACGCTGGTCCCACAGCTCCATCTCCCTTTTCTCCGTGGCACCTGGAACACCGGGCCGCGAAAACCTCCCGGCCAGCCGCGACCGTCCCGGAGCCTTCAGGCAGGCCGCTCCCGTCGGGCGCAATCGCGGCGCCTAAGTTGCGGATCTCCTCGGACGTCGCCGGCCGTCCTACTCCGTACTTCGGCGACTGCGCCGTCAGGATGCCGGCCGCCAGCAGCACCATCAACCTAAGCCTCCACATTGGTCACCGTCCCGTTGGCTTGCACTTTCCAAAACTTGATTCCGTTAAAGTGATACACGGAATTCGTGCCACGCGCCGCGATCAAAGCTTCGCGCGTGGGCTGGACGTATCCGCTTTCGTCGACAGCGCGCGATGCGATCACAGCTTCGCGGCCGTCAAAACGCCAGGGCAGCCGGAAGCGCGTAAACGCAATGGGGAGTCGTGGCTCCTGGAGCTGCGCTTTCACCCAACTCCGCCCTCCATCTGTTGTAATGTCGACGCGCTCGATCCTTCCACGCCCGGACCACGCCAAGCCGGTCAACTCGTAGAGACTTGGGCCGGGCAACGTCTGCCCGCCGGACGGGAACGTGATGACGGACTTGGCCTCCATCTGAAACGCGAACATCCACGCTTTGCCGTCCGGCATCAGTTCTGTGTACTTGGCGGTTTCATCCCTGGCCATGTAAGCCTGATCGGTGAGCTTCACACTGTGGAGCCATTTGACATTGGCGTTTCCCTCCCAGCCGGGAATTATGAGGCGCAGCGGATATCCTTGCGCGGGGCGAAGCGCTTCGCCGTTTTGCCCATACGCGACCAGGATGTTGTCCATGGCTTTCGCGATCGGGATGCTGCGCTCCATCCGGCAGGCGTCCGCTCCTTCGGCGATCACCCAGGACGCCCCGGACTGCACACCGGCCTCCGACAGCAGCAGCGACAGCGGGACTCCGGTCCACTCGCTACAACTGACCAGGCCGTAGCTTCGCTGGACGTCGGGCCCCCCCTTGGCCGCCCATTCCGATCCACTGTTGCCGCCGCATTCGAGGACCAGCGTTCGAGACACCGAGGGCAGGCGCCGGATCTCCGCCACGGTCAAGGAGAGCGGCCGGTTCACCATTCCGTGGATCACCAGCCGGTGCCGGGCCGGATCGATGGCGGGTATTCCTGCGTGATGCCGCTCGTAATGCAACGACGAGGGAGTCAGGGTACCAACGGAGTCCTGCAGAGGCGTGAAACTGGACCCGGTCTCAGGCGTCTTGCTGTCCCGCCTCCAGCGGACCGCTTTCTCAAACGGCGAACGTTCCCCATAAGGGCCGAGGGGGATTCCCAGTTGACCCGGTGTGTTCTCCCCGGCCAGGGCGCTTTCGCGTTTTGCCAGCAGCCCTCCACCGACAGTAGCGCCAATCCGAAGCAATTGCCGGCGGCTGGATCGTTTTGAGTCCTGCATCGCTACACCTCGCCGAAATTCTACTCCAGTTGGAAGGAGGAATGTGCGCAGCCGCTACCCGGACTAGTATGTGGGGATCACCGATCGAAGAATACTATTGGGGTGCAGCGTTCATCCGGGACCAATCCACTGCTTCATCGGCTAAACTGCATTGAATCCATCCAAGCCGCTCTCTATCGGCGCCAAACTCGGCAAAAGCTTCTCAATGAAGCGCCGGCTACCCAACGTTTGTCGTCGCCGAGGGAGTAGACTTAAGCGGTGTCATCGGTCAGACCTTTTGCAACAAAGGAGAAGAGATGAAGTATGTGATCAGCTGGTTCGAGCGCCCGCAAGGTTCGCCTATAGAGTATGAGAATACGCAGAAGCGAATCCTGGAGGTGTTTGGCCAGTGGAAGGCGCCGGCCAATTTCAAGATCGAGTTTTTCGTGGTGCGTGTGGGCGAGTGGGGCGGACATATGTTGGTGGAGTGCGACGATCCGCTGACGATTCACAAGTTTTGCTCCATGCTCCCTGCATTTGTATTCCAGGTGCACCCCGTGGTCCCGGTCATGGACGCAGTCCGGGGCGAACTCGAAGTAATCGCCTGGCGCGACGGGCTGAAAGGCAAGAAGTGACACCTTTCCTTGGAAGCTGGTTGGGTCGGATCGGGGGGTGACCGTAATTCCGGGGCTGACTCCTTTCTGATCGGCTAAACTAGCTCTGTCACTCCGATGCCGATCTCTGCAGGCACAAAACTCGGCCCATATGAAATCCTCACGTCTATCGGGGCCGGTGGAATGGGTGAAGTGTATCGCGCGCACGATCCGCGGCTGGGGCGCGATGTGGCCGTCAAGGTCTCCGCGCTGCAGTTTACGGATCGCTTCGAGCGGGAGGCGCGCGCGATTGCGGCGCTGAACCATCCGAATATCTGCCAGGTTTACGACATCGGCCCGAACTACCTGGTGATGGAGTTTATTGAGGGCGCTCCGCTCGCCGGCCCTTTGCCGCTCGATGTTGCGCTGCGCCATGCCGTACAGATCGCAGATGCGCTTTCAGCCGCGCACGCCAAGGGCATCACGCATCGCGATCTGAAGCCCGCCAACATTCTGGTGACGGCGTCCGGCATCAAGCTGCTGGATTTCGGGCTGGCGCTCCTGAGCCCTGGGCTTGCGTCGGACGAGACCGCGACCGTGGGTCTGACACAGGCAGGCACCATCCTGGGGACCGCCGCCTACATGTCTCCCGAGCAGGCCGAAGCCAAGCCCGTGGATGCGCGCTCGGATATTTTCTCGTTTGGCACGGTGCTGTACGAAATGTTGAGCGGGCGCCGCGCCTTCACGGGCGATTCCGCGATCGCCATCCTGGCCGCCGTCCTGAACAAGGAGCCGGAACGTCTCGATACCGCGCCGGCATTGCAAAGCATTGTTACCCGCTGCCTCTGCAAATCGCCCGCCGACCGGTTCCAGTCCCTGACGGAAGTGAAGGAAGCTCTGCTGGCCGTCGCCGGCAGCGGGAGTTGGCCCGGAGCAGCCGTTTCCGGCGCGCTAACGGCGCTCCCTGCGCAAAGCTCTTCGGTGGAGCGCCCGCCCTCCATCGCGGTGCTGCCGTTCGTCAGCTTGAGCCGCGACGAGGACAATGAATACTTCAGCGACGGCCTGGCCGAAGAGATCATCAACGTCCTGGCCCGCATTCCCGGCCTGAAAGTGATTGCGCGCACCTCCGCGTTCGCCTTCCGCGGGAAAGAGCTGGACGTCCGAAAGATCGCGGAAATGCTGGGCGTGCGCTCGATTCTCGAAGGCAGCGTACGGCGCTCCGGGAGCCGGATTCGGGTCACTGCACAGTTGATCAGCGCCGACGACGGATCGCATCTGTGGTCCGACCGCTACGATCGGGAATTGGCGGACGTCTTCGCTTTGCAAGATGAGATCGCCGGGGCGATCGCGACGGCCCTGACGACGAAGCTCACTGTGAGGGCTGAGGTATCGCGCCAACACACACCCAAGGTTGCCGCGTACGAGGCAGTCCTCAAAGCCCGATACCATCTCAACAAGGTGACACCGGAGTCTATGGTGCGCGCCCGCGAATGCCTGGAACAGGCCATCGCGATCGATCCGGAATATGCGCTGCCGCACAGCGTGCTGGGCGGGTGTTTCGTGTCCCCTGCGATTTACGGCATGCTTCCGGCACACCAAGCCATGCCGCTGGCGCGGGCCGAATACCAGAAGGCGTTGGAGATCGATCCTATGCTGCCGGAAGCACTGGTCGGGCTGGCCGCGATATCCATGCTTTACGACTACAACTGGAAAGAGGCCGAGCGGCTCTTCGGAATGGCAATGACCCGTGGCCCACTCCCCGTCGGAGCGCGTATGAGGTACGGTCATTATCTTTTTTGCACTGGCCGGCCAGAGGCCGCCCTGAAGGAGCATGAGACCGCAGTGCAGGGGGACCCGCTTAACTTGCAGCTCCGTTCCATTCTTGCGTTGGCGCGGATGATAGCCGGCAGGGATGCGGACGCGGCCGGCGAGTGCCGGCGCATTCTCGAACTCGACGAGAACTACCATCTGGGTCACTTCTACCTGAGCCTAGCGCTACTGCAGCTCGGGAAGATCGAAGAAGCGCTGGCTTCTGCCGAAAAGGCCTATGCTCTGGCGCCCTGGGCACGTTCAGGCGCCGGATACATTGCCGGCCTGCGCAAGCTCACGGGTGACACGGGCCGCGCAGAGGCAGCGCTGGAGACACTGGGAGACGGCACGGCGCCCGGAGCGCCGCTCGGTTTCGTGCACTACCATCTGGTTGGCTCGGAAATCGAACAGGCCGCCGGCTGGGCCGGGAAGGCAATTGAACAACGCGAGCCCGCGGTCATCTATTTTCTGCTGCTCCCGCTCGCGAAAGATTTGCGGCGAAGCTCGCGCTGGCCCGCGCTGGCAAAAATGGTGAATCTTCCGCATCCAGGCTTCTCGATCGAGCGGTAAAGCAGTCGGCCTACTGCTTTTGCAAGTGCGCGGCGTCCTTTTCGTTTTCGAGACAGATGTGCTCGAACACGTCGGTGTCCGGAAGAAGCTCCTCGACGAAGTTGATCGTGACCGGCCGGGTGAAGGTTTTGGGATCCGTAATCGTCACGGTGACGTCCATATGCCCGAAATCGCGCCGCTCAAAGCGTTCCTGAACGCGCATGTCCTCGCTGTGTCCGTGGCCGCGCGCGTCCAGCCAGCTAAGATCGTTGAATCCCATCGTGTCGACCACGAAGGTGTCTCCGTCCCATTTGCCGATCGAATACCCCAACCAGGCCGGCGACGGATCGGTGGGATGCTTGCGTCCGTCGGTGAAGATCTGGCGGAAGATGGTCTCCACTTCGTACAGGATCAGGGTCTCGCCGGGAGTTTGAATGATCTTGAACGGCTCGGGCAGAAGATCGCCGTGGGGCACACCATCCGGCAGGCACTTCTGGCTGGGACCAACGACTCCCGGCAGGCTGTGCTGGCGCAGGATTTCGCGGCCCGCCGGCGTGAGCGGTTCCTCGCCGGGCTTGAAATCGGCCAGGATGTTCCTGAAATACTTCGAATTTGGGGATTCGCCCAATCCGAACAACCCCGGCCCCCGCGGCTCGGCCTGGACCTGCCAGACGCCTGAAAGGTCGGGCTTGCCGTTCACGCGAGGAACCGGCCCGGTCATATTCACTTTGCCATCGGGGGTGCGCGGAGCCCCGGGAGTCGGGTTGTCCAGCCACTGGGCCTGCGCGCACAAACAAGCTCCCACTAACGCGGTTCCCAGCCAAGGATGAACACGCATGTCCTTATCTTATCCTGCAAGCGAAGAACTGAGCGTGGATCGCGTCGCGGCTTGGCGATCCTCAGGTCCTGGTTTTTCGGGCCTCCTTGCAGTGCTTGGAAGCTGGCCGACGGGATCGCTGTCGACGGATAGTTTTTGGATGCGCTGTAAACCAGGACTTGGCCCCACTTTCTGACCCACGGCGGTAGACTTGTTCAGACGCATATGCCGCTTTCCGCGGGCGACAAGCTCGGCCCCTACGAAATTCTCGCCTCCCTTGGCTCCGGCGGCATGGGCGAAGTGTACCGCGCCCGCGATGCCAAGCTGAACCGCGACGTCGCCATCAAGGTGCTGCCCGCGGGGCTGGCCGGCGACGCCCAGTACATGGCGCGCTTCGAGCGGGAAGCCCAGATGCTGGCCGCGCAGAACCATCCCAACATCGCCACCGTCTACGGGATCGAGCAGGGCGCGCTGGTGATGGAACTGGTGGAGGGCGCCGACCTGAAGGGTCCGCTGCCGCTCGAAGAAGCCCTCGGGATCGCGCGGCAGATTGCGGCGGGTCTGGAAGCGGCGCACGAGAAGGGCATCATCCATCGCGATCTGAAACCGGCCAACATCAAGCTCACGCCCGCCGGCGTGGTGAAGATTCTCGACTTCGGTCTGGCCAAATCGGCGGACGACTCCAGCGCTGCTCCCGGATCGAACCCGACCCTGTCGCCAACGCTGTCGCTGGAAATGACGCGGGCGGGAATGATCCTGGGCACCGCCGCTTACATGTCGCCCGAACAGGCGCGCGGCAAGCAAGTAGACAGACGCACCGACATCTGGGCCTTCGGCGTGGTGCTGTATGAGATCGTCACGGGCAAGCGGCTGTTCGAGGGTGAGGATTTCACGGAGACTCTGGCGTCGGTGGTGAAGGAAAAGCCGGACCTGAGCGGTGTTCCCGCGCATGTTCGGCGGCTGCTGGAGCGGTGTCTGGAGAAGGATCCGAAGAAGCGGCTGCGGGACATCGGAGATATGGAGTTGCTGTTGGCGGAGGGGGCGGACGAGGGCGTCCGCCGCGGACCAGGGGGTCCGCCCCACAGGTGGCCGTGGATTGCTGCGGCGGGAGTGCTGGCGGTTGCAGCGGCGGGTCTCGGCTTCGTGGCATACCGCGCGACGCGGCCTGCGGAACTAAAGCCGCTGGTCCGGCTGGACGTCGATCTGGGCGCGGATGTTTCCTTGCTTCCTCTCACCAACGGCGGCATCCCTGGGAGCAGCGTGGCCATCTCTCCCGATGGGACCCGGCTGGTATACGTATCGGGCGCGGGCACCTCGGCGAAGCTATTCACCCGTCGTCTCGATCAATCGAAAGCCACGGAGCTTCCGGGGGCAGAGGGTGTCGCACCGTTCTTCTCGGCCGACAGTCAGTGGATCGGATTCGAAACCGGGAGCTTCAAGCTGAACAAGATCTCCGTGGAAGGCGGCGCGGTGGTCCCGCTCGGTGACTTCAGCGGCGGCGGCGGTGCGAGCTGGGGCGAGGATGGGAACATCTTCTTGGGCGTCCGGGAGAAGGGCCTAGTACGGATTCGCGACGGCGGAGGCGCGCCCGAGACCATCGCGCCGGTAGTCAAGGGAGAAGCCGCCCTCACTTCCCCGCAGATTCTGCCGGGAGGCAAAGCGATCCTGTTTTCGGCTTACACGGCGCCGAACCCCAATGCCTCCAGCATTGAGGTGATGACACTGGCGGATCACCATCGGAAGACTGTTTCGCGAGGCGGCACATCTCCTCACTATCTGGCCACATCAAACGGCGCAGGCTACCTGGTCTATCTCAACAAGGCAACGCTGTTCGCGATCCCGTTCGATCTGGACAAGCTCGAAACGCGTGGGACCGCCCTGCCGATCCTCGATGACGTCGCCTCCAGTGGGCTATTCGGCACCGCTCAACTTTCTATCTCGCGCACAGGAACTTTGGTGTACCGGAAAAGCGGCGGTGGGGAGGCAGGATTGCTCACGGTTGCGTGGCTCGATAACGCGGGGAAGGCGCAGCCGCTGCTCGCGAAACCGGGCGTCTACGGGCGCCCCAGCCTGTCGCCGGATGGCCAGCGGCTGGCCCTGGAGGTTACCGAGGGCTCGGGCACCGACATCTGGATCTACGACTGGCAGCGCGACACCATGACGCGCTTGACCTTCACTGGGACGGCCCTGGGTCCCGTGTGGAGCCCGGACGGCCGGTACATCGCATTTCGAGTCGTGGGAGAAGGTATGTCTGTGACCCGTTCGGACGGAGCGGGCAAGCCGCAATCCTTGACCCAGAGCAAAAGTGCCCAGTGGCCGTGGTCCTTCACGGCAGACGGAAAGCGGATGGCGTTCGCCGAGCAGGATTTGAAAACCTCATTTGATGTGTGGACCGTGCCGATCGAGAGCGACGGAGCAGGGCTGCGGGCCGGTAAGCCGGAGGTTTTCCTGCAAACGCCGGCCGTCGAGCATTACCCGGCTCTCTCTCCGGACGGACGATGGCTGGCCTATTCTTCCGACGAGTCAGGGACGCGACAGATTTATGTGCGGGCGTTTCCGGACAAAGGCGGCAAGTGGCAGATTTCGAATAGCGGCGGCGTATATCCGATGTGGTTGCGGGGCGATCTGTTTTTCGAGTCTCCGGACCAGCACATCATGGCGGCGGCGTATAGCGTGAAGGGCGATTCCTTCGTGCCCGGCAAACCGCGGTTGTGGTGCGAGAAGCCGATCGGGGGCACCGCCGGCAGCAACAAGAACCTGGATCTCGCGCCCGACGGCAAGCGCATCGTGGCGCTGATGCCCGCCACCGAGCCCAAGGGAGCACAAGAGGCGCAGAACCACGTCGTGTTCCTGATGAACTTCTTCGATGAGCTGCGGCGCAAGGTGCCGGCCGGAAAATAGCGTCACACGCCCGCCAATGGTGGAACTCCCTCGTAAGCAAGTCATCGGAAATGTGTTGTTCAGATAGGGAATGAGTGGTCGGCCAACCTTCCACTTCTTCGAGGCTGGTTTTTGACAGGATCGTCCGCGAGGGGTAGTTTCCGTATGCGCGTCCGGGACCTGAGCGCCGCAGGATCGGGGAAGATACAGCCGCGCGGAGGCGCCAGGCAGTTTGTGGAAAGACCGTCGTCTGGCTACTTGGGAGGTCCCTCTTCCGGGCCCTGCGAACCGGCGAAGACCTTGCGTCCATCCGGCAGGATGACGCTGTGAGCGTTGGCGGTGTTGCTGCCGTCCTTAGCCGCAAAACCCTCGATGGTGACCTGGTCGCCCTCTTTCAATGACGTCCGTCTCCAACCGTGACGAACGAGACCGTTGGGGCTGCCCAGCTCGAAGCTCCAGCTTGTGAGCCTACCGCTTTCGTCCTTGGCGTCGACGTAAAGCCACGCATGCGGATTGGTCCACTCCACTTTGGTGATCGTCCCGGAGACTGAGACGCCTTTTTTAGCGTCGAACTCAGCAGCAAACGCGTGATGCGCCGATGCGGGCGTCGCGTGAAACAACAACCCGAGGCCAACCGCCCCAGCAACCAACGTAGCCTTTTTCATCCCCATTCCTCCATGTACCCGCCCATGATTTGCCAACCAGACGCTGCCGTCACCGAACTGAGCCGTTCCTTTCATGGTCCACGTTGAAGACTACGGTGTCAACCATCGGCGCGTCTGCGTCAGACTACCGCTTTTGCATGTGGACGGCGTCCTTCTCGTTTTCATTACAGTACATTTCGAAGATGTCGGCGTCGGCCAGCAGATCGTAGGCGACCTTGATGGTAAAAGGCTTGGTGTACATCTTGGGGTCGTCGAGGGTCGTGTCCACGTCCAGGTGTCCGAAGTCGCGGCGGTGGAATCGTTCAGTGACGCGCAGCGCTTCGCTATGCGGGTGCCCCATCGCATCTAGCGGCGTCTTATCGTTGAAGCCTCCGGTTTCCACCACCAGTACGTCGCGCTCCCAATGCCCTGCCGAATAACCCAGATAAGCTGGAAGCTCGAATTCCTTGGGCAGCGCGCGGCCGTCGGTGAAGATCTGGCGATGCAGATTGCCGACTTCGTACAAGACCACGGTCACCCGAGGTGACTGGACAATCTTGATGGGTTCGGAGAGGAGACCGGCGAGGGGGAAGCCAAAGACTGTCGAGCAAGGGTTCTCGGAGTCACGGCGGACTGCGTTCCGGCGCGTGATCTCCGCGGCTTCGGGCCGCAGCGGCGATTCGCCAGGCTTGAAGTCCAGCAGGATATTGAGGAAGTACTTGTGTTGAGTACCGATCTCCATTCCCGGCACTTGTACTTTGACCTGCTCGTCAATGGCAGCCGCGCCGTAAAGGCGCCTCATTTCCGCGACGGTGCTGATCTCGTGCATCCAGACGCCGGAGAGGTCTGGCTTTCCGTCGGCTGTGCGTGGCGCAGGCGCGGCCAGATTCGGTTTGCCGTCTGGCGTGCGGGGGATTCCTGGGGTCGGAAAGTCCAACCATTGCGCGTATGCAGCCGTGGAGAGAAACGCGAACAAGACGAGCAGCCGTCGATGCGACATCTTCAAAACCTCCGACGTTTGGCCTGGCAAGGACGTTGGTAATTGTACCTCCAGCTAGGATAGTCTTGGGAAGAGACGGAAGGCAGGAGGCATGGCGGACAACAAAACCAAGCCCACCAAACTAAGTGTGACGGCGTTTCTCGATGCCGTTGCCGACCCGGCCAAGCGCGCGGATGCCAAAGCGCTCATCAAGTTGATGCAAAGTGCGACCGGCGAAAAGCCGAGGATGTGGGGGCCTTCCATCATCGGCTTCGGCAGCTACCACTACAGGTATGACAGCGGTCGCGAGGGCGATATGCCGCTCATCGGTTTTTCTCCACGCAAGGCGGCAATCGTTTTGTATCTCATGACCTCATCCGGTGACTCTCCCGCGCTGCTCGCGAAGCTTGGCAAGCACACCACTGGCAAGTCCTGCCTCTATATCAAGAAGCTCGCCGATGTGGATCAAAAAGTGTTGCAGGCCCTGATCGACAAATCTATCGCAGCTATGCGAGTGCGGTATCAGAGCTAAGCAGGCCGATATGCATAATCAGGAGCGCTTTCACCGGCGTGACTTCGGCCACATGGACATGGAGGTGACGGTTGACCATCCGGTTTGACCAAACCGGTAACCGTAAAATTCACGGAAATCCTGATCCCCAACAGCGACATCCTGGAGTATTTCTGCACTGAAGGAGAAAGAGACGCGGCGTTCATTGGCGCCCAGAAGCATTAACACGAGGACGCTTGGAGCAGGGCTGGTCAGACTGGCACAACGCTGGCAGATCAGCAAAGCGGAAAAAGCGACGGACTTCCGCTTTGCCGATCCGGACGACGGGAACGGTACGGAGCTCAGGCCAGGTCGTAGCGATCCAGGTTCATGACCTTGTTCCAGGCGGCCGCGAAGTCCTTCACAAACTTCTCCTTCGAGTCGTCACAGGCATAAGCTTCCGCGATGGCGCGGAGCTGGGAGTTCGAACCGAAGACCAGGTCGACGCGGGTGGCGGTCCACTTGAGGTCGCCGGTGGAGCGATCGCGGCCCTCATACACGCCTTCCGATGCAGTGGAGGGCTGCCACTGCGTATGCATGTCGAGCAGGTTGACGAAGTAATCGTTGGTCAGCGTTTCGGGGCGGCTGGTGAAGACGCCGTGTTTGGACTGAGTGGAGTTCGCATTCAAGGCGCGCATGCCGCCGATGAGAACGGTCATTTCGGGGGCAGTCAGGGTGAGCAACTGCGCGCGATCCACGAGTTGCTCCTCGGCCGGTCTGGGATCGGCTTTGCCGAGGTAGTTGCGGAAGCCGTCCGCCTTGGGCTCGAGGACGGCGAAGGAGTGGACATCGGTCTGCTTGTCGGAAGCATCGGTGCGGCCGGGCGAGAAGGAAATCTTCAGGTTGTGGCCGGCCTTTCTGGCGGCTTCCTCGACGGCGGCGCAGCCGGCGAGAACGATCAGATCCGCGAGCGACACCTTCTTGGTTTTTCCGTTGGAGCGCGGGCTGTTGGAGTGCGAGGTGTTGAATTCTTTTTGGATGGTCTCAAGTGTTTGCAGGGTCTTCGAGAGCGCGGCGGGCTGGTTCACTTCCCAATCCTTTTGCGGCGCAAGGCGAATACGCGCCCCGTTCGCGCCGCCGCGCTTGTCGGAGCCGCGGAACGTTGCGGCCGACGCCCAGGCGGTGGTGACCAGTTGGGAGATGGATAATCCGGACTTGAGGATCTTGGCCTTCAGAGCTGCGATGTCCTGCTCGCCGATCAATTCATGATCCACGGCGGGAACCGGGTCCTGCCATAACTGCGGCTCTTTCGGAACAAGCGGGCCAAGGTAACGCGAGATAGGGCCCATGTCGCGGTGCGTCAGCTTGAACCACGCCTTGGCGAACGCGCCGGCGAGCTCCTCAGGATGCTCGAGGAAGCGCTTGGTGATGGGCGCATAGATCGGGTCGAGCCTCAGGGAGAGGTCCGTGGTGAGCATTCCCGGGGCGTGCCGCTTCGACGGATCGTGAGCATCCGGAACGGTGCCTGCTCCGGCGCCGCCCTTGGGCGTCCACTGATAGGCGCCGGCGGGGCTCTTGGTCAACTCCCACTCGTAGCGGTACAGATTCTCGAGGTAGTTGTTGCTCCACTTGGTTGGGGAGGTGGTCCACACGACTTCGATGCCGCTGGTGATGGTCTGGGCGCCGTTGCCGTTGCCAAAGCTGTTTTTCCAGCCCAGGCCCTGTTGCTCGATGGGGGCGCCTTCCGGTTCGGGGCCGACATACTTGCTCGGCTCGGCGGCGCCGTGGGTTTTGCCGAAGGTGTGGCCGCCGGCGATGAGGGCCACTGTCTCTTCGTCGTTCATGGCCATGCGGGCGAACGTCTCGCGGATATCGCGCGCGGCGGCGAGTGGATCGGGCTTTCCATTGGGCCCTTCGGGATTCACGTAGATCAGGCCCATCTGAACAGCGGCGAGCGGATTGTCGAGCTGGCGATCGCCGGTGTAGCGCTCGTCTCCGAGCCACTTGCCCTCGGGGCCCCAGAAGATGTCCTCTTCGGGTTCCCAGACGTCCTCGCGGCCGCCGCCGAAACCGAAGGTTTTGAAGCCCATCGATTCCAAGGCGACGTTGCCGGCGAGAATCATGAGGTCAGCCCAGGAGATTTTGCGGCCGTACTTCTGCTTGATGGGCCAGAGCAGGCGGCGCGCCTTATCGAGGCTGGCGTTGTCGGGCCAGCTGTTGAGGGGCGCAAAACGTTGCGAGCCGGAGCCTGCGCCGCCGCGGCCGTCGCCGATGCGGTAGGTGCCGGCGCTGTGCCAGGCCATGCGAATGAAGAGCGGGCCATAGTGGCCATAGTCAGCAGGCCACCAGGGCTGCGAGGTTGTCATCAAGGCATGCAGGTCCTTGATGACGGCGTCGAGATCGAGGCTCTTGAATTCTTTGGCGTAGTTGAACTGCTTGTCCATGGGATCGGACAGCGGGGAATGCTGGTGCAGGATTTTCAGGTTGAGCTGATTCGGCCACCAGTCGGCGTTGGTCGCGGCGCCGGCGGCGGTGTATCTGGGAGCGCTGCCCGATACCGGGCACTTGGTTTCGGTTGCCATGTGTTCATCCTCCTTCGAATTAGTCAAAAAAACCGCAGCGAATTGCGAAGTCCTTCGGGCCTTCGCTTCGCGCCGGGGCCGCGGCAGCGTTGGACGGCGCGCGGCGTTCGTTCGGTGGCGACATGCCCGCGTTGGTTACCGGGAAGCGCGCCGCGGAGCGCACTTGGTGCAGAGCCCCCGGAAAATGAGTTCGCATTCGCGAAGAATCCGCTTACCGAGGGAGCCCGAGGCAGGCCTGGGGACGTTGTACCACTCCATGTCCTCCACGTTGCCGCAGCGGTCGCAGATGAAGTGGTGATGCCGCATGCCTTTCGCATCGAATCGCGCGGCGCGGCCCTCGACGGCCACTTCACGCACCAAACCGGCCTGCACCAAGTCCCGCAGATTGTTATAAGTCGTAGCCTTTGAAGAGCGCGGATCCACGCGATTCACGGCTTTGAAGATTTCCGCAGCCGTGGGATGCTGGTTGTGTTCCATCAAGAATGCCATCACCGCGTAGCGCTGCGGAGTGCATCGCAACCCGCTGCCTTGCACGGACCGTTTAATCGCCTCGGCGTCCATGAAATATTTAGATTATATCTAATATGACATTTTGTCAAGACTTATGCTGCGGCTGCGAGCAGAAAACCGGCGGGTACCCTATTGCGTATCCTCATCGAGTGACCGCCCTGTTACTCTTCCTACGCCGGATGGTCCCGGCGTCGCGCTCGCGGAGTTTTGAGACGACCGGGACAGTGGGCGACAGATTGGTGCGGAACCGTGAGCCGCGATTTCCCGAACCTACATCCGAGCATGCCGCAGCGCGGAAATGTCAGTCTGCAATTGTATCTACTTCGATAACGCTTTGGCCTCATCGGCCCGCGCGCCGGCCAGTATGCCGGCTAAGCCGTAATTACCCTCATGGCAAGCATACTCATAAACCGGCTGCGCCGACCGCTGCAGCGGAATCATCAGGCTCCACGGCTTGGTCCAGGTGTCCGGATCGTTCACGGTAAGCTCATATCGAAGCGTCTCGGCATCCTGCCGCGAGATCCGTTCCGTGGTGTGGAGCTTCTCGCTCGAGACATTCTGAAAAGCGCGCGGCCGGTAGTTGGTGGTGTCGATTACCAACGTGTTGCCTTCCCAGCGCCCGCGCGAATCCCCCAGCCACTCCTGGACGGCCGCCGGCGGATGCGGCTTGTCCTCGAGCTTGATGACGCGCACATCGTGGAACATTTCTGTCATGATCATGACCGCCGCCGGGGTCTGCACGATCTGGAAATAGCTCTGGTAACCGGCCCGAATCTGTGGCGAGCCACGAGTGATACACCGTTCTGAAAAAGACCGGTCCTCCGGACCTCGAGCGGGACGCTGCAGGGCTATCCTTTGCTCTTCCTGGATCTTTTTCGCCCGATCGGTCATCGGGGGAACGTGTCCATCCGCCGGATCCGTAATCAGCGCAGTCCGGTTGTCCCAGACTCTGTGATCGTTCCACTCCGAGCTATAATCGCCTGTCTCGCCGTCGACGCTGGTGAAGCCGGCCTTCAAGCCCTTCACATTGGCCCAAACCGTCCGAAACATCAGATCGCCAAACACGGCATCATTCTTGCCGCTGACGAACATCTCCTCGGCTTTGGCGCGCATCGCCTTCACTTCCGCATCGGTCAGGACCGGATGATTGGCCAGTTCCTGCGGGCGTTCGAGCGGTGTGGCATTGTTGTTGGCCCAGAACCCCTGCAAATCCGGATGCCCATCCGAAGCCAAAGGCGCCTTATACTGCTGCGCCTGGGCAAATGCTGCAAATGCTGTAACACAAACAACCAGACCAAAGGATCGCAAGCTCATTTCCGGCTCCTTTTGCGCACGAGTATGCACGCTATGAATGTTACTGCCCTCTTCATTCGGAGGTCAAGGGGCGGGTGGTGCGCTAAATGTTGGTTGACGCCGAAATCATTCGCCGAAGCTTTAGCGCAGTACCAAGGGGCGGGCAATGCTTGTTCACCATTGTCAGCGGTCCAGTTTGCGGATGCGCCGTCATCCAGGACTTGGGCGCTCCGGATCGAGTAGACTAGGCTGAATCGCACAGATGGCGCTTTCTGCGGGCGACAAACTCGGTCACTACGAGATCCTGGCGGCCATCGGCGCGGGCGGCATGGGCGAGGTGTATCGCGCTCGCGATACCAAGTTGAAGCGCGACGTTGCACTCAAGGTTTTGCCGGATTCCTTCGCCAGCGATCCCGAGCGCATGGCCCGATTCCAGCGCGAGGCCGAAGTACTGGCTTCGCTGAACCACCCCAACATCGCCCAGATCTACGGCGTCGAAGACCGCGCGTTGGCCATGGAGCTGGTGGAAGGCGAGGCGCCCAAGGGGCCGATGCCGTTCGGCGACGCCTGGAAGATCGCGTCGCAAATCGTGGCCGCATTGGAATACGCGCACGACAAGGGCATCATCCACCGCGATCTCAAGCCGGCTAACATCAAAGTCACGCCGGACGGCGACGTAAAGCTGCTCGACTTCGGGTTGGCGAAGGCATTCACCAGCCAGCGGCAGCCACAAACCAGCGGGGAGAATTCGCCCACGCTCACCATCGCGGCCACTGAGGTCGGAGTCATTCTCGGCACCGCGGCGTACATGCCGCCCGAGCAAGCCAAGGGCAAGAGCGTGGACAAGCGCGCGGACATTTGGTCTTTCGGTGTGGTGCTGTACGAGTTGCTCACCGGAGAGCGCGCATTCCACGGTGAGGACGTTTCCGAAACTCTGGTGTCGGTTCTACGCGATCAGCCGGACCTCAGCAAGGTTCCGCCCAAGGCGCGGAAGCTGCTCTCGCGATGCCTGGAGAAGGACCCGAAGAAACGCCTGCGCGACATCGGAGAGGCGGCATTTCTGCTGGACGATCCGACGGTGATGGCTCCATCAGCGTCGCGGCCCGGAAGATTGCCGTGGATTGCAGCGGGCGTGTCGACACTTGCGTTCATCGTCTCCGCCGTCCTGCTCTATAACGCGACGCGGCCGGCGCCTCTGCGACCGCTGATTCGCCTGAACGCCGAGATCGCACCCGACACGCCCTTGACTCGGGCCGGCACCGTTGGTGGCAACATGCTCGCTCTTTCACCCGACGGCGCGCGACTGGCTCTCACGCTGCGCGGCGCGGACGGCAAGATACGCCTCTACACGCGCCTGCTGAATCAGAGCCAGCCCACGCCGCTGTCGGGTACCGAGGACGCCTCTTCCCCGTTCTTTTCTCCAGACCGCGAATGGATCGGGTTCTTCGCCGAGGGCAAGCTCAAGAAGATTTCGGTGGAAGGCGGCGCAGCGGTCACGCTGTGCGACGCGCTGGGCGCGGGTGGCGCAAGCTGGGGCGACGACGGCAACATCATCGCGGCGCTGAGCCCGACCGGCGGCCTCTCGCGGGTCCCTTCCGCCGGCGGTACGCCCGTGGCGGTGACCAAGTTGAACTCCGGCGAGGTTACCCACCGCTGGCCGCAGGTTCTGCCGGGCAGCCAGGCGGTTCTATTCACAGCGTCTACCCAGAGAGGTAACTACGACAACGCGAACGTAGATGTGATCTTGCTCAAGACCGGCCAACGGAAAACGGTGGCGCGGGGAGGATTTTCGCCCCGCTATCTGGCCACATCAACCGGGGCGGGGCACCTGATTTACCTGCACCAGAACACTCTGTTCGCGGTGCCCTTTGACTCCGGCCGCCTGGCACCCACCGGCTCGCCGGTTCCCATTCTGGAGGATGTCAGCAGCACCGCAGCAGCGGGCGGGGATTTTACGTTCGCACAAAACGGAACGTTCGTCTACCTCTCCGGAAAGGGATCACTGACTGGCTGGTCGATCTCTTGGTTGGACGGCTCGGGTAAGACGCAGCCGCTGCACTCGCCGCTTGGCGCTTACTTCACGCCGCGCTTCTCGCCCGACGGCAAGCGGCTGGCGTTTTCGATGCAGAGCGGTTCGGGTGAGGATGTCTGGGTGAAGGATCTGGACCGGGACACTCCCTCGCGGCTAAGTTTCCTCAAAGGCGAGAGTCGCTGGCCGGTTTGGACGCCCGACGGGAAGAACATCGTGTTCCGATCCACCAACCCGGCTGCCCCCGGCTTGTACTGGATCCGCTCGGACGGCGCGGGCGAAGCGCAGCGTCTGACCGACGGCAAGCTCCTAGAGATTCCGTATTCGTTTTCGCCGGACGGAAAGCGACTGGCGTTTCAACAGAACGGAAATGGTACCCGGGACCTCTTTACCGCACTTCTCGAAGGTGATCCCGCGCACCCACGTCTCGGCAAACCTGAATTGTTCCTCGGAACGCCGTTCGTTGAGATAAACCCGGCGTTCTCGCCCGACGGGCGATGGCTGGCGTATCAGTCAGATGAGTCGGGAACCTTTGAAGTGTACGTGCGGCCGTTCCCTGGGCCGGGCGGACGATGGCAGATTTCGACCGGCGGAGGCAACTTTCCGCTGTGGTCCCGCGACGGACGTGAATTACTTTTCCAAACCCTGGACCAGCGCGTGATGGCCGCAAACTACACTGCCAAGGGCGACTCGTTCGCGGCGGGGACGCCTCGGATCTGGACGGAGACTCGCCTGCGGAGTATTGGCCCCAACTCCAACTATGATCTGGCGCCCGACGGCAAGCGCCTCGCGGCGCTACTGGCGGACGAGCAGGCGAGCGGCGAGAAGCCGCCCACGCACCTGACGTTTCTGCTCAACTTCTTCGACGAGCTGCGCCGCCGCGCGCCGGCGGGTAAGTGACCCCGAGCGAATCAATCGACCATGGTCTTTGACCATGGTACAGTGGCGCCGGGGGATGACATGGAGCAAATCGCCGTTTCCAAGTTCAAAGCCACGTGTCTCGCGGTGCTGGAGCGCGTTCGCAAGACGCGCAAGCCGGTGCTGGTGACGCGGTTCGGCGTGCCCCTGGCGGAAGTCGTGCCTCCTTCGGAACCGAAGCGGCGCTCCAATTGGTTAGGAGCGATGGCGGGGACCGGGGAAATCATTGGAGATATCGAGTCTCCGATCTCCAGCGAAGACGAGTGGGATGCTGGCCGGAAATGAAGCTTCTGCTAGACACGCACATTTGGGTGCGTAGTCAATTGAACCCGGAACGCCTATCGCACCGCGTGACCCGGGCGATCAACGATCCACGAAATGAACTTCGGATATCGCCCATCAGCACCTGGGAGATCGTTTTACTCTGTGAGAGAGGGCGTTTGAAACTCGATGGTGGACCGGAAGCCTGGATACAAAACGCGCTTACAGTGGCTCCACTTCGCGAGGCGCCTTTAACGCATGAGATCGCATCGGCGACGCGCTCGATTGGCCTTCCCCATCGCGATCCAGGCGATCGGTTACTGGTGGCGACCCCGCTCGTCCACGGTCTGACCCTGGTCACGGCCGATCGCAACCTGGGCCGCTCGAAGCAAGTCCCGATTCTGCTGAACCATTGAATCTCCCGGTGCGGCAAGCTGGCGGGCAGATTAGAATTGGTTGAAGCCATGAGCCCCGAAGCCGCAAACGTCAGCGGCTTCCTGCTTAGGCAGGCTTCAGCCAAGCCCAGCGTGTAGTAAATTGAAGCGATCCAGCGCAGTCTCGCGAATCTGCAACCGGGCCTGGGACTCGGCGCTGATTCGATCGTCTCCGCTATCGGCCGAATCAGCAGGAACGAAGTCTAGACAGCGCGCGATCAGCGCGAAGGTGCGTGATGCACTCTAGAAGGCTATGACTCAAGGAAGATGGATCCTGGTTCTGGCGTTGGTTTCGTTAGTGCGGCCAATTGCCGCGCAGGCGCCGGTCCCGGCTGCCGGCGGGCATCCTGACTTTGGGGGCATCTGGAACTCCGCCACGGCCACTCCTCTCGAGCGCCCCGCCCGCCTGAAGGGCAAAGAGTTCTTCACACCCCAGGAAGCGGCGCAGTGGGAACGCGACGTGGCGGACCAAAATCAGGAGCCTTCGCCCGCGGCTGCATCCAAAAGCGTCGGCACTTACAACACAGCCTTCCGCGAGTTCGGCGCCCATGTAGTGAAGACGCTCCGGACTTCCATCATCACCGATCCTCGCGATGGCCGGATCCCCGCCCTCACGCCCACGGCTGCCGCCGTAAAGGGTCGTCGCGCGGAACTGCTTCGAAATCCCGGCGGCGTGGAGGATCTGGGTCTTCAGGATCAATGCCTTATTTTTCTTACCGCCGGGCCGCCCATGCTTCCGTACTCCTACAACAGCAATTACCAAATCATCCAGACGCAAGACGATTTGATGATCAACGTGGAAATGATCCACGATACGAGAAGCATTCCGCTCAATGGCCGCCCTCACCTTCCGTCAAATATAAGGCTCTGGATGGGCGATTCTGTCGGGCATTGGGAAGGCAGCACGCTGGTGGTGGACACGACGAACCTTAACGACGCCGGCGGCTTCTACGGGGACGCTGGCGGGATGTTCGGGTGGGACAGAAATCTTCACGTGGTGGAGCGGTTCAGCCTGCTCGACGCGGACACGATTCTGTACCGGTTCGAAGTCGACGACTCCACCGCTTTCACGCGGCCCTGGAAGGGCGAACTGACGATGCAGCGGGCACGCGGGCCGATTTACGAATACGCCTGCCACGAAGGCAACTACGCCGCGCCGAATTTGCTCTTCCGCCCTGCCGAGCCGGACGGAGGCGCCCCAAGGGGCCGTTAATACTAACGAATCATGTTCGGCGCATGCCGTCCTTTGCGGTGCGAACGAGATGGTCGGCCGCGCGGAACGCCAGCGCCTCGATGGTCATGGTGGGGTGATTGCGGCCCCCCGTGACAAAATTGCTGCCGTCCACGATGTACAGGTTGGGCACATCGTGGGCCTTGTGATACTTGTCGACCACCGACGCCTTGGGGTCGTTCCCCATCCGGCACGTGCCGCGGTTGTGCGCGCCGCTGTGGGACTCGTTGACCGGAGGCGCCCAGACCTTCTTCGCTCCGGCGGCCTCCAGAATCTCGACGGACTTCTGCCGGAAGAACTCCATGTTTTTCCTGTCGTCGGGGTGGCCCGAGAAGGTGATGCGCATGGCCGGCAGACCCCAGGCGTCCTTCACATCGGGGTCCAGATCGACGCGGTTCGTCTCGAGTGGCAGTTGCGTGACGAAAGAAGTGATCGTCATCCTGTGGTTGGCCTCTTCGCGGAGGGCCTTCTTATATCCGGCGCCCCAACTCGGAGCCTCCGGCGACAGCCCGTTCAGGCCGAGCTCGAAGGGGGTCTGGTAACCGCGGGAGGTCATCCGGCCGCCGCCATAGAATCCGCGCTTCGCGTCCGATGGCACGTAGTCCACAATGCCCGCGCCCGAAATGACGCCCTTGTACTCGTTCAGCGGATGCTCGAAGAGCGCGTGGACGTTCACCGTATTGCCGAACATCACGTGCCTTCCGACCATGCCGCTGGAGTTCGCCAACCCATTCGGGAAACGGGCCGATTTCGACATCAGCAGCAGGCGGGCCGACTCCGATGCGTTGGCGGACAGAATGACCGCTTTCGCCTTTTGGCGTATCTCGCGATTCTGGGCATCGAAGTAGACGACACTGGTCACCCGGCCGCTCGCGTCCACCGAGATCTCCCGCACGTAGCTCTTCACGCGAATTTCGCAGCGGCCGGTTTTCTCGGCAATCGGCAGCACGGTAACCGCGGAGCTGGATCGCGCGCGGACCTGGCAACCGTAGCCCGAACAGATCCCGCAGTTGACGCACGCGGCACGCCCCATGTAAGGCTTGGTGATGATGGCCAGCGGCCCGGGAACGACCGTCAAGCCCAGTTTGGCGGCCGCGACATGGAAGAGCGCGCCTGAACTCTTGAGGGGAACCGGCGGTACGGGATATTCTTTCGACATCGGAGCGAAGAACGGCGAATTCACGCGCTGGCCGGAGATGCCCATTTCCCACTCGGCCTGCGTATAGTAAGGTTCCAGCTCCTCGTAGGTGACGGGCCAGTCCGCCATGGCGGTGCCGGAGGGGATGGTGGGATCGTAGGAGGCTTCGTGGAACTCATAGGGCAGATGACGCCACATGCTGCCACCGTAGGTGACCGTGCCGCCCCCAACCACGCAGCCGTAACTGTGATTGCCGCGAACGGCTTTGACTTGGTCGTTCGGGCGGAACGTGTTGGGTTGCCGGGCGGGGTCGCTCATCAAACGATCTTCGTCGCTCAGATTGCGCTGCAGCCACTCATCCTTGTTGTATTCGTGCTCGCGGCCGTACTTGCCCCAACCGCCCTGCTCCAGAACCACGACCGAGAAGCCGGCCACGGACAACTGCTTGGCCATGATGCCTCCGGCGGCTCCCGATCCGATGATTACGAAGTCGACTTCGGTGGATGTCGGATATTGTTTCATCGTCGTTCTCCTTTCACGACCGGCGCGGCGGTTGGGGCAGCGCGTCGTAGTAGCCGAATGGCGGCTTATGGTTCAGCGAATCGTCATAGCCGATCAGCTTAAAGCCAATTTTGTCGTAATTCCCGCCGTGCACCGGGCGAGAAAAGAATCCGATGACCGTGTGAGTGCGGACCGTCCTAAAGAACGGCGTCTTCTCGATTGCGGTGAGCACTTTGATCTGCTGCTCGGAAGTCAGCGCCGAAAATTTCCCGGCGTCCGGGTAGAGTTCTTTCGTCTTCGACTGCAGATCCTGCAGACCCTGAGTGTAGACGGGCTGGCTGCTCTTAGCGAAACCGGAGAGAGCCCGGTCGATGAAATAGAGGCAGTGGGCCTCGCGCGCGCCGGGACTTTCGTCGGTGGGGATGATCTGGGCTGCCATGGCCTCGATTTCGGCGGCCTGGGCGTCGTTGAAGAAGGTGAGCGGCGGCAGAGCGCCCGCTTTTGCCGCCAGACGCACGTGTTCCTGGGCAGCGAGAATGCCTGGGTAGTTGGCCGCGACCCACGCGGCGTTCACACCCGTTACGGAAGCAAGTAGGAATGACCGTCGTGATTCCCTTTTGGTGCTCATGCTCTCTCCTTTCGTCCTTCCGACCCGATGGCAAAGGCTGCGGTCCGCGATTCGCCGGATCGTCATCCGTTACCACCACCGGAGTGATCGTATCAGATTTCTGCGGGCGGGGCACCCATGCGGTGGAGGTGTGGGCAAAAAGACGTGCCCGCCGCGAGATCGGTCATTTAATGGTAGCTATTCCGCTGCGTTAGCGCGGTATTGGTTGACGATAAGAAGTTCGCTGCCGGCCTTCTCTCCGGCAGAAGCGTGTTCTACTATGGGCTGTCATGGCAACTGAAGTCGATCCGGCTCGCGTCATGCCCAAGGCAATTCTCCAAGCGGCTGATTTGCGAGATAGGCGAATTCTGGAAGTCGGCGCTGGGGACGGGCGGTTGACGTTTCAGTACGCATCCCAAGCCAGGTCAGTGATAGGGATAGACACGACAGAACTGGGCATCAGGTCGGCGGTGGTTACTCCGCGAATGGAGATCCGCGGGCCAGTGCAGTTCCTATGCGCCAGCGCGACGGCTTTGCCGTTTTCTGCTGACCGGTTCGAGATTGTATTGCTGGCATCGTCGTTGTGATGAGTGGCACGGGAGGGCATGGTCGATGCCCTGCGGGAAGCGCGGCGAGTTCTGGCAGGGCGCGGCGTTCTCATTGACGTCCGTCCTGTTGTGGCTCCGATCGTGGTGGAAGTGATCGCCGCCGCTCGGACGATTTGGACCAAGGAAGTTGCGTCGTATAGCGCGCCAGACGACGTGGCGGCAGCAGATGCCGCGATGCAGCATGCTGTATCCCGCGAATGGTTTGCTTTCGAGAAGAGCATTCGCTTTGATTTCGAGATTTTTTGCGATACGGCCGCGGAGTTGAGCGTTTATGCCAAGGATCGAAAGTTGCATGGAGAAGAGATTCCTTATGGCGAACTGGAAGAGCGGCGGTGCGAACTGGGCGCAGACGGACAGATGCCCCGATTACGATGCCGCAGACCGTGGATGCTGAGTACCTATCACAACAAATAGGTCCGTCGGGCAGTCTGATCACCCAAGAACTGCCGGCATGAAAACGCAATGGAACCGGTTCTGCCCGTGATCCAGGCGCTATTGGCACGATTCCATGATCCGCATTCGGATGGTGTGCTTTATGGCGCAAGCCGTCACGATTGCGCAGCGTGTTCCAGCTCTGCGATGGCGAGCTTCTTCCTCTGGAGCATGGCCGGCATGGCTTTCGGGCAGGATCTGCCAGGAATCGCGAGTGGTCCGTTGCGGCGAGTTTTCAATCCTTCGACAAGCTCGCTCAAAGCACAGCAACAGTTTGCCGGCCAATACGGACAGGCGGCTCCGAACTGCTGCGAAATCCGTGGTATGTTGGTTTCGCGCGACAGGGCGCATCCAGTCCGCGGAAAGGGCTATGCCCACCTCAATTTGAAACGTTCTTAGGCTACGAACCTTCTTTCAGCCTGATTCGGGCGGACTCCAGGCGCAAACGTGAAAGGAGTTTCGCATGCATCCCAGACGCCTCCCATCCCGCCCTAGCCTGGAGCAATATAAGAAACAGGCGAAGAACCTGCTCAAAGCCTACAAGTCAGCCGATCCAGATGCCGTGCAGCGCATCCAGAAACACCATCCGCGGCTGAAGACCGGACTCGCGCTAGCCGATGCTCAATTGGTCATTGCCCGTGAACACGGTTTTGAGAGTTGGCCAAAGTTTGTGAAAGACATCCAAGTCTTTGAAACTATCCGCAGCGGCGACATTGACGCGCTGAAACGCCTGCTACGTAAGGATACTAAGCTGGCTACCGCGACGCTGGGTGGCAACGTCGGGGGTGGTGAGGGCGAGTCGCGGTCGCTGTTGCATGTGGTCACCGACTGGCCCGGTCACGTCCCCAACGGTGCCGTTATGGTGGACCTTCTGGTCGAGGCTGGTGTTGATGTCAACGCCCGGTTTAGAGGGCGGCACACCGAGACTCCGCTCCACTGGGCTGCGAGTAACGACGACGTGGAAGTGATTGACGCGCTCTTGGATAGAGGCGCTGACATCGAGGCTCCCGGTGGCGTCATCGGTGGCGGCACACCGCTTGACGACGCGGTGGCGTTCAGACAGTGGAAAGCAGCACAGCGGCTAGTCGCGCGCGGAGCCAGGACGAAACTCTGGCACATGGCGGCACTGGGTTTGTTAGAGCGCGTCGAAGAGCGATTTTCTAGCGGAGCCGCGCCCACGCCTGATGAGGTCAACCACGCCTTCTGGAGCGCCTGCCATGGCGGACAGCGCGCCACGGCAGAATATCTCCGCAACAGGGGAGCCGACTTAAATTGGATACCGCCATGGGAAAAAATGACACCTGTGGACGCGGCCCGTAGGGTGAGTGCCGACCGGGTGGTCGAATGGTTGCGCAGTCAAGGCGCCAAGTCAGCGGCAGAGCTGGATTGAGGGAGACACAGATAAGGTAACGGGCAATTGGCTGCTGTCGGCGCTAGCCTCGATGGCCCACGTTGCGCTGGAAGATCCCCGCTCGGGCACGGTCGCGATCAGTCACCCGAGCGTTGGCGCGCCGATCTCACTTACGGCGAGAGCCGTCACGATTGCGCAGCGCGTTCCAACTCCGCGATGTCGAGCTTCGTCATCTGAAGCATGGCCTGCATGGCTTTCGGGTGTTTGATGAGATCGGGCAGCCGCGCGGGCACGATTTGCCAGGAAAGACCGAACTTATCCTTGAGCCAGCCGCACTGAACTTCGGCGCCCCCGGCGGAGAGCTTGGACCAATAGTAATCGACTTCCTGCTGCGAGTCGCATCGCACCACGAACGAGACTGCTTCGGTGAACTTAAACACCGGCCCGCCATTGATCGCGGTGAACTTCTGGCCGTCGAGCTCGAAAGCAATGGTGAGGATGCTGCCCGCCGGCCCGCGGGTGTTGTCGGCAGTGCGCAGCTCGTCAAGGCGGCGCGAGTTCTTGAACACGCTGAGATAGAAGGCGACCGCCTCTTCGGCGTTCGCGTCGAACCAGAGAAACGGTGTGATGCGAGGAAAATCTTGGAGAGCGCTCATGGAGACCACCCGACGATCTGTTTTTGAGATCCGCTCAGGCTGGTATCAAAAGGAGCCGGCACCGATGCGGACGTAGGGAATGTTATCACGGCTGAGAGGCCGTGGTGTTCCTGCGGGCCGGGAGTGCGAGTGGCAGATGGCCAATCTGACTGGAAGTGGTTGTAGTATGGTTTGTGGAGAGTCGTATGACCCGACTTAGCACGTCAGTCCTGGCTGGCTTCGCAACGCTGGCGTTGGCCGCGAGCGCACCAGCTCAGCGCTACACCAGTCCTCCCGCCAGTGCCTCTGCTGTGATCGACGGCGATCATATCACGATCGAGTATTACGCGCCGTCGATGCACGGGCGCAAGGTCATGGGAGGCCTGGTGCCATACGGCGAGGTGTGGTGCACGGGCGCCAACTGGGCCACCAAAATCACCACCGAAAGGGACCTCGAAGTAAATGGGCTGAAACTTCCCAAGGGGAGCTATAGCATCTGGACGCTTCCGAACGAAAAGCAATGGCTGCTGATCATCAATAAGCAGACCGGGCAGTTCCATTTGAACTACGATCAGAGCCAGGATTTCGCGCGGGTCAAGATGAATCTCAAGACACTGCCGTCGCCGGTGGAAACTTTCAGGATCGAAGTGGCATCCACGGGAGGCGCCAAAGGGACGCTTTCGCTGCTCTGGGAAAACACGGACGCCTGGGTTCCGATCACCGTGCTGCACTGACCGGTCTTGACCGCCACTCGAGCTTGCAGCCGCTGAGGGCTTTGGCATATTTGCAGGCCGCGGCTTTCCCGCGCTACCGTGGAAATGTTCGACCACTTTTTCTGAGGAGGCTCTTCGAGTGCAGAAACTGATCGCTGTTCTTGTTCTTTTCACTGTCGCTTGTACTGCGGCGCTGGCCGCCGAAATGACGGGCTACATCTCCGATACCAAGTGCGCGGCGGAACATGCCAAGGCCGCGACGGCTTCGGGTTGGATTCATCCGAAGGTCTTCGAGTCCTGCGCGAAGATGTGCGTGAAGGACGGCTCGGAGGCGATCTTTCTGACCGAGGACAACAAGGTGGTCAAGATCGACGCCGCCTCGCTGGATAAAGTGATGCCGCACCTGGGTCACAAGGTAAAGCTCAACGGCAAGGTGGAAGGCGGCCATCTGAAAGTGGACAGCATCGACACCGTCAGTTGGTAGCGTCGGGCACGAACAGATTCCTGCCGTTTTCGCCGCGAACCCAACCGGCGCGGCCAAGACTCTCGCGTTCCCGAAGGTCGCAAAGCACGGCGGCCTCGTTGGATGTGTTGGCGATGAAGCGCCGCCCGTTCCCGGCCAGCCGCCCGATGATGACGCTGTATTCAGGACCTGCTTTGCCGTGCATGACGGTGTAGGTC
>DASQHQ010000077.1:0-10020 GCA_035632015.1 Bryobacteraceae bacterium
ATCTTCCACGCCGACCCCAAGGCGCCCGACCGTACGTTTTCCCTCGCCATTCCCCCGCCCAATGTCACCGGATCCATGCACCTCGGGCACATGCTCGAACACTCGCTCATCGACACCGCCATCCGCTGGCGGCGCATGTGCGGCTACAACACCCTGTTTTTGCCGGGCGTGGATCACGCCGGCATCGCCACGCAAATGGTGGTCGAGCGCAGCCTCGCCTCCGAGGGTCTCACACGGCAGCAGATCGGTCGCGAAGAGTTCGAGCGGCGCGTCTGGGTGTGGAAGGAGAAGTACGGCCACCGCATCACCGAGCAGATGAAGCGGATCGGCGAAAGTTGCGACTGGAGCCGCGAGCGCTTCACGCTGAGCCCTGAGCTGTCCCGCGCCGTGCTCGAAGCCTTCGTACGCCTGCACGAGCGAGGCTTGATCTATCGCGGCACTTACATGGTGAACTGGTGCCCCGGCTGCCAAACCGCCCTGTCCGACCTGGAAGTGAAACACGAAGATACCCAGGCCTCGCTGTGGCACATCCGTTATCCGCTCAAGGACGGATCGCGTCATCTGGTGGTCGCAACCACGCGTCCTGAGACGATGTTGGGCGACACCGCCGTAGCCGTCAATCCAAACGATCCGCGCTACAGCGACTTGGCCGGAACCACCGCCATCCTGCCGCTCATGAACCGCGAGATTCCGATCGTCTTCGACGAGATCGCCGATCCTCAATTCGGCACGGGCGTGGTGAAGGTGACTCCCGCCCACGACCCGAACGATCTGGAAGCGGGCAAGCGCCACAATCTGCCGCACGTGAAAGTGATCGGCGAAGACGCGCGCATGACAGCTGAAGCCGGACCCTACGCCGGGCTCGACCGCTTCGCGGCGCGCAAACGCGTGGTGGCCGATCTGGAAAAACTGGGTTTGCTCGAAAAGATCGAGCCCTACACCTTAGCCATCAGCAAGTGCGATCGCTGCGGCACCGTGGTCGAGCCGCTGGTGTCAACCCAGTGGTTCGTGAAGACGAAGCCGCTGGCCGCCAAGGTCCTGGACGCCGTTAACAGCGGTCGCATCGTCTTCGTCCCCGACAATTGGAACAAGACCTTCTTCAATTGGATGGAAAATATCCGCGATTGGTGCATCTCGCGCCAGCTCTGGTGGGGGCATCGCATCCCCGCCTGGCATTGCGCCGCGTGCCGCGAAATCACGGTGGCGCGCGAAGCTCCCGCGGCATGCAAACATTGCGGATCGGCGCGTCTCGAACAGGACCCCGACGTGCTCGACACCTGGTTCAGTTCCGGCCTGTGGCCATTCTCCACGCTGGGCTGGCCGGACAACACCGAAGATCTGCGCACCTACTATCCCACCTCCCTGCTGATCACCGGCTACGACATCCTGTTCTTCTGGGCGGCGCGAATGATGATGATGGGCCTCGAGCTGACCGGCGACGTTCCGTTCCGCCAGGTCCATCTGCATACGCTGGTGCGCGATCCGCAGCGCAGGAAGATGACCAAGACCAAGGGCAACGTGGTCGATCCGCTCGACATCAACGAGCGGTACGGAACCGACGCCGTGCGCCTGGCGCTAATGGGTGCCGCAGCGCCCGGAACCGACATCACCTATTCAGAAGAGCGGATGATGGCGGCGCGCCAGTTCGGCAATAAAATGTGGAACGCCGCCCGGTTGATCCTGCTCAATATGGACACGGCCGGCATCGCGCCCTCGCTTCCGGAACCCGGGACGCCGGAAATGCTGGAGGACCGCTGGATTTTCAGCCGGCTCAGCCGCACTACTGCATCCGTCAATCGCGCGCTGGAGCAGCATCGCTACCACGAGGTGGCCGAGGAGCTGTGGCAATTCTTCTGGCACGACTTCTGCGACTGGTATCTGGAGATTAAGAAGCTGCGCCTGGCGCCGGGATCGGGCCTGACCAACGACTGGCGCAATCTGCTGGGGGTCTTCAGCGAGTACCTGCGCCTGCAGCATCCGGTAATGCCTTTTATCACCGAGGAGCTGTGGCATCGGTTTGGCCAGGAGACGTCCATTGCGCTGGCCGCCTATCCACAAGCCGGCGCGACAGACGAAGCCGCGGAACGCGAGATGGCGCTGCTGCAAGAGATGATCACCGCGGCGCGGAAATTGCGCGCGGACCATGGCATCGACAAGAAGCTTTTGCTGGAAGGCGTGCTGTACTGCCGGAACGGTTCGAAGAGCGTGGATCTGGACGTGATTGAAAAGCTGGCGGCCGTGAAGCTGGACGTGCGTACCGGCGCGGCCCCCGATCTCACCGGCGCGGTGCGCTCCACGCCCGAGTTTGACCTGGTGCTCCGCCTTCCGGAAGTCGACCACGACATTCAGCGCGCGCGCCTGGTCAAAGAAATCGAGCAGTTGGAGAAGGCGATCGCTGACAAGGATCGCCAATTAGCCAGTGAGAAGTTTTTGAACAGCGCTCCCGCCCACGTGGTCGATTCGTTGCGGGCCAAACGTGCGGAACAAGCCGCACAGCTCGACAAGAGCCGCGCTACGTTGAACACGGTGCGATGAACGCGTCGGAGATTGTGGAGCGCGCGCTCACCGAGGACGTCGGCACGGGCGACGTCACCACCAACCTGTGCGTGGCCGCGGACCGGCGCGCGCGGGCGCGGTTCATTGTGCGCGAGCCGGCGGTGATCGCGGGCGTCGAATTGCTGCCGCTGCTGTACCCGGAGATCGAGCGGAACGTTCCCGGCGGCACGCTCGCCAAAGCGGGCGATGAGATCGCGGTGGTTCGCGGCACAGCGCGGCTGCTGCTCACGCGCGAGCGCGTGGCTCTCAACTTTCTGCAGCACCTGAGCGGCGTCGCCACGCTGGCGCGCAAATTCGTGGACGCGGTCGCCGGCACCAAGTGCCGTATTCTGGACACGCGCAAAACCACTCCGTGCTTGCGAGAGCTGGAAAAAATGGCGGCTCGCGCCGGCGGCGCGACCAATCATCGCATGGGCCTCTTCGATGCGATACTGATCAAGAACAATCACATTGCGGCCGCGGGTGGAGTGCGCGCGGCCCTGAACGCAACCAGGAACGCCCACGTGCCGGTTGAAATCGAAGTCAGGACACGCGCGGAGCTCGACGAGGCCTTGGCCTGTGGCGCCAAGGCCCTGCTGCTGGACAATGTAACTCCTGCGGAGGCTAAGGAATGGATTCGGGAGATCGCAGGCCGCGCCACCGTGGAACTGTCCGGCGGCGTCACGCTCGGGACCGTGCGCGCCTATGCCGAGACCGGTGCGGACTTTATTTCCGCTGGCGCAATAACGCACTCGGCGCGAGCCATCGACATCCATTGCCGTCTGGAGCTGGAATAACGATGCCGTTCGATCTGGAATGGGTGCGCGCGCGATTGCCGGACCGGCGGATCGACTGGCATGTGTCCCTCGATTCCACCATGCTTGAGGCCAGCCGTCTGGCCGCTGCCGGCTGCGCCTCCGGCACGGTAGTGGGCGCCGAGGAGCAGACCGCAGGGCAGGGGCGCCACGGGCGGACGTGGCATTCCGAGGCTGGCTCAGGCCTCTACGTCTCCATCGTTTTGCGGCGCGCATTTGCGCCCAACAGTGTGCCGCTGGTAACGCTGGCGCTCGGACTAGCCGCGGTAGAAGCCCTCCAGAAGGCCACCGATCTGGCGTGCGATATCCGCTGGCCCAACGACGTCCTGATTCATTCCAAGAAATGCGGCGGAATTTTGACGCAACTGGAGGGCGCGGCGATCATCGCGGGCATCGGCATCAACGTGAATCATGCCGAGCTTCCGCCGGAGTTGCGTCCGTTCGCGACGTCGCTGCGCATGGCCAGCGGGCGGACTCATTCCCGCGAGCGATTGCTGGTCGAACTGGCGCCGAGCGTAGACAGCTTTTGCAACCTGCTCGAAAAAGAAGGTCGCGAGCCGATCCTGAGAATGTTTTCCCTCGCCTCCAGCTTCGTACACGGCCGCCGCGTGGACGTGGACTTAGGAGACTCGATCGTGCGCGGCACCACCGCCGGTTTGAACCCGTCCGGGTTCCTGATTCTGCGCAGTGATGATGGCAGCGAAAATGTGATCATCGCAGGAGGCGTGCGGCCATGCTCCTAGCTCTGGACGCTGGAAACAGCAACATCACCATCGGGGCGTTCGAAGGCGGCGCGCTGATCGGCCGCTGGCGGCTCCGCACCATCCACGAGCAGACCGCGGACGAATGGGGCGTGCTGATGCGCAACCTGTTCGCGCTGTCTTCGCTTGAACTCGGGCGCGTCGACGGCATCATCATCGCCAGCGTGGTTCCGATGCTGGACGGCCCGCTGGCCGGGATGGCCGAGCGCTATTTTCACATCAAACCGATGTTCGTCACTCCCGACACCGACATCGGCGTCAAGGTGCTGTACGACAATCCCCGCGAAGTCGGCGCGGACCGCGTGGTGAATGGCGTCGCCGCCTTCCATCGTTATGGCGGCCCGGCGGTTGTGGTGGACCTCGGAACCACCATCAACTTCGACGTGGTCTCGGCGAACGGTGAGTATCTGGGCGGCATGATCTGCCCGGGCATAACAATGTCGATCAGCGGGCTGTTCGGCAAAACGGCCAAGCTACCCATGGTGGATTTTCGCCAGCCGGCGAGGCTGATAGGGAAAAATACGGTGGGTAGCATCCAGTCGGGGCTTTTCTACGGCTTCGTGGGCATGATCGACGGAATTCTCGAACGAGTAGTCGCGGAGCTGGGCGACAAAACCACTGCCATCGCCACCGGCGGGCAGGCGCGCCTGATTGCGGCCGCATCGCGGCTGGTGAAAGAGATCAACGAGGACCTGACGCTGGAAGGCCTGGAAATCATATGGCGCAGGAACCAGAAGAAGTAGCCTGGCCTTCGAACTACTTCAACTACTTCACCGAAGTCGAAGAACATTTTCAAGAGGCGCGCGGCACGGGGCTCTTCCTGATGTCGCCGCTCGATTGGGCATTGGTGGAGACCTGGAAGAACGCAGGCGTGCCGCTGGAAGCGGTGCTGCGCGGAATCGATGTGGCGTTCGAGAACTGGCGCGGCAAACGCAACCGAGTGCAGATGGTGAATTCGGTGGCTTACTGCGCACAAGCGGTTCTGACCGAAGCGCAGGTGCTCGCGGGGGCGGCGCGACCGGCCGGCTCCCGCAAGGAAGCTCCGGCGCCGTTCAGTCTCCCGGATCTGGAAGGTTATCTGCGAGCCAACGCCGCCGCCATACGCCAGCGGAGCGGATACGAAGAGGTAGCGACCGCGGTGGAGCGTCTGGCCGCGGAAGCGGCTGCCTTGTACGATGAGCTCGAAGATCTGGAACGCCGCCTCACTGCTCTCGAAGACAAGATGATTGCCTTGGCGCGATCGCGTCAAACCGACGAAGAGCTGCTGCGCGCGCGGCGGGAACTCGATCTCCAGCTTCGCCCCTATCGCGGCAAGATGACGGCCGAGCAGCTCGCGATGCTCGAAAAGCAATATCTGGATCGGCAATTGCTGGAAACCGCGGGCCTGCCGCGGCTCAGCTTGTTCTACTTGCGCTAGCTCCGGCCCCGGCGGGAGATCGGCTAAGATTGAGGCATACGCGGGGCTTTTCGCCGCACCAGGCAATTGGATGGATTCGCGCCGCAAATTTATCGGAGCTATGGCCACTGGGCTTGCCACCACGCTGGCATCGCCGCAGCGAGTGCTGGGCGCGAACGATCGCGTCCGCGCGGGCATCATTGGCGCCGGCCAACGCGGCCTGGAACTGTACCATTGGGCCTCGGCGTGTCCAAACGTCGAGGTCGCGGCCTTTGCTGACATTTACACCAAGCGGCTGGAGAACGCCCGGGCAGTGGTTCCGGCTGCGGGGCTGCATCTCGATCACCGGCGCCTGCTGGATGACAAGAGCATCGATGCCGTCATCATCGCCACGCCCCAACACCTGCACTGTGAGCATTGCGTCGCTTCGCTCGAAGGCGGCAAGCATGTCTACTTGGAAAAAACGATGGCGTTCACAGTGGAGCAGGCCAAGCACATGCGCGCCGCGCACCGCAACGCGCAGCGTCAGATCGTGCAGATCGGACACCAAGCCTGTTCGTCCGGGCAGATGCCGGATGCGCTGAACTTCCTGGCCAGCGGACACGTGGGAAAGATCACCGCCATTCACATGCGCATGTTTCGCAACACGCCGCGCGGGAAGCCGCAATGGTCGCGACCGGTTTATTCCGACATGCTTCCGGCCAACATTTCCTGGAGTTCGTTCCTGGGTGAGGCGCCGCAGCGCGATTTCGATCCGAACCGCTATTTGAATTGGCGTTTTTTCTGGGACTACTCCGGAGGCAACGTCCACGAGAACATGTGCCAGCAACTCGCGTTCTGGTACAAAGCGCTGAGGCTCCGGATTCCGAGCGCCGCCAGCATGACCGGCGGGCTGTATCTGTGGAAGGATGGCCGTGAGATCCCCGACACGATGAGCGTCACGCTGGAGCAGCCTGAGGAGATGCTCATCACTTGGGACTCCGGCTTCGGGAACAGCCAGCTTGGAGTCGCCGAAGACGTGCTGGGGACGGATGGCACCATTTCACGCAGCCAATCCATCCGATATGCGCCGCAGAAAGTGAATCGGCCGGAAGGGGCCGAGCTGGTGGGAAGAACGCTGGCGCCGCCTCACGCGCACATGCAGAATTTTATCGACTGCATCCGCTCGGGCCGGGAGCCGAGCTGCCCCGTCGAGCTGGGCTACCGGGTTTCCATCGCCTGCCGCATGGCGGTGGAGAGCTATCGGAAAGGCCGCACCGTGCGCTGGGACGCCACCCGCGAAGAAATTGTTTGAATTCAGTGCCGCGACGCGAGCCGCAGCCGGCGGACACCAGGCACGCGGTCGAAGCCAGCATCGAAGGTTGCAACCCATTCGATTTCATGATTCAGCATGACCGCCCCATAAACCGCATCCCGGGCTGAAATTCCCGCGGCGGCGCCAAGCAAATCGCGAGCGCGATCCGTATCGGCGAGGGTGACGCTGAAGACGGTTGGACAGATTTCCGCAAAAGCGTCATACACATCGCGGGCCAAGGTCAATTGGCCGAGCGATGAGTACCGGTAAAGGATCTCTTGCAGGACCTCGGTGCTGGCGCACGCCCCATACCGGCCAACGCGGGTGCTTGCCATCAAACGCCGTGCCGGCTCGCGATTGGGATGATCGCGTCCGGCCATCACGAACGGCCTGCATCAATTTCCGCCAACATCTGCTTGATGTCGCCGGTCGGAGCATTGAGAGATTCTAGTCGAGCCAGAGGATCAGCCGCGGCCCTGCGACTGCGAGTGCGTTGGAGAGCGTCACGTAAAGCGCGGCGGACCCACTCTCCTTTAGAAACGCGGCTGCGCTGCGCCTCCTTCTCGAGTTGTGCGTCCAGTTCCGGTGAAATAAGGACTTGCAGCCGGTGACTCCTATGAGCATGCTGACTTAGCTCCGAGATTTCTCGCGCGTTTCATCGGGCTCGGCGCCGACTCATGGCGCGGGCGTCTTGTCGATCTGCTGCCTGGCCCAAATGCGATTGGGATTCAACTCCAGCGACTTGGCGATCGCCTTGCGCGCCTCCTCCGGCTGATTCGTGCGCCGCAGCGCGATACCCAGCCACAGCCAGGCATCGGCATTCTTGGCGTTCAACTCGATGGCCTTGCGGAAATCCCTGATCGCAAGTTCCAGGCCTCCGCCGAAAGCGGGTGGCAGGTAGTAGTTGCCTACGCCGTGACTGACGTAATTGATGGACGACTTCGGATCGAGCTCGATAGCCTTGTTCACCGCTTCGAGCGCGCACTTGCCGTACTTCAGCGCGCTCAGCGAATTTCCGGAAATGATCTGGCCGCACAGCGTGCCCAGGATGCGCTGGTACTCGGCGGAGTCCGGCTTGAGCGCGGCGGCGCGCTCGGCGGCGTCGATGCCGGCTTGTGCGGCGTTCTTGGCCGCGGCCTTGTCACGCAGCTCGATCGCAACCTCCGCCGCGTACGATTCGCCTAGAGCCAGCCGATACTGCGCCGTCGCATCCTTGGGCTGCTTGTCGGCGGCGCTGCGCAGTTCCGCGACCAGCTTGTCGAGCGCCGCCCGGTCTTGCCGGTCCCGCGCTTTGGTCAGCTCGGAGTCGTCCAGCGCCGCCGCGGCGCAAAGAAATACAAAGAGGATTGCAAGAGCCTTCATCGTTTCAATTCTAGACGCTCTCACGACCTCATAACGTTGCAATTTTTCGATGGAACAACAGGAAGTAAAGGCCCAGCAGGGCCAAGAGGATGCCGTTGCCCGCCATCACGCGCGGCGCCGTGAACTGGCGCACCAAGGCGCCCACCAACAGGCTGCCGAACGGCGAGCCGCCGCGAAACGCGACGTTATACACGCTCATCACGCGCCCGCGCATCTGATCGGAGGTGATCATCTGGACCAACGAGCTGATGGTGGTAAACACCGCCAGCAGCATGCCGCCGGCAAAGAAAAGAAGAACACAGCTCAGCACCAAGGACCGCGACTGAGCGAACGCGGCGATCAATCCGCCCAGCGCCATCAGCATCAGCAGCGCGGCACGGCCTTGATGCCGGTACTTGCCCAAGCCCGCGACGATCAACGCGCCGAAGATCGATCCAAGTCCCAGACAAACCAGCAGCATCGACAGGAGCTGTGGGTTGCCATGAAAAACATCGCGCGCAAAGACCGGCAGAAACACAACCAGGGGGAACGCCAGCAGCGTCATGCTGAATGCGAGAACAATCAGCGCTTCCATGGTGCCCTGTTTACGAATAAAGCGGAAACCCTCGCGCATGCTATTGAGAACTGATTCGCCGCTCTTGGTGGGGACGAAGTGGGGTCGGATGATCAACAGCGTGATGATGACCGCGATGAAGGAGATCCCGTTGAGCGAGAAGCACCAGGAGGCGCCGATCGCGAGCGCCAGCGCGCCAAACACCGGTCCGATCACGCGGGCCAGGTTGAATTGAATAGAATTCAACGCAATCGCGTTCGGCAGATCCTCCGACTTCACCAGCGAAGGGATCAGCGCCTGATAAGCGGGCCCGCCGAAGGATTGCGCCGTGCCGACGATAAAGGACAAGGTCAGGATGTGCCAAATGTGCACCACTCCAGTCGCAAACAGCGTGGCCAGCAGGAACGCGCAGGTCATTTGGATAATCTGGGAGCCCAGCAGCAGCGTCTGGCGGGCAGTGCGATCCGCGAACACGCCGCCCACCAGCGAAAACAGGACGATCGGAATGGTGCCGAGAAATGAATCCAGCCCCAGGAAAAACGGCTTCCCGGAAAGCTGCAGCACCAGCCAGCTTTGCGCCAGTACCTGCATTTGCGTTCCCACCTGCGAGGTGCACGCGCCGATCCACATAACGCGGAAGTCGCGGTAGGCGAAACCTTTGAAAACCCGCCTCAGCAAAACACGTTTCCGATCAAGGCAGAGGCCGTTCGCGTTGGATCAGGTGCAGGATGTTGCCGTCGCCGTCGCTGAAAAAGACCAGCCGGTTGCCTTGGTTGACAAACGGTTCTCCGAGGAACGAGACCTTACGCCTGCGGAGTTCTTCGAGCGCCGCATCGAAGTTATCCACGGTGACGGCTAAGTGGCGGATGCCCGGATCCTTCATCTGCTGCGGTGCACGCTCGCCGACCGAGGGAATGATCTCGAGCATCGAACCATCCGCGGCGCGCACGAAGTAGTTGCCGTCGTAGGTGTGGTTGATGCGGAAGTCGAGGTGTTGCACGTACCAGTCCGCGAGGCGTTTGGGGTCAGGTGAGGCGATGGCGGTGTGTTCCAATCCACGAAACATCATTGAGGATTGTAGCAATTGATTGAGGCGCGGTGCAGCAACAGGCTGAGGCCCGCCTGTCCGTACGGAGGCGCAGGTCATTTGAGAACTGAGGAAGAACTGAGTTTGATTTGACAGCGCTCGGCGCGGTCTGGTGTAATGAGGGCGAAGTTCCCGCCTTGCTCCTCAGTAGCTCAATGGTAGAGCATTCGGCTGTTAACCGAAGGGTTGTAGGTTCGAGTCCTACCTGAGGAGCCAA
>DASQHQ010000078.1:0-29530 GCA_035632015.1 Bryobacteraceae bacterium
AAGGCTGCTGTTCAAAATATATCACAGCGGTTTCGTTACCATGGTCGAGATGAAACGCGAAGAGGCCTGGAACCTGTTGTGCGAGTTTACGAAATCGGACAGCCTGCGGCGGCACGCACTGGCCGTGGAAGCCTGCGTGACGGCGTATGCGCGCAAGTTCAACGCGGATGAGACGCAATGGTCGGTCACGGCCCTGCTGCACGACTTCGATTACGAGATCCATCCTGAAGCGCCCGATCACCCCATGAAAGGCGAGGCCATTCTTGCCGAACGCGGCGTGGACGCCGAGATTCGCCGCGCGATTCTGTCGCATGCCAGCTACAGCGGCGTGCCGCGCGAGTCCCAGCTCGAGAAGACCCTGTTTGCCTGCGATGAGCTGGCCGGCTTTCTGACCGCGTGTTCCTACGTGAAGCCCAACCGCAGCATTCACGAAGTGGACGCCAGGTCAGTCCGGAAGAAATTAAAGGACAAGGCGTTCGCGCGCTCCGTGAGCCGGGACGACATCGTGAACGGCGCGGCGGCGCTGGGCGTGGATCTGGATCAGCACATCGAGTTCTGCATTGAAGCCCTGCAGCAGCGGGCGGCGGATCTGGGGCTGGCTGGAACGCAACCGGCTGCGACCGCAGCCAGCTAAGAATGCCGTAATCCGTCGTCCAGCGCTTGTCGCGCACGCATTCCTGAGTGCCGCGTTCACACTCCTGTGAACGCCCTGGCGACGTCAGCAGCATAGAGAGGCGTCTGAACCAATCCGGAGGTGGCAAGCGCGGGTGTGCACACCACGAACCGGATTGACGTTCACTACAGACGCCCAACGACGCGTGCCGCCGAGCCGCCAAGTGCTAGAATCACGCCTGGGAGCTAGTCTTGGCCGGTGCTGGGCCTGGTCTTCAAAACCAGTGTGCGGTACTTTGTGTCGCAGGTGGGTTCGACTCCCACTAGCTTCCGCCAATATTTTTATCCGGGCCGGATGCAGGCCGCTTCCGAGAAACCGCGATCAAGATTTTCGCCGAGCAGTTCAGCGAGCGCGGCGAGCGCGAAGCGGGAGCCGACTTCTCTGCGCCGTCCGTCTACCAATCGTCCGCCCCGGCCGCTAGAATGGTAGATACCTGACATGCTGGCGAGCCTCACCAGAGCTGTGCTTTTCGCGGCGTGCGCGTGTACTCTCGCGCCGGCAGCCCCCGCTGTCACCTTCTCGTTCCCCGATGCCGCCGGAAAAATGCACACTTCGGACGAACTGCGCCCCCACCCGGCCACCGTGCTTCTGTTCGTCGCCACCGAGTGCCCCAACGCCAACACCTACGCGCCGGTGCTCGCGCGCCTCTACCGCGAATATTCCGCGCGCGGCGTGCTCTTCCTGGCCGTGTATTCCGACCCCGCCGACAACGCCGCCGCCGTCCAGAAGCACGACGCCGAATATCAAATCCCCTACCCCGGCCTGCTCGATCCGCACCAGTCGCTGGCGCGCCAGACCGGAGCGCGCTCCACGCCCGAAGCCGTCATCCTCTCGCCCGCGGGCGACGTGCTGTATCGCGGCCGCGTAGACGACCGCTTTGTGGATTATGGAAAAGCCCGCTTCCGGCCCGAACACGAAGACCTGCGCGAAGCGCTGGACCAGATTCTCGCCGGCCAGCCCGTTAAAAATCCAGTCACCAAAGCGCTGGGCTGCGCCATTCCAGGAGTAAATTGATGAGACCGGCTATTTTGATTTCGACGCTCCCTCTGGCGGCACTCTTGGCGCTGCCTCTGGCCGCCGGCGACACCGACACCGGCGCGGCCGTCCCGACTTTCAACCGCGACATCGCGCCCATCCTCTATAACAACTGCAGCAATTGCCATCGCCCCGGCGAGGTCGCGCCCTTCTCGCTGCTCAACTACGACGACGCCGCCAAGCGCGCCAAGCAGATTGCCGCCGTCACGCAGGCGCGCTTCATGCCCCCGTGGAAAGCTGAACCCGGCTACGGCGGCCATTTCCTCAACGAGCGCCGCCTCACCGATCAGCAGCTCACGCTCATTCGCGACTGGGCCTCAAACGGCGCGCCCGAAGGCGATCCCAGCCAGAAGCCCGCGCCGCCCAAGTTCAGCAACGGCTGGCAGGCCGGCCAGCCGGACCAGGTGGTCAGCATGTCTCAATCCTTCTCGCTGCCCGCCGAAGGTCCCGATCAGTTCCGCTGCTTCGTCATCCCCTTGAACGCCGCACAAGACGAGTACGTCTCCAAGGTCGAATTCCGTCCCGGCAATCATCGCGTGGTTCATCACGCGATTCTGTTCCTCGATGCGACCGGCCGCGCGCACCAGCGGGAGAAAGTTCCCGGCCAAGGCTACAACTGCGTGGGCGGCCCCGGCCTCGCGATCTCCGGCGGGCTAGGCGGTTGGGCGCCCGGAGCATCGCCCACCGAGCTGCCTCCAGGAATTGCGCAGACTATCCCCAAGGGCGCTGACCTGGTGATCCAGCTTCACTATCATCTCTCGGGCAAACCGGAAGAGGATCGCTCGCAGGTCGGCATCACGTTCGCGAAAAATCCCCCGGTGAAAGGCCTCACGCTGCTCACCGTCGGCAACGCCAATATCGACATTCCCGCCGGCGACGATCATTACGTCGTCAAAGCCAGCGCGACGCTGCCCATGGACGCGCAGGTGATCGGCGTCTTCCCGCACGCGCACTACCTGTGCAAGGACATGAAGGTCGACGCCAAGCTTCCGGACGGCTCCGTCCAGCCGCTCATCTGGATCAAGGATTGGGACTTCAACTGGCAAGGCTCGTATCGCTACGAAAACCCGGTGAAGCTGCCCAAGGGGACCGAGATCGAAATGCAATATACCTACGACAACTCGGCCGCCAATCCCCGCAACCCCAGCAGCCCGCCGCGCGAAGTGAAATTCGGCGAACAGACCACCAACGAGATGGCCTTCACGTTCGTGCAAGTGACGCTGGACAGCCCGGCCCTGGTGGCGGATTTCCGCCTCGACGCCGACGCGCAATTCCTGGCCTCGGTGCTGGAGGGAGCGCTCGAAAGCGAGGAACTTGCGCCCCAGCAAAAAATGCAGATGCAAATGCTGCTCACGTTCTTCGACAAAAACAAGAACGGCCACATCGACCCGGAAGAGCGCCCGGCGCTGGTAGAATTCCTGAAAAAGCAAACCCCGCGAAGGTAACCCGCCGTGGCGCAAACACTTCTGCGTGCCGCGTTCGCACTCGTGCGAACGCCCGGCCTCGGGATAAGTCGCCAACCTCAGCCTGCCCTGTCGCGCCGCCACCCGCGCCCCCGACCGCCGGCGAGCGGTATATGATACCCGTTGAGATCGCGGCAGCGATCGGCGTTCCCTTGTTTCCATGTCCGAGTCCAGCAACATTCTGTCCGGAATTCGAGTCATCGACTGCGGCACTTACATCGCAGCACCCGCAGCCGCGGTGGTCATGTCGGATTTCGGCGCCGACGTGATCAAGATCGAGCGCCCGCCCTACGGCGATCCGTACCGCTATCTCAGCCTCGTTCCGGGCATGCCGGTTTCGCCGCTGCATTACTGCTGGATTCTCGACGGCCGCAACAAACGCAGCGTCGCTCTGGATCTGGCCGATGCCGCCGCTCGCGAAGCACTGCTGAAGCTGGTGGCCACCGCCGACGTCTTCATCACCAATTACCAGCCGGCGCTCATCCGAAAGTTTCGCATCGCCTACGAAGATTTCGCTCCGGTCAACAGCCGCCTCATCTACGCCTATTTGAGCGGCTACGGACTCGCCGGCGAAGAAGCCGACCAGCCGGGTTACGATGTCACCGCCTACTGGGCGCGCTCCGGCATGATGAGCTCGATGCACAACGGCGACGCCGAGCCGTGCCAATCCTCGGCCGGTTTCGGCGATCATCCGACTTCCATGGCGTTGTTCGGCGGCGTCATGCTGGGGTTGTATCGCCGCGCGCTCACGGGCCAGGGCATGAACCTCACCACGTCGCTGATGGCCAACGGCGCCTGGGCCAACTCCTGCGCGATCCAGGCCGCGCTGGTGGGTGCGCAGTTCCTGCCCAAGTGGACGCGCGCCACTACCGTGAATCCGATCGTGAATCACTACGTGACGCGCGACCAGGCGCGCTTCATCACCTGCTGCCTCGATCCGCGCAAGGACTGGCCCAATCTGTGCCATGCTCTCAACCATCCGGAATGGATCGACGATCCGCGCTTCGTCACGCCCGAGCATCGCCGCGCCAATTCGCGGCTACTGGTCGCCCTGATCGACGCGGTGGTGGCCGAAAAGGACATGGCGGAGTGGAAAGAAATTTTCCGCCAGCACAACGTCATCTGGGGCCCGGTCCCCAAGAGCGAGCAGGTGCCGGCCGATCCGCAAATGCAGGCCAACGGCGTATTCGCGGAAATCGAACCCGGCCTGCGGACGGTTGCCAGCCCGCTGGCTGTGGCCGGGGTGGATAAGGTAAAGCCGCGCAAGGCGCCGGAAGTCGGCCAGCACACCATCGAAGTCTTGTCCAGCCTGGGCTATGACAAGCAAGCCATCGCCGACTTGTTGCACCGCGGCGCAGCCAAGGACCCATCGGGAGCGTAGTGGCGCACGCACTCGTGCGAACGCAGGGCTCACGAATCCACTAATCCACCACCGCGCTCCACCCGCGCCGCGAGAGATCCCGGTAGATGACGGCGCCCGCCACGATTCCCACCGCCATCAACACCGACCCGCTCACAAATTCCTTCAACAACAGCTTCCCCGTCCCAAAAAGAATCCCATAGATCAGCGCGCAACCGCAGATCCAGTCCAGCAAGTTCGCCAGCCCATCGCGCGAAGCGCGGACTTCAGGCGCCAGTTTCGCGATGGGCCGCCACCCGGCCGCGGCCGGCCGCGTGCGCCGGTAGAACGCAACGAGAGTTTCCTTCGATTCCGGTCTGGTCAGGAACGTGACCACCAGCCACACCGCCGTAGTGATCGACACAGTCACGATCATGATCCAGGCGAAGTCGCGCGGCTGGTCCTTGTCGAGTCCCCAAAAAGTTTGCAGCGCAAGCGATACCACGAAGCCGGAAATCATGGCCGACACTTCGCTCCAGGCGTTGATCCGCCACCAGTACCAGCGCAGCAGCAGAACGCCGCCCGTGCCGGCGCCGGTCACCAGCAGCAGTTTCCACGCGCCCGCGATCGAGTCCATGTAGAAAGTCACCGCGCCGGAAACGATGGTCAAAAGAACGGTGGCCCAGCGCGAGATGACAACGTAGTGATGATCGCTCTTGTCTTTCTTCCAGAAACGCCGGTAGAAATCGTTCACCAGGTAGCTGGCGCCCCAGTTGAGCTGGGTCGCGATGGTCGACATGTAGGCGGCTGCGAACGCCGCCACCATCAGCCCGCGCAGCGAAGCCGGCAGATAAGCGATCATGACGCGAATATAGCCCGTCTCCGGATCCGCGAGGCCCGGAAACAGAATCAGCGAAGCCAGCGCCACCAGAATCCAGGGCCACGGCCGCACGGCATAGTGCGCGATGTTGAACCACAGCGTCGCGAGCAGCGAATTCTTTTCGTCCTTCGCGCAAAACATCCGCTGCGCCACGTAGCCGCCGCCGCCCGGCTCCGCACCCGGATACCAGGTGGACCACCAGTTCATCGAAATGTAGACCAGAAACGTGATCATCGGCATCCAGGCCGAGTTGAGATCCGGCACGAAGTTCAGCACCGAGCCGTGCGCGCCTTGCACGATGCCGCGCGCCCGATCCACGGCCGCGAGTTTGTCCTTCATCTGGTCGATTCCGCCCACGGCCTGAACCGCGAAGACCGCCAGCGCCGTCACCATGCCCATCTTGATGACGAACTGAAACAGATCTGTCACCAGCACGCCCCACAATCCGGAGAGCGTAGAGATGAAGGACGTCAAGGCGATCAGCCCCATCACAATCACCAGCGCCTCCAGCTTGTCGACTCCCAGCACCAGCCCGAGAATTTTCACCATCGCCAGATTCACCCAGCCGAGAATAATGCAGTTGATCGGGATGCCGAGATAGAGCGCGCGAAATCCGCGCAGGAACGCGGCCGGTTTTCCCGAATAGCGGATCTCGGAGAATTCGATGTCGGTCATGACGCCGCACCGCCGCCACAGCCGCGCGTAGAAGAACACCGTCAGCATGCCGCTCGCGACGAAGTTCCACCACAGCCAGTTGCCCGCGATCCCGCCCACGGCGACCATTCCGGTCACGGCCAGCGGCGTGTCGGCGGCGAACGTCGTCGCCACCATCGAAGTCCCAGCCAGCCACCATGGCACGTTCCGTCCGGAAAGGAAAAATTCGTTGACGTTCTTGCCGGCGCGGCTCTTGTAGTACAAACCGATGGCCAGGTTGAAAAGGAAATACAGCGCGACCACCACCCAGTCGGCAAAGGCAAGCTGCACACCTGAATTGTACCGGACGACACTCGGAGGTCCGGGATTTCGCCGATCTTCAGTGCGAATGCGACGGTGCAGGTGTGCCGAGCAATAAACCGGCGACGCTCAGGTCTTCATCAATGCTCGGCCAATGGATACCCTCGCCGTCGCCAAGCAACTCGGAGTTCGCGCGCTGGCCAGGTGTCGCATGCAAGAGTTTTGGAAACCATGCCAAGGGAACCGAGAGTTTGCGCCCATCCACCAAGGTGACGATCAACTCGTCTTCGCTGATGACTACCTCACGGGCCCGAGGGCGAGTCTCGACGACCAAAGAACTCATGCCAGGCCTCCAGCCAGGAGCGTTGATTCTGAAAGACGAGTGTTTCCAATTCGCGCAGCTCGCGCGGGGAAGCCGCTGGCTGCGGCCAAGGCAATTCGTTCCAACCAGAACGTGGCCCTACGCGAGCGATCGTTGGCATACATGTTTAAGCGTACCCTGCGACTGGTGCGCCAGGGGTTACCCGCCTTTTCAGACTGCAAGCTTCGGCCTGCTTCGACAAAATGCGGCTGGATTTTCGAGCTGGTTTCGTGTACGCTAGGCAAAGAAAAGGCGAACATAATGAACCTGACCTTGGGACTTTCTGAATCGGCCGCGTTGGGCATCGCGCGGCGCGGCGGCGTGGAGACTTCGGTCGCGCGCTTCGAGCAGTGGATGGCCGATCCGGACTCGCCCATCCGCGCCATCCGGCATCAGCCCGCGCGCGAAGGCGAGTACGCCGCGATTCCGGAGTCGGTTGCGCCGGCGTTGCGCACGATGCTCGAAGCGCGCGGTATTCCGCACCTCTACGCGCACCAGGCCGAAGCTTTTCGGCTTTGCTTGGAGGGTAAGAACGTCGTTGTGGTGACGCCCACCGCCAGCGGCAAGACGCTGTGCTACAACCTGCCGGTGATGCAGCGGCTCATCGCCGATCCGGGCGCACGCGCGATGTACCTGTTTCCCACCAAGGCCCTGGCCGAAGATCAACTGCACGAGTTCCAGGCGGCGGTGGATGCCATGGGCTCCGGGATCCGCGCCTTCACCTACGACGGCGACACGCCGCAGGACGCCCGCCGCGCGATCCGCGAGCGCGCCAACGTGGTGCTGACCAACCCGGACATGCTGCACAGCGGCATCCTGCCGCACCACACCAAGTGGGCGAAATGTTTCGAAAACCTGCGCTACGTCGTGATGGACGAGCTGCATTCATACCGCGGCGTCTATGGCAGTCATCTCGCGAACCTGCTACGCCGCCTCAAGCGCATCTGCGAATTTTATGGCTCCCGGCCGCAGTTCATCTGCTGCTCGGCCACCATCGCGAATCCCAAGGAGCTGGCCGAAGCTCTAACCGAATCGCCGTTCCAGCTGGTGGATCGCAACGGCGCGCCGAGCGGCGAGAAGTACTTCGTGTTCTACAACCCGCCGGTGGTCAACCGGCAGCTTGGAATCCGCCGCAGTTATCTGCACGAGGCCCGCCGGATCGCCACGGAATTCATCGAGCGCCATCAGCAGACCTTGGTGTTCGCCAACAGCCGCCTGGCGACCGAGATTCTTCTGAAGTATCTGCGCGACGCCTGCGAGCGCGGCCCGCTGCCCGGCGCGCTGATCCGCGGATACCGCGGCGGTTATCTGCCGCGTGAGCGGCGCGAGATCGAGCGCCGCCTGCGCGACGGGGAAATTCGCGCGGTGGTGGCGACCAACGCGCTGGAGCTGGGAATCGACATCGGCTCGCTGGACGCGGTGGTGCTGGCCGGCTACCCGGGTTCCATCGCCTCCTCCTGGCAACGCGCCGGGAGGGCCGGCCGCCGGCAGTCGGCGTCTTTGGCCGTGCTGGTGGCCTCCAGCGCGCCGCTCGATCAATACATCATCGAGCATCCCGAATATTTCTTCGACCGCTCGCCCGAGCACGCGCACATCAACGCCGACAATTTGGAAATCCTGATCAGCCATTTGAAATGCGCCGCCTTCGAGCTGCCGATTCACGATGGCGAAGAATTCGGCCCGCACGACCCGGCCGAGCTGTGCCGCTTCCTGGGCGAAGAGGCCGGCCTCCTGCATCACTCGGCGGGCTGCTGGCACTGGACCTCGGACACCTATCCCGCCGACGCGGTGAGCCTGCGCGCAGTCACCAGCGACAACTTCGTCGTCGTCGACATCACGCATCAGCACGAAGTGATCGCCGAAGTGTCGTTCCCGATGGCGCTCACCACGCTGCACGAGAAAGCCATCTACCTGCACGAAGCGCGCCAGTATCAGGTGGAAAAATTCGACTACGACGGCCGCAAGGCCTACGTGCGCCAGGTGGACTCCGACTATTTCACCGACGCCATCGACTACACTCAGGTCAAGCAGCTCGAACAGTTCGAATCGCGCGCTGTGAACGGCGCCGCGGCCGTGCACGGCGATGTGCGGGTGAACACGCAGGTGGTGGGCTTCAAGAAAGTCCGCTTCTATACGCTCGAAAACGTCGGCGCGGGCAACCTCTCGATGCCCGAGCAGGAAATGCACACCACCGCGTTCTGGCTGCATTTTCCCGCGGCGTTCCTGGCGCGGTTCCCGGACTGGACGCCGGCCGAGAAGCAAAACGGACTGCGCGGGATGGCCAACGTGCTTCGAACCATAGCAGCGCTCCTACTTCTCTGCGACCCCCGCGATCTCGGCCTCGCGATCACGGAAGATATTTCCAAAAACGCGCGCAGCTTCGAACCGGATCTTTTCCTGTTCGACAATTATCCCGGCGGCATCGGACAAAGCCAGCCGCTCTTCCAACTGTGCGATAAGCTGCTGGCCGGCGCCGCCGACCTGCTGCGGGCTTGTCCCTGCCAGGCGGGTTGTCCCTCCTGTGCCGGACCAATCGGCGAAGTAGGCGAGCGCGGCAAACAGACCGCGTTAGAGATTCTGACGGAGTTACTGGCCGGTCAACGCTTGAATTCGTAGCGTTCCAGCGTGGCCGCCACTTCGGCCTTGCGAGCGAATCGTACCACCTTGCCCATGCAATGAATCCGCACCGGGGCGTCCGGAGCGGGAGGAGCGGCAAGGGTAATCACGTATTCCACCGGCTCGCCGATTTTCAAGTGCGCACGCGACCGAAACAGCACACCGACCGAACTCAGGTTCCTGGTTTCACCGCGTTCTGAAAGCTCCCGGCTACCGCGCCGGATCAACTCGAACGGCAAACGCAGATCGAATCGTCGAGCTTTACGTTGCTCCATGCGGGAGATGCCTCTTAGCATCTAATCAGAGAATGGCCCTGGGGTCAATAGAAAATGGTGCCACGTGGCCTCCGAAAGTTCCAGTACTTTTCCGGTTGTTCCGCTCCGGGAGCAATCCGCGTATGGGAGAATGGAAGCGCATTAGTGGGTGCATGAAGAGGATTAACATCGAGCAACAATTGGAAAAGATGCGCGTGGACTGGGATCAACGCGCTCGCGAGAACGCCCGGCACTATGTGGCCACCGGCAACGCGCAATGGTCGGACGAGGAGTTTTTCGCCTCCGGCGAACAAGCCGTCGCCGAAGAGATCCTGACGGACATGATCAATATCTGCCAGGGCAAGCCGCCGTCCCAGATGCGCGTGCTCGAGATCGGCTGCGGCGCCGGCCGCATCACGCGCGCGCTGGCCCGGCTGTTCGGCGAAGTGCACGCCGTCGATGTCAGCGGGGAGATGGTCAAGCTGGCCGACCAAGCGGTGCGGGATTATCCGCGGGCGTTCGTCTACCAGAACAACGGGAAGGATCTCAGCGTGGTGCCGGACCTTCCGTTCGACTTCGCATTCTCCATGATCGTGTTCCAGCACATCCCCAGCCGCGAGATCATCGAAAACTACGTCCGCGAAGTGCATCGCCTGCTGCGGCCGGGAGCTCTGTTCAAGTTCCAGCTTCAAGGCTACGTCACCACCGAAGCCCGGCCCGATGACACCTGGCTGGGCGTCTCGTTCTCCGAGCCGCAGGCGGTCGACATGGCGTTGCGTTGCGGGTTCGAGCCTCGCTACCGCCACGGCGCCGGCGGCCAGTACTTCTGGCTGTGGTTTTTTAAGAACTGACCTGCCGGGCTGAAGAATCAGGCGCCGGCGGTCTGGAGCGCGCGCGCCTGCGCTCGCCGCGCTTGCCAGTAGCGCGACATCCGTTGGGAAACTTTGCGCCGCTCTTCGGCACTCATGCTCTTCCGCCCGCGCCGCTTGGGGGCCGAGGGCTTGGAGACCGCCTGGAGACGCCGCTCCAGGCTGGCAATGACAGCGTCGATGCGCTTTCGCTCGGCATGCAGCTCGCGCAAGGTTTTGTGTACATCCATAGAACAATTCCGGGAGACTCTCATGGTAGACGAGTTCGCGCCGGAATGCCAGTGCAAAAGCAATACCCTCCGAAGAAAAACAGGACAAACCGGTCCGTCCATTCAGGAGCTCGCGCCTGATTCAGGATTAGATGTCGCGGGACGAGCGGCCCGGTCCCCGTTTTCTAGCGCGTCAGGTAGGGCCACTGCCTGACGAAATGCAGATGGAAATAGACAATCGCGGCGTATATGATGACAAGCAATGCGAGCGCCAGCACGGTGACCCTTAGGACGGGCTTCCAGGGGAACTGCCGGCCTTCCCGCCTCAGCACCAGCAGATAGCTCGCGAAGACTCCCACAAAATACAGCGCGCACATGGGGATCGCGAACAGCATCAGATTGAAAACATCCGGCGTGGGCGTGATGATGGCGGCCACGATGACGATGATCAGAATCGCGTAGCGCGAGTGCCGGATCAGAAACCGCGGCGAAACTACCCGCAGCAGCGTGAGCATGAAAATCAGAACCGGCAGCTCGAACACCAGGCCGACACCCAGAGTCACGTTCACGAATAGGTCAAAGTACTCGGTGATGGTGACCATGGGCTTGACATTCCCGGCCAGGAGGCTGATTCCCAGCAAGAACGTCAATCCGTAGCGGAACGCCAGGAAATACGCGAAGCATCCTCCGGCAATGAACAGTCCGCCGGTCAGCAAAACGAAAGGGATGGCCCACCGGCGTTCACGCTTGTAGAGTCCTGGAGAGATGAAGGCCCACACCTGATACACAATCCATGGCGACCCGAGAAAGACGGAGCATAGCAGCGGCAGCTTCACCCAGATTATGGAAAAGCCTTCCATGGGAGTGGTCGTGATGAGCTGCGGGGGATCCACGTGTAGTGTCTTGAGCGCGGCTACCGCGGGCTCGCTGATGATCTCCCACAGTTTGTAGCAGTACACGATGCTCAGGACGAACGCCACGGCCAGGCCGTACAGGGATGTGATGATGCGCCTGCGCAGCTCCTCCAGATGTTCCATGAAGGACATGCGCAGCATGCCCGCTTCTTCCTCATCTTCCGGCGGCTCCGGCGGCGCGGGAGGTGGAGGCGGAGGCGGAGCAGGCGGGCCGCTCGCCACCACCGCGACCGGCGGAGAAGGAACCAACTCGCCCCCGGACGCCGCCGGCGGCTGGACCTGGGACGGTCCTTCTCCGTTGGGAGCGGGCGCTCCCTGCTTCTCTTCGTCCATGCTTGGCTTACTTCGTTTTCGTACTAACTATTGACGGAATGGGATTCCGGCGCGCTGGCTGGACTCTCGGCCGGCGTACTGGCCGTCTCCGACAACTGGTCGGAAAAAGAAGTCGCGGCGGTCGCGGTCCGCGGCACGGTTCCATTCGCGGGTGCCTCGGGAGACACGGGTGATTCGGCGCCCTGAGTTGCGGGTGCGCTTACAGTGGATGGATTGGCAGCAGTGGATTGGTTCGATCCGGGATTGACCGCGCCCGAATCGTAATAGGAGGAGTCGTACTCGGTGTAGTGATTGTAGATTTCGTTGGTGTAGCTGCGAGTGACTTCCTTGAGCGACTCGTTTTCCTTTTCCAACTCTCGCATGTGGCCTTCGAACGTGGCTTTGAGCTCGCTCTGCGCGCGGCGAAACTCGGTGATCGCTTTTCCGATCGTCCGGCCCAGTTCCGGCAGCTTCTTGGGGCCGAACAGCACCAGGGCGACCAGGAAGATGACGATCATCTCCTGCACACCGACGGGACCCATGGAAAAACCTCCGCTTTTATGATACCAGCCGGGGGCGGGGAGGGACCAGCCGGGGCGGGCTTCCAATCAACAGCCCACCGGCCGTCACTTTTTTTCCAATGAACTGTCTCCGCCTGTCGATTTCCGCGAATCCAAACGTCATCTCCATGAAACGCACCTCAACGGGCGTCGACATCTCAAACGAAAGGGAGAAACAACCATGATAGCCAACACATCCGCCACCGCGACCGCCGTCGCGGAGCCAACCCTAACCGCAGGCGAAAAGGAACGCGCACTCTTGTACCTGGAACAAACCCGAAGCGGCCTTCGAGGCGCGCTGCGAAACCTATCCGACGCCCAGTGGAACTTCAAGCCGAACTCCACCCGGTGGTCGATCGCCGAAATCGTCGAGCACGTCGTTTATGTGCAAGAGCGCGTGCTGGGACCGATTTGGGACCAGCTCACCCAGGCGCCCCCCGCTCCTCCTCACGCCGACTATAAGCAAGTGGACGAACTCGTCATCGCCCGCTTTCCCAACCGCTTGAATAAATTCCCCTCGCCCGTCCAGCCGTCCGGGCGCGTCCCGCTCTCCAGTGCCCTCCAACGCTTGCTCGCGAACTACGACCAATTCAACAAACGCCTCGAAGTCCCTGAGCTGCGCCAGCACTCCATCGAGGCCGCCCCCATGAAAGCGGTCTCAAACGGCGCCTACCAGTCCATGGACGGTTACCAATGGATTCTGGCTGTGGCCGCCCACACGGAGCGCCACACCAAGCAGATACTGGAAGTGATGGCGGAACCCGACTACCCGGCCTAGCCCGTCGGACCCCGCTGCCAGGAGATCTGTCATGCGCTACATGTTGCTCGTATATTCCACCGAAGGACCCGACGGCTTGCCCCCCGAAGAGCTAGAGCGAATCCGCTCCGGCCACCAAAAGGTCATGGCCGCGGCCACGCAAAAAGGAGCGTTGATCGGCGCGGAACCGCTCGCGCCCACCAGTACCGCGACGACCGTCCGCGTCCGAGACGGCAAAACGATGGTCACCGACGGACCATTTGCGGAGACCAAAGAGCATCTCGCCGGCTACTACATCCTGGAATGCGCCAACCTGGATGAGGCCATCGAATGGGCCGCGCAGATCCCCACCGCCTGCTTCGGCGACGGGGGCTGCATCGAGATTCGCCCCATGCGCTTCCAGTCCGAAAGCACCGATTCCAGCCGTGCTGTTCAGAGTGCCGTCTCTTTGAATGCCTGACATCCGCGCCGCCGCGGAATCCGTCTTCCGAGAGCACTCGGGCCGGATCATCGCAGGCCTGATCCGAATCTGCGGGTCCTTCGATCGCGCCGAGGAGGCGATGCAGGAAGCCTTCGCCTCCGCGCTCGCCTCCTGGCCGGTTAAAGGAATTCCCGAGAATCCTGCGGGTTGGATCCTGACTGCCGCGCACCGCAAACTGATCGACACGGCGCGGAAAGAACGAACCAGGCGCGAAAAACAGGATGCGCTTTCCTACCAGACCGCGACCACGGCCTTCTCGCCGGTGGAAGAACTGGACCAGGCTCAAATGAACTTCCCCGACGACCGCCTGCGCCTCATCTTCACCTGCTGCCACCCCGCCATCAATCTGGAAGCGCAGGTCGCTCTCACTCTTCGAACACTCGGCGGACTCAGCACAGCGGAAATCGCTAAAGCCTTCCTCCTGCCTGAGACCACGCTCGCGCAACGCCTGGTCCGCGCGAAACGAAAAATACAGGCGGCGCGCATCCCGTACGAAGTTCCTCCGCACCACCGGCTGCCCGCCCGGATCCAAGCCGTGCAAGCCGTGATTTACCTGATTTTCAACGAAGGCTATAGCGCGAGTTCCGGTACTGACCTGGTTCGCAACGATCTCTGCGCCGAAGCGATTCGCCTAGGCCGCGTGCTGTGCGAGCTCCTTCCTCAACACGCGGAGAATATAGCCCTCCTGGCGTTGATGCTCCTTCAGGACTCGCGCCGCGACGCTCGCACCCTCGACGGAGAGCTCATGACGTTGGAGGAACAGGACCGCTCCCGCTGGGGTCAAGCCGCGATTTCGGAAGGATTGATCCTGGTCGAAAAGGCTCTGCGCTTGGGCCCGGTTGGTCCATATCAGTTGCAGGCCGCGATCGCCGCCCTGCACGCGCAAGCGGTGACACCGGAAGAGACCGATTGGGCGCAGATCACGGAGCTTTATGCAGCGTTGCTGGAGCTGAATCCGTCGCCTGTGATCGGGCTGAACCACGCCGTCGCGGTCGCCATGAGCGGAGGCCTCGAGGACGGTCTCGAGCGCATCAACGAACTGGGCCGCAGCGGCGTTCTCGATCACTACTATTTGTTTCACGCCGCTCGAGCCGATCTCTTGCGCCGCCTCAACCGGTCCCGCGAAGCCGCCGCCGCCTACCAAAAAGCCGCCGCTCTGGCCACGAACCCAGTCGAAATAAATTTCCTCCAACGCCGCCTCCGCGAGCTGAACGATGGCGAGCTGAACAGACTGATCGAAAAGAGCGTTACTGAACAGAGTGCCCAGTGACACGGAGCGCTACTGAAGGATCATCATTTTTTTGGCCGCGCGCTTCAGGATCTCCACCGCCCGGTCCAGCATCTCGCGCGTGTGCGTCGCGGTGACGATGGTGCGCACCCGCGCCTTGCCTTCCGGCACCGTGGGGTAACCGATTCCGGTAGCCAGCAGGCCGTTTTCAAACAGCTCCGCCGAGAAAGCGTGGGCGGCCTTGGCTTCGCCCACCAGGATCGGTGTGATGGGCGTTTCGCTTTCACCGGTATCGAAGCCCGCGTCTTTCAGAGCGGCCTTGAAGTAGTGGGTGTTGTCCCACATCCGGGCGATTCGCACCGGCTCCTGCTCCAGCAGGTCGAACGCCGCCAGGCACGACGCCGCCACCGACGGCGGATGCGAAGTGGAAAACAGGAACGGCCGCGCGCGGTGGTACAGAAACTCGATCAGATCCTTGCTCCCGCACACGTACCCGCCTAGCGCGCCGATAGCCTTGGACAAGGTGCCGACTTGAATGTCCACGCGGCCGTACAAGCCAAAATGATCCACGGTGCCGCGCCCGTTGCGCCCCAGCACGCCCGAGGAATGCGCATCGTCGATCATCATGATGGCGCCGCAGCGCTCGGCCGCTTTCACCAGCTCGGGCAGCGGAGCGATGTCGCCGTCCATCGAAAAGACCCCGTCAGTGATGAGCAGCTTATGGCCGGGCGCGCCTTCCAGGCCGGCCAGAATCTCGCCGGCCGCCCGCGCGTCCTTGTGCGGAAAGACGTGAATCTTGGCCTTCGAGAGCCGGGCGCCATCGATGATGCTGGCGTGGTTGAGCGCGTCGGAGATGATGTGGTCGTCCGGGCCCAGCACCGCCGCGACGGTGCCCGCGTTGGCCGCAAAGCCGGACTGGAACACCACGCAGGCCTCGGTGTGCTTGAACTTCGCGATGCGCTGCTCCAGCTCCAGGTGCAGGCTCATGGTGCCCGAAATGGTGCGCACCGCGCCCGAGCCCGCGCCGTATTTCTTCGCGGCTTCGATGGCGGCCTCCACTAGCTTGGGATGGTTGGCGAGGCCCAGATAGTTGTTGCTGGCGAGGTTGATGACTTCGCGGCCGTCAAAGCGCGAGATCGGCTCGCAAGCCGATTCGAGCACCCGCAAACGCCTGTAGGTCCCGGCCCGGCGCCAGCTCTCGAGCTGTTCGCTCAGGTAAGCGAGCGGCTTGGTGACTGTCATCCACTTTCATCGTAACGCTTCCAATTCGGTGGCAGCTGAGTTGGCTTCGTGGCGCAGGCAAGCTAGCTTGTCATGACCTCGAAACTACCCTCCCCTGGGTGCGCCGTCACCGGCCAGTCGTTGCCAGCGGCCCCGATCAGGAAGGATTCCTCAGCACGAAAACGCTAAACGCTGCGCGAGTGCAGTTGGATAATCCCATGAGAGGCCGGAGGCAATTCTGCGGTTCACTCCGTGGGCCTCTCGTTTGCAAGCCCCGAGCGCGCTTATCGCGACACTCTGGCTCGCTTCGCTTTCTGCGCGTGGGTCAGTTTCACGCTTCAGAGCGGCGGCGACCGGTAAAGCGAAAAGGGTCGGATCGCTGCGGCGCGCTTGCTGCTTGTTCACCTAACGCGAACGGATCACTTGGGTGTCACATGGATGAGGGCGCCGGGATTGGCGTCTTCGAGCATCCACAGCGAGCCATCAGGGCCTTCTTCCACGTCGCGGATGCGGTGGCCCACATCCCAACGCTCGGCGGCTTTGGCGCCGCCGTGGCCGTCAAAGATGATGCGGTTGAGCGACCTGGTCGCCAGGCCGCTGACGAAGCCGTTGCCGTTCCACTGCGGGAAGGTCTTCGTGCCGGTGTAGAACATCAGATTGCCCGGTGCGATCACCGGCGCCCAATAGAGCACCGGCATCGCGAGGTCGGGCCGCATGTCGGGGTTGGGAATGGGCACGCCGTCATAGTTCTTGCCAAAGGAAACGAGCGGCCAGCCATAATTCTTGCCCTTCTCGATCAGGTTCAGCTCGTCGCCGCCGCGCGGGCCATGCTCCACCTCCCACAATTCGCCGGCAGGTGAAAACGCCAACCCGTAGGGCGTGCGGACGCCGCTGGCCCAGGTTTCCGCCGGTGTCAGGTTGGGGGCAGTGAAGGTATAGGTGCTGACTACTTTCGCGTCTTTGGCGGCTTCGGTGTCGCGGGGTGGATCGATCAGGGGAATGGTGGCAGCGCCGGTTTTGCCGAAGTTGGGATTGCCGGGGGCTGGTTTACCATCCAGCGTGAGACGCAGGATCTTGCCTACGGGTTGATCCGGATCCTGGGCCGGTGTCATGCGCTGGCGATCGCCAACTGCCAGGAACAGATACTTGCCGTCGGGCGAGAATGCGATCTGCGCGCCTTCCTGCCCGCCCTTGCCGGTGGGCAACTGGCGCCACAGCACTTCGAAGTTTTCCAGCGTCGCCGAAGTGGCGCTGAGGTTCAGTTTGGCGCGGGCGAGCGCCAGTCCGCCACCATAGTCACCCGGCTCGGCATAGGTGAGATAGATACTATGGTCGGTGGCGTAATGGGGCGAGAGAAAGACGCCGTGCATGCCGCTCTGGCCCTGCCAATAAACTGCGGGCGTATTTTCCACCTGGATCTTTTCTCCCTGCTGGGATACCAACCAAATGGGCCCGGGCTTTTCGGTGATCAGCATGCGGCCATCGGGCAGGAAGGCCAGCCGCCAAGGCAGCTTAAATGTGGTCACCGTAGTCATCGTGAAGGGGAGGCTGGCTTCGGGCTTCTGTTCGCCCACGTTGACCTGGGCCCAGGCCGCAACCGACGCCAGGGTGAAAAGCAACCCCGCTTTCGCCAATCTCATCGACATTTCTCCTCGCTGCTCAAGCGCCCGACCTCGAGCGATCCAGGGCGCAATTGTAATCGTACACTACCGTGGGTTGTCAGAGAGAAGTGCACTAATGAGAAGCCTCGGGTGCGCAGGGACTGAGAGTGAATCGGCGATTGGTCCGAAACGGTGTTTTGTATGAAACTCCGGGCGGCTGACGTGCCAATCCGGAAGGTGGGGGTATGCTGACCAGCCCGAAGCCCCTGGTGGAGAGTTTCCTGCCGTTCCGTCCGGATGATCGGTTTGGTGCCGGATCGTAACACGTTGGCATAAGACGCCCTCACCGCAGATTGGCAGCCAGACTCGAATGAAATAGAGTCCGTTAAGCTAGTTATCGGGGCGCCTGAAGCCATGTTAGTGCAAATGTCCGGGTCGGCTCGGCAAAGCCGAAGACTAGGGTATTCCGCCGGTCATCGGGCGAATAGTCTGACATGCTGTTTTCTCAACGGGGGAATATCACACATCGTCAACCGTGCGCAGGCGAAACCAAGTCGCTGGACTTCACCAACGACGACCAGACCGACTCCGGTTCTCCGCTGCGCATCCGGCATATAATGGTTCGCCGAAGGAACCGATGCAGACCATCTCGATTTCCTAGCCTCACGGGCCGATAAGGAGACGCACGCAATGCAGAGCTATGTTGCACTTTTGGTACTGGCGATGACCTCCAGCGCGCAGGTTTTCGCTCAGTCGCCGGCGAACTGGAAAGTACGTCCCGATCGCAGCCTGACGGCGCTGGACCCGGATGCCGCCGGCGCGATCAAGTTCGTCACCATGGGGACGGGTTTTCACGCGACGAATCCTCAGGCCGCGGTGTACTGGAATCCGGCCAATAGCGCAACAGGCGCGTACACGCTCAAGGGCGCGTTCACCTTGATGAGGCCGAGCGGGCACACCAACTATTACGGTCTCGTGTTCGGTGGCCGTGATCTGGACGGCGCGCAGCAGAAGTATACGTACTTTGTGGTAGCGCAGGATGGAACATGGCTCGTTAAGCGCCGTGATGGTTCGTCCACCAGCGAACTGGCGGGCAGGATGGCCAATGCAGCCGTGAAAAAGCCCGACGCCGGCGGCAAGTCCACCAATGCCCTGGAAGTGCGCGCCGGTGCAGATAAGATCGACTTCGCCGTCAACGGAGTTGTGGTTCACTCCATGCCCAAAGCCGGCGTGAACACCGACGGAATCTACGGTATCCGCATCAACCATCTCCTTGAGGTGCACATCGACGGGTTTGGAGTGTCGCCGCAGTAGATCGCTCAATGCCGGAAACCCACTCGGACGGAAGGCTCTGCTTACCTGATGTCCCAGTCAGCGACTACACGACACCAATCACACGTCGCATACATAACAGGCGGCTGACCCCGGTAAATTCATCATTCGGGCCAGCTTGTGCCGGTGGAGAAACAGTGTTCGGCGGGCGGTCGTGGTGCCGAAGTTAAACCAATTCTTCTCGAAGAGCTAGAGCGCCGGAATCGGGTTGTGAGAAGATGATTCTTCGAGCATGAAGCTTATTCCAAGCGACGACAAATTCTTCCAGTACTTCCGACAGCAGGCGAAGCTCATAAGCCAGGCTGCCGCCCTATTGGTGGAGGGGGCTACTGCCGGGAATGCCCACCTGGCGAATGCGGCGCATCAAATTCACGTGCTGGAGGAGCAAGCTGACAGCATTCTTCACGAGACCTACACGCGTCTGAACTCCACGTTCATCACGCCGCTGGATCCAGAAGACATTCAATCCCTCTCTTCGCACCTGGATGACGTGATCGATGGCATCGAGGACTCCGTGCATCGGATGCTGGACTATCAGGTCGATCCGATGCCCAGCACCGTACTCGAGCTGTGTTGTGTCGTGCAGTCTTGCTGTCTGATTCTTCAAAAGGCTTTCGACGCCTTGGCCAAGGGCGAGCCGTTGATCGAGCACAGCATCGAGATCAACAGGCTGGAGGAGGCCGCCGATCAACTCGGCCGCGCAGCGGTTCGAGAGTTGTTCGAAAAGGAGAAGGATCCCATCCGCATCATCAAGCTTAAGGAAATCTACGAGTTTCTCGAACAGACCACGGACCGCTGCGAAGATGTCGCCGATGCGCTGCAAAACGCACAAGTGAAGAATAGCTGAGCGGATGCGCACTCTGAATCTACGGCAACCAATCGGCAGAGGCGAAGAGTGGACCTTCCGTTAATTCTGGTCACGATCATCGTGATCGTGGCGTTAGTCTTCGATTTCATCAACGGCTTCCACGATGCCGCAAATTCCATTGCCACCATTGTCGCGACGCGTGTCCTGAATCCCCGCCTGGCCGTTCTGTGGGCAGCAACTTTCAATTTCGTGGCTGCTTTCGTCATAGGAACTGGGGTGGCCAAGACCGTGGGCAGCGGGATGATCGACGTAAGGTATGTTACGTCGTATGTGATTCTCGCTGGCCTGGCCGGGGCCATTAGCTGGGACCTGGCCACTTGGTGGTTCGGGTTGCCGACCAGTTCTTCTCACGCGCTCATCGGCGGATATGCCGGCGCGGCGATGGCGCGCGTTGCGCATCTTCACGGCCTGGATCGCAGTTTCGATGCGCTCATTGGGGGCGTCTGGATTAAGACCATCACAATGATTTTTCTTGCGCCGCTTTTCGGACTGGCGCTCGCCTACCTTTTGATGGTTGCTTTGTATTGGATTTTCCGTGGGTCCTCGCCGCTCAAGATGGACACTTACTTTCGCAGGCTGCAACTGGTGTCGTCTGCCCTGCTGAGTTTCTCTCACGGCGGTAACGACGCTCAGAAGACGGCCGGCATCATCACCGGCGTACTGGTCGCATCCGGTTTCCTGAAGGCATTTGAAATACCAGCGTGGGTCATCTTCGCTTCCTACGGCGCAATCGCGCTGGGGACGCTCTCCGGCGGATGGCGGATCGTGCACACCATGGGCTCCCGCCTCACCCGCCTAAAGCCACGTAGTGGATTCTGCGCCGAGACGGCGGCGGCGATTTCGATTTTAGTCGCCACCGAATACGCTCATCTTCCAGTTTCGACGACGCATGTGACGGCGGGTGCGATTGCAGGCGTCGGCTCCATCCAGCGCTTGAAAGCTGTACGTTGGGGTCTGGCCACCAACATTCTGTGGGCCTGGGTGCTCACCATCCCGGCCTCGGCGCTAGTGGGCTGGCTATCGATGGTCGCCATTCAATCGCTCTTACCTTGAAGGCGCGAGCGCCCGCCATCACTCTGCCTCAGATGTTGGCTTGGTTCCGATGGGCCCTTAGCACTCGCCAGGTTATCTCGGGACAGCCCCAGGATGTGGATGCTATTGCTCACGGATTTCGGCGTGATGGCGCAGGTCGATACCTTTTATCAACAACACAGCATCCTCGGCAAGGTTGGTGGCATGGTCGGCGATCCGCTCCAGATTGTCCGCCATGAAAATCAAGTCCACGGCGGGCGGGATCGTAGCGCTTTCTTCCTGCATGAAAGCAACCAACTCCTTGTAGACAGAGTCCCGGAGGCGATCGACTTAGTCGCCGGAGATGAGGTTGATTCTTAACTCACTCTAACCGGAGCAGCCGCACACGTCGCCTGCTGTGCGTAGTGTACACCGGTGGCGTGTCGCTGGCGGTAAAACCGCCGACTCGAATTCCGACCGCGATTGCGACCGGTGACTATTTTGAATGCCGCTTCATACTGAGCGCTAAACCGGTACAAGGCGGCCTTCTCTTCTGGTGTCGATGGCTCGCCTCTTCAAAGATCACATTTCAGAGATCGGCGCAACTTCCCGCTCAAGATCCTGCCGCAGTTCTTTGCAGCGGACGCCGGCCGCATGGCGCGCTTGAGCGCGAAGCCACGGTCCTGGGCGCACGCGCGCGCACTGCGGAGAGGCTGCTGGACTTCAGAGGCCTTTACGGATGAACACCGATGATTGCCAAGAACGTGTTCGTTAGTCCGTTGTTCGTCGACTGCACTGCGTCAGGTGTTGTTGGAAAATCCCGCGAATACGTGTCGCCGACGATGCAAGCCTGATCGGATGCGGTGAATGCAACGGCTGTGGCGAAATCGCGCTGAGATCCGCCCAAGTATGAGACCGACTGAGGAAGCCCGTTTGGATCCAGCCGTACGTAATATCCAGTCGAGGAAACGCCTGGTCCGCTTCGCTGCGTCGCATCCGGTGTTAACGGCAGGTCGGTCGACACAGTCAGCCCAACCACCACGGGGTTGCTGGATGCATCGACCGCGACGCCGCCCGCGGTGTCGAAGGAACTGCCCCCGACGAAGGTCGAGTAAGCGAGTGAGACGCCATCGTTCGTTAGTTTGGCCACAAACCCATCGGAGTTTCCGTTATATCCCGTGATCGCGCCGGGTAGATCCGCGGAACTGGTCGTGCCTGCAATGTATATGTTGCCGGTAGAATCGAGTGCTATCGAATTTGCGACATCGCTCCCGGCCCCGCCGAAGTAGGTCGAGAAAAGAGCCGTCGACCCATCGGGGGCAACCTTCGTTACGAACGCGTCGGGCGCGGCTGCGCTCACGCCATAGAACGTGCCTGGGTGCTGCAGATCGAAGGAAAGTGAAGTCACCGACGGATTGAGAGGCTGTGCTGAAATGCTGTGTAGAGTTGTGCCGCCGTCCGTACTCTGGTCGATACCGGCGGACGAGAGGACGTAAAGCTTCGTTTGATCGAAAGGATCAAAGGTCAGATCTGTGCCGCCGGATACCGGACCGTATTGGAATGTTTGCCCGCCGTCAATGCTTTTTAGAAGGTAGTCCGCCGAAGTGGCGTAAAGCACTTGGCTGTCTGCCGGATCTACTGCGACATTGCTTATGCCATAACCCCTTGCCAGCAGAGTCCAGGTAAAGCCGGCATTGGCGCTCTTCAGCAAGCCAGCGCTTGTGGCGGCATAAATAACGCTGCTGTTAGATGGGTCGACAACGGCCGCGCCCCAGTTGACTGCGTTTGCCGGAACGGCCACTGACCTGTGCCAACTGTCGCCGCCGTCTCGGCTGTAGGAGAAGCTGGCGCTTCCAGTGCCATAGACATTCTGAGGCTGTAATGGATCGAATACCACATTTAGAATGTCCTGGTCGCCTTGAGCAGTCCACGTCGACCCGCCATCTCTGCTCGTGTAGATGGCTCGACTGCCTTTAAAAACAACGCCCGGCGTGAGCACTATCAAGTGATTCGAGTCTCCTGGATCAATCTTGATCTGCAGAGCAACAGGTTCTGAAAACACGTTCGACCAGTTAGCACCTCCGTCGACGGTCTTAAACAGGCCGTCGGGGCCGCCGGCGTATATGATCGATCCATTTTGCGGATCAACGGCAGCCGTGCGGATAATCGCAAGACCCGATTCCGGTCCAACTAACTGCCAGTCCGCGCCGCTATCGGCTGTGCTGAAGAAGTATCGCGTCGCCGGTGCAGGCTGCAGTGCCGTGGGCCGCGGGGTCACATCGCTCGTCGAGCCTGCGACGTACGCGTTTCCGGCGGAGTCGATCGCGACCGCGGTCGGATTGTCCCCGGAATATAAGAGCCCCGTGGAGTAGAGGTACCGGCTTCCATCCGGACTCAGTTTGGCAAGAAACCGCCCAGAGACGGTTGCGGGACTAAGTGCCCCGACGGATGTCGTGAATTCCGGTGACAAATTGGTGCCGACAATATAGGCGTTTCCGTCCGTATCCACATAGATGGCAGTACCCGTGTCTGAAGGGGAACCGCTGCCAAGCAACGTCGAGTAGACCAGCGCATTTCCCGCATCGTTCAGCTTGGTTACGAAGGCCGAAGAAGAGCCGGGCGCAGGCGCGTAGGTTGAACTCCGAAGCAGCGCTCCTTCCGTGGTTGGAAAATCGTTTGATCGGGTACTGCCGGTGACGTAAGCATTTCCCGAGAGGTCGACGGCGATGGCTTTGGCCGATTGGGTGAAGCTGCCCCCGAGATACGTGCAATATATCAGCGCCCCCAACGAATTGAACTTTGCAATAAATACTTCAGTATTACCCGAGAGTGTGCTTTGAAACGGAACCAGTGTAACGGGGAAATCCAAAGACGTGGTGTTACCGGCAATATAGATGTTCCCTTCAGTGTCGGTGGCAACCGCGGCAGCGTGGTCGTTACCTGATCCGCCTAGCAGCGTCGCGTAGCTCAGAGTGGCCCCAACACGCGAGCCATTTCGCCCCCGCCAATGTTGGCCATTGCTCCCAAGATAATTGATCTTGTCCGAAAGACCATCAGCAGCCATAGTGGTAAGTACCACTATGTACGCAAGAAACACCTTCGTCATGGCTTATTGCACCCTGAATAAGACGGTGGTCCAACTACTCTGCACGTCGTATAATGTCATAATCACTGAATATTAGCAAGGCTACAACAGGCAACACAGGCAACATTGGACTATGAGCTCCTGATGCCGCGGAGTACCACGGACGGCAATTTCAATGCCCTCGGGTTACACCACAACCTTGACGAGAGCGCCTTCCTACTGGCAGCCGTGCTCGAATGAAATAGACTCCGACTAATGTGACATAACGGTCCACCTTCCTCGAAGCGCCTTGCCAAGAGTAATTTCCTCGAAAGCGACTTCCGGGATGTCTGTGGAACACCCGCCTTCCCGCCAGCCTGTGGGCTGTCGTATTGGATATTGCTGGAACCGGCCGCTAGAGCGCGTCGCGGCGCTGTATAATCGCTAGCTGAGGATACGCCATGAAATTCCACCGCCTGATCGAATCCAGCGTTGTTTCCCTTTTGGCTGTCGCGTCCGTTTCGGCGCAGCGCGCCCCCGCTCCCGCGCCAGCTCCCCAAGCGGGCGTAGTCCCCCGCGCCGCAGACGGGCATCCCGATCTCACCGGCATCTGGTCCACCGCCACTCGTACACCCTTCGAACGTCCCGCCGTCTTTGCCGGAAGAGCGACCATCTCCGATGACGAGGCCCGCCAGTGGGAGGCCAGAGAGAACCAGCGCTGGGAGGAAGGCTCAACAATTGACGGCGGCCGCCCGGTCTCAATCCAAGGCGGCGCCTACAATGTCCTCTTCTACGACAATGGATCTCAACTGGCGCGCATCGGCGGTCAGAAACGGACCTCCATGGTTGTCGATCCGCCGGACGGCCACGTTCCTCCGATGGTCCCGGAAGCGCGCGATCGACTGGCGCGGCGCCGCAGCATTATCCCCGGCGATTACAAGAGCCTTTCCAACGACACCCGCTGCCTGGTCGGCAACACTCCCTCCGTACCCCTGGTCCCCGCCCTCTACAACAACAACCTCGAGATCGTGCAGAGCGCCGATTCCATTCTGATCGAGGTGGAAATGGTTCACGACGCCCGCATTGTCCACGTGAACGCGAAACACCAGCCCCCGGCTGTCCGCCAGTGGTTCGGCGACTCCATTGGACACTGGGAAGGCAACACCCTGGTGGTCGAAACGACGAACTTCAACGACCAGACACACTACCGCGGTTCCTCAATGAATCTGAAGGTCACCGAGCGCTTCACGCGCGTAAGCGACAAGGCCATTGAATATCGGGCCACCATGGAAGATCCCTCCACGTGGACCAAGCCCTGGTCCATTGAATTGGCTTTTAGCTCCGTGCCCGGACCACTCTACGAATACGCCTGTCATGAAGGCAACTACGCCATTGTGGACATTCTGGACGCGAAATAGCGCCCCGTATCAGGCCGTTTCCCTCTGAATTCGAGTCGCCAGCCTGGCGAGGCTCCCGGATAGCATTCCGGTATCCTGACTCCAAGGATTTCTCGCCCGCCCCGCGATCAAGCGCTACTGCGCCGCGCATTTACGTCCGTTGCCAGTGCCGGATCCCGAGCCCAGCCCCGGCGTTCGAGCCGGTACAGCGCCGGATACAAAGCGCCTTGTTCGATTTCGAGCGCCCGCCCGGAAATCTCCTCAATACGCAGCAAGACACCGTAGCCGTAGAGTGGCCCTAGTGAAAGCGCTTTAAGAATGAGAAGATCCAACGTGCCGGGAAGAACGTTCGTGGCTTCCATCAGTTTCCTGGAATAATTAGGAAACTCTGAACTGTGAAGCGGCTTGTGAGCACCGTCGCGGCGCGCAACTTGACACCGATCTGACGTGTCCGTCGTAGCCCCGACAACTCCCAAGATACGGCGTTCGAGGAAGCGTTACTGGATGAGTACCCTGAAGTCGGCTTGTATCCGCCCTGATTGGATGGAACGAGCTGGTTGTGCGCGGCTTCCCAGGGCAGAGCGGAGGGCGTCGGCGGAGCAAGCGGCTTCAAATTCGGAACGACTACGTAAGGTCCGAGTTTCGCGCTCGCAGCGAGAAGTATGAGAGGCCGATTGTATCAGCGGTTCAGGACGCCACGTCCTCGCCAGGATGGGCTGCGCTCCCGCGTTAGCGACCTGGGCCAGCTGGCGGTGCTGCTTTCTGCGTTGCCGCGCGAATCGCGCTCATGTTCGCCGCATCTCTCTCGCCTTCTACGCAGAAATACTCGACCATGTCGCTGGTCGGTAGCAGGATTTCGGTAACCTTCACCGTTACCGGTTTTGTCAGCATCACCGGATCGTCGACCGTGATGTCGATGTCCAGATGGCCGAAGTCGCGTCGGTGGAACCGTTCCTGGATGTGCATGGCCTCACTGTGCGGGTAGCCCCCGGAGAGCCGCGTCTTGTCGTTGTATCCGGTTGAATCCACGATGAGCATATCGCCTTCAAAGTGCCCGGTGGAGTAACCCATCCACGAAGGGAACGGGTCCTCGGGCAGTTTGCGGCCGTCGATGTGGATCTCGCGGAAAGCACCGTCCGCTTCATAGAAGATTCCCAGTTGCTTCGGGGTTTGGAAAATCGTGAGCGGCCGGTCGAAGAACCAGCGGTTTGGCATTCCGGTGGGCAGACAGTAGGAAAGCGCCGAACGTTCGGCGCCGCGCTGGCTGGGCCGGGCCATCGCTGCGCGGGCTGCTGCGGTGATTGGTTCTTCGCCGCGTTTGTAGTCGATGAAGATGTTCATGAAATACTTGCTGTGAAGGTTGACGTCGTCACCGGCGGTGGCCAGAGGACCAGTGGCCACGTCTTTGCCGTAGAGCCGCTCGATCTCGCCCGGCGGTGGCGGTTCGACTTGCCAGACTCCTGACAGGTCCGGCTTACCGTCCGCGGTTCGTGGCGCTTTTGCGGCGAGGTCCGGCTTGCCGGCCGGTGTCAACGGTGTAGCGGGGTCCAGAAAATCCAGCCACTGGGCGCTGGCGGAAGTCAGAAAAAACGTCAGAAGAGCGGTTTGTACGATCACCAGTCGAAGCTTCGCAGCGGGCATCTCAACTCCTGTCTGTCCGAGGGACCGGATTGGAAAACAACGCGCGACCGGCAGTGTATCACAGGGATTATCCTCGCCGCCGGGGCGGAAAGATCTTGTCGCGGCCGCATGAGAAGTTCCTATTAGAGCCAACTAGAAAGATCCATCCGAACGGACGAAGTTGGGACGAATCGAAATGAGCCAAAGGGAACGAGAACGGCTGCACTGGCTGAAGGTGGCCGAATCGAAACAGATTACACAAGCGCAAGGGGCCGAGCGGATGAAGGTGAGCGAGCGGTGGGTAAGGAAACTGTTGGCGCGGAAGAAGCACGTGATGGCGGCCGCGTAGTGATCCACCGGCTGCGCGGGTACCGTCGAACCGGCAGTTGACGGAGCGGCTCAGAAAGCGGATGCTGCGGCTGGTGCGACGGGAGCACAGCGATTTTGGCCCAAAGCTGATGGCCGAGTATCTGGAGCAAGAACGTGGACGGACGGTCGGCAAAGAGACGGCGGGCATCCCGATCTCACCGGCATCTGGTCCACCGCCTTTCGTACACCCTTCGCGCGTCCCGCCGTCTTTGCCGGAAGAGCGACCATCTCCGATGACGAAGCCCGCCAGTGGAAAGCCAGAGAAAACCAGCGCTGGGAGGAAGGCTCAACAATTGACGGCGGCCGACCGGTCTCAATCCAAGGCGGCGCCTACAATGTCCTCTTCTACGACATGACCCGCGTTCCTCAGCAACGGCGGCACGGCCGGCTAAAATAGCCAGAGGGAATCCCGCATGAGCAATCTGAGAGATCGCAGCACTTTCGAAACCTCCTATGCCGGCAAGGCGCCCTGGGATATCGGCAAGCCGCAAGGGGTATTCGCCGAATCGGTCCATCTGGTCACCAGCCCGGTTCTCGATGCCGGCTGCGGCACGGGCGAGAACGCGCTCTTCCTGGCGGCCAGCGGACACCAGGTCACCGGCATCGATTTCGTCGACCAAGCGATCCGCATGGCTCGCCGCAAGGCGGCCGAGCGTGGCTTGACCGTGGAGTTCCAGGTGAAAGACGCGCTGACGCTTGGGGATTGGGACAAGCGATTTGCCACCGTGATCGACAGCGGTCTGTTCCACGTTTTCTCCGACGAGGACCGCGTCCGGTACGTCGCCGGGCTTACCCATGTCACCGAGCCAGGCGGACGGCTGTTGCTACTATGTTTCAGCGACGAGGAACCCGGCACGCAGGGCCCTCGGCGGGTCTCGCAGCGGGAGATTCGGGCCGCTTTTGATGATGCTTGGACGGTTGAACAGATCCGAGCAGCGCACGCCGAGGTCCGTACCGACTTGGAGGGTCTTTCATTCTCCGAGGACGGGCCGAAGGTCTGGTTCGCGATCATTCGCCGGAACAGTTGAAGTATTTGCCCGCGCGGCACGACGCAAAGCGCGAGCGACGCACCTACCACCGCACAGACAGTTACAAGCCCGGGGTTAGCCTCCGGGTACATCACCGGCCGAACAGCGGTTCGGACGTCTGATCGGCATAGGTCATCCGTCCATTAACATCAACAATCACAATCCGGGAAGCACCGAATCGCCCTTTGCACTCAAGCGCTTAATCTATTTGGACCTGTGGTACGCTTCGCGCTTCTCGTATCCTGAGCTAGAGACGACGCCCGCGCCCCAACGATGCAAAAAGGGCGAAAAGATTAAAAAAATCGAACGCTCGCGCACAAAACCCCCTGGTTTGCGTCACCTGGCCGGCCGCCTCAGACACGCCCCCTCAGCGCTACCAATGCCCCCGCACTCAGGAGCTTCGCCCAAAAACAAAGCCAAGCCCAGCTACGTCCCCGTCTTCCGTCAACGGCCGCCCGGCAAGTGTTCGTTTTTGAGCCCGCCGCGCAAAAAAAAATGTTTAGCGCGCACGCGTGCCGCCCCCCCTCACAGCGCACTCGTTCAGCGGGAATAGGACAAAAGAACCAATGGAAGGAAACTGCGCGACGATGCTACAGCTTCAACAGCGCCCGCAGCCGCTTGGTCTGCACCCGGCTCACCGGAATCTCCGTCTGCTTCTTGTCCGCCATTTTCAACATGTAACTGGACTTGAACCACGGCACCACTTCCTTGATGTGGTGAATGTTCACCAAATGCGACCGATGCGGCCGCCAAAAAGTTTCGGAGTCCAGCGCCGCGTGCAATTCTTCCAGTGTCCGGTAGTTCGAAGTTCCTTCCGCGTCCCGCGCCACAATCGAAATCAATCCATCTTCAATCGACGCAAACACCAGGTCTTCCGCGTCCACCAGCAACAATCGCTGCTGCGATCGCACCAGCACTTTCACCGGCTGCGTCCCTTGCTTCGTGGCTCCCAGCTGGCTCACCAGCTGTTCCAGCCGCTCCGTCGCCGTCGATTGCGTTTCCATTTCCTTCCGCGCCCTCTGTATCGCCTTCGCAATCCTCCCCTTATCAAACGGCTTCAAAATGTAGTCGACGGCGTTTACGTCGAAGGCTTGGACGGCGTAATGATCGTAGG
>DASQHQ010000079.1:0-75980 GCA_035632015.1 Bryobacteraceae bacterium
GAAATGGCGCTGGAGCGCAAGACTCTGTTCTACCTGGGAGCACAAGCGAATTGGCGGGACGACCCGCATTTCGCACGGGTTCGCTTTTCTGAAATCTATCCAGGCATCGACCTTGCCTTCGCCACGAATTCAGGCCAGCTCGAATACAGTTTTGAAGTCGCCGCCCGTGCAGATCCGAGGACGATCCGCATCCGCTATGAGGGCGCGCGCGTTTCCTTAGCACGCTCGGGCGATCTGGAGATTGACGCTCCCGGCGTCAGAATAGTACAGCAGCGCCCTCGAGCCTTCCAAAGTGACGGAGACCGCGAGCGTCCGGTCGCCTGCCGCTACATAGTCGCGAGCAGCCAGGAAGTGACGCTCGACATGGGCGCTTATGATGCTAGCGCGGCGCTTACGATCGATCCGACATTGACTTTCAGCACCTACATCGGAGGATCAGGATTCGACACGATCTACGCCGTGGCAACGGATTCATCAGGCAACCTGTACGTCGCCGGGGAGACCGCTTCCGGAAGTCTGTGGAACAACAGTCTGCCGGCTCGGAGCAGTCGCGATGCGTTTATCGCGAAACTGAATAGCACTGCCACGCAGGTTCTATATACCGTGTACCTGGGGGGCAGCGGAAATGATTCCGCAAGAGGAATCGCAACCGACACTTCAGGCGGCGTCTACGTGGTTGGCGTGACTGGGTCTGCGAATTTTCCCGTTACAACGGGAGCCTTCGCAACCACCGGCGCCGGCATAGAGGATGCTTTCGTGGCGAAGCTTGATCCAACGGGCCGCCTGCTGTACTCAACCTATCTTGGCGGCACGACAGCAGACTTCGCCCTGGCGATAGCAGTTGATCCTTCTGGAGCCGCCTACGTCGCCGGCCAGACTGAATCGCCCTTGTTTCCGGCTACACCGGGCGCCTTGCAACAAACATATCGCGGCGGCATTTCGGATTGCTTCGTTTCGAAGCTGAACGCAACCGGCAGCGCTCTGATTTACTCGACATTTTTGGGAGGACTTGGACTGGATTTGTGCGCCGGAATCGCGGTCGATCCGGCGGGCAACGCTTATGTCACCGGCACCACGTATTCCGCGGATTTTCCGACGCAGATTGCGTTCCAAACCCTGCGCGGCACAGCCAACGCTTTCGTCTCGAAGATCAATGCCACCGGCTCCGCTCTGGTCTATTCGACGTTCCTTGGGGGCACGAATTTTGATCAAGGCTACGCGATTGCCCTGGACTCAACGGGCAGCGCCTACATCACCGGCTCCACGGCGTCGATCGATTTTCCTGCCACAGCCGGAGCTTTTCAGAATCGCTTGAGAGGCGCCTATAACGCATTCGTCTCAAGACTCTCCGCCGATGGATCGAGCCTGATCTACTCGACCTTGATCGGAGGGTCGAACTCGGATACAGCCACATCCATAGCGCTGGATAAGTCGGGCAGAGCTGTTGTAGGTGGGTACACCTCCTCTCCCGACTTTCCAACAGTGGCGGCCGTACAATCCGTGTTTCAAGGCGGGTTTGATGCCTTCGCAAGCGTATTGGACCCGCCAGGAGCGAGTCTCGTCTTATCCAGTTATTTCGGCGGCTCGGGCGACGACCGCGGCTACGCCGTGGCAGTCGCGCCGGCGGGCCAGTTCTATCTCGCCGGCTTTACGGCATCCGCAAATTTTCCAACAGTAGCAGCTGTTCAGCCTGGGCTGAACGTCGCTTATGATGCTTTCCTCCTCGAAGTCTCTGGCATTAGCGTGGTTGGCACGGCGTCACTCAACATCAGCAAGACGCATTCGGGTAGCTTCGCTCAGGGGCAGCAGAACGCGAGTTACACGGTGGCCGTTTCCAACGCCGCGAATGCTTCTCCGACCAGCGGCGCAGTCACGGTAACCGAAACGCTACCGTCAGGTTTGACGCTGGTTTCGATGGCTGGCCCGGGCTGGTCCTGCTCGGCGAACACGTGCTCGCGGAACGATGGGTTGTTCGGCGGGGAGAGCTATCCTGCCATTACTGTAACGGTCAACCTGAACGCCAGCGCGACGTCTCCGCAGCTAAATTTGGTTTCAGTTTCCGGGGGAGGGTCGGCGGCCGCGACCACGACAGATTCGACGACTATTGTGGCGGCGCTGCTGGACTTGGCACAGAACAAAAGCGCCAGGCAAAGCAGCACCTTTAGTAGTCTCAGCAATGCTTCCAACGCCGTGGATGGCAACACCGATGGCTCTTACGCGGATGGTTCCCTGAGCACCACCAATCTGGACGCCAACGCATGGTGGCAGGTGGACTTAGGTGTTTCGGCCAGCGTGACTTCGATTGTGGTTTGGAATCGTACGGACTGTTGCGGCGACCGTCTGAGCGATTATTGGGTCTTTGTTTCGGATACACCCTTTGGGCCAACCGACACGCCCGCCACACTGCTGAGCCGCGCCGGAACCTGGAGCAGCCATCAGACGGTCAAGCCCAATCCCGGCACCACCGTCAGCACTGGAGCCCAAGGCCGTTATGTGCGGGTGCAACTCAGCGGCTCTAACTACCTGAGCCTGGCGGAGGTCCAGGTCTACGGCACCTTAGCGCCGGATCTGGCAACGGTGAAAAGCGCCACGCAAAGCAGCACCTTTAGTAGTCTCAGCAATGCTTCCAACGCCGTGGATGGCAACACCGATGGCTCTTACGCGGATGGTTCCCTGAGCACCACCAATCTGGACGCCAACGCGTGGTGGCAGGTGGACTTGGGTGCCTCAGCCAGCGTGAGTTCGATTGTGGTCTGGAATCGTACGGACTGTTGCGGCGACCGTCTGAGCGACTACTGGGTTTTTGTTTCGGATACACCCTTTGGGCCAACCGACACGCCCGCCACACTGCAGAACCGCGCCGGAACCTGGAGCAGCCATCAGACGGTCAAGCCCAATCCCGGCACCACCGTCAGCGCTGGAGCCCAAGGCCGTTATGTGCGGGTGCAACTCAGCGGCTCCAACTACCTGAGCCTGGCAGAGGTCCAGGTCTTCGGTCAGTGACCTTGCACTCCCACACAGTGGCATGACGAACGCTGCGCTGCCGCACTGCAATGGCGTTTCGTTGGCACGACGATCGCTGCCGGTTGGTATTCTAACTCCCTAATTAGCGAATAAACCTCAGGACATTACAAAAGCTGTCACATCAAATACTACTAAAATAGATATTCGCCGGTCATCATTAACCTCCGCGTTGAATCTCCTTGTGGCGAGATAATCTTGGCGCTGGCGTGGTGGGCTGACTCGTCAGTGCGTCTTGTATCATGGTTTGCAGATGACTCGCGAAGCCACTCGGGGTGATGTCGTAAAAGGTCTCCGGCAGCTACCGAGCTTGGTCGAATGCTTCGGTGAGCAACTGCCTCAAGTAAAGATCGTGGATGTAGGTGCGCTTTGGCTCGGGGAAGAGCCTTACGACGCGCTCGTAAAAGCGGGCCTTGCCCGAGTTGTCGGTTTTGAGCCGGTTGCGGCCGAATGCGAAGCGCTCAACTTGAGGTTCCGCCTCCACGGTCTCTACTTGCCCTACGCGATCGGGGACGGCACCGAGCGGCGCTTCCATCGGTGCACCTATTCCATGACTTCCTCCCTTTATGAGCCCGATCTGGAGTATATGGGACTCTATCACAATTTGCCCGATTTCTGCGAACCGCAGGACGTTTGGAACGTCCAGACGGTCCGGCTCGATGACATCCGCGAAGCAGATCATGCCGATTACCTGAAAATCGATGTGCAGGGCGCGGAACTCGATGTCCTGCGAGGCGCTGAGAACGCTTTGCAAACGGTGCTGGTTGTTCACACCGAAGTAGAGTTCGTCCCGATCTATCGGGGGCAGCCCTGTTCGCTGAAGTTGACCAGTTTCTACGCGCGCGTGGGTTCTCGTTTCACCGTTTTGCGAATATGGAAGGAAGAGTCTTGAAGACAGTGGATGTGAGCCATGACACCGAACCCGAACGGCGGCAAATGCTCTGGGCAGACGCCGTATACATCCGCGATATTGCTTGCTGGAGAAATCTGAGCAGCGAAAGTCTCCTGAAACTGGCCCTGATTCTCCATGAGCAGTACGGCTCGTTCGATTTCGCTGCGAAACTGATGCAAGTCCGCGATGAGAGGATCGGTAGCGATTCGCATCGCGCATATCTCAACCGGCTAGGACTGTTGCCACACCCCTAGCTCCTGGATCGCTCCGGATCTAACCCAGAACAAGGCCGCTGTGCAAAGCAGCACCTATACTCCAGCCATTAGCGATGCCTCCAGAGCCGTGGATGGCAACACCGATGGCGACTTGGGGCGTGGTTCGGTGACCGCTACCAATCTGGATGCCAAACGCCTGGTGGCAAACGGACTTGGGTGCTTCGGCCAGAGTGAGGTCGATTGTGGTTTGGAATCGTACGGACCGTTGCGGTGACCGTCTGAGCGACTATTGGGTTTTTGTTTCGGAGCCACCCTTTGCGCCAACCGACACGCCCGCCACACCGCAGAGCCGCGCCGGAACCTGGAGCAACCATCAGCCGGTCAAGCCCAATCCCAGAACCAGCATTAGCGTGGCGGGAGCGCAGGGCCGCTTTGGCGGGTGCAACTCAGCGGCTCCAACTACCTGAGCCTGGCAGAGGTCCAGGTCTTCGGCCAGTGACTCTCGATCGGAGATGTTGGAGGCGGGGCGCACCGTTGTCGCCTCATTCCGGCATCAGATAGAGGGGCCTGGCCGGCTCTAGCCTTCGACGATTATATAGTGGTTGCATGCGAGCGATCGCGCGCTGCAATCGCACAGCAGTTCGCCACCGGTCCTCTCGGGTTATACTAGACACTTTCACGCGCCACGAAGGAGCTGAAAAGGCGATATGCTTGGCCAGCTAGCGCGGTAGTCCGTTGCCCAGGCGGGAAATGGCAGGTGCTCTTGGAGGTTCACACGGTGTTGCGTCGCAGATTCGCCGCAATCAAGCTATGGCCCGGCCAAAAAGCGGCTGAAGACGAGGTCATCGAGCGCCTGAAGATTGCGGCTAAGCTGCTCGACTTGGAATGCCTGGTCGTGGATTCGTACGCACGGCTGATACACCCGCCCCACACGCAACTGACCCAAGACGACATCGACTTTGTTCTCAGCCTCCATTTCGAAACGCCCAAGCGGTACGATGTCTTTTCCTTTGTCACTCTTTGGAATCCGCTGCAGTTCTACCACGAATGGGGCTATCGTAAGTTCACCCGGCATCTCCTGACGCACGATGATTTTCTCAGTTGTGACTCGACTTCCGGCGACGATCATGTCATGCGGTCGATTTCCGGCCATGCCACGCGCGAACGCCCGCTATTCCGCTTCTATCCCACTTTGTCCGGACCGATACTAGAGCCCACCTTGGGAGACAAGAAGCTGTTCTACGTCGGCATGAATTGGGAGAAGTCGTCGAAACAGCCTGGACGTCACGACGGGCTCCTGGGCTTGCTGGACGACAGCGGCGACTTGCGGATCTACGGTCCGAAGGTTTACGGAGGGGTGGAGGTGTGGCAAGGGTTCAAGAGCTACGTTGGCCCCATTGCCTTCGATGGTGTATCTGTCGTGCGTCTGATTAACCAGGCCGGCATCTCCTTGGTGCTATCATCGCGCGCGCACGTGCAGTCCGAAATGATGTCGAGCAGGATTTTCGAAAGCGCGGCGGCGGGAGCGGTAGTTATTTGCAACGACAATCCGTTCGCGCGCCGGCACTTCGGCGATTCGCTGCTTTATATCGACAGCACGCTGTCCCCGCAAGAAACGTATGGTCAAGTGCAATCGCATCTCGCCTGGATCAGGGCCGAGCCGGCGAAAGCGCTGGCAATGGCAAAACGGTCTCAAGACATTTTCCGCGAGCGCTTCCGGCTGGACACCTGCGTGCAACGGATCTATGAAGGACTAGCTGCCAGGAAAGCGCAACTCGCGTGCGCTTATGTGCCCCAGAGACGTGCAGAAAAGATCTGTGTCGTTTTCCTGATGCCGGAGTTCCTTCCGGAGATTCTGGAACAGCACATCGCCAGTCTTCAGGCACAAAAGAATGTTGCGATCCGCGGCGTTGTGGCCATGGATGCCAGAGACGCAGAGCTTTTCGGACCGCGAGTGGAATGCCGGCTCAGCGGCATGCAGGCCCAACTCGAAATTGCGACAGTTCCTTTCCTGGAACGGCGTCCGGACGGGTCGGTGATACGCCGCAGGCCGGTCGGAGAAGCGCTCAGCCAAGTGATTCGCAATCTGGTGCAAGAGGATTACGTTTGCATGGTCGCTCCCCAGGAGGTCCTCTTCTCCGATCATCTCTGTTCGCTTTTGAGGACGCTTCAGGACTTCCCGGAGGCCGGCTGCGCTTGGTCGGACATGCTGCAAGCGCACCGGTTGAAAGACCAGGATGAGGCTGATCTCTGTGACGATCCGGATCTCGGGAATGCAGTGGAGGACCCGCGCCTCGGTTTTGGCCGGTTTCTCTTTCGAATGTCCGCCCTCGAGGATCGGGTCCACACTGGGCTCCCTTACCTCGACGCGCTGGCGATGCACCTTCTTTTCGGAACCAGTAAGAGTGCGCCCACGCGGCGATGCACCCTTATGGCAGCAGAAGCGGACGGCGCCCACAAGCTGGACAGTGCCGTGCTCGACCTGGAACGCGAGATCCTAATTGATCTCTCGCCCGAGGTCTTTGGGACAAGGGCGCCCAAGCAGACTCAGCAGACTGAGCAGCCTCCGCAGACTCAGCAGCCTCAACCACCCCAGCCAGCCGCTCTATCGCTCGCCGGAATGACGCAGGAGCAACGAACACAACTCGCGGTCGAACTGGCGCACAGCGTCCCGATCCCCTCTGTGCTGAAGAAACTCGCCTTTGGTGCCTATAGGCTGTGGTTTCGAGTGGCTGGTTCCCGTGGGAGAAGGCCGACCAAGACATCGGACTAGACGAGACTAAGACCGGCTGGTCGAATTGACAATCTGGCAAACAGGCATCACGGCAGACCAACAGCGGTGATTCAGGGTGCTTCCGGGCCTAGTCCCAGTTCTGCCGCCCGGCAGTCACGGCCAAACACTGTCTTCCGAAAGGGGTACATCGCCGAGCCCCCAGCTGGCGAGCGTGAAAATGGCCGGTGCGTTGTACCTCCGCATCAAATCAACCCACCTCGTAAACTCTGGATAACTCATTTCTGGCACTCCCTTGGCCGCAACGCGAGCTACACGTTTTTGCTCGCCTTCCGGCGACCAACCTGCTCCGGAGGAATGCTCGATGTGGTAAATCCGCATCGGCTCCCGCAGGATCGATTCGCGTATGCCGGCATGGTGAGCCGCATAACAGAGCAGCGCGTCGAGATGCATTGGCCAGATCGGGAACTCCGGGTAGGCTCGCAGCGAGAACCAGTCCTCGCGCGAAAGCAGAGTAAAGTCACCACACGCATTGGTGTGCAGGTAGGCTGCGTTCCTGATGTCTTGTGCGAAGGGACTGGGCGCATCGAAAGAGCTGGCCCAATTAAGAGCCGGACGCGTGTCCAGAACCTCGAACTCCCACTTCTGAGGCGCACCCACACGCGACTGCAGGCCCAGGTCCCACTCCAGTCCCAAGACCCGAAAGTTTACGATGCGCGGATTCCGAGTGAGCGGGAGGTCGCTACCATGAACGCGAAGAAGCAGTCTGCCGCCAGGGGGCTCATCCGGCATGTGGATGCGGAGTTGACAACGGCCCGTGATTGCGACTGCTGCGCACGTCGAACCGGCTTGATCCACAATCTCGACCCTGATCGGCTTTTGACCGGCGCCAGGTCCCAATTCTCCAGTTAGCATCAGCCGGGCTGAAGCGGTGATCGGCCGTTCCAGAAAAAGCTCTGCCTCCGATTCGACCCAGCGATAGCGTTCTCGATCTGTACCTTGAACCGAGGACCATCCAGCGCCGAAGCGGATGCCGGCCTCGGCGGATACGATATCCTGCTTTTCCAGCGCGCGGGGCCCATTCGCCGACAACCGAAATTCTCCCTCGCGCGCAAAGACGCGAAGCATGTGGCTCTCACAGAAAGCTAGAAGTTCGGGGAATGACGCGTTGTGCGGAAGATCATTCGCCACATCGTGCCGGTCCATGCGATACATCACACGCCGTTGCAAACGGTGTTCGCCCAGGAAGGCCATCAGCTCGGCCGAAAATATAATATCGAGATTCGTGGCGAGCACAAATTCGCCGCGCGCCCGCCGGATACCGACATTCTTCGCCATCATTTGGTGCAGTGGAATGGCCATCCCGTTTCTGAAGCGCGCGTGCACTTCGGGTGGAACTTCGATAAACCTGACCTCGCACGCTTTCGGCCTGGGGGGCCAAAGCAGCGCGTCTTTCAGGCGTGGGCGGTCTTTGGGAGGATTCCATTCCACTACCACAATCTCGGATGCTATGCCGTAAAGCTCGGCTTGGCCGATCCAGGATTCGATCATGGCCTGCATCCGTTCCAGCAGGTTCCCGCCGTGGTCATCGTTCCTGGCTGCAATGACCAGCGACAAATAGGGTGCCGCGGATACCTGGCGCGCTGTCATGAATCTATAATCGCTCGGCGCCGCTGGGTTCGCCGAAACCGGGAACTAAGTCCAATATACTGGTGGACAGGCAAGCTTCTTTCAGACAAGGCGGAGGAAATATTCTCCGGCATGATAGTCTGCTTCGCCGCTGCTTTACGCTTTCGGGTTGTTTGTGGCGATTCCGTCTCTCCTGAAACCCCGCTGCTACGCTGGCCATTTCGGGACCATTGGGCCGCGATGGACCGCAGGTGGAAGCCATCATTTGCAGGCTCCACATTACGCTAGCGAAATGCGGCGCGGGTGAAGTTCAGATCCGCTTCCGTGAGGTCGAGCGGACCGCAGTTGGACAAAACCATTTTGGCAATTGGCTCGATTGACCGCCGACCTGCACGGTGATGCTGCCGGGAGCGGGCGGACTCTGCTCCAGCGCGGCCACGAAACCGGACAGCAGCACTGCGTATTTCAGATTCATCGATCAGTGTCCCCTTGTCGACCTTACAGTGCGCCGCTCTCGCCTGTTTCGCTCTCAGCTCGGCCTGGGATGAAAACCGGAAGGTATCCATGCCCTGCCGGTCACGCTGAACGGAAGTTTCGCAGCGAAGCCCCGCTTGTGCCCAAGAAGATAGCTCGGGTATGCATACAGCAGGGAACCGAAAATCTTTTTCCACTCCGAGAAGAACAGCTTTCGGGAGCTGTGATCGCTCCACCAATCCTCCGCGTGGAAATGTTCGTCCGCCGCAGGCACCGAAATGAAGCGAATACCTGGGCAAAAGAGACGAAAAACAATCGCGGACCTTCGGGAATGGTAAGCGCTGGTCACCAGAATCACGCGCTTGGCGCTGCGGCGGATGAGTTCATCCCGCAAGGCGATGACTTCGTCAACCGTCGAGCTGGCGTTGTGGGCGAAGATCTGGAATGCAGCCGTAGAGTACCCGCGCCCGGTCAGATACGCGATGGCAAATTCGCCCTCGGGCCGGCCTCTGTAAGGCGGACTGCTGATCAGCACGGTGGGAGCGAACCCTTGCTGGGCCAACTCGGCCGCTTTAAGAACCCTGGGGCCATAAAAGTCACCGCCCAGAATGAGGATGAGGTCCGCGGACTCAGGGGCCTCGGAACAGATCAAGTATTCTCCCAGGTGTGTCAGTGTAACTCGCCAACGGACAAGGGCAATCGACACCAGAGCGAAGACGCAGGCGGACAGCACGCGCACGAACCAGCGTCGTGCCGGTTGCGCGTTGGAAGACTCGATCCGGGACATGTCCTTGAGCCTGGCGGGTCGATTAAAGCTTGCCATGGCTGTTGAATTTCAAAGTGCGATCGTTGAGCCAAGAAGCGGCAGACGATCGGCGGCGCGCAGTCATCTGCGATCGTCGCTCCATCTTAACATTCACGAACGGAGACGTCGGCCTTGACGGATGCACGCCGCGCTACGAAGTGCTCACGGTTGGACAGAGTCCGCGCATCTTGAGTGTGAACAAAGTCATAACTCCGCTGGCGGTTATCCTTGTCAGTGAGTGAGTACTGGAACCTATGGGCTTGGCGTTGGATTCCGGCCAAAGAAGTCCTGTGTCAAACTTAAGAAACGGCTATGGCCCCGCAGGGTCAACCCCTCCGATACAAATGGCACAGTGCTGAAAAGCCAGGCCGTCCTTTGCCGCAACCATGTTGCCATCCTTAGATCCGCATTTGGTCGCCGGAATCATCGTGGCGATGGCATTCTCACTGGGGATACAGGTTTTCCCCTTGCTTCGCCGGGAGCGATGCGCATGCCTGTTCAGCTTGGTGATGGCTGCAGCCTACTATGGGCGTGAATTCCCGGGTTTTGCGCTGGTTAGTGGATTTGCCTTTATCCTGGCCCGCTGGCTTGCGAGAGAGCCCCTTGCGGCACGGCGCTGGGGCCTGGCCTGCCTCGCTATCGCGCTGCTGGTGATTGGATTCACAGCAGGCCGCGTGGCGCACTGGGATCGTCTCGTAGATGTGGGAGCCCGGATAACAGTCGCTGTTTACAGCCTTGGGATGTGGCCAGTATTGAAGCTGGTCACACTTTTTTGGGAAGTCGGTTCCGGTAGTCTCGCGGCCCCATCGTTTACGAGATTCGCTCTGTGGAGTTGCCTGCCCTTCACGATCGGCGGACCGGTCTTAAGGATGTCTCAAATGCCCGCTGCAGTGGTTGCTGACGGGCAACTGTGGAAATCGATCGGTTGGTGGCGCGAGGCAATCGCCGCCGCCGCTAAACTGGCCGCCGGCATCTCTTTAGGAACCGGCCTCGCCTTCCTAACCGGTCACTGGCCACAAGACCATTATCTGAACAACGCTGTGGCCGCGTTCTTGACTGGGCCCATCGGCTTTTATCTGACCACCGCGGGATACTTTCATTGGATGGAGCTTCTCGGACGGGTCTCCGGATTCAAACTGCCGCCGAGCTTCAACTATCCCATTGGTCGGGAAAACATCTCAGCCTTCTGGATGAACTGGAATATGACGGCAACCTACGTGTTCCGCGACTACTTGTTCTACAACCGCTGGGGGCGGCGAACCTACAATGTCTACTTCAACACCATCCTGTTGTTCACGCTGGTAGGATTGTGGCATGCCGCCAACGCTTACTGGATTCTTTGGGGGTTTTTGCACGGCCTGTTGTTTGCGAGCTTTCTGCTGTGGCGAAGGTTCGGCCAGCGGTTGCGCAATATCCCACTTCGTGGAACGCCCCTATCCAAGACAGCGGCGCGAGCACTGACCTATTTCAGCGTGTGCATGTGCTGGTATCTGCCTTCCAAAATCCTTCAAAAGTTGGCTGCCATATGAGATCGCAGCCCAGGAGCATTCAATGACAACTTCACCGGAAAGAACGACTGAACAGCGCATTGAGAACGCGATCGTGCGTGCCCTTAAGATTCCGGCCGGCGATTCCTCCACACCCCTGCGCATGGGTTCGACGCCGGGTTGGGATTCCATGGGACATATGATGGTGGTAATGGAACTGGAAAAGGAGTTCGACACCCGCTTCCCCCCCTATGTCCTGCCGGAACTGCTGGACGTTCCGTCCATCGCCAAAGTGCTGCGCCAGCCCGCTTAAGATCCACACTGAATTCGATGACCGCACAAGCTGAACTTCAGAGCGCCATTCCAGACGAGTTGATCGACGAATTCCTGAAGCGAATTCCTTATTTGTCCGAAGGCATCGGCAATGTTCGTCTGCTTCCCGGCGCCTCACGCGTGGCTTTTGATCTGCAGCCTGGCTTTGAGGGCCAGGCGGAGGTTGTCGCATCGCGCATCTCAGACGTGGCCGGCAAACTGTGCCTGAATTACCGGCCCGGATCCACTAGAACGCTCGCCAGGCAGGACATGCTTGCCGGCACGCTCCGTGACGATCCTCATCCCCTGCTCTTGGAGCGGGGCGAGATAGTGCAGTTCGGGCGGGGCCGATATGGCTTTGGTCCCAAACTGGTTCGCTTGATGGAGTATTTTGACGTAGAGGTCCGACAAATGGCAACTCAATTCCAGGCCGAGCCTCACACTTTCCCATCACTGGTGGGCGCCGACGTGCTGGACGCGTGCCGCTACCTGAAGAACTTTCCGAGTTCCTTGAACCTGGTAAGCCACCTGAGAGAAGACCACGCGGTCCTCCAGGAGTTTGCACGGGGAGTGCGCTGGGACGGCCAGCAGTTGGCCTATGATCGCAACGCCGGCAGCGGCGTCGAATGCCTGCTCTCCCCTTCGGTGTGCTTTCATTGGTATCGCTGGCTACGCGATGCGCGGCTGGAGAAACCTCGAGCCATCACTGCTCTCGGCAAGTGCTTCCGCTACGAGTCCAGCAATCTCACTGGATTGGAGCGCCTATGGGATTTCACCATGCGCGAGATCGTGTTCGTCGGATCCTCTGATTACGTACTTCAAAACCGCAACATGCTGGTAGAATTTTCCGCCAGATTTTTGGATGAGCTCGGTTTGGCGTATCAGATCAGTACCGCGACCGATCCGTTCTTTGTCGACAGCTATGCAGTGCAGGCGGCCTACCAGCAGGGTTTCGAGCTGAAGTTCGAACTTCTGGCGCCTTTGCCCTACAGCGGCCGTAACCTCGCGGTCGGCTCCATCAACTATCATCAGGACTTCTTCGGCCGTTCTTTCGGCATTCAGTACGATGGGGCCCCGGCGCACACCGGCTGCATCGGATTCGGCTACGAGCGGCTGGCGCTCGCGTTTCTGGCGCAGCACGGCGTGGATGAAGCAAATTGGCCTGCGGCCGTGGCTCGCGCGATTCCGGACGGGGGTGGCTTAGCGTGACGACCCCAGAGCCGGCCGGCCGGCACAGCCTGATTCTACGCCGAGCCACTCAGGAAGATCTGGACCGGATCAGGCCTTTGTGGCACGCCCTCTATCAGCATCAGCTCGAGCACGGAATGCTGCTACGACTACCGGAGGGCGCCTATGATGCTTGGCTCAAATCGATTGTTCCGTTTCTAGGGCGCTTTGCCAACGTTGTGGTGGCGGAGCTGAACCATGAAATCGTTGCATTCGTTGCGGGTCGGATCCGCACCCTGCCGCCCTATTTCGGTTCTTCCACTATAGGCGCAATCAGCGAGGTCTTTGTCTCGGAATCGCATCGCAGCGCAGGCATTGGAAGGCGTCTTCTGGCATTCGCGCTAGAGTGGTTCAAAGCGCAGCAGATCGAGCGCGTGGAGCTTCAGGTAGTCGCAGGAAACCCTGAAGCCATCCGGTTCTATCGCCAACTCGGATGGCACGAGGAGTTGCTCCAGATGGTGTGGGATACCAGCCGCTAAATGCGGCTAAGTCATGGATGTCGCGGGCTGATCAAACCGCTTGATGGGCGGCAGCGGCTGCATCTCAAGCGCGGTCCCAGAGCCTGAGACGGGGGCGGCGAAGCCAATTCATGCATCGTTGCTCGCTGGTTGGTCCTCTCAGCGCGCCGCCGAAGAGGGGGTCGCAAGTGGACGAGCCCTCCAAGTAATAGCCCTCGTTTGGGAGGCTCCCGAGACTTGAGCCAGCTCATCGCTGCTCAAGGCGGAAATGTCGCAGCCCGAAAGCCCGCGGAGGCAATTGACCAGGTTGGGGCGGTCGGGCGTGGGTGCTTTGCTCTTTGGTTGGGCTTGTACCAAGGCGGCCCATAGACCGGCCAAACCCAGAGGCAGCCGCGAGGTAACACCAAGCCTTTAGTTTCCCCCATTTTCGGGCTGCCTGCATGCGGATTGCTAGTACTAGTACTAACAAGCTCGAACTGGAACTTCGGTTCATTGACAGTTGTCACACGCATCCGCCATACTCCAAGGTGCGCGCTGACATTTGTCAATAGCCAAGAAATCGGGCGCGCAGTTGTGGCGGAGGCGCTTCCGTGAATAGTCCAGTGGGACTGAAAGGGCGGTAGCTTATTCGGATGGCGCTTGAATCGTCGGTTCTTTCGGCCGTACAAGTCAGCAAATATCCTGGCGGAGGTGGGGTGTGGCAGTCCTAAAGCCAAGAGAGCGGTTAGTTTACTTCCGGGTCTCGGAAGATGAGTTCAGGCAGTTTGCCAGCGTGTGCGAGCAAGCCGGAGCGCGTAGCGTGTCGGATCTCGCGCGCAGCGCGGTGCAGCGTCTCATTGCTGATGGCAATCGCCAGCGCGAGGACGAGGAGTTGGCCGACAAGATGTACCGGTTAGAGAGGCTCATCGCCGCGGTAACCGAGCAGCTTCAAATGTTGAGAAACGGCAACGCTCAAGACGCGTCCCCAGAGGTGCGGGAGACGGCTGCCACGAGCTACGCGAATTCAGCCCAGCACAACGGGCGAGGAGACAACTAGCCATGGAACTCCTTCCAAACGGTTCGGCGCACGACCGCGGCGATCTGGTTCCCTACAATGATAGACCCTTCTTCGTGGAGCGGCCGCAACAGTATGCGACGGCGAGCCTTCAGGGGGAAGAAACCCAATCCGCGATTGAAGTCGGCCGCTTAGTGCGGAAATACTGGCTTCTGCTGGTCATTGTTATGGTGCTCGGCGCGGTGGCAGGCTTCGCTTCGGTGGTGTTGAGTTCGCCTAGTTATAAGTCGCATCTATTGCTGGAAGTGCAAAGCTCAGTGGGGTCGTACAGCAAGGGCACCTTTTCCGATTCAGTCAACGTCGAAGCAAGCGAGATCGGCATCCAGACTCAAGTCAGCATTCTGCGCAGCCGCAGTTTTCTCATGCGCGGCGCCGAACGTTTGCAACAGGACTCGGTTCCGCTGGCGCCGACAGGCCAGGATATTTTTTCCCGCTTGCGCCAACGCGTGCATCCCGTTACGCAAGACCCGCTCCAGAATTTCAAGAACGGTCTGAGCGTCGCGATGTCTACCTTTGAGGCGCGCCCGGTCAACCACACCCGGCTGATCGAGTTGCTGTGCGAATCCAGCAGCCCGGATGTGGCCGCGCAATTCTTGAATTCGATGGCGGCCGAATTCGTAGAAGATGCGAACCGGTCCCGCATGAACACCGCTCAGAAGACCAGCGAATGGCTGGCTATGTCCATTGAGGACACCAAATCCAAAATGCAGGAAGCCGAAGAAAAAGTGCGCGAGTTCTCATCGGCATCGGGCAACATTTTTGCCGGCCAGGACGCCACGCTGGAAGACACCAAACTGGCCAGCCTGAAGGGCGACTTGGCGAGAGTCCAAGCCGAGCTCATCCAGAAACAGACGCGCTATGAACTGACGACCAAATACCCTCCTGAGGCCCTAGCCGAGGTTCTGGACGACGGCGTGTTGCGTGGTTACCAAGCCAAGATCAACCAGCTCCGGCAGGAAAAGGCTGCACTCGAAACGAAGTATACTTCCAAGCACCAGAAGGTGCGGGAACTGGACGCGCAGTTAGCGGTGGTGGAGAAGGACTATCAGAACGAGATCCACAGCGTGATCAGCCGCATTAAGAACGACTACGAAGCGGCAGGGCGCCAGGAAAAACTGTTGTCCAGCAGCTACAACGGCCAAGCGCAGCGAGTGGGCTCGCAGGCCGCCAAGACTTCGCAATATCAGTCTCTACGGCGCGAAGCGGACACGCTGCACCAGATGTATCAATCCCTGTTGATGCAGCAGACCGAAGCGGGGCTCAACAGTTCTGTGCCGGTGAACCCCATTCGAATCATCGAGCAGGCTAACCCGAACCCCTTTCCATACAAGCCCCAGCCCGTGTTGAATATCAGCTTCGGCTGTCTGCTCGCAGCGGTGCTGACGGCCGGGATTGCGTTCCTGCGGGAGCGGATGGATCACAGCATCAAGGCTCCGGGAGTCGCGCGGCGGCTCTTCAATCTGCCCGAGCTGGGCGTGATCCCCAACCTCGCCGCCAACGGGAACGGCGCCGGCGTATGGAGGTCTCTGGTCGGCTCCAAGAACGTGGCGTTGAACGGAGAAGAATACGATCCGGCCGCGGCTCTGGTGACCTGGCAAAGCGGACCCTCCTTCATTACGGAGTCTTTCCGAGGCACGCTGGCCTCGATCCTGAGGAACCAAACTAGCGGTAAGGCGCAGAAAACCATCCTGATTACCAGTCCCGGCCCTTCGGAAGGCAAAACAACCGTGGTCCAGAACCTCGGGATCGCGCTCGCCGAGACCGGCCGGCGGGTATTGATGGTAGATGCGGATTTTCGTCGTCCCCATCTGCATCGCAAATTTGGTCTGCCAAACGAATGGGGGCTGCTCGATCTTCTGTCCGAAGAGACGCCGCTGGCCGAATCTTCGTTGGATCGCCTCGGCGTGGATACCGGCTTCGCCGGCCTTTCGCTGTTGGCGAACGGGGCGGGAAATGGTCAAGCGAGTGTTTCCCGGGCGTTGTATTCTCCCCGCTTGCGAGAGATTTTCGAAATTCTCGCCCAACGCTACGACACGGTGCTGGTGGACGCACCTCCGATCTTGCACGTGGCCGACGCGCGCATCATCTCGCCCTTGATGGACGCGCTGATTCTGGTGCTGCGGTGCGGTGTTACCGATCGCGCCAGCGCCATGGAGGCCTACCAACGCATCCAGGAGGATGGCCTGTCTTTGCTTGGAACCGTGTTAACGGACTATGATCTGGCGTCGGATCGGAAACGCCAATACTACTACGACTATGGCGACACCAATCGAGTCTAGTCTGGCTCCAGCCTCTAGCCGTACGCCAGGGGGCCACCTGATCCGGTTAGGTGTTCTGGGCGGGTTACTGCTGGCCGCGTTCTGGCCGATTCTGCTGAGCATGTATGGCAGCTGGTTTGACGAGCGAGCTTACATGGAGCACGGGATCCTGGTCATACCCGCGGTCGCCTATATGATATGGAGCAAACGCGACACCCTGCGGGCGATTCCGCCTGAACCCTCGGCTTGGGGTGTCGCTTTGTTGGCCTGGGGCGCTCTGCAAGCTCTGCTCGGCACGGCCACGCATTGGGTCTGGGTGAGCCGCACTGCCTTTGTCGTGTCTGTTTTTGGACTGGTGGCGATTACGCTCGGCTTTCGGATGATTCGCGAGCTGATCTATCCACTTTGCATGCTCTTTCTGATGATCGCTCCACCCACCTTCATTTTCGAGCGAGCTACTCTGTCGCTGCAGTTATTGTCAAGCCGCCTGGCAGAGACCAGCTTGGAGGCGCTAGGGTTTTCGGTTCTCCGCGAAGGTAATGTTCTGGATATGGTCGGCATCCAACTGTCGGTGGAGGAGGCTTGCAGCGGGATCCGTTCTCTGATGGCGATCTTGTTTATGTGCAGCCTGTACAACTACTTCTTTGTGGAAGTTCGCTGGATGCGGTGGCTCATTCTGTTGATGGCAGTGCCGATTGCGATCCTCGGAAACGCCGGCCGCATTGTTGCTACCGGGATCGCCGGCCAATACAATCGTGCACTGGTCGGTGGAATCGCACATGAATCCTTCGGCTATGTCAGCGTAAGCTTGGCCGCCTTGGGTTGTATTGCGCTGCATATTTTGATGGTCTACTCTCAGAAAGTGCGGCGGGCACGCCATGGCCAATAGGCGCCTGGGGAGTGCCGGCTATGCAGTGTCGATCGTGCTGGCGTGTCTCATATTGGCAGTGCAGGCCGGCGCGACGAGGATGCTGAGTTTTGATGAGGCGGATATTCCGACTCCAAAGCTGCACGACATTCCGATGAATTTCGGGATATGGAGCTCCCGGGGCGAGCAATCTCTGGAGAAATCGATCGTAGACTACTTAGCGCCCGATGCCTACATCCTGCGTGATTATGTGGGGCCGAGCGATGCGTCTTCCGTGAACCTGTTTGTGGCCCATTTCAGATCGTTGGACAAGACCTATGGCCCTCACTCGCCAAGAATCTGCCTTCCAGGGTCAGGCTGGCTGGAGACATCGGGAAGGGTCACAACGATTCAGGTCCCCGGGCGCGCCGACCGTATCTCGGTTAACCAGCTCACCTACGAAAAATCCAACAATCGAATCTTGGTTCTGTACTGGTATCAAAATAGTCGCAGGATCTGGGCTCAGGAATTCCAAGCAAAGCTCACGCTGCTGCCGGACCTGATTAAGTACCGCCGATCGGACGTAAGCCTGGTGCGGTTGATCGTGCCAGCTGTTAATTCCCCGGAAGACCTGGCAAATTGCACTGCGTTCGCCAAGGCCGTGTTTCCGGCCCTGGTCGAGCGTATCGGGCCGGTTCAGTAGCGAGGCCGCTGGACATGCGAATCGTTTACCTGAACCCGTGCGGAAACTTCGGCGGGGCAGAAACCAGCCTTCGGGAACTTCTGGCCGGCGTTCGCGCGGCGGAACCTAGTTGGCGGCTCTGGATGGTGCTGGGAGAAGACGGGCCACTGGCGGAAGCAGCGCGGGCGCTTCAAGTGCAGGTGATCGTCAAACCTTTCCCCGCCGCCCTGCGCCGGATCGGGGACACCAGCGAAGGTCCGCTGCGTACGCTTGTGTCCTTGGCAAGAGCGCTCCCGGGGACAGCCCGTTACGCCTTGAGCTTGGCCGCCCTGCTTCGCGATCTTCAGCCGGACGTTCTGCATACCAATGGTTTGAAAATGCATTTGCTGGGGGCATGGGCCCGGCCGCGCCGAACGCCACTGGTTTGGCATATCCATGATTACGTGAGTGCCCGGCGGTTCACCAGCCGGTTACTGCGTGCTTTTCGGAGAGCCTGTACTGTGGCGATCGCTAATTCTAAGAGCGTCGCCCGGGACCTGGAAGCCTTGCTGCTGCGTATCCCCATCAGACCAATTTACAACGCCGTCGATTTGCTGCGCTTCTCCCCCTCCGGCAGCCAATTGGATCTGGACTCTCTGGCCGCGCTTCCCCCGGCCGGTCCGGGGATTATCCGGATAGGACTGGTGGCCACATTCGCGAAATGGAAAGGGCAGGAAGTGTTTCTGGAAGCGATGGCCCGCTTGCGAAATCGGGCAGCCGTTCGCGGCTACATCATCGGCGGCCCGATCTATCAAACCGCCGGGAGCCAATGGATGAAGTCGGAGCTTCAACGGAAAGTGGAAGATTTGGGATTAAGAGACATGGTCGGCTTCACCGGCTTTGTAGATGACGTGCCCGCGGCCATGCGCTCGCTGGATATCGTTGTGCATGCGAGCACTCAGCCTGAACCGTTCGGGATGGTGATCGTCGAAGCCATGGCCAGCAGTAAACCTGTAGTTGCGAGCCAGTCCGGCGGCGCCACGGAGCTTTTCATTGACGGCGTCAACGCACTGGGTCACCGGCCGGGAGATACCGCGATGCTGGCGGAACGGATTCAGCTTCTGGTCGACGACGCGGGGTTGCGCGCACGGCTCGGCCAGGCTGGGCGCGAAAGCGCCGAGCGGAACTTTCCTGCAAGGCGCCTGGCCCAGGAGTTGGGCGACCTTTATCGCGAGATTTCCTCTGAAGCTGGTTCCGCGCATCGCACTGCCGCCATGATGGCCGGAGCAGAGAAGGCTTGACGCAATATAAGGGTCCTGCGTGGGTGGACAGCCTTCGGGCTGGCGGGAGCGTGGAGTGACGCGAGCAGTCAGCGAGAGCCTTGGCGCGCAGTCTGAGTCCGGCGAGTTGACGGCGCCCGCCCGCCGGAACTGCGTGCTGCACGTCAATAGCGGCAATCTGTACGGCGGAGTGGAGACAATTCTCGCCACTTTGGCGCGGCTGCGCGATCTCTGCCCGAGTCTGGAGCCGCACTTTGCCCTGTGCCACGAAGGCCGGTTGAGCTGCGAGTTAAGGGAGTCGGGCGTTGCGGTCCACATGCTGGGTGCGGTCCGAATCAGCCGCCCGTGGACCATGTGGCGCGCGCGGCGCCGCTTGCGCGAGATCTTGAGCCGTCATCGATTCGACCTGGTGATATGTCATATGCCCTGGTCCCTGGCCGTCTTTGGGCGGGCGGCACAGAGCGCGGGCGCGCGACTCGGTTTCTGGGCGCACGGGTTTTATAGCGGGAGCGGATGGTTGGAAACCTTGGCGCGCCACGCCCATCCTGACGTTGCAATCGCGAACAGCCGCTACACGCAAAGCGGTGTGAAAAACCTGTTCCCGAAGGTGCATTGCCGGGTCATATACGCGCCGGTGGATTTTCCCGCCTGTTCCGAGAGCGCCCTGCGGCGCTCCAGGATCCGCTCCGCGATGGGCGTGAGTGAACAGACCGTGGTGATCGTTCAAGTGAGCCGTATGGAGGCGTGGAAGGGCCATGCTGTTCATGTGGACGCACTGGCCCGGCTGCGGGACGTCGCAACCCCCTGGGTTTGCTGGATGGTGGGGGGAGCGCAGCGGCCGGAAGAAGCGGAATACTTGCGCGGCCTGCAAGCGAAGGTCGCGTCGGCAGGCCTGACCGAACACATCCGATTTCTGGGACAGCGCACGGACGTGCCCGAGTTACTGGCCGCAGCCGATGTATTCTGCCAGCCCAACCAGGCCCCGGAGCCTTTCGGCCTGGTGTTTGTGGAGGCGCTCCGGGCCAGCCTTCCCGTGGTCGGCACCGCGTTGGGAGGAGCGACAGAAATCATCGATGATTCCTGCGGAGTCCTGATCCCGGCGGACGATACCGCTGCGCTTTGCGCGGCGTTGCGGAACTTGATCGAAGATCCAGACTTGCGCGCACGGTTGGGCAGCCGCGGCGCCGCTCGTGCTTTCGAGCTTTGCGACCCGGCCCAGCAGATGAAACTTTTGAATCTACTGTGCAGTCGCGGGCAGGAAGGCGCCGGAGAGCCATGATCGCCTTAGCGCTTTGTTTGGTCGCCTTCCTGGCTTGCTTCTGGGCCGGACGTCGTTCCGTCGGCCTGGGGCTCGTGGTCCTATTTGCTTTTGGGTATTTTTATGGCATTCTGCGAGCAAACCTGCTGACCAGCTTCTCGCATTTCATTTTTGATGCGGGCATGATCGGTCTGTTCCTAGCGGTGTTTACGGCCCCACGAGATCCGGACCGGCCAAAGGATTCTCAATGGCTGCGAGCATGGACCTTCGTCCTGATAGCATGGCCTGCGCTGCTCATACTCCTGCCCGTTCAACCGTTGTTGGTCTCGCTCGTGGGCTTGCGCAGTAACATCTTCTTTCTGCCGTTGCTATTGCTGGGGTCGAGACTTCGCAGCCGGGACTTGATCCAACTCTCGATAGGCTTAGCGCTGCTCGATCTTATCGCGGTCGGCTTCGCCGGGGCAGAATATTTCCTGGGCGTGCCCCGGTTCTACCCGCTCAGCCCGGTCACGGAAATCATCTACAACAGCGGCGATGTGGAAGGCGGCTTCCTTCGCATCCCCGCGACCTTCACGAGTGCGCACGCTTTTGGGGGCACGATGGTCGGTACGATGCCCTATCTGATCGGGTTGTGGATGAGAGCGGAAAAGAGCGTGTACCGTCTCTTAGCGCTGGTTACCATGCCCATTGCGCTACTGGGCGTGCTGATGTCCGCAACTCGTCAGAATTTCGTCTTGGGCAGCGCGATGGTTCTCTTTGCATTTTCGGCGGCCAAGCTGAAAATGAAGCACAGGTTGATTTTCGTGCTCGTGGTCGCGATCGTGGGATATTTCGCACTGACCAATACACGGTTTCAGCGGTTCAAATCGCTATCAGACACCGACACTGTCGCGGAGCGAATCGCAGGCAGCGTGAACCGGAGCTTTTGGGAGGTCCTGACGGAGTACCCGATGGGGAACGGTTTGGGAGGCGCGGGCAGCAGCATGCCGTACTTCCTCCAAAGCGAGGTCAAAAACGCCATCACCATTGAGAACCAGTATGCCCTCATCCTTGGGGAGCAAGGCATCGTCGGCTTGGCGATTTGGATCGCATTCCTGCTGTGGTTCTTCTCGCGGGCTCCCGTGGCTTTCGCCAAAGGCCCCTGGGCCAACACAAGAAGACTGGCCTGGGGATTGACGGCGTTCGGATTCGGAACCGCTTGGATTGGAACAGGACTATTGACCTCCATACCCGGCACCTTGCTTCTGATGCTCGGCGTGGGCTGGACGTCGGTGGCGCCAGCGGCCGAACGAGTGGAAGCAGTGGACCGCTGGGATCTGCCCTTGGGCCGCCCACCCCGTGCCCATGCGGTTGCTCGGATAGCGGAGCCAATCACAAGGAAACCAGGACTGGCGGGCGCGCAAGACTTTGACTGATCTGGTGAGTCCGGTTGTGAACGACGAGTGCCCAGCCATCTCCGTTGTCATTTGCTGTCACAACAGCGCAGCACGAATCCGGGAAACGCTCCGACATCTTGCGGCCCAACAAGTTCCTGCTCAACTCGTCTGGGAGATCCTCGTGGTCGATAACGCTTCGACTGACGAAACAAGTGATATTGTCAGCGAGTTTTCAACCGGGCACCCCAATATCTCCGTGCGTGTTGTAAAGGAACAGAAGTTAGGAACCGGTTATGCACGACAGCGAGGGATGAAAGAAGCGCTTCATGACCTGATTCTCTTTGTTGACGACGACAATTGGCTTGATCCCGACTATCTCTCTGTAGTGGCGGAAACAATGAGACGCAACCCAGGGATCGCCGCTCTGGGTGGTATGAGCAGCGCTCATTGCGAGGGCCCCGAACCTCATTGGCTCACGAAATATCAGGAATGGTATGCGGTCACTGGTCCTCCTAGCGAGGCAGCCAGACTGATGAGCGTGGACTTCCTGTGGACAGCTGGCAGCACATTTAGGCGCGAAGCTGTCGAACGAGTCAGAAGTTTGAAACTGCCCTTTCTTGTGGCGGGCCGCCGGGGCACGTCGCTCGATGCGGGTGAAGACGAGGAATTGTGCCACCTGATTCGATTGTCCGGAGGCCAATTATTTCGTCATCCCGGCCTGCACTTTAGGCATTACTTGCCGAGCCGCCGTCTAACTTGGGACTACTTGCGACGCCTGAACTATGCAGGTGGCATGGTCAGCGTGGAATTAGACGCTTACCGCTTTAACAACACCCGTTCCATTTGGCCCAGTTCGATTCTGCAGCTATGGTCCGCCCAAGTTATAAACGTGTGCTTCCAGATTCTGCGTTACCGCATAGCGTTGACTGCAGGCGCCGAGGAAGGAAGTCGAACGAGTCTCCGCCTTGCAGCTTACAGGGGAAGGCTTAGAGCGCTCTGGCGCGGCCGGCGAGAGTATAAGAATCTGATGAAGCACAAGGCAGTTTTGACCGGCCTCATTAGGCGGTCAGGCATAGGCAACAGTGCGCGCGTCCAAATCGCCGGCTAGCTCGCCATACCTTTTCAATGCCTTATGTGCCGTGGGCGCGTATCGCAAGGTGCGCCTGATAAGAAACCGCTGTTCGGGGCGCCTGTGGCGCCGAGCGACTCGCTTGAAACAATTCTATTCGAAATTTATTTCACCCGGAGATTTGGTGTTTGACATCGGTGCGAACCGCGGGGATCGCACGGAATTGTTTGTCCAGATGAACGCGCGCGTCGTTGCTGTCGAACCGATCCCGGGGTTGGCGTCGAGACTGCAATCCATATTCCGCTACTCGCCGGTGAGTGTTGAAGCTGCAGGTGTCGGCAGCCGTCCCGGCACGTTACCGCTCCATGTATGCTCGGCCAGCGAATGTTCGTCGTTCTCCGATGAGTTCGTCGATGTCTTCTCGCAGAAGCATCCCAGCTTCAACTGGGACGCCGTGGAATTGGTACCCATAGTCACAATGGACGCCTTACTAAGGAAGCACGGTCCGCCGGCGTTCGCGAAGGTCGATGTGGAGGGATACGAAAGGGAGGTACTTGCCGGCTTAACGATTCCGGTTCCGGCTCTGTCATTCGAAGTGCGTCCTTACGATTCGATCACAACCGCAAGCACCGTTTCACAGCATTTGGCGAGATTGGCCCGCTACGAGTTCAACCTCTCGTTGGAAGAAAGCTTCGTTTATGTCCTGCCCCAATGGGTTGACGGCGACAGTCTGTTACGGGCCCTTCGAGATTTGCCCCCGGACTCATGGAACTTTCTGGACGTGTACGCCAGGCGCACGGATGTGTAACGTCAACTTCACGCCCTGAGGCTCCAGAGCCGCGAATCTTCGCGGATGATTCCTACTGGCCAAGCGGAGGACGATTCTGAACAGTAGACTAACGAGGATTCGTTACCCTAGTACCGGCGACTGCGCTGCAAGCGCCGATTGGCGGAGCGTCGGATGAGCCGCTCCCGACGTTTCTTCAGCGGACTTGCATTGAGCTACGTCTATCAGGGTCTGCTGATGCTGACCGGGCTATGGCTCACTCCGTTCCTGCTCACCCATCTCGGCCAGCGCGACTACGGGCTCTGGATTGTGGGCAGCCAGCTGCTGCTCTATCTCACGCTGACGGATTTTGGCGTGGTCGCGCTGCTGCCTGTCGAAGTAGGTTATGCCACCGGGCGCGAAGGCGGCGCGGCGCGAGCGCGCGACCTGCCCCTCGTGGTCGGGCAAACCACGCGGCTGGTTCTATACCAGCTTCCGGCTGTGATTCTGATCGCGGCCGGGCTATGGTTTGCGATACCTGCGCAGTGGCAAGGTCTGCGCGGTCCGCTAGCTCTCATGCTGTTGGGCTTTGTGGTTTCTTTTCCACTGCGGATCCTGCCCACGCTGGTCGAGGGACTGCAGGACCTGGCGTTCGCCAACGCGATGCGAATCGTCAACTGGGCCTTGAACACCGCGGCGATCGTAGCTCTCATTTTCGCCGGATGGAATCTGTACGCGCTGGCCAGCGGGTGGGTGGTTTGCCAGTTGGTGACCACGCCCATCTTTCTTTACCGGCTCCGCACCCGGTTTCCCGAAGTATTGCCGCGAGGGCTCCCTCCGCTGGTGTGGGAAGAAGTCAGAAAGCAGCTGGCCAAAGGATTCTGGGTCACCGTCGCGCAGATCGCGAGTCTGCTGGTGGGCACCACCGATGTGCTCGTGATCGCCCGTTTGCTCGGGCCCGCGGCTGTGGTTCCCTACAATTGCACCGGCAAGCTCTCCGGCGTGGTGGGCAACCAGGTGACCATCCTCATGCACACCGCCGGTCCCGGGCTGTGCGAACTGAAAGCCGGAGGGGACCGCGCAAAGATCTTTCACGTGCTCAGCGCATTGACCCAAGGGATGATGCATCTGAGCGGAGTGGTATTTTGTGTCGTACTGCTCCTGAATCACTGGTTCGTCGCCTGGTGGGTGACCGCGCACCAGTATGGCGGATTCTTTCTGACGGTCATGATTCTCATCAATCTGATCGTTCGCCACTGGACTGGCATCGGGGCCAATACGGTTTTCTTCTTCGGACATCAGCGGAGAATTTCCCTGACGAACGTAACAGACGGCGTTGTGACCGCCATCGCTACGTTCCTGTTTGTCAAGTTTTGGGGGCCGGTTGGAGCGGTGTTTGCTTCCTTGGCGGGCGCGGCTCTGATCAGTCTCCCTCTAAACCTTACGGTGATCAGTCGGGATGTCGGCGTCAGCGTGTGGCGCCTGGTGCAAGCCATGTTGGGCGCTTGGTTCTGGCGCTTTGCGCTGCTGGCGGGCGCAGCCGCATGGATCGCGGCGAGATGGTCGCCGAAGACGCTGTCGGAGGCCGTCCTGACGTTGTTGGCCGTTACGGCCGCGTACGGAGTGGTAATGCTGCCCAACATGTTCCGCGCTCCCCTCGGCAATTACACCCGGCCCCTGCTGGATGCGTTCCGTGTGCGGTGGACGGCGTTCCAGGTGCGCGCTTCGTCATGACGTATCGCTTCGGCCCGTTCGGTTGTGGGGGCTGCGCCGAGCAGCAGTTCGTGTGATCCAGAAGTTTCAAAAGGTATTCCATCTTCTGCTTCCCGAGAGGGCCTACCAAAGTGTGCGCAATCACTGGCATCATTTTCTGCGGCTCCGGAAAGAAGGATTCTACACCGCCTACCAGCGGCGGCGGCTCTGGCCCAAGATTCTTGACACGCCTCCTGTCTGTACCGACCCCATCGTGGACGGTTGCGAGACCAGCGTTCACTTGATGTGCCACCAAGGTGACTATCTGGCGGCCATCTGGGCGCTCAAGAGTTTTTATTACCAGGCTAAGACCAACTATCCGCTCGTGATCCATGTGCAGGGAAGGAGCACGGAGGCCCTCACGGACCGGCTTCGATCGCATTTCCCCAACGCTTGGTTGCTGGAGCAGTCTGAGGCTGATCAAATCGTCGAGCCATTCCTTTCGCAAGGCTCTTCAACCAGGCTCCTTCAGCTCAGACGAGCGCTTCCCATTATGCTGAAGCTGACGGATATCGTTGCGACCGCAAAATCGCGATACGTGTTAATCCTGGATTCAGACATTCTGTTCTTCAATTCACCCACGGAATTGACGCTGCTCGATAAGAGTCGTCCGTATCAGGCACTATTTCAGCGAGACTATCTGGATGCTTACGTGTTGACACCGGAACGCGCCAGGGCCGAATTGGGAATCGATCTACAGCCGCAGATCAATACCGGGATCGTTATCATTTCGCCAGAACTGGTGGATCTTGCCCGATGCGAGGCCTACGCAAATCATCCGGACTTCGCAAAGCTTAGCGGCCACATGGAGCAAACCTTATATGCTCTGGAGGCCAGCCGCAGTCAACTGGTGTCGTACCTGCCCGATTCCTATGCCGTATCGAAGGGCGGCAAGATGGCTTGCAGCACCTTGAAAGCCCGGCACTATGCTGGACCGAGCCGGCCGCTGCTCACGCGCGAAGGCATTCCTTATTTGATCAATTCTGGATTCCTGGATGCTTTGCAGCGTAACGGAGCGTGCGCTAGGCCGGACTCGCCGCAACTGATTTCTGACGTTCACGACACTCTGCCGAAATCACATTGACATGCTGAAGGTTGGGAATCGAGCAGCGGTTGTTTATAACGCCCGTACCGGCGTTGGCGGGCTGGGTCACTCGGCGGCCATGGCCATCACGGCGCTGGCGCAAGGCCAGAACACGTTCGCCCTCGGGCCGGGCGCGTCGGTTCCCTGGCCCCTCCCGGGTCCGGTTCCAATGGCGACGTGGTTAGACGCGCCGCCAGGTCCATGGCCTTGGATCGGTCGTTACTCATGGCTTCGCTGGAGGACCGGGGACTTGGCTTTCCACCGCGATCGCAGTTTGGGCCAATGGGCCGCGCGAAGAATCCAAGGATTGCGGCCCTCGTCTTGCTATCTGTTAACTCAGGTTGCCCTCGAAGCGCTGCGGTGGGCCCGCGCCCAAGGCGTACCGACTGTGATAGACAACCCGAATGGACACATTCGCAATTTTCAGCAAGTATGCGAACGGGAATCACAGCGATGGTTCGGAAAGAAGTTTTACGGACATCCCTCGGCCGCCATGCTGGAAAGGATCGAGGAAGAATACCAGTTGGCCGATCGTATTCGTGTCTATTCCCCGTGGGGCAAGGCTTCGATGCAGAACGGTGGCGTGCCCGCGCCCAAGATTCACGTTCTTCGACAGGTCGTAAACCTGGAGCGTTTTCATCCTCGGTTCGAGGATGCGACCCGAGGTCTTCAGGCGGCTAGCCGCGGCCCGCTGCGTGTTTGCTACGTCGGGAGCTTGGATTTGCGGAAGGGGTTCGTTTATCTTCTCCGAGCGATACGGGCGCTCGGTGCAAAGAGCATTCGTCTCCGAATGGCCGGGGCTACGGGCGATGCGAACTGCCGCAAGCTTTTGGCGCGCGAGAGTGCGGGACTCGAAGTCGTGGTGGAACCCGGCAATTCTATCCCCGTATATCAAGAATCGGAACTGCTTGTCATTCCCACTCTGGAAGATGGTCTGCCGTTTGTTCTGGTCGAAGGTTTGGCTTGTGGTCTGCCGGTGATTGTCACAGACCAAGCCGGCGCGGCCGAATGCGTCGAGCCTGGGCGGAGCGGATGGGTTGTACCGGCTGCCGAGGTTGAACCGCTTTCCGCAGCGCTCGAGGACGCCCTCGTCCGGCGCAACGATCTTCCTGAAATGGGGCGGCAAGCTCGCGCGGCGGTCGAGAAATATGCGGCTCCCGTCCGGCTGCAAGAGCTCTCGGAATGGTTTTACAACGGCTCGCGTGCAGAGGTCTTTTCACACGCATAGCGCAAGGATTTTTTGGACGTCCTCAGTCTCGGATCACGCGTCAATGCGAATTCTGATCGCCTCCACGCACCGCAGCCTCGTTGGCGGGGTTGAGAAGTATCTGCAATCGATCCTTCCGGCTCTTCTGGAGAGGGGACATCATATTGGCTTATTACATGAGTATCCCTGCGACCGGACGAAGGAGCAGATCGACGCCTCCGCAGCTGGCTTGCCAGCCTGGTGTGTCGCAGAGTCCGGGCTTACGGAAACCCTCCATGTCCTTGCCTCCTGGCGGCCGGACGTTGTGTATCTTCAGGGCCTGGAGTCGCTGCCATTGGAGCAAGCACTGCTGGACCGCTATCCCACCGTCTTCTACGCGCACAACTATTATGGATCCTGCGTGAGTGGCAGTAAGTGCCATATGTCCTGGAAACCGCAGCCTTGCACGCGAAAAATGGGTCTCGGTTGCCTGTTGCAATATTATCCGCGCCGTTGCGGCGGGCTGCACCCCGGAAAAATGCTCAAGCTGTTTCAAATTCAATCTGCCCGGCAATCCCGGATCCCGCGCTTCCGAGCCATCCTGGTGGCCAGTCAGCACATGCTCCGGGAGTTTGGGCGTCACGGGGTTCGACCGGATCAACTCCACCTGGTACCCTTACCAGCGGCCAAATGTGATGCCGGCCGTGCACCCGGCCCGAAGCTTCCCGGACAGCGCATTGTGATGGCGGGCCGTCTGACGGACCTGAAGGGGGGGCGGTTCCTGATTCACGCCTTGCCCCGCGCAAGCAAACAACTGGGACGGAACCTAGAGTTGATCGTTGTCGGGGACGGACCCGAGCGGGCGCGTCTGCAGAACCTTGCCGCCCGGCTAGGCGTCGAAGCTGAGTTCACAGGATGGCTTGACCGCGATCAAACTTCGGACCGGATGCGGGAAGCGGATCTGGTCGCGGTTCCGAGCGTGTGGCCCGAACCGTTTGGTTTGGTCGGAGTGGAAGCCGGCTGTTTGGGCACACCAGCCGTCGGCTATGCCGTGGGAGGAATCCCGGATTGGCTGATTCCCGGTGTATCCGGCGAACTGGCTCCAGGCGATCCACCGACGGTCCAGGGTTTGGCGGATGCCATAGTTCGCGCACTGGCTGATCCCGAGCATTACAAGCGGCTTTGTCAGGGAGCCTGGAAGAACGCGCGCCGCTTTGGTCTGGAAAATCACCTGGCACAGCTCGACACGATTCTCGGGCTGTGCGGTTCGCCGGCGGCCCTAGAGGCCGCCAATCGCTCCGCCAGCGATGTGCAGCTGAAGCCTCTCTAGAGACACGCCATGATTGTTCGTGCGCGCGCACCTTTGCGCTTGGGGTTCGGTGGTGGAGGATCGGATTTGTCGCCGTTCTGTGACCAGTTCGGCGGATTTGTCCTCAATGCGACCATCAATTTGTTTGTCTATGCGGTGCTCGAGCAACACGAGCAGGGCCGGGTCCGATTCCGGGCGGCCGACCGGGAGGAGAGCGTCGAGTTCGAGCCCACCTGCAATATGCCGCTGGACGGTCTTTTGTCTCTGCATCGCGCCGTATACTGCCGCATCATGAGGGATTTTAACGGCGGCAAAGCGATCCCGGTCACACTGACGACCTACTCCGACGTGGCCGCAGGCTCCGGACTCGGCTCGTCGTCCACGCTGGTCGTCGCCATGGTGGAGGCCTTCAAAGAGCTGCTGACTTTGCCTCTCGGCGAATATGACGTGGCACAACTGGCATACGAAATTGAACGCACCGATGCGGGCATGATGGGAGGCCGCCAGGATCAATACTCCGCCACTTTCGGCGGCTTCAACTTCATGGAGTTCAACGGGGGCGATCGCACGATTGTCAACCCGCTCCGAATCAACCGCAACATCATAAACGAGTTGGAGGCTTCCTTGGTGGTCTGCGACACTGGAATCTCGCGCGATTCCGATGCCATCATCCGGTCGCAGTCGTTGAACGTGCAGCGCGGCGATGAACCGTCCACTGAGGCGACTCATAGGCTGAAAGAAGAAGCAGTTCTCATGAAAGAAGCTCTTCTCAAAGGCAATATCCGGCGGTTCGCGGAGATTCTGGCTCAAGGCTGGCTCAACAAGAAGAAAACGGCTCAGGGCGTAACCAACGAAAGACTGGAACGCATCTACCAGGCCGCAATGAACGGCGGTGCATACGCCGGTAAGGTGTCCGGGGCCGGAGGCGGCGGTTTCATGATGTTCGTCGTGGATCCGGTCAGCCGGCCGCAAGTCTTTCGCATGCTGCGATGCCAGCAGGTGCAGCCGATGACCGTGCATTTCAGCGACCATGGCGCCATCGCATGGAGATTGAGATGAGAACTTATATCCAGAAGGAAGTTGCAAAGACCTTGGCGACTTTGGAACTGCTGGCCCGCGACGAAGCCATCACCGCAGAAGTAGAGAAAGTCGCCCGGACGTGCTGCGCCGCCCTGCGCGCAGGCAACAAAATTCTGTTTGCCGGCAACGGCGGCAGCGCCGCCGATGCGCAACACTTGGCCGGCGAACTGGTCAGCCGTCTCAACTTTGACCGGCCCGGCTTGGCGGCATTCGCTTTGACAACCGATTCCTCGGTCGTGACGGCAATTGGCAATGACTATGGATACAACTGCGTCTTTGCCAGGCAGCTCAATGCGGTGGGCGCGGCGGGCGACGTCTTTTTCGCGATTTCCACTTCGGGACGCTCGGCCAACATATTGCGGGGTCTGGAAGAGGGCCGGCGCAAGGGCTTGATCACCGTCGGTTTGACCGGAATGAGCGGGGGCGAAATGGCTCCCTTATGCGACTATTGCATTCGAGTTCCCTCTTCGGAAACACCGAAAATTCAAGAGGGACACATCATGCTCGGGCACATCATCTGCGGCTTGATCGAGCGGGAGACGTTCGGTGGTGACTGAAGCAATCGTCTTGGCGGGCGGGTTGGGCACGCGGCTCGGCGGCGTCCTGGGCGAGCTTCCCAAGCCGATGGCGCCCATCGCCGGACAGCCGTTTTTGACCTATCTGCTTCGGTTCCTGGAACTCCACGGTATTCGGCGCGCGATCCTGGCGGTCGGCCACCAGCAGGAGGTAATTCGCCGTTTTTTTGGTCCGCGCTTTGGACGCATCGAGATTCGTTACTCCTTGGAAGACGAACCTTTGGGAACGGGCGGCGCACTGCTGCAGGCGCTCCAGCAAGTGGAGGACTCCTTCGCCTTCGTGTTCAATGGCGATACATTTCTGCGCCTGGACTGCCGGCAAATGGCGGCGGTAGCCAAACGGCAACCCGATGTGCAATTGGTGGTGGCTTTGCGTCGAGTCAGCGATGCCTGCCGGTACGGCACCGTGCTCGTTGCCGGCGGACGCATTCAAGCGTTCTGCGCCCACGGAACGCCAGGCCCCGGACTCATCAACGCCGGGAGCTACCTGGTGTCTCGCAACATTTTCGACGGCTATCGATTGCCGCGGAAATTCTCTTGGGAACGCTTTCTGGAAGAGCGTGTCGCCGAAATTCGGCCGCTTGCCTATGAATGCGACGTTCCGTTCATCGACATCGGAATTCCCGAGGCTCTCGATCAGGCGCAGACTCTTATTCCTCAATGGACGCTCGACTTGCCAACACACGATGGCGCACCAACGGATCCATCCGGGAAGGTGGTAACCAGTTCCAGTGGCGTTGACTGACTATCAGGCCGCGGACCATGCAGGCCGGATGGACCCTGTGGCCCAACCTGGCAAACGCGTTATGCAATACCACATTGTCGTGGGTGAGAGCACACCGCAGGCGGGCGGCATGTGCCGGCATATGGACATGCTGGCGGAGGGTTTGGCCGACGAGTTCCATCAAGTGCACGTTTGGTCGCCCAGCGCAACGAATCTCGGTTGTGAATCGGCAAACGTGGACATTCACAAGACGCTCGGGAATTTATCGCCTCGCTACCTTCGGCACACCGGCCGTATGCTGAACGCTTTCCCTTTGCCTCGCCGGCTGCTGGTCTACTGGGTCCCGCATGCCTACGGTTACAATTCCATGAACCTGGCGTTCTGCCTCTGGCTATGGTTCCGCTCGGCCTGGCGAAAGGACCGAGTGGAACTGATGGTGCAGGAGTGCTTTCTTTCCTTTACCAGGCGGTCGTGGAGACAAAGTGCAGTGGCGGTGGTGCATCGAGTGATGACCATGGTTGTTCTCCGTGCTGCCGATCAGGTGTGGCTGGCCCTCTCGGGATACGAGGGCCGGCTGAAGCCGTTTGCGTTGGGCCGGCGCGTCAGTTTTGGATGGCTGCCGGTTCCAAGCACCGTGGAAGTGGTCCACGATCCGGCCCGGGTGTCCAAGATTCGCGCCGATATGGCGCCGAAGGGATTCCTGATCGGGCACTTTGGGACCTTTGGCTGGCCCATTGCCGACCTGCTGGAAAATATCGTACCGCCTCTACTGCGTGGCACGGATGCAGCTATGGTGCTTCTGGGCACTGGCGGCGCGGAATTTCGGGAGCGCCTGCTTGTGCGCCATCCGGATCTGGCCCCGCGTCTTTACGCGACCGGTTATCTGGATGATACCGCTCTATCCTGCTTTCTGAGTGCCTGCGATGTGATGGTCCAGCCCTACCCGGACGGTCTGACCGCCCGGCGCAGTTCTGCTTTGGCCCCTATGGCGCATGGGCGGCCGGTGGTCACCAACGCGAGCCCAATCACAGAACCACTGTGGCGTGAGAGCGGCGCCGTTGTTTTCGCACCCGCAACGGGCGCCGGGTTCCTCAACGCCGTCCGCTCGCTACGGCTGAATCCAGCCGAGTATCAGCGAGTGAGTGCCGCGGCAAGCGAAACTTATGGGGATTATTTCGAACCGGCCCAAATGGTGAAAATCATCCGTGGAGACGCCCCGCCAGTTCATGCGTAGGCAGGAAGAACAGGCCGCAGCAGTGGATTTCAGCCCTCTCGATGAGGCCGAAGCAAGCCTGAAGGCGCAGAAGCTCATGGGTGATGTCCGGTTAGGAGCAGATCTGCTGTGGCGCGATTTGCGCGTGGCAGCGTTTTTGCAGCCCACGCCGGCGCTCTTCCTCGATCGCGACGGAGTCATCATCGAGGAGAAGGAGTACATCCGCCGCCCAGAGGATGTTGAGCTGCTGCCCGGCAGTGTGTCATTGATTCGGGCAGCCAGAGATCTTGCCATGGCAGTGGTCGTAGTCACTAACCAGGCGGGAATTGGACGCGGCTACTCTGGATGGCCCGAACATATTCAAGTCGAAAATCGGGTGGCACAGGCTCTCTTGGAACAGGGAGAGCGAGTGGACGCCATTTTTGCTTGTCCCTTCCATGAACAGGGACTCGCCCCGTACGATGTCGCAAGCCATCCTTGGCGCAAGCCTCGTCCCGGAATGCTGCTCGAGGCCGCCAGATTGCTGAATCTGGATCTCCGGAAATCGATACTGGTCGGCGACAAGGCTTCAGACCAGGAGGCTGCCCGCGCCGCGGAGTTGGCTTTCGGCGTTCACGTTCTCACTGGACATGGCCGAACCGAGCAGGGACGTTCTCGAGTGGCGGCTTCAGAATCCTTTCCCGTGTACATTGTGAATCGGGCCGACGAAGCGGTACCTCTGCTCCGGAGGTGGGCCAAGGCCACCCGAATCGCATGACCGCACCAGCCGAGCAAGACGACACCCCGCGCTGCCAGCCTGCGGACCGGCTGCCGTCCTTGCGAGCCGCGCTGCTGTGCGACTTTCTGGAGGAGGGCTGGCCCAGCATGGACCTGATCGGTGAAATGCTGGCGCGTTTTCTGGGCGCCGGGCAGGGCGGTGATATCTGCGCGGATCTGCTGCGTCCGCGCCTGCGGCGCCGTTTCTCGCAAGTTCCCTTCCTGGGCCGGGGACAGTTCCTTTGGAATGCGGATCGGCTGGTGAATCGGTTCTCGGACTATCCGCGCTGGCTGCGGCAACGAATCCATGACTACGATGTTTTTCACGTGGTCGATCACAGTTATTCCCAGCTGGTCCACGTTCTTCCGCCGCATCGGACGGTGGTGACCTGTCACGATTTGGACACCTTCCGCTGCCTGCTCGAACCCGATCCGCAGAAGCGCCCGAAATGGTTTCGGACAATAACGCGCCGCATTCTGGAAGGATTGCAGAAGTCGGCGCATGTGATCGCTGTGAGCGGTGCGACCCGCGATGAGCTGCTGCGCTATGGCCTGTTGCCGCCGGAACGAATCAGCGTGATACCGAATGGCGTCCATCCGTCCTGCTCGCTGCAACCCGATCCGCCAGCCGATGCGGAAGCCACGAAGCTGCTGGAGGGAGTGCTGGAGTTTCCGCTGCTGTTGAGCGTCGGAAGCACTCTGCCTCGCAAGCGCTTGGATGTGTTGCTTCGGGTCTTCGCCGCGGTCCGTCGCGAGCTGGGGACGGTTTATCTGGTGCGCGTGGGCGGTCTCGCGGCGGAACACTGGCAGTTAGCAAGCCAGCTGGGGATCGCGGATGGAATTCTGGCGCTGCCGTTCCTGAAGCGGGAAATCCTGGCGGCGGTCTATCGCCGGGCCACGTTGCTGTTGCACACTGCGTCCGCGGAAGGCTTTGGTCTGCCGCTCATCGAAGCTATGGCCTGCGGCTGTCCTGCGGTTGCCAGCGACATCCCCGTGTTGCGGGAAGTCGGCGGCTCAGCGGTAGCGTACTGCGCGCTCGGTGACGTTCCGGGGTGGAAGGATACGGTTGTAAGGTTGCTCTCTGAAAAATCCCAGCAGCCTGGCGCCTGGCAAGTCCGCCGCCAACTGGCCTTGGAACACGCCGCACGCTATTCCTGGGCCGACAACGCGCACGCCACACGGAGGATCTATCGGAAAGTCGTTGAAGAAGCTTCATCGCTGGTGTAGCTGCCATGAGCCCTGGGTCCGGCGCTGAAAGAGGCATTTCTCGGCTATCGCTTTTTTCCGGCTGGGATGGCGCAGCGTCGAAAGGTATCCGCTGAAATACATGAAGATTGCATTTGTCGTGCACGACTACCGCCGCAGAGAAGGACACAGCCGTTACGTAGTCGAACTGGCGACGCGTTTTGCGCGCGAGCACGAAGTGCATGTCTTCGCCACGGAGATTGAGCCAGACGGCAACACGAAAATTCATTTTCACCACGTGCCGGCGTGGCGGCCCAACACATTGACAGGCATTCTTACCTTTGTGCTGATGGCTACGCTGCGGGTACGCGGTGAATTCGACATCATTCACAATCAGGGGCTGTGCGGAGTCCGGGGGAACGTCTTCACGGGGCACATTTGCAACCGGGCTTGGCATCGCGCGCTGCGAGCCGCGTCCGGCAGGCTGAAATTTCACGAATGGGTCTCCGGCACGACGCTGAGCGCCTTGGAACATCTTTTCTACCGCACCGCCCGGCGCTGCAAGGTCATCGCGGTTTCGCGCCGCTTGGCCGGGGATCTCCAGAGGCTGTACCATTGTGCGGCTCCTATCAGCACCATCTATCACGGCGTAGACTTGGCCGCGTTTTCTCCCGCCGCGGGGAGCCCCATCCGGGCCCAGGTCCGGCGAGAATGCGAACTGAACCCGCAAGAGATGGCATTCCTCTTCGTGGGAGACATGCGCAAGGGCGGGCGGCAGAGTATTCGCGCCCTCTCGAAACTGCGCACGGGGACGCTTCTGTTCGTCTCCCGCAGCCCCGTGGGCGCCTACCGCGGCCTGGCCGCTGAACTGGGAGTCGAAGCGCGGGTGCGGTTTCTCGGTATGACGACACAAGTCGAAAAATACTATGCCGCAGCCGACGCCCTGTTGCTGCCTACCCACTACGACTCCTTCGCCCTGGTGGTGACGGAAGCAATGGCCTCCGGTCTGCCGGTGATCGTTAGCCGGGAAGCGGGTGCGGCGGAGTTGATTCATTCCGGAGTCGATGGGCTTGTGCTCGACGATTTCAACGACTGGGTCGAACTGGGTGATAAGATGCGCCTTCTATCCGAAGATCGGATGCTGGCGCAACGGATGGGAACAGCTGCTAGAGCGACCGTCGAACGCTATTCCTGGGACGAGACGGCGGCGCAAACCATGCGGGTCTATGAAGAGCTGGTTGGAACACGGGAAGCCGCGGTCGCCGTATCTTCTTGCTCGACGCCACAATGAATCTCTGTGGATCGACCTCCGGAATCCCTATTCCGTCCGGCAGGGAACAACACCCCCACACCAGACTGCGCACTAACGCATTCATTCGAAACTGACGATTCCCACTCTTGACATCGAGAGGCTGAGCATGAAGATTATCATCACCGGAGGAGCCGGCTTCATCGGTTCGAACGCCGCCAGCCGCTATCTGCGGCGCGGCCATCGCGTCGTCCTCGTGGACAACCTGTGCCGCGAGGGCGTTGAAAGGAACCTCGAGTGGCTGCGGCCTCAGGGCTTCCTCGAGTTTGTCCGGCTGGACATTCGTGACTCCAGCGAGGTCGCTCGTTTGTTCAGGGAACATCGCGATGCCGATCAAGTACTGCATTTAGCGGCGCAGGTGGCCGTGACCACCTCGGTAGCTGAACCGCGCGCGGATTTCGAGGTGAATGCTCTCGGAACGTTGAATATCCTCGAAGCGATGCGCGAGTCGCGGATGGACGCCACGCTCCTCTATGCTTCTACCAACAAGGTCTATGGAGAGATGACGGAAGTAGGCGTATGCGAAGAGAACGGGCGCTACGCGTACCAGTCCCTTCCAAACGGGGTCTCCGAGGACCGGTGTCTGGATTTTCACTCGCCCTATGGATGTTCCAAGGGAGCAGCCGACCAATACGCGATCGATTATCACCGCATCTATGGTCTTCGCACCATTGTTTTTCGCCAGTCTTGCATTTATGGCTATCGCCAGTTCGGCGCCGAAGATCAGGGTTGGGTTGCGTGGTTTATCATCGCGGCGCAACTGGGCCGCACCATCACGGTCTATGGCGATGGCAAGCAGGTGCGCGATATTTTGTTCATTGAGGATCTGCTGGATGCCTATGACGCGGCCTTCTCGGCGGGGAGCCCGGTATTGGGGAAGGCCTACAACTTAGGTGGCGGCCCGGCCAACGTTCTCTCCCTGCTGGAGCTGATCTCTTACATCGAAAAGCGTCAGGGCCGCACGCTACCGCACGCCTTTGGCGACTGGCGTCCGGGCGATCAGCGGGTTTTCGTCAGCGACATCCGCCGCGCCCAAGCGGAGCTGGGATGGTCCCCGAAAGTCAGTTGTAGCCGGGGACTCGACCTGTTGTACGACTGGGTCGGCCAGAACCATGAGTTGTTCCTCGCGGCGGCACCGGTTAAGACTTTGCCGTGAATCTAACAAGCCCTGGCGTGCAAGGCGCGCGTCTATGTCGAAAAGTGCGCGCTCGGAAGCTTCATGCGCAGCCTGATTCGGATCAAGCATTGCCGGTCGATCGCGCACACCAAATCAGATAGAGGTTTCGTCCGATCATGAAAGAATGCAGCAAAGCAATTCTTCGGAGGTTGCACAGTTCAGGCTACGCAACTCGCTACTTCAGAGGACGCGGGGTTGATATCGGCGGGGCTCCAGACCCGTTGGCGTTGTACAAATCTCTGTTTCCGCTGATTGAGGACGTCAAGACCTGGGACCGGGAGGATGGCGACGCCCAATTCATGCAAGACGTACCCGATAATCACTTCGATTTCGTTCATTCGAGCCACTGCCTTGAACACCTTGACGATTGCTTTGAGGGCCTCCGTAACTGGTTTCGAATTTTGAAACCAGGCGGCTACCTGATTGTGACCGTTCCGGACGAAGATCTGTACGAGCAGGGCGTCTTCCCGAGCACCTTCAACCGCGACCATCGGCGTACGTTCACGATCTTCAAGCCGAACTCTTGGAGCAAAACATCTGTAAATGTCGTTGAGTTACTCCAAGAACTAGGGCCCGAGAGTCATGTGATCAAGATCGAGCTGATCGATTCGGCCTATCGCTACGAGCTGCCGCGCTTCGATCAAACCTTGAGTCCTGTTTCAGAGTCTGCGATCGAGTTCATTGTCCGCAAACGCCGGCCCGAAGAGGTTGCCGCCGCCGGGAGGCTGCCATCCCAGCAACAACCACCCCCGAGTCTTCGTCTCCACTTTAACCAGTATCGGGATGATCAGAAGACCCTGCGCACCGCCAATCCGGCGAAGCCTCCGTTTCTCAACGAAGCTGAGTTGTGAAGAGATCGTCGTGACTGCAATGGCGAATAGAAAAGCAAGTTTCCGCTACTTCGCGGACAGATGAACAGAGGAACTTCGTTCCGTAAGCCTCGGCGTCAAGCACTAACTACTGAGCATGGATTACACGGAAGCGATCGATACAGAAGGCGTAGCAGCCGTACCTCCCTCGAGCCGGGTTAAGGTACTGCATGTCGGCAAATTCTATCCCCCACAGATGGGCGGCATTGAAACTCACTTGGAGGCGCTTTGCGGGGAGCTGAAAAAATCGTTGAGCGTGCGAGTCATCGTTGCTAGCGATAACGCCCACGGCAGCGAGGAGGTGTTGCGGGGAATTCCAGTCTCGCGATTGCCGACGCCGCTCTCGCTTGCCTCCACGCCCCTTTGTCCGCGGATGATGGGCGAGATCCGGCGTGCCAACGCCGACATCATCCACCTTCATCTCCCGAACCCAATGGCTATCCTGGCGTACCTTGCGAGCGGCCATCGCGGACACTTGGTAGTTACCTATCACAGCGACACGGTTCGTCAAAAAGCCCTGGGCGCGCTGTTCGAACCTTTGTTGCACCTCGCGTTGCGCCGCAGTGCGGCAATCATTGCAACGTCTCCGGACTATCAGCGAACCTCGATCGTCCTGCAGCGCTATTCGGACCGCTGCCATGTCATTCCCTATGGAATCGCACTGCGCCAATTTGAACACTGCGATGCCAGTGAGGTTCAAAAGATTCGCGCGCAATACGGCGAACGCCTGGTGATCAGCGTAGGAAGGCTCGTGTACTACAAGGGCTTCGAGTATCTGATTCAGGCCATGCGGGAAGTCAACGGGAAGCTGCTGATCGCAGGCGAGGGCCCGCTTCGTCGGAAGCTGCAGGAACTCGCAAACCATCTTGGCGTCACGGACAAGGTGGTCTTTCTGGGCGAGATTCAAAATCGCGACGTGATTCCCTACTATCATGCAGCGGACTTGTTCGCGCTGGCCTCGGTAGCTCGAAGCGAAGCCTTCGGTATCGTGCAGATTGAGGCCATGGCCGCGGGACTGCCGATTGTGAACACCAAGCTCGATTCCGGCGTTCCATTTGTTTCCCCGCACCGAGAAACCGGCCTGACCGTGCCCCCACGAGACGCGCCAGCCCTGGCTAGGGCGGTCAACCATTTGCTGGACAACCCGAGGCTTCGTCAATCGCTGGGCGGAGCCGGCCGTCTCCGAGCCCAGCAGGAATTCAGCGTTACCACCATGGCCGCGAGGACGCTCGAATTGTACAGTTCCGTCATGAAGCGGTCGGACCGCAGGCCCCCCAGGAGCTGAAATGCGTGCCGAAGCGCCATCTCGATCGTTCGACCATATTCTTCAACGACGTGGACCAATAGGACGCAACGAGCGAGGCAACGGCGGCGTCTCCGCGGCCTAGGCGATGCGGGCTTCCCCGCGCTTGCACCTTTGGCTGAGCATCAGACGGCGGATGCTCATGTCAAAACCAGCGTGGGCGCGCAGGTCACCACCCTAGAAAAAGTATTTTTCGCGCCACTTCTGTCACTTAGAAATTCGCTCTAAGTCACAAGCGCAACGACGCTGGGTAAACTAACGTTGAGTGAGTGCGGAATTGCCGGCTGCGAGCATCTGCCGCTGGTTAGGAGCCAGCTCCGGCAGCCCAAGCTCGCTGCTTTTTCTAGTTCCTGCGCCAAAGGTGGTCCGGAATGAAGCGTTTCTTATTGCTGGTCCTGGTTACGGGTGCTCTTCGTGCCCAGTCGGTCTCAGTGGCGGCTCCCATTAGCAGCGCAACGATCAGCGGGACCCAGGATGTGTTGAAATGCACCGTCGCGTCGCTTACCAACCTGGCTAGCGTGGAGTACGATGTCGAAGACGAGCTCATCGCGGTAGTCACGGCCGCGACGCGGAACGAATGTCCTTCGTATACGTGGAACACGTTCGAGCTTCCCAACGGCGCTCACGTCATCAAGGCCATTGCGCGCGATGCCCTGAACAACGTGCTGGCCACCTCCGCCGATCAGGCCTTCACCATTCAAAACTCCAAAGTGTGCTCGGACGGCAACGGCTTCCAGAGCGCCACCATCGCGGTCTCCACGGGAACATCGATCAGCAGCCCTTGGAGTGGCGATCAAACGATCACGGTCTCAAAGTCCGGTACTGAATGTGCCGGAGCCGGAACAACGAGGTGGCAGTTCAGTATAGACGGAGCGCCGGCGGGAAGCTTAAGCGGCAGCGGTGGGACGGCCACAATTGGGACAAAGAGTTTCTACAACGGGAATCATTTGCTGGCTGTCGTAGCTTACGACCCGATCTCGACCTGTACGACCTGCAACATTATTGGTTCCTGGCAACGCCTGATCACCTTCTCGAATACGTCCTCGAACCTCGCCCCGGTCGAGATGCGGCTGTCCGCGGATCGAATCGTATTAACTCCAACTGGAAGCGCCAACAACTGCAACGGTGGCTCCAATTGCACGATCACCGGAACCGAATATGCGAACGACGGTTCCACGACGGCGCGCATCCCGCAGCTGTTTGCGCCAAACGCTACGGGCGTCATCTCCGTATCGAGCAATGTTGTCACTGAGACCGCCCTTGGAACTGAGCGCGTCTTTGCCCTTGATCCCTGGTACACTTCTACCACGCTCGCTACGAGCGGATCGGAGGGCGGACAGATCATCTACGACTCTGCCGCCCCCGGCGGTCATTTCTTCGACTGGCAGAGCAGGGGCAACAATCCCGCCGGCACCAACCAATCGATGAAGTCAGGCTGGTGCGTCAGCATCACATCCTCAACTGGAGGGTGGGTGCCCGGGCTGTATGTTGCAGCCGCCGGCGGAATATCATTTTCAAACAGCGGGCTGTTTCTTACGGGCCCCCTGCCATCCACTGCGCCTGCATCGCTCGGCAACGGTTCGAGCGGCGGTCACGGAGTGGTGGGCCCCTGCACCGAATTGTGGGTAACAGTTGCCAGCGTGGCTTCCATCCCGCATTTCACGCGTAACGGACAGATTCGCACCAGCTACTTGGCAAACTCCTCCATCTTCTCCCTGAGTCTGTTCAACAGCGGATTTTCCGGACAGTACTCGACCGCGGATTGGGCAGACTCCAGCGTGGCGGCGGGTTGGAATGTCATCGAGATTGGCTTGGGGTGCCCTCCGGGTAACAGCTCTTATCACAACGGGACGCTCTATTTCGGCCCGCGTGCCGGGTGTCAAGGTGGAGCTTCCCAAGCCCAGTGGCAGACCGATTACACGCTACAGGCGACGAACCTCCAAACAGATGCTCAGACGCATCACTACTACCTTCGTACCATTGGGACGAGTTGGGCGAATTCTTTGTTTACATTCGTGGGTTCTGGTCAGTTGGGTCTGACTTATAGCCCGCCCGCGTTTCAGTACGCGTCGCAAACCTGGGGTGGCTTGAATCAATGCACGCCGTCGTTCAGCCAGCCCTGTTACGGCGCAGTTCATTCCATGAGCATGAACGACGAGGTGGATGGCGTATATGGCAACGTCGCCCTCCCTGGCGCCACGTTCGGCTCATCCTCAAATTGCGGTCAGATCGGCGGCACGTGCGGTCCAACCCAGATTGTTGCATCGTCCGGCACTTGTACGACCTCCTGGCAGAACGGGGGCATAAATCCATCGGGGAATTTCATTATCCAGGGCGCTACGACGACATCACTCAACACCAATTACAACAGACATTGGAGCGCCTCTTCGGTAACGCTGACCCAGTTCATCTTCGGATGTTCCGGCGTTCCTGATGGCACTTACAACGCGGCCACCGATCCAAACCTTACGTTCAATATCTTCGCCGATGGATGGGGGTCTCCAGCTGACTACCTGCATTACAACGCCCTTTCCACTTTCATGGCTCAGGCCAACGCCGCAATTCCGGCTCGGCCACGCATTTCCTGGCCGCCGCGCGGGATCGCCCCTGCTTTGGCTTTACAGAACTGGCTCAAAGACGCACGTATGAGCGATTATGCCGAAATCTACTACCCTTCAGACTTAACCGACTATGGCACGTTCAACACGCATATCGTAGCTTTCCCGACGTATCAAGGGAGAACCGAATTCTTTCAATCCCGATTCCAAGACGCGCTGGCGGACGGAGCGCCCTGGTGCGGACAAGCGCAGGTCACGCTGTCGAATTATTCCCTCGCCGGAACGAGCTTCAGCGTGACGTCGTTCTCCGGCGACACGGTGACTGTCAGCGGCCCGCATGGCTTCGTGAATGTGATCCCTGGCATTACTCGTGTGACGCTGTCCGGCATGAGCAATTCAGCCGACAACGGGTCGTATATGGTGCGGAGCTTTCCTACCGCTACCACAATTCAGCTTCTCAAAGCGCCAGCGACAGGCGGCGGAACTCACACTCTAACGTTTTCCAACGGCGATGTACGGACCGGCGTTGTATTGAATGATGGAGGCGCACTGATTCCGCTGGCAGGCAACATGTCTGGCTGCTGGAACAACGACCTAGGTCTGACATTCGCCGTTAGCGGAGCGAGTGGCACATTCTATTTTTCGCCAGCAAGCAACCTTTGCATGCCGGGACAAGCACAGGCATGGGACTTCTATCAGCTCCCCATCGGGTCGTCCACGAGCGGCAGCATAGCGATCCAGCCCGATAACTACTACCATTTGGGAACTACGCCCGGCTCGCAGCTTGTGGGTCCTCGATTTGCAGTAGCGTCACAAATGGTTCTTTTTCATCTTGGCGCCTCGTGCGCCCGCGGATACTCACCATCTATTGACCCCGACTGGATCGATTCAGGGCTGAATCTCCAAAGCAGCGCCACGCTTGGCAATTCAATCTCTTTTCAGGTTTTCAATCCTCAGGCGGACACTGCAGGAACGCTTCAAGCGGGAACTCACCCGAGCGTTGAACAGGGAGTCGGGTCGGTTCCCGTCTGGTGGGCGCAAGCCATCCCAAACCTGATGATCCAGCGCTTCGCTTGCTATACACTTGGCAACCGCCTGGCGAGCCCAGATTACGGCTTGGGATTCCTTGCCTCGGCGCGCGCGGGTTCCTGCGGCAACATTTTCTTCATCACGAACTTTTGGGACTACCAGCGAACGCAAACAGTCACGTTGACGCCCTATTTGGTCTCCGGCCAGCCCATTTGGAAGTATTACTGCACTATGATAGCTGGATGCACAATTTCTCAGTTATCAGCAGGGACCAACACGGACACGGTGACATTTGATCCGATCGCGACGGCCTGGTACATCTTTGCGAATAATGCGTCCGCAGAGGTAGCACTGCCAGGGATTAGCGTGCGATTAGCGGATGTGCCCAACGCGACAAAGGTCGTGGTCGCATATGGCTATACCCAGTACGCCCTCTCGCGGGATCAGGTCCTCGCGCTGCCATTCGTCGCAGACTGCGGAACGGGTGCTTGCCTGTTGCCCGTCGATCGGCTGCTGGGTCCCATCTACTACCAGATCCGGTATGTTGACTCAAATGGTAGATTGCTCGCAATGGGAAGCGAGACCCTGTGAACGTTTGACAACCGGGCAGAGCCCGAGATAGTTCCGAAATCCGTTGAGGTCAGAGCGGTGTAAGCACGGTAGAAAGGGCGTAGCAGAGCTTCTGGCGCAAAGGCATTGGTAGCTTCAAGAGCGTTGTTTCTAAAGCGTACCATGGCCATATCTTTCCGAGCCGTGAAGCAATACGCGTGCCGCATTGGCCGGTTAGGGCGGGCGTTCCCCACAAATCCAATCGCTCGACCCGCAGGCCGGCGGACTCGGCAAGGGCGTGCAATTCTTCGGGCGTAATCAGAAACAAGTGACCGTCGGCGTCCGGCTTAAATTGGCGACTTTCTAGGGCGGCAAAATCCTGAATCTGTGAGTGAGTCGGAAGCTTGTTGCGAAAGTAGGCGCCGTTGGGGGTTGTCAGCAGCAGTTTGCCATTGGGCGTGAGAAATCGTCGAAGCTGCTTCAGAAATTCCGCTGTGTGTGCAACATGTTCGATTACCTCGCACGCCACTACGAGATCAAATAATCCGGTTATTTTCGGATCGAGATCAAAAAGATTTCCCGGCAGCCTGCCAATGGATGAACAGTTAGTAAACGATCTTATGGAATCTTCAAGTTGATCGGCTCGCAAATCATTGGCCCAGACCTCACATCCCAGACTGTCTTGCAAACTGGCACACAGCGCTGCGTCACCTGCTGCGACTTCCAGTACTCGTCGCGGACGGAGTTTCCGTGCCAGATCCAAGGCAAACAGTGCCCGCATTCGTCCGAAAGCCTCATAAGACGGCAGTGCAGCAGAGCCGTAGTTCCAGCCGTGCCGATCCCGATCCTTTGCTCGTTCCCGGTTCAGCGGCCTTACAGTGGACAATCCGTTTTCACAGATTTCGCGAAAAGCGAAGTACGGCGGCAATGATGTATACATGCAGTTTCTCCGACCCTGAGTCCGACTGTCTAGGCCACCGGTCCAGAAAATCTCTAGACGGGATCCAGGGTGTCTGCCTCCATTGCCGGAGTAATGCGATGGTGCGGTGAACCCACCTGAGAACATAGTAACTCAAATACAGGGTGTCAAATGGCCAGTCCCCTGCAACCCGGGCTGGCATTATAGGGCAGACCCATCGATGCCGGAAGACGGGGGACCGAGTTCGAGGATCGGAAGAGACTCTTGCTTCACCGGCAGGGTGGATCGTTTCGAAGAATGAACAGCTCTACATATGATCTGTATCGCTTGGGCTCGGCCGCGACGGCCATTTTCCTGACCGCTCACCTTCCTTTGGAGGGCCGCCGATGGCCGGATGGAGAAGACGCTACCTAGCGGAGACCGGTTCCACGCGCTCGAGCTTGGAGAACCAGTTTTCTGCTTGGTTGAGCCACGACAAATAGCTGGGGTGAAGTGCAACGTGACGTTGCGGTGTTGGTGGAGACAGTCATCGCCTAGCGGAGTCTTGTGAGCACTCAGGTTGTCTAGGATGATGTGGATCTCCCGTCCTGGGAATGCGTTCCCACCACTGCGCCCAGGAAGGCGACAAATGCCTGGCTGGTGTGGCGCGTGGCGGCGGAGATAGGAATACAACTGCGCTTCCTGATTCGCGGTGCGGGTAAATGTATCCGAAAGCCAACGCCATAATCATATGGCGTTTTCTTTCTACTAACAGTTACTAACAGACAGCCCACTTAGTCACATGATGGAATCATTGAACTCTGGATCGATAAGCAAGCATGTTGGTTTGTTTCGTGCAGCCGTCCTTATAGCATTGACCGCTTCGTTTGTACTTGGAGTGGCCCTGCGCCTTAGATACTACTCGTATAACTACTCATTATTTTTTGACGAATGTGCGCTCACACAAAACATCGAGAATCGATCATACGGAAACCTTTCGCAGACGCTCGAATACGATCAAGCAGCGCCATTCGGCTTTTTGTACCTGCAGAAGATCGTGATCAGCGTTCTCGGTGACAGCGAGGCCGCTCTCAGAGCACTGCCCCTGACCTGTGGAATGCTCGCGATCGTTGCATTTTATTTCTTTACGCGAAAACTGTTGAAAGGCTGGGCGCTTGTAGCGGCAAATGTGTTGATGGGCGTAAATCAATTGGCTATCAACTATTCAGCTATCTGTAAACAATATTCTACAGAGATGTTAGTGGCAGTGGTAATGTTGATGCTTAGTTATCCTTTATTCGATCGCAGCTGTCCTCGAGGCCTATTTTGGCGAAATTCTGTGATCCTTGGATTGCTACCATGGTTTTCATTCTCGGCGCTGTTTATGCTTGCGGGAATTGGCATCATCATGGCCTGTGCCCAAGCCTCCGGCGGGCGATGGTTGGTTTCCAAGAGGATCGCGTGGTTGTGTCTGCTTTGGGTGGCGCTGCTATTGCCCATCTATCAGTATTCGATTCGGCCAGGTACGTTGAACTCCTCCCTGCACACGATGTGGGCAGAAGACTACATGCCTTTGCAGTCTTTGGCCGATTGTCTTGGCTGGATATGGAATAAATTCGTCGAAGTGTGCGAGATGGCCTTCAATAAGAGGCTGTGGTTCTTAGCAGCTGCGGGTATTACGGTGGGAACGACGGCTTCGGTTCTACACCGTGACTGGGCTGTTCTCGCGGGTGCGGCGGCCCTGTGCGTTTGCTACGGCGCTGCGGCGCTCCACCAGTATCCGGTTAGAGGCCGACTGGTGCTGTTCGCAATGCCGGTTCTCATCTTGCTGCTGGTCCGGGGGTATGAATGGCTGAGGCGCATGTTTGCGGGAGTGGTCCTTTTGGCCGCAGACGCCATTGTTGGTGCGGCGTTGCTGTGGTGTACGTTGTCCGCTATTAAGGCAGTGTTTCTGTATCCGACGTACATCGATCAACCACGAGAAGTTCTCCGCTTTGCGAGGAGCCAATGGCGGCCTGGCGATCGACTGTATGCGACGCCGTACTCGACAGCCTGCGTACTTTACTATCGGAAGCCTTTGGACTGGGCCGAAGCGGATTTTAATTTGAACGTCAAGTCCGCCGAGGACGAGGAGACTACACCGACGAGACTTACGACGCCGGTGCTGCCGGGACGCTCCTGGCTTGTTGAAATGCGCACACCGTGGAAAAGACGAGGTGAATCGGTGCCAGTGCGAGAGTACTTCGACGCGCACGGTAAATGGCTCGCACAGAAAGATGTTGAATGGACTTCAGTGACCTTGTATGAAATACACTGAGGCATTGGCTCGCAGATCGCTTTACGCAGCCACGACCCTGTCCTTCAATTTGGAAAATCGTCATCTTGACGCCTCCCGACCTCCAGTTCGTTGACGGCCTGTAGAGCAAGTTCCGCATGGCTGGTCGGTCGGCCAACGGAACCCAGCACCGGGTTAAAGTGTTTGAGTGACGCCTACTCTTCAGAAATCGGCATTACGAGATGCCGAGTACTCGCGAAGCCTGTCCCATCTGAGCTCCAAAGCCCAACTTCCCAGAGCATCGCCGGGAAGCCTCGGGCCGCAGCACGTGGCGCTTTCGCCTATTGCTCCGTGCTGCATCGCGCAAATAGCCCACTCCCATCGGGAACGCAGGTCGCGGTTGTGGTGGCAGCCCAATTCCCATTCGGCCACATAGTTTGCGCCCAGGCAGCCGTCTGGTTGATCAGGGCTTGGTTCACTCCGTAGTAGCGAAATTGGGGAATCATATACCAGATGCGGTCTATCCAATTGCTTGAATCGGGTTGACCGTGAACCGGGACCGCGGTGAGGCTAATGCCCGTGGCGGCAAATTGCTGCGGCGAGAACTGTTGTACTTCCGAAAGCCAAGTTTGCAACAGGTTGGTGAAGACGGCGGCCCGAGTGGCGGGTGGCGGCGCATTCCAAACACCCTCAAAAAAGCCAGGGCTGACCAGGCGGCTGACGTCAGTGTTTAACCAGTTCCAGCCGGTCTCATTGGGCGCGTTGGGACCAAGCCCGTTCATCGAGATCTGAAGACCCTTCGTCAGCCAAATCGTCATGAGACTGGGCTGAGGAAAGAAGCTACTAAACTGCGCGATCTCGCCAAAAGCATATGGCCAATCGATCGGGGCTGTACCATTCTCGGCATATTCGGAGTTATTGAGAATGATTTGCATCTGATACCAGATGAAAGCCAAATAGGTCCACGTACTCGGCAGGCCATTATCTAACAACGTCTTGGGAATGCCCAACATATTTGGTGAAGTAAAGAACGGAAATCCAGACAGCCAAGCGCGCGGCTCTGCCTTGGGGTTGGTAAAGACGGTCGTTGCCATCCCCTCGAGAGCAAACTCATGGTTCAGCTCCCAGCTTTTTACCATTAGCCATAGGGAGAGGGAATACATCTGTTGGGCGGTAGTGGCGGTGTAGCCCGACGATTCGAAAGCCTGTTGTTTGGGTATCATGAAGAGCTGATAGTCGCCCCCCCACTGTGCGAGGTCCGCTGCGCTCGCGGCGTAAGATGCCGCATTTCCAGGGATCAACTCGGACCGAATCTTTCCGTATCGGTAAAACATTACCGACGTAGCGAAATCACTGAAGGCATCCACGGGATGGATGGCCGGCAGCCAACTATTCCAATCCGGCAATTGGAGATCGATGGGGGCTTCACGGATACCCAAGACGCCGTTCATGGAAAAGAACGCCGATTGGACGCCGCCAGGGAAAAGGCCCGTCATTGACTCATCGTTGCTGAGCACAGCACTGAGGCCTGCTCCCGCAGACCAGCTATCGACTGGTTGGGAGTCAAGCCCCGGGCCTGGCTGATACGGAGGATTCCAGGGTCTCCCGGGGTTGGACACATTCAGAGAGCGAATATAACTGGCGATCTGACTTCCCTGTTGAGCGGAAAGGCCGTGGAACATGGATCGGGCAATAATGGAGTTATTCGAGTAATTGAAATATTTCAAGTCTCGCCCGTCCTGAGTATGGCAGTCCATACAATGCGCCAGAATGGGCTGCGCTCCAACAGAAGTGGGTACTGTGAGCCTGGCAGTACGCCAGAGCGTCTGACCCGCGGAGATATCGGAGGCCGCTGAGGAAGGCGGCTGCCAGGAGTTTGGATCGGTCCAGGCAAAGCTGGAAGACGCAACCAACTGGTTCCCGCTGGCATCCTGGACGTTGAACTGCAGGACTCGGAAACCACTCACCCTGCCATCTGTGCCATTGAACCGGAACGTAATCGTGTTGGTACCGGCATTAACCACTCCGGCGGGAAGATTCATGGTCATTTGGAGCGTGTGGAATCCGCCGCCGATTCCACCATAAGCGTTGGCCAAACCCAACAACGTCACCGTGCTGCTGTTGATTGGCAACCAACCGGAAGCGTTGAGCTGCACACTGGCTTGTGTTTGGAAGCGCAGCCCATTGATCTGCATGAAAAGCGTCATTGGCCCGCTTACATTCGCGCTCGAGGAAATATTGAAGGAGGCTCCAACCGTGGTCCCATTCGGCCCGATTACCTCCAAAGGAAGCATGATCGCAGACGATGCCGGCGCGGGTGCCAGTGACACCAGTGCTGTTGCGGTCAAGCCGGAACTAACGGCCGTGATCGCGACGGTCTGCTGTCCCGATATCGAACTTGGCGCCGTATAGAGCCCCGACTGCGTGATACTCCCTGCCGCCGGGCTGATCGACCACTGCGTGCCCGACGGCGTGCTTGCTGCGCCTCCGGTCGTCAGCGTCGCGGAAAATTGCTGTGATTGGGAAGCCGACAACGTGATCTGAGCTGGGCCCACACTCAGCGACGATGTGGTCGGCGTCAGCGAAATCGTCGCGGCGGCTCCTTTGGTCGGATCCGCTTGGCTGGTGACCGTCAACGTAATCGTCTGCGCCACGCTGATCGTCGCTGGCGCCGTATAGAGTCCATTCACGATTGTGCCGGCCGAAGGTGTCAGCGACCAGGTCACAGCGGTGTTCGTTGTTCCCGTTACCGTAGCCGTGAACTGCGTCGATTGCCCAGCGCCGAGAGAAACTGTGGACGGAGTTATACTAATCCCGACCGGCACCACGGTGACACTGGCGCTGGCTGACATGCTCGGATCGGCCACGCTGGTAGCCGTCACCGTCACGATCTGTCGGCTACTGACTGTCGAGGGCGCGGTGTAGAGACCATTGCTCACCGATCCGGCGCCCGAGGAGGGCGAAACGGACCACGACACCGCGGAATTACTCAGGTTCGTCACCGTCGCTGAGAATTGCGTGGATTGCCCGCCCGTCAATGACACAGAAGAGGGGGAAACAGAGACCGATCCGGTGGGCATCAACTGGACCACAGCGCTGGCCGTCGCTGGAACCCCACTGGTGGTGGTCGCAATCACAGTCACCGAAGTCTGCGATGCGAAACTGGATGGAGCCGTATAGAGACCGTTTACCACCGTCCCCTGGTTTGGGACCAGCGACCAGGAGGCGTTCGAACTGTGCTTGCCGCTGAGGGAGAATTGGACGGACTGCCCAGCCGCCACGGACGCCGAAGCGGGCGCCATTTGAAGGGTTCCTGCACCGTTCGAAGCCATGTTTGTGGACGATGAGGAAGAGGTCGCGATGGCGGGCGCGGCGCTGGCCAGGAGTATGGCCGCGCTACCGCTCCTGGTCGGATCGACCTTGCTGGTGGCCGTCAGCATCACAGTTTGCGAGCTAGAGATGACGTTGGGAGCGGTGTAGTAACCGTTGCTCACCGTCCCCAGGTTGGGTGTCAGAGACCAAGTGATTGCTGAGGCGTTAGTCCCGGCGACGACCACGCTGAACCAGGCGGATTGACCCGCCGTCAGAGTTGTCGAAGCCGGCGTCACGGAAATGGATATTGCGCTCGAAGGCGAGGAAGCCGATCCGCTGGGAGTCAGGGTAATTGTGGCGCTGGCGCTCACAGTTGGGTTGGCCAGGCTGGTCGCGGTCAGGATTACTGTCTGGGAGCTGGGGATGGAGCTCGGGGCGGTGTAAACGCCATTGAGCACGGAGCCGGCGGCGGGCGTCAGAGACCATGCCACGCTGGTGGTGCTGGCGCCATTCGCCAGAGCCGAAAACGCCACGGATTGTCCCGCAGTCACCGTGGCGACGGCTGGTGTGACCGAGAGCGAGACCGTGGTGGATGTCGAAGATCCACTGCTCGGCATCAGCGATATCACCGCGCTTGCCGACTGGCTCGAATCTTTGGTGCTGATCGCCTTCAGGATGACAGTTTGCGGACCCGCAATGGTGCTGGGAGCAGTGTAATAGCCGTTGCTGGAAATGGTGCCTAGCGACGGCGAGAGCGCCCATTTAATATCAGCGCTGTTTCCCCCTTTGACCATCACGCTGAACCACTGGGATTGGCTCGAAATCAACGACACAGAACTGGGGTTGACCGAGACAGATAGGGCCGCGGATGGTACCGAAGCCGCTAAGAATAAACAAGATAGGAGTACGAGCCGCTTACATTCGGCAGGCATAATGTTTTGTCCGTACGAATAAAGTAGTACCCCCGGCCGCGTCTTACCATCATTCGTTCACCCTAGTTGGCTGGAAGCAAAACACGTAGGCCCTATGTTGTTCTGCCTGCGCTCGGAACTCGCAATTTGGATCGATCCCTAGTTCCCCGGGCTGGATAGAGTGTGAATTTAGAGAATGTCTCCGTAGTATGAGGGAGTTTCTTCGATCGCGTTTGGCCTGAGGTGTAGGTCCCTGATTCTGGCCGACCGGCGCGGGAAGCGGAAACATCCCTGTGCTTCCAACACCAATTGGAAACCACCACTGGGTTGAGTGGGAATCAATGCCGAGGCTGAGCGCCGTCCTGGAACAGCGTGCGGTTCAAAAGCGAGGCGTTGCGCACATGCGCAGGTCCGTCGGAGGAAGGAAATAGTGAACAACCAGGAGCGATGCGAGCAGAGCTGCGATTACCATCCAAAGGAACGCCGGTCTGATTCTTGTTCCTTTTCTCCATGCTTCCGTGTGCCTCTATTGCGCCCTGCCGTAACGCGCACGGCCCACCTTGCCGAATGTACTATCATTAAACGTCGGTGCCTCACCTGGATGCGTCGGCATTCGCTTCTCTGCACGGCGGAGTTCGAGGAAGCATCAATCGGTTTCTGGAAGGCCTTCCTGCTCCCCAGCCTCCGCGTTGGAGAGGTCTGACAGCCGCTGGGCTGATCCCAGTGTTGCTGCTTCCGGTTCACAGCAGCCTGGGGCGAAATGGGGAAAATGTAACGGTAGACTGTGGCCGTGAGATTTAACGTCCCCTGGGAAGTGTCGCAAGGAACGATTCTCATCAGGTCGCTAACGGGCCACTGCGCAATTCTGGGCGCAACCGAGGGCCGGCCAGGCCAACTCAGGAATGGAACGGCATGAAAAAGAAAGCACTCATCACGGGAATCACTGGCCAGGATGGCAGCTACCTGGCTGAGTATCTTCTGAGCCTGGACTATGAGGTCCATGGCCTGGTGCGCCGCGTGGCGTTGGAACAGCCGAAGCATCGTTTGAGCCGGCTAGCGAACGTATTCGACAAGGTCCACATTCACGCCGGGAACCTAGATAGTTACGCCAGCATCTTTCATATCTTCACAAAACACCCGTTCGACGAGTGTTATCACCTGGCAGCGCAGAGCTTCGTGGCTGAAAGTTTCGCTGATGGCTTCTCGACCATGGCCACCAACATCAACGGCACCCACTATGTGCTCGCCGCGCTGCGCGAAATGCAACCGAAGTGCAAGTTCTACTTCGCCGGTTCCAGCGAAATGTTTGGCATCGCGCGTGAGACTCCGCAACGGGAGAGCACTGCTTTTCATCCCCGTAGCCCTTACGGAATCAGCAAGGTCGCGGGATTTCACCTCGCCACGAACTACCGCGAGGCCTATGGCATGTTCTGCTCGAGCGGCATCTTGTTTAACCATGAAAGCCCCAGGCGCGGTCTGGAGTTTGTCACCCGCAAGGTCAGCGACGGCGTTGCTCGCATCAAGGCCGGCCTGGCGAAGGAACTGCGCCTTGGAAATCTGGAGGCCAAGCGCGACTGGGGACACGCCAAAGACTATGTCCGCGCTATGCACTCGATGCTCCAGCAACCCAGCCCGGAGGACTACGTGGTTGCGACTGGGGAGACTCACAGCGTCCGCGAACTCTGTGAACTCGCGTTTAGCGAGGTAGGTCTCGATTACCGCGACTACGTGAAAATCGACCCGGCGGTTTACCGCCCGGCGGAAGTCGATATGCTGATCGGCGATGCATCCAAGGCGCGATCGGTTTTGAAATGGGAGCCCACCGTGAACTTCCAGCAGCTGATCAAGGAGATGGTCCACGCCGACCTGAGCGCGGTCTCCTTGGCATCCGGCAAGGGCCGGGCGCCGGCCTACGTATGACGGTGGGCCCCAGTCGTTGCAAGAGTGCTGCTAAATGGCGTGCCAGGGGGAAGCGGAGCCAACGGCTCCGGCAAGCCGGGCGGCCGGATGTGTACTTCCGCTGGTCTGCCGAAGCAGGGCGTGCGCTGGCGGGAAGCATACACGACAGTACCGCTGAGAAGATGGCTCCCCTGACAAGGTTTCGACTCACGGAGCAGGCCAGGGCCGGTTCAAAGTGGAAGATACTTCACGTAGCATGCGCTTCTTCAACCTGCTTGCTAACGAGTTCTTCAGCCTGGCTATGGATTGGCTGCTAGGCCAGGCCGTCAAAGATACCCTGTGCGGCACCAAGGTCCTGAGCCGCCGCGACTACGAAGTCATCGCCGGCAACCATTCGTACTTCGGCGAGTTCGACCCTTTCGGGGATTTGGATCTGCTGTTCGGCGCCGCTAGGTATAATCTGAAGATTATCGGCCTTCCGGCACGCGACCGGGAGCGTCTTGACGGCGAGACCAATATCCAGCGCTGGCGTCATGGGGTGCTGCTCCTGAGGATGATGGGGTTGACGCTGTTTCGACTGAAGTTGGTCTGACGGATGAATGCGAAATGAGTGAAATGAAAAAAGCTCTCGTCACCGGCATCACCGGCCAGGACGGTTCCTTTCTGGCCGAGTTTCTTATCGCCAAGGGATATCAGGTGCACGGCATTGTTCGCCGCGCCTCCACCTTCAACACCGATCGGCTGGATCAGATCTATGCTGATCCTCACGAGACCGGCGTCGCTCTGAAGCTGCATTACGGGGACCTCACCGATGGGGCCTCGCTTCGCCACATCATCGAGAAGGTTCAGCCGCAAGAGATCTACAATCTCGGTGCGCAGTCCCACGTCCGCGTCAGTTTCGAACAGGTGGAATACACCGCCGACGTGGTCGCCACCGGGGCGCTGCGTCTGCTCGAAGCGGTGCGCGACTATTGCCGGAATACGGCGCGGACCGTTCGCTTCTACCAGGCCAGTTCCTCGGAAATGTTCGGCGCCGCTCCTCCGCCGCAAAATGAAACCACGCCCTTCTATCCGCGCAGCCCGTATGCGGTCAGCAAAGTCGCGGCGCATTGGTATGCGGTGAATTACCGGGAGGCGTACGGCCTGTTCATCTCTAGCGGCATTTTGTTCAATCACGAATCCGAGCGCCGGGGTGAAACGTTCGTCACCCGCAAGATCACCCGCGCCCTGGGAAGAATCCGCTACGGACTTCAGGATAAACTCTATCTCGGCAATCTCGAAGCGCGCCGCGACTGGGGCCATGCCGGCGACTACGTGGAAGCGATGTGGCTGATGCTGCAGCAGCCGGAGCCGGGCGATTTTGTGATTGCCACCGGAGAGTCGCACTCGGTTCGCGAGTTCCTGGAGCTGGCCTCAAAATACGCCGGCGTCGACGGCCAAAAGCACGTCGCCACAGATCCCCGCTATTTCCGGCCAACGGAAGTGGATTTTCTGTGCGGCGATTCGTCCAAGGCGCACGCCGCGCTGGGCTGGAAGCCGAAAATGACCTTCCCGGAGCTGGTCCGCACCATGGTCGAGCACGATCTTGAATTGGCCCGCCAGGAACAGACGCTAACTCGCGCGGGACACAAGGTTGTGGTCCGAGGCGTGTCGCAGCCCTGAGAGAACCTCCGTGTAGAAGTCCGACACCATCTTTGTCGCGGGCCATCGCGGGTTGGTTGGCTCGGCGATTTGCCGGCGGCTGGCCCAGCTTGGCTTCGAGCGCGTCGTCGTTCGCGAGCGCGCGCAACTGGACCTGCGCGATCCAAGCCAGGTGGACGATTTCTTTTCGGCCGAGCGCCCGCAGTACGTCTTCCTGGCTGCCGCCAAGGTTGGAGGAATCCTGGCCAATAACACGTATCCGGTGGATTTTCTCCGCGACAACCTGCTCATTCAAAGCACCGTGATCGAGGCCGCTTATCGCCACGGCTGCCAGAAGCTCCAGTTTCTCGGCTCCTCCTGCATCTATCCCAAGCTCGCGCCGCAGCCCATTCGCGAGGAGTACCTGCTCACGGGCGAATTGGAGCCGACCAACGAGTGGTACGCCGTCGCCAAAATCGCAGGCATCAAGATGGCCCAAGCCTACCGCAAGCAGTATGGCTTTCCGGCCATTTCGCTGATGCCGACCAATCTATACGGCCCCGGCGACAACTTCGATCTCGCGTCCTCGCACGTGCTGCCCGCGCTGCTGCGGAAATTTCATGAGGCCAAGATCGGCGGCGCAAAACAAGTGGTGGTGTGGGGATCGGGCGCGCCGCGGCGCGAGTTCCTGCACGTCGACGACCTGGCTGACGCCGCCGTTTTTTTGATGGAGCGTTACGACAGTTCTGACATCATCAATGTCGGGACCGGCGAGGATCTAGAGATCCGCGAGCTGGCCAGCATGATCGCCGGGGTGACCGGTTTTGAGGGCAAGATTGTCTTCGACCCATCCAAACCCGATGGAACGCCCCGCAAGCTTCTGGATGTTTCGCGCTTGGCCGCGCTCGGATGGAAGGCGCGCATCAGCCTGCGTGACGGCGTGCGGCAGACTTATCAGTGGTATCTGAAGCACGTCGCCTCGTCGTCGCACTCAGCCGCGCGGTAAATGGAACACAGCCCGTGCTCAAGCCCCCCGCACCTTACACGCATCCAGCGTGCCTTCGCAGCCGCTCCTGAGTGCCTGGACACCGGCGGGACGGTACCGAGGCTGGTTCCAGTATTGACCGCTAATATGGTCGGTTCGATGCTGGAGTGCTGTGCTCCTGCGCGGCGAGGTTGAGCACGGCGGCAATGAACTGGCTCAGCGCATGTGCAGAGCGCCGCTAGCCATGATCAGGAAAAGCTGGTCCTAGAGTTCCTGGCACGCGTTGCCGTGGCCAACAAAGAAGCGGCATAAGTGTCGCTAAGCGGAGCAACTTCCTAGAACCAGACAGTACCAGGACCGCCGGCGTGTTGACAAATGTCAAATGATCCGTCAATCTGGAGGAGGCTCACCGCCTATCCTTATGATTCCCGGGCAGCCAACTGGTTCTAGCGTCAGCGAAGCTGAGTGGCTGGCCCACCCCTGGTTCGCGGTGCGGGTGCGATCCAACTTCGAGCGGATCGTGGAGGCGCACTTGCGCCAGCGTGGCTATGAGCAGTTTGCTCCCAGTTATAAACTGGAGCGGCTTTGGTCGGACCGTAAGAAGGAAATCGATCACTTTCTCTTTCCGGGCTATGTTTTCTGCCGGTTCGACCCGAACGATCGTCTGCCGGTTTTGACGGTCCCGGGCGTAGTGGGGTTGGTGGGATTCGGAAAAGTTCCTGCCCCCATACCCGATCAGGAGATGGAGCGGGTCCGGCGCATGGTGCAATCCGGTCTGCTGGTCAGTCCCTGGCCGTTCCTGGAGGTGGGACAGAGCGTGCTCATCGAGCGTGGTCCGCTGGCTGGAATGGAAGGGATTCTCATCGACGCCAAGGGGAAGTTCCGATTGGTGGTTTCGATCCAGCTTCTAAAGCGATCCGTATCCGCCGAAGTGGACCGCAATTGGGTGCGCCCGATTCGATCCCGATCAAGGAAGGCGAATTCTTAGGCAGTTCGGCAGTATTGCTGAATAACCTATCACAATTACTGCTGAATTCGCGCTGTTTGAGTACCCTGCCGAGTGGTGCGCTGAGGATCCGGAGGCGCTACCTGGAAACCGTAAACCGCAACTATCGGCGTGCTGTATAGCAACTGGAAGGCGCTGCTGGATTGCACGGCGTGGATCAGACGCTGCGCTCCGCTGGCGTGCAGGTCGCGATAGAAATCGCCTCCCGTCAGAAAAGCGTAAGAGAGGCCGTGCTCGCGCGCGAAGTCCGGAATCGAGTCCAGCAGCGCGTCGATGCCCGCGGTGTCGTGGTGATAGTAAAACTTGGGAGGGACGGGCAGGCTGCATGACTTTCGGCCGGTATACAGAAACAGAATCGGATCGTCATAGGCGAACACGCTGGCTCCGGCGGGCACGTTGCGTGCAATCCAGACGTAAGCGGGCCGGCGCGCTTCCAGATCCGCGCGATACATTTCGAATAAGCCCGGCAGAAATCGGAACAGGCCAAAAATGGTTGTAAAGATCACGAAGGCCGCGAGCAAGGCCAGGACACCCGCGCCCGCCCACGCGGCGCACCGGTCCGCCAGCGCCGGCTTGTTCCAAGCCAATTGCAGCGATCGGCACACGTTCTTCAATTCGGTCCACAGGCCCGCGGCGAGAATCGGATAGAGCGGAAAAACGAAGCGCTGATCGGGGATAAAGTGCCACACCAGCATCAGCAGCGCGAATCCGAGGGCCGCCAAGGGATATTGCAGCTTCTGAGTCCGCCGCGCGAGACGAACGCATCCGGCGATGGCGGCCACCGCCACCACGCGCTCGAGATAAACGGAGCCATACGGGACGTCAAACGTCAGCAGCTTGCCTGCGCCCGTCAGAAGCCCGTCGAGATTGTGCCAGGCGACCAGCGGTAGGTCACGCCAGGGAACATTGTAGAGCTGGAATCCCAAATAGTTGGTGTAATACAACGTCACTAGATCCCAGGATGCCGAAAGATGTCTGGATACCCACCATTGCCAGGCCAGCGGCGCGGGAAGCATCGCCACCAAGAAGAGCGCGGCGTTCCGCAACTGGCGGCGCATCGCAAAGCACACGGGAACGGATAACAGCAACGGCGCGGCCGAAGATTTCGTCAGGTAGGCCAGTGCGCCGCACAGACCGGCCAGCACCGGCAGCCAGCGCGCGGCACACGGCGCTCCGGCTCGCTCGGCCAGAATCAAGCTCGCCAGCAACAACGCGGTGAACAACAGTTCCGGCATCAGTGAAAAACTGAACACCACCGCGACCGGGCTCAGGCCGGCCGCGAGCACCAACCCCCGCTGTTCCCAGCGGCCGAGGCCGACTTGGCGAAAGAACGTCCAAGCCAGCGCCAGATAAGCCGGCAGCCACAGCCACGCAAACAAAGTGGCCATGGGGAGGTTGGATGGGAAGCCGGGGTGCCACTTCCAGATGCCGGCCAGCATCACCGGATACAGTGGCGGGTATTTGGTCTGATAGGGCTCACCGGGCAGGCTTTGGATGCGGTAGCCGTGCCCTTCGGCCAAACTGCGGGCCGAGACCCAATAGATGCTGTCGTCGTGATAGAAGCCCAGGTGCGGCATCGCTCGCAGCGTCCAAGCGAGGTAAGCCGACGGCGCGAGAGCCATCGCAAACACACCGATAGCGGCCAGCTTTCTCAGCATCCAACCTGAACTTAACAGTAAGCGCGAAGCGGACCAATCGGGGATTCACCTTACTGCGCCATCTTCTCCCACCTCGTTCGAACGCCGGCACTTGTTTCCTGGTCGCTTTTCGTCCCGGCAACAAGCGCGGAAGGGACATACCTTATGATGATTGATTACAGATGAAACTAACTTTCTGGGGCGCCGCCGGAGCAGTCACCGGTTCGATGCACCAACTCACCGTCGCGGGCCAGGCCTATCTGCTGGACTGCGGATTGTACCAAGGACGCCGCAAGGAGGCCGAAGATCGGAACAAGAGCTTTCCCTTCCGCTGCGAGCAGATAACCGCGGTGATGCTGTCCCACGCCCACATCGACCACAGCGGCAACCTTCCAGGATTGGTGCGGGCGGGATTTCATGGACCGATCTACGCCAGCCCTGGTACCGCTGACCTGTGCCAGCCGATGCTGGCCGATTCGGCTTCCCTGCAGGAGAAGGACGCCGAGTATCTCAACAAGCGCAACCTGCGCCGCAAGTCGCTGAACGCGCATCCTGGCGAAGGCAATCACATGATCCAGCCGCTCTACACCGTCGCCGACGCCGAGGCCACCTACCCGCTCTTTCGGCCGACACCTCTGCACACGCCCACCCAAATCGGGCCGGGAGTAAGCTATGAGTCCTTCGAAGCCGGCCATATGCTGGGATCCACCTGCATGCTGCTCAACCTCGAGGCGGACGGCGGGAAAGTTCGACTGGGCTTCAGCGGAGACCTGGGCAGGCCGGGACTGCCGATCATCCGCGACCCGGAGCCGCTGCCGCCGGTCGACTATCTGATCCTGGAAAGCACCTACGGCGACCGCGTGCACGAACCCATCCACGCAGTGTCGGAACGGCTGGCTGATATCGTCAATCGCACTTATCAGCGGGGCGGCAAGATGATCGTGCCTGCTTTTGCCGTGGGCCGCACCCAGCAGCTGGTGCTGCTGCTGCACGAGCTGATCAATGCGAAGAAGATCCCCCCGTTTCCTATCTTCGTAGACAGCCCGCTGGCGGTGAACGTCACGGAAGTGTTTCGCAAACACCCCGAGTTGTTCGACGACGAAGCCCGAGAGTTTGTGACGAATCACGAAGACCCGTTCGGCTTTAGCCGGCTGACCTACGTGCGCGACGTGAACCAGTCCAAAGCGCTCAACGATTTGCACGGCCCGTTTATGATCGTGTCCGCTTCTGGAATGTGCGAAGCAGGACGGATCTTGCATCACCTCAAGAACAACATTTCCGATCCGCGCAACACCATTCTACTTACCGGTTATCAGGCCGAGAACACGCTGGGAAAAAAGATCGAGCAGCGCTGGGACGAAGTGCCGATCTTCGGCGAGCAGATGCGCTTGCGGGCCGAAGTGGAGGAATTGGACGCCCTGAGCGGGCACGCTGACCGCGAGGAGATGCTGGCGTGGCTGAAGCCTATCTCCGCGGGGCTGAAGAAGGTCTTTCTGGTGCACGGCGAGCCGGATCAGCAGAGCGCCTTTGTCGCCGCCCTCCGGCAAAGCTATGGTTTAGAAGCTGTGGCGCCCGAGCGAGGGCAGAGTTTCGACCTGTAGATCGGGCGTACTAAGGTTGTCGAACGAACGTACTAAACCCAGGGTACCGTTGCGGCTCGGTTGATTTTTGATTACGCTCTAAGGGAAATGACTTATCGGCGAGCTAGGGTCAATCGCGGAGGGCCCGGGCGATGAATCAGATTCTGCTGCACTATTCCTACCTGCAGGTCTTGGATTTTCTGACGACCATCGCCTTCCTGGCCAATGGCATCCAGGAAGCGAACCCGTTGGTTCGTCTGGCCTTCTCGCTGGCTCACAACCCGCTTGGGGGCCTGATCGTGGTCAAGGGGCTGTCAGTCGTGCTGGGGTTCTACTGTTGGCGGATGGGTCGCCAGCGGCTGCTCTCGCGCATCAATGTGTTCTTCGCGGTGCTGGTGGCCTGGAACCTGATCGCGCTGATCGTCGGAAGCGTGCACGTTTAGCAGAGACGCACGCCGCGTGCGACCTGCTGATCCGCCCTCGCGCCGGGATGCGGCACGAAAAAGTCTGGTGCTCGGCCGGAGGTGCGATTGCTACAATGGGCCGAGAATCCCACGCAGCTATGCCAAATGGAGCGGGGTTTCGTGGCGCCTGTGAAGGCCAGCGGAGCCGTCGCCAGCCGATGCTCGTTGGCCTGGCTTCGCTGACTCTCCGATGAACGCCGAAATGCAGCGCAACTTTCGGACCTTTTCGAAGCGCCAAGATGGAGAGACTAGCGCGGGTGGCCGGCGGTCCGTGCCGGAGGAATGGAAAGATGCCTAGCGTACTGGTCACCGGCTCGTGTGGACTGATCGGTTCCGAGGTGTCGCTGTATTTCGCGCGTCAGGGCTTCGAGGTTCATGGAATTGACAGCAACCACCGCGCGATTTTCTTCGGGCCCGAGGGCGACACCGCCTGGGTGCTGGAGCGATTGCGCGCGCAAATCCCCGGCTATCGGCATCGGGCTCTCGACATTCGCCAGCGAGACGAACTGCTGGCCTTCCTGGATGAATTGCGCCCGGACCTGATCATCCATACCGCGGCGCAGCCGTCTCACGATCTGGCCGCCTCGATTCCGTTCCTCGATTTCGAGGTGAATGCGCTGGGGACCTTGCACCTGCTGGAAGGCGCCCGCCGGTCGTGCCCGGAGTCGCCGTTCATTCACATGTCGACCAACAAGGTCTACGGCGACCGGCCCAACACGATCCGGCTCCAAGAACTCGCGACCCGCTTCGATTACGCCGACGCGGCCTTTGAAAACGGCATCTCCGAGCAACTCTCCATCGATCAGAGCAAGCACTCGCTGTTCGGAGCATCCAAAACCGCTGGCGACGTCATGGTGCAGGAGTACGGCCGCTATTTCAACCTGCCGACCTGCTGCCTGCGGGGAGGCTGCCTGACGGGTCCCAACCATTCCGGCGTGGAGCTGCATGGCTTCTTGAGTTACCTGATCAAATGCAATGTGGAAGGACGCGAGTACAAAGTATTCGGCTACCAGGGCAAGCAGGTGCGCGATAATATCCACTCCGAGGACGTAGCGCGGTTCATGTTCGAGTTCTGGAAGGCGCCGCGGGTGGCCGAAGTGTACAACCTGGGGGGCGGAAAAGGAAACGCCTGTTCGATTCTCGAGGCCTTCCAGATGGCCGAACAGATCACGGGCCGTCCCATGAAGTGGAGCTACGTCGATCAAAACCGGAGCGGCGATCACATCTGCTATTACAGCGACCTGCGCAAAATGAAGGCGCACTATCCGGGCTGGGACATCACCAAGAACCTGAATCATATTTTCGAGGAGATCGCCGCCAGTTGGATGGAGCGGCTGGCGCCGAAGGCGGTCCGATGAGAGTGCTGATCACCGGCGTTTGCGGCTTCGCCGGAAGCTCGCTGGCGGAGCATCTGTTGGAAAGGCGCGACGGCCTGGCCCTGTGGGGCATCGATAACCTCATGCGGGCGGGCTCGGAGACCAATCGCCGCAAGCTGCAAAAGCTCGGCGTAAACTTCGTGCACGGCGATATTCGTTCTGCCAGTGATTTTGAATCGCTGCCGGCGGTCGACTGGGTAATCGATGCGGCCGCGAATCCCAGCGTGCTGGCGGGCCTGAACGGCGATTTCGGCAGCCGGCAACTGTTCGAACACAATCTCGCCAGCCTGGTCAACGTGCTGGAGTACTGCAAAGGGCACAAAGCAGGGCTCGTCTTGTTGAGCACCAGCCGCGTGTATTCGATTGCGGCTTTGGCGGCCCTCCCGCTGCGCGTCGTGGGGAACGCGTTCGCCTTGGACGACTCCGCCGCTTTGCCGCCCGGCGTTTCGGCCAACGGCCTCGGCGTCGCGTTTTCCACCCGCGCTCCCATTTCCCTGTACGGCGCCGCCAAGCTGGCCTGCGAGGCAATGGCGCTGGAGTATGGCGCCGCGTTTGGTTTGCCGGTTTGGATCAATCGCTGCGGCGTGCTGGCCGGCGCCGGCCAGTTCGGCACGCCCGAGCAGGGCATCTTTTCTTACTGGATCAATGCCCACCTGCGCCGGCGGCCTCTGCGCTACATTGGCTTCGAGGGTGCGGGCCGGCAAGTGAGGGATGCGCTTCACCCACGCGACCTGGGCGCGCTGGTGGACGCGCAAATGAGCGCCGGATCAGAGGGCCAACAGCGCATCTACACCGTCGGTGGCGGCCCCGCCAACGCCATGTCGCTGGCCGGACTTACCGCCTGGTGCGATGCCCGATTTGGCCTTCACCCTCCCCAAGCCGATCCGCGGCCCCGTCCCTACGATGTCCCCTGGCTGGTGATGGACAACTGCGACGCCCAGCGCGCCTTCGGCTGGCGCGCGGCAGTGTCCCTGGAATCGCTGCTGGACGACATCGCTCGTCACGCCGAGCGGAATGCGGACTGGCTGGAGATTAGCGGTCTGTGAAAGAACGCAAAGCTCCTCCGGCGCAAGAACCAATCCATCTGCTGTCGGTCGTCATCCCGGCGCGCGATGAGGAGGGCCGCATCGGGGCCACCGTAGAGCATCTTTATGTCGAGTTGCGGCTGCATGGCATCCAGCATGAGATCGTCGTCGTTGACGATGGCAGCAGCGACTCCACCTGGAAGATTCTCCAGGAGACCAAGTGCCGCGTACCGACCTTGTGCCCCGTTCAGAACGGCGGCCAGCATGGCTTCGGCCGCGCCGTCACCCTGGGCCTGGATGCCATGCAAGGCGATGCGGTGGTGGTCATGATGGCCGATGAATCCGACGATTGCCGCGACGTCGTGCGCTACTGGGAAACCCTCAATCAGGGCTGGGATGCGGTATTCGGCTCACGCTTTATCCGCGGGGGCGGCGTGATCGACTACCCGGCCCATAAGCTGTTCATCAACCGGCTGGCCAACCTGTTTTTGCGGCTGCTGTTCCATGTCCCGCTCAACGATTTCACCAACGCGTTCAAGGCCTACCGCGCCAAGGTGATCGAGGGCTGCCGGCCCTTTCTCTCGCCGCACTTTAATCTCACCATCGAGATCCCGCTGAAAACCATCGTGCGCGGCTATGCCTGGACGGTGATTCCCATCACCTGGCGAAACCGCCGCACCGGCATGTCGAAACTGATGATACGGGAAATGGGGAGCCGCTACCTGTTCATCGCGCTCTACTGCTGGCTGGAAAAATACTTCTCGCGCGGCGACTACTCCCGGAAATAGCGAGCTCGGTGCGGCTCGAACGCAAAGCCGCGGCGGTTTGCTGTCCCGTTGTGCCGCCTACTGAATCGGCAGCATGACGGTGTTGCTGTCGACACCGTTGACGTTCACCTTTACCGGCACGTTGCTGCCCGACGGGAGGCCCTCGGGGACTTGGAACTGTGTCACGGCCAGCCCGGTATATCCCGTTGCCGCACCCGCCCAAATCGGCGCCGGCGTCTGATCGGCGACAGTGATCACGAGCGTATCGGAAAGCGCAGGCACCGGATCGACCGGGAAAAATCCGTCGATCACCGGGCTGGCATAAGGGCCGAAGCCGGTTCCCAGCAGCGAGATCGTTTCGTCGGCGGCCGCCGGACTGTCAGGCGTGACGGCTGAGCCATCCGCATGCAAGGCCAGCGCGTAGGGCTGTGCGTTCACCACCTGGAAGAACAGCCCGGGCGCGTTGCGGGCCACGGTAAAGGATCCTGAAACGTCGGGTTGTCCAAGCGAATGAACCTGAAGGACGTAATCGCCGTCCGCGAGATCGGACGGAAGCTGCGCGTTGATCTGCTGCGGCGAGACAAAGACCAGCCCCAGAATGGAATCGTTCACTGTGACCGCAACTCCGGCAATGGTCTGCGACAGCGGGTTCACGGGGCCGGCCTGGAAACCGGGCGCGAGATTCTGCCCGCTGATCGAAATGATGGAGCCGGGCGCGACCGCGGAGGTGGGTGTTTGACCCACGGCGTTGCCAACGCCAGCCGGCGGAATATAAGGGATCGGGTCCGCTTGCGCCAGCACGCTTCTCGGCACGGACATGTTGAGCGCTCCCACCGGATAGCTCCCTGCCAGGTCGCCGTTCCAACGCCGGAACTTGAAGCCTGGGTTGGGCGTCGCGGTGATCGTCACTTGGGCGTTCTGGGGAAAAAACATGTCGTTCGATGCGGGCGAGGTCTGGAACGAGACGCCATTGCCAGGATCGGAAAGCGCAGTCAACTGGAATGAGTTCGTGTAGCTCACCGTCAGCGTGGTGTAGTCCTGATTGACGTTGAGGGTGTGATCCGAAGCGCCTCCATCGGACCAGGAGGCGAAGTCCAATCGCGCGCCTGCGCCCACCGGAACCTGGGTCGGAGCGGTGACGCGGAGCGAGGCGCCGTTTTGGCGATCGATGGTGCACGGCGTCTGGCAACTGGTCCCGTCCACGGAAACCGCCAGCCCGATCGGCACGCTCTGAACCACGATCCGGCTCAGCACGCTGTAGTTGGCCATGATGCGCAAGCCGTTGTTTATCGCCGTTTGATCCACGTTCACAGTTTGGGAAGCGGCGCCTCCATTGGACCAATTCTGGAAGCTGTACTGCCTGCCCTTGGCATCGAACTGGCTGGCCATCGCCGTGACCTGGTGCGTGGAGTTGATCGGCCAAACGAAGTTGTACCCCGGCCAATTCTCGCGCCCGTCGACATTCAGCTTGAGCCCGGACGGATTCGTCACGAACGACACCGATGCGGCGGGGACGAAGAACGCCGTCAGCGTGTCCGGGTTGGCCACGTTGGTGTCGGTGGTGTAAATGGAATTCGCTCCGGTGCCGTTGCTCCAATGGTCGAACACCCACCAGTTCGAAGTCGAATCCCGCTGGGGTGAGACAGCGCCGAGGACGTGGGCCGAGCCCGGGGCGAAGTCGAAATCGCCGAAGCACAGGCCCGTGATCCCAATTTGCCCCGGGACCGCTTGGCTTTCATTGAACGGGCAATTCGTCAGGTCGTTGATGGTCCGCGTGGGTACTTGGGTGTGGTCGATGAGCAAGTTGAAGCCCAGGGGAGAGGTCAAAAAATGGACGCGTTTGGCGGCCACGAAACCGGGCGCGATCGTCATGGGGCCCTTCACGGTCACGCTGGCTAAGAAAGGGCTTACTTGTTGGCCATTCAGCGACCATCCCGTAAAGGCGAAGCCAGGAAATGGGAAGGCGTTGAGGGGCACCGTCGAGTTGGCTTGGACGAAAACATTTCCGGTCGCCCACAGGCACGCATTGCCGATAAAAACCATTCCCGGGTGAAGAGTGCCGGTCAGGTTAACTCCGGGCGTTGCGCAACTGGCCAGCGTGGGGTCGTTGGGATTCCCGGCATAGAAGTTCACCGTCACCCGATAAGCGACGGTCAAGTTGGCCGTCAGCGTAGTGACTCTAGGATCGGCCGTCACCACGAGAACCGGGTCCTTGGAAATCAGCAGGCCGCGGTTGTCGACCCATCCCGTAAACCCATATTGTGTCGTCCCATCCGGGCTGCCTTGAGCGCCCGAGCTTCCAACGAAGGCCACGACGTGTGAGCTTCCCGCAGGCCACACTAACGTCGTGGCACTAAGATAGACTTGTCCATCCACGCTGAATTGCGCGCCGCTGGGCACCGTCGAAATCGTGATGGTGCTGAAGGTTTGCGCCGGAAGGCACAGCGAGCTCGAAAACAAGAGTAATAGAAGGGAAGACCGATTCATAGACGACACCATGAATTACATCGGCACTAGTACGTAAGGTCTTTAGGTTGGATTTGCGGAACTTCGCCTCTTGAGCGGGAGCCGCTATCCCCTTGCCGTATAATACCCATGGGGGGATGCATGCGCTTTTCCTGGGCGTGCCTAGCCGCGATTTGTTGTGCCGGTCTATTGCAGGCCGCCGACAAGAAGCTGCCTATCGAGCAAACCTCCAATGAACTAGTGGAAATCTCCGCTAACGCGCTCATTGACAAGGACCAGATCCGCCAGGAGCTGGGCAGCGATTTAGGCGGAGACATCGTGGTGGTGCGGGTAACGATCCGGCCCGTCAGCGACAAGCCGCTCCAGGTCAGCCTGGACGATTTTCTGCTGGTCTCCGCCAAGGACGGCCAGCGGTCTGAACCCTTTGCGCCGAGCCAGATCGCCGGAAACGCGACCCTGGTCGTGACTCCCCAAGGCGTGCGGAACGGCGGTCTCATGAACGGCAACACCGGGCCGACTTTAGGCATACCAGGCGTTGGAACCACGCGCATGCCGGGAGGCGGAAGCAACGTAGGCAACGGCGCGGGCGCCTCCACGGAAACGGACGCGAAGGTCGAGACCAAACACTCGGAGAAGGAAAATCCTGTGCTCGCCGTCCTGACTGCTAAAGTTTTGCCGGAGAAGGAAACCACTGAAGCGCTTTCCGGGCTGCTGTATTTCCAAATGGCGGGCAAGCTGAAGCCCAAGGATCTCGAACTGCACTACAAAGGTCCGGGCGGCCGGCTGGCGCTCCGATTCCGTCCCTGACGCCGCGGCCAGTGCGAGTCGGCGGTCAGGCTACTCCGGCGCCGTGGCGGCAATAGGCGCCGGCTCGATGACCTCACCGCCCAAGTCCCGAGTACGATGTTGTATCTTGTGGGGTTGGAGGTTTATTGTACAAGGCCAAGATCAGCGCGCTAGGCTGCTACACCCCGCCCGGGGTCCTGACCAATCAGGATCTCGAGAAGATGGTCGAAACCAATAATCAATGGATCGTGGAGCGGACCGGCATCGTGGAGCGCCATATTGCCCCGCCGGAAATGGCCACCTCCGACATGGCGGTGGAAGCGGCCCGCATCGCGCTCGAACAGCGCGGCATCGGCGCCGCCGAGCTGGATGCCATTATCGTCTGCACCGTCACCCCGGATATGCTGTTCCCCGCCACCGCCTGCCTGGTCCAGGACCGGCTGGGCGCCAAGCACGCCTGGGGGTTCGACCTGGTGGCGGCCTGTTCCGGTTTCATTTACGGATTGACCACGGCCGCGCATCTGGTCTCGGCCGGCTCGCATAAGAAAGTGCTGCTGATCGGCGCCGACACCATGTCGCGCATCATCGACTATACCGATCGCTCCACTTGCGTTCTGTTCGGCGACGGCGCGGGCGCCATGCTGATCGAGCCCACCCAGGACGGCGAGACGGGCTTCATCGACTTCCTCAACCTGATCGACGGCTCCGGCGGCGATTATCTCAAGCAGCCGGCCGGCGGCAGCCGCATGCCGGCCACCAAAGAGACCGTCGAGAAGCGGCTGCACTTCGTCAAGCAGGAAGGCCAGCAGGTCTTCAAATACGCGACGCGCAAGATGTACGAATCCTGCCGCGACCTGTTGGCGCGCAATCATCTGACCGTGGCGGATGTGGGCGCGCTGATCCCGCATCAAGCCAACCGGCGCATCATCACCGCGGCCGCCGAGCGACTGGGAATCAGTTGCGACAAAGTGATCATCGACATCGACCGCTACGGCAACACCACTGCCGCCACGATTCCACTGGCCACGCGCGATGCTCTGCTGTGCGGAAAGCTCAAAAAAGGCGATCTGGTAGTTTATGCCGCCGTCGGCGCAGGCTACACCGTCGGCGTAAACCTCTGGCGCTGGGAAATGTAGTCGCGGCGCCTGCGCGTGTGCTTTCCGGCGCTAGCGTGTGTGACGCTCCAGCCAATCGACGATCCCTTCCAGCACGGCGGGAGAAAACGTTTCCTGGAGAATGGCGTATTCGGCCACGGTGCATCGGTTGCACTTTTGAAACAGGTGGTTCAAACCGGGCAACTCCGAGACCGTGAAATCGCTGTTGCCTCCGGCGCTGAGCGCCGCGGCGATGGGCGGCAGGTTCTGCTGCGGCGGTACCTGCAGATCGCGCGAACCGTTGAGAGCGAGCACCGGAATTTTCAGCTTGCGCAAGGTCTCGGCTGGATCATATGCAAGCATCGACCGGATTTCGGGAACGTTGAACTCGTTTACCTGTGCCTCAAACGCGGGAGTCGCGGCCTCGAGTTGCCGGCGTTGCGCTTCCGGAAGGGAAGCTTTGAACCTGGCCCAGCCGGCGCGGATCTTTTCGGCAGCGACCTTTTCGTCGGGCTCCGATTTGAGAATGCCGATCATCATCTCCTGCAGCGCGCGCCCTTGAGCCACCCCTTCGTCGTTGGCGCCCATCGAGCGCCGGATCAGCTCGCCCTGCTGGTAGAGAATCTGCTCCAGCGGAACGCCCGGCCCCGCCAGCATCACGACCAAGGCGATGTCGGAGGAGCGCGATGCGGCCAGCGGCCCGATGAGCCCTCCTTCGCTGTGCCCAATCAGTCCGATGTGTTTCGCCGCGATGTCCTTGCGCGCCTTGAGGAACTCGACGCCCGCCAGCACATCGCCGGCCAGGTCGTCGATGGTGGCCTGCGTCGATTTTCCAGCGGACCCGCCCACACCCCGGTCGTCCACGCGCAGAACCGCTATGCCGTGGCGCGTCAGATAGTCCGCAATCACCAGGAACGGCTTGTGCCCCAGTATGGTCTCATCGCGATCTTGGGGCCCCGAGCCGGAGATCAGGATCGCCGCCGGAAACGGGCCCGCGCCGGGGGGCAGCGTGAGCGTCCCGGCCAGCTTCAGACCGTCCTTGGTCGTGTAGCTCGCCTCCACGGATCGATACGGGAACGGCGGTTTAGGATTCTGGGGCCGATCGAGCGTCTCCACTTTTTCCACGCGCCTGAAGATGAGCGGGAGCGGAGCGGCTTGGGTGAACGTTCCGGAGATCTCCCGGCCGTCGTTCGAAAGAGTGCCGTCGAACTTGGCGTGTATGACGGGCGATTCCAGATGCAGGACTTTCCCGGTGACCGTCGTGGTAGCGACCGGGATTCCAGTTGCACCCTGGTCGATGCTGTCCAGCGTCGACGTGTATTCGCCAGCGGCGGACTTGGAAACGTGCAGTCCCACACGCAGGCGCGCGGCTCCGACGGCCAAGGTCCCTTGCCAGTTGCCTTCGATGCCGGCCGGTTGGGACCACGCGCAGGCACAAGCTGCGAATAGAAACAGACCACGCGCCGTCATGCATCCATTATGACCCGCGGCCCTTGGCCGGTTCTTCCAAGCCGGCGGTAGCAGGACAACAGGCCGCTACCTTATCCTCGATGAGACACCAAGACGCTGAACACTCTGTGGGGACAGCATTGCACTGCCGGGTGTACAGTGCTAGGTAGGGTACACACTTATGAAACTCATCCCCCTCGTTTTTATCTTCGCGTTCACCGCCGCCTCATGGGCGCAACCGCCCGCGCGCGGGGGATCCATCACCGCCGTCGGCAGCGCGACCGTTTCCGTTTCTCCCGATCTGGCCCGTGTGGACGTCAGCGTCTTCACGCAAGCCGCGACCGCGCAGGACGCCTCCACGGCGAATGCCACCCAGTCGGGAGCAGTCATCACCGCCTTGCAGACCCTGCTCGGCACAGGCGCCAGCATCAAGACCGTCAACTATTCGCTGGCACCCATGTACAACAATCCGCCACCCGGGCAGAATGCGATGATCATTGGCTACAGCGTCAACAATACACTCGAGATCACTCTGACCGATCTGACCAAGATCGGCGCCACCATCGACACCGCCATTCAGGCCGGGGCGAATCGCGTGCAGGGTATATCTTTCGATTTGCAGGATCGAACCGGGCCCACTGCGCAGGCGCTCAAGGCGGCCGCGGTGAATGCGCAGGCTGAGGCCAGTGCCATCGCCGCGGGGCTGAACCTGCATACCGGCTCGGTTCTGCATGCCAGCGAGGGAGTGAACACGGCGATTCCTGTGGTGGGCGTCGCGGCGCCCAGCACGCCCATAGAGACCGGATTGGTGGTGGTGCAGGCTTCGGTCACGCTGGAAGTCGCCATCGTACCTTGAAAGTTCGCGCCAGGGCCGCTCGCCCTCGCCGGCCAATCCTAGAGGCGGTTTCGCATCCGGCTTCGGGTCCGGAACTGGTGGCGTGAAAGCAGCACTGCGAAGCTGGATGCATTCGAGCGCACGACCACGCACTGGGCGGCCAGTTGGATGGGAATGACGCCGTCCAATAGCGAGGGCCAATCCATGGCCACCTCCAGCCAAGTCCCCTCCGGCACGGTCTGTTCGGACGCGATCAGGAGCCCCGTGCTGCTGATATTCAGCGTCCGGCCGAATCCGGGAAACCCTGGCTCAGTCCGTTTTTGCCAATATTGAACGTCCAGCTTGAGAGGGAATCGCGCCCGGGAACGGCGCTCGGTTTTCAAGTCGTCCGCCATGCTACACCCGTTGTCGCACGCCGCTGTTAACGGTTTGTGGCAATCTGATTACATTCATGTGACAGCTTGCGTCGCTGGGGGCGCCGCAATACGAATTACAATCGGTTAGCATGCCTAACCGGATCATCACGCTGACCACGGACTTCGGAACTTCCGACCACTTTGCCGGAACCCTGAAAGGCGTGATCCTGTCGATCCACCCAGCGGCCCGGATCGTCGACATCACGCACGATGTGCGGCCCTTTGAGATCGCCGATGGAGGCTTCAGCATCGCGCAGGCGTACCGCTACTTTCCGAAAAAAACGATTCACGTGGTGGTGGTCGATCCGGGCGTCGGCTCGACGCGCCGGCCGCTGCTGGCCGAGATGGCCGGCCAGTACTTCATCGCGCCCGACAACGGCGTGCTCTCGATGATTTTCTCGCGGGAAACCGCCAAGGTCCGCCACATCACCAACGCGCGCTATTTTCTGAAGCCCCTCAGCCGCACGTTCCACGGCCGCGATGTGTTCGCACCCGTGGCTGCCCATCTGGCTTCCGGTATCCCGGCGGCGCGATTCGGCCCGCGCATCCAGGACCATTTGCGGCTCACGTTCGACAAACCCGTTCGCACCGGCAAGCGTAGCTGGACCGGCAGCGTGCTGAAGATTGACCGCTTCGGAAATCTCATCACCAACCTGCACATCGACGAGTTCCCGCAGGTGAACACGCGGCCGTTCGAGCTGAATGTCGGCTTGCAGATCGTCAACCGGCTAGCGCTGACGTTTACCGAATGCGCGCCTGGAGAACTGTTCGTGCTGGTGGGCAGCTCGGGTTATCTGGAGGTGGCCACTAATCAAGGCTCGGCCGTGAAGCTGCTGGGTTCGAGCGCCGGATCGCCGGTGGAGCTGACCATCTACTGAAGGATCGGTTACCTCCGATTCGCTGGTCTTGTCCGCGTTTTTCCCGTGCGCTACACTTAAGTTCAGCATTCTCTTTTCTTATCCCGGGACGGCGTGTTGCTGCTCAGCTATAGTAAACCCGGGTTAACCATACCGTCCATGATCGCGACCTCGCCCCCCAAGACTAAGTCCAGGCTGAACGAGTTCCGCGAGCAGCTTCTCAACCGCGCGCTGGTGGCCGACGGCGCCATGGGGACGGTGTTGTATTCGAAAGGCGTATTCATCAACCGCTGCTTCGACGAGCTGAATCTGTCGATGCCCGCGCTGGTCAAGGAAACGCACCAGGAATACGTGAAAGCGGGCGCGGAGATCCTCGAAACCAACACCTTCGGCGCGACGCGCACTCGTCTGGCGGCATTCGGGCTCTCGGAAAAGCTGAAGGACATCAATCGCGCGGGCGTGCGGCTGGCGCGCGAGGCGGCCGGCGATGCTGCGTTCGTGGCCGGGGCCATCGGTCCGCTGGGTGTGCGGATCGAGCCGCTGGGCGCCATGTCCTTCGCCGAAGCCAACGCCGTATTCCGCGAGCAGGCCGAGGCGCTGGTGGAGGCCGGCGTCGATCTGCTGATCCTCGAAACGTTCACGGATCTGAACGAAATTCGCGAGGCCATCTTCGCGGCGCGCGAAGTGGCGGGCCAGGATATGGTGATCGTCGCGCAGGTCACCATCGACGACGCCGGCAACATGCCCGGCGGCGCGACGCCGGAAACCTACACGGCGAAGCTCGACGAATGGCCGGCGGACGTGATCGGGCTCAACTGCTCGGTCGGCCCCAAGGTCACCTTCGAGACCATCGAGCGAATGATGCAGTATTCGCGCAAGCCCATGAGCGCGATGCCCAACGCCGGTCTGCCGGCGGTGGTGGAGGGACGCCGGATTTATCTGTGCTCGCCGGAATACATGGCGCAGTACGCACGGCGCTTATTGTGGGCCGGCGTCAAGATCGTGGGCGGCTGCTGCGGAACCACGGCCGAGCACATCAAGCTGATTCGCGCCGAAGCCCGCTCGCTTCAGCCGCAGACCAAGAAGCTCGCCGTCACCGTCGAAGAGCCGGTGGTCAAGGCCAAGGCGATGACGAAAGCGCCGATGGCCGCTAAAAGCAAGCTGGGAGCGAAGCTGGCCGCCGGAAAATTTGTCGCCTTCGTCGAAATTCTTCCGCCGCGCGGCGTGGATGCCTCCAAGGAAATCGAGGGCGCGAAGCTGTGCGCCGCCCATGGCATCGACTGCATCAACGTGCCGGACGGACCGCGCGCCAGCGCCCGGCTCAGCAACCAGGTCACCTGCCAGCTCATCCAGCAGGAGGCCCACATCGAGACGGTGATGCACTTCTGCTGCCGCGACCGCAACATTCTGGGCATCCAGTCCGAATTGCTGGGTGCGCACATGGTGGGCGTGCGCAATCTGATCTGCATCACCGGCGATCCGCCGCGCATGGGCACCTATCCGGACGCCACGGCGGTCTTCGACGTGGACGCGATCGGACTCACCAACATCGTCAACAATCTGAACCATGGGCTCGACATCGGCGGAAACCCGATGGGCTCGCAAACCGCGCTGCTGATCGGCGTGGGCGCGAATCCCGGCGCGCTGAACATGGATGAGGAGATCCGGCGCCTGGACTGGAAGGCGGAAGCGGGCGCCGAGTACATCGTGACGCAGCCCGTGTTCGACCTGGATTTGCTGGAACAATTTCTCAAGCGGACGGAACATCTCAAGCTGCCGGTGATTTGCGGCGTGTGGCCGTTGAGCAGCTATCGCAACGCCGAGTTCATGGTGAACGAGCTGCGCGTGCCCGTGCCCGAGCGCTTCATGAAGCGGATGCTGGGCGCCGACAACGCCGAAAAGGCGCGGCAGGAGGGTGTGGCCATCGGGCGTGAGATGGTGGAACGCGCGCGTAAGATGGTGGAAGGCGTGCAACTGAGCGCTCCATTCGGGCGCTATTCCATGGCGATCGAAGTGGCCGAAGCGCTGGGATCGCGGGACTAAAGAAATTGGCGACTGATCTGATCGAAATCGACGCGAATAATCCGCTGCCCGAGGCGATCGAGCGCGCCGCCGCCTACCTGCGCCGCGGCGACGTGGTGGCGATTCCCACCGAGGCGCTGTACATGCTAGTGGCCGATCCCTTGAATCTCAACGCGGTCGGGCGCGTGTTCGCCGCCAAAGGCCGTGAGATCCATCGCTCGCTTCCGCTGCTGATCAGCGGGGTCTTCATGGCCGAAGAGCTGGCCAAGGAACTCTCGACGCGCTTCCATCTGCTGGCGCGCCATTTCTGGCCGGGGCCGCTGACGATGATCGTGCCCGCTTCCGCCAAAGTGCCGCTCAAGGTCACCGGCAATACCGGTCGGCTGGCGGTGCGTCAATCCCGCTCGCGCGTCGCTCAGGCGTTGCTGGACTGGCTGGATCAGCCGCTGATCGCGACCAGCGCCAACATTTCCGGCCAGCCCACCTGCCGCAGCGGCATCGAAGTGTTCGGCGTCATGGATGGACGCGTGGACCTGGTGCTGGACGCCGGCGCCTGCGCCGGCCCGGGCGCGACCACGGTCGATATCACCGATCCGGAATGGAAGGTGATCAGGGAGGGTTCGATTTCGGAAAAAGAGATCGCGGAATGCCTCAAAAGGCAGTGACATCCTCAGCGAAATGCGGATCACTCTGATCATCGATGAGAGCCTCCTCAAACGAGCCGGTGAACTCACCGGAATCCGGGAGAAAACCGCTTTGGCGCGGGCGGGATTGGAGGCGCTGTTCGTGCGCGAGGCCGGCAAACGCCTGGCCGCGCTCGGCGGCACGCAGCCCAAAATATCGAGCATTCCGCGGCGGCGATCTGGTGGATGACGCAGATGTCTTGTAGCTCATGGAAGAGCGTCGGCCGCTCGCAAACCCCAACACTCGCGGGGGAATCTCCCGTACCAAGACGTGTGGTCCCGTGTGAGAATTTGGGCGTCAATCCCCAACTACGCTGGCATGGACTGTTTTGATATGCCGGATGACGCCGCCGAAACCAGCGCAACCCCGGAGCGCGCGCCGGTCGAGTCGCCGACGTCACGATCCTGCTGCTCCGGCTCCTGCATCCGCAGAAACATCGCAGATCCGCTGGACCCCGGCTTCCCGATCGAAGACCGCATCTGCGTGCTTGCCGCGGCGGTGGCGCGGACGTGCGGGAGTTTGAATCTCAAGGAGCTGGAGTTCTGTGTCACGCGGTTGTTCGATGTGCCGCTCGAATGCGAGTTGATCGGGCTGTTCGTGGCGGCCTATCAGACCGAGCGCGACGCGCTGGAAGGGCGCCGGGATATCGAGGCCCAGAGCCCCAGGGGCCCGGCGTAGTCTGGCCGCCGGCGCCGGCTCCAGCGGGATTCAGCGCGCGGGTACGCCACGCTCCTTCCACTTCCAAGCCGTCCGAACAATCTCGTCGATCGACGCGAGCTGGGGCCGCCATCCCATCATCTGGCCCGCTTTGGAGGGGTCCGCGACCAGGCACGGCGGATCGCCCGCCCTCCGGCCAACTTCTCGAACTGGAACTTTTTTCCCGCTGACACGCTCCACCGCGGCCATCACTTCGCGGACCGAGTGGCCGCGCCCGGTCCCGAGATTGAATGCCGTGCTGGATCCGCCCGCATCCAAATAGCGCAGCGCCGCGACGTGCGCCTCCGCGAGATCGGTGACGTGCAGGTAGTCCCGAATCGCCGTGCCGTCGGGGGTGTCGTAATCCGTCCCGTAAATCTCCAGCACTTCGGTCCAGCCCATGGCCGCGGAGATGGCGAGCGGGATCAGGTGCGTTTCCGGATCGTGCTCCTCGCCGATCTCGCCTTCCGGATCCGCGCCCGCCGCATTGAAATACCGCAGCGCCACCCAGCGCAGGCCGTGCGCGACGCCAAACCAGTGCAGCAGGCGCTCCACCATGAGCTTGGATTCCCCATACGGGTTCACCGGCCGCTGCACGTGTTCCTCGGAAATCGGAATGCTCTGCGGATCGCCGTACGTTGCGCAGGTGGACGAAAAAACGATTCGCCCGACGCCGCGCGCCCGCATGGCTTCCAGCAGGTTCAACGTCCCGGCGACGTTGTTGCGGAAATACAAGCCGGGCGCCTGCATGGATTCGCCGACGTAGGCGAAGGCGGCGAAATGGAAAACCGCCTCGATGGGGTAGTGGTCGAACACACCTTCCAGTGCGGCGCGGTCCGCGATGTCCGCCTCCACCAGCGGGCCCCACTTGACGGCCTCGCGGTGTCCCCGGCCGAGATTATCGACTACGACTGGTTGATGACCGGCTTGCGCCAGCGATTTCGCGGTGTGACTGCCAATGTATCCGGCGCCGCCTGTGACGAGGATATGCACGTATTCTTCGATCTTACTATCTGAGCGCGGCGGCTCGCGCCGTTCGCGAGTTCCGAGTTCACGCCCGACCATGGCCAGCGTCCGCGTGGCGGGAAGCTTTCATACCTCCGGTGGTTCGGGCAATGATATCGAAGCCGTTGTGGCGGACTGGGGAGAATGCGAGAACTGGGTCAATGGACATCCGGCACCAGTCTTATACGCCAGCGGCAAGACCACGAATGCAAAAGTGGACGTACCGCTTCACCAGGCAGGTACCTATTGCCTCGCCTTCAGCAACACCATGTCGTTGCTGTCCGCTAAGACGGTTTCCGGAGACGTCGCGCTCCGCTACTTGCTCCCTTAACGCCGGCGCGAGAGATGCCCTGTCAAAACCCTCCCGAGCCACGCGCAGGAGTGACGGCTGCTAACAAACAACACCCTCGGTTTGCGGAACCCCTGTCAGAAGGAGA
>DASQHQ010000080.1:0-3936 GCA_035632015.1 Bryobacteraceae bacterium
GCCGGATGGGTTTCGCTGCCCGCGGTGCGGCGGGCGGAAAACATGGCCGCTGCGCGGGGTTCTGCTGCAATGTGCGGGTTGCAGCTATCAGAGTTCGGTAACGGCCGGGACGATTTTCCAGGACACGCACAAACCGCTCACGCTTTGGTTTCGAGCGATGTGGTCGGCCACCAGCCAGAAGAACGGTGCCAGCGCCATTGGGATCCAGCGCGAGCTGGGGGTTAGGGAGCTACAAGACAGCGTGGACTTGGCTGCATAAATTGCGGCGGGCCATGGTGCGACCGGGCCGGGATCGCCTCTCCGGACACGTGGAAGTAGACGAGACGTACTGGGGCAGCGAAGAGCACGGCGTTCGGGGGCGACAAACGGACAGCAAGTCGCTGATTGTGATTGCAGCACAAGAGGATGGAGAGGGGATCGGGCGCATTCGCATGCGACGCGTCCCAGATGCGTCCGCCGAGAGTCTGATGCCGTTCATCGAGGAGGCCATTGAACCCGGCAGTGTGGTCCACACCGACGGGTGGATCGGGTACCTTCCCCTGGAAGGGAAGGGCTACCGTCACCGCGTCACATTCCTAAAGGGACAAAAGGAATCCGCGTCGGAGGTGATGCCGCGGGTTCATCGCGTAGCGTCTCTGCTGAAGCGCTGGTTGCTGGGGACGCACCAAGGTGCGGTTAGCCGGGAGCACCTGGACTACTACCTGGACGAATTCACGTTCCGCTTCAATCGACGGAATTCGCGTAGCCGAGGAAAGCTGTTCCTGCGCCTCGCCGAGCAAGCTGTGGCCGTCGGGCCAACGCCCTACAAGTCGATGGTGAAATGCTTCGCAACGGCCGAGGAAGCGGACCACAACATATAGGGGTTACCTGAGTGAAGTAAATACCCCCCTGCGAGGATTCTGAACAGGGCGTCGGCTGGCGCAGCCTCGTCGGGCGTCGCGCCCAACTACCTCGTGACATTGGAAGTAGTCGGACGAAAGTCGGGGCGGACGATCTCGCTGCCCGTGGTCATAGCCGTCGTCGATGGACAGCGGTACCTGGTGTCGATGCTCGGAGATAACGTGCAATGGGTCCAGAACGTGCGTGCAGCCGGTGGAAGAGCGGTTCTCCGGAGCGGGGGTCGCGAGGAGGTCCAACTCGAAGAGGTTCCCGCCGAGCAGCGCGCGCCCATCTTGCGGGCTTACCTGGAGCGAGCGCCGGGAGCGCGACCGCACGTGCCCGTGAGCAAGGATGCAGCGCTGGCGGAATTCGAGAAGATCGCGGCGGCATTTCCGGTCTTCCGGGTTGCTTCTAACAAGGCGGCGCCGCCGACGCAGCGCGGCGGGCCGCGCCGCTGACCGGCCGCGTCAGGGGGACCGCAGGCGACCGCGAACTGTCTACGGGAAGGGATGCTGGCGAAAACCGCGGCCAGCCTCAAGGTACAATGGGTGGCGAGGGGTGCAGATCGCTCGAGCTGCCAGGCCGGGCGCAACCTGGAGCAGAGCAACATGGAGCAGGGCCACGGCGGCGGTGCATATGGAAAGAGTGGAGAACATCGAAGCTCAAATCCAAGAGCTTTCTCCCGGGGAGCTGGCAAGGCTCCGGGAATGGTTCGCAGAGTTTGACGCGGAAGCATGGGACCGTCAGTTTGAGGACGACGTCAAGGCAGGGAAACTCGACGCCTTGGCCGAGCGCGCCCTACGAGACCACCTCGCCGGGCGGTCTACGAAGCTGTGAACCATTATGCCGCGCCTGCCGACAGAGCCTACGCTCTGCTAAAGGACGACCCGCATCATCCATCGCTTCACTTCAAGAGGGCTGGCGAGTTCTGGTCCGTGCGCGTTGGCCTGCGCCACCGCTCCGTAGGCAGGCCCATTTCAGACGGAGTGCTTTGGTTCTGGATCGGAACGCACGCCGAATATGATAAGGTGATCGGCTAACGACGTCGCCCCCCGCCGCGCGAGCGGCTCCTAAGCTAGAATGGGTCTTCGACTTGAGAGCCGATCCGTGGCTAATCCTGCCATTGCCGTCGCCGCCACCCGCGAGCGCTCGCTGCGCTGGCCCATCGTGGGCTTGCTGACGGTCGGCGTCATCATCGCTTACGTCAACCGCATCAACCTCTCTTCGGCGCTGCCGGAGATGCGCAAGAGCTTTGCGCTTTCGCCGCAGGCTGCGGGGATTCTGCTGTCGGCGTTTTTCTGGTCGTACGCGTTGCTGCAAATCCCGGCCGGATGGGTGGTCGATCGCTTCGGCGTGAAGTGGCCCTACGCGATCGCGTTTCTGTTCTGGAGCGTGATCTCCGGGATCACCGCGCTGAGCGCGACGCTGGCGAGCCTGGTCGTCATTCGCGTGCTGCTGGGCATCGGGGAGTCGCTGGTGACGCCGGCCAGCATGCGCTACATCGGCACCAACTTTGTCGAGAAGGAGCGCGGGTTCGCCATCGGCATTTACATGTCAGGAACGAAGATCGGGCCGGCGATCGGCGCACCCATTGCCGCCTATCTGGTTTCGTATTACGGCTGGCAGGCGATGTTCGTGGTTACCGGGCTGGGGGCGCTGCTGTGGCTCATCCCCTGGCTGTTTCTGGTGCGGAACGACGGTCCCGCCGGCCCTGCCCCGCGCGCCGCGAAAGGAAGCGCCGGGCGAGCCGCCGGAACAGCCGCGCCCGATTCGCTCACCTGGGGGGCGCTGGCGGCGAGTCCCGTCATGTGGGGGACGTTCCTGGCGACGTTCGCCTACATGTATTTCGTCTACTTCTGCATGACGTGGATGCCTACCTACTTCAAAGACCGTTACCACATGTCGCTCACCGGCAGCGGCTGGTACACGTTCATGTCGTTTGGCGGCATGGCGGCGGTGGCGATTCTGGCGGGCCTCGCCGCCGACCGGCTGATCGGCCGCGGCCACAACCCGGTGACGGTCCGGAAGTGGTTTACCATCGCCGGCTTCATTCTGGCGTTCAGCGAGATTATCCCGGCGTTCATTCATTCACCGGCGCTGACGCTGTTCATTGCGGTGTTTTCGTTGAGCGGGCTGGGACTCGCCACGGCCAACTACTGGGCGCTGACGCAGACGCTCGTGCCGGGGGCGACGCTGGGCCGCGTGGCGGGCATCCAGAACACCGCCGCCAACCTGGCCGGCATCGCCGCGCCGTGGCTCACCGGGATGATGGTGCAGAAGACCGGCACGTTCAATGCGCCGCTCATCGCCATCGGCTTCTGGCTGGCGATCGGTATCGGATGCTACCTTGTGTGGGTGAAGGAGAAATACGCTCCGCGATGAAATGGCTCGGCTGCTTTCTGGCAGCGCTGGCGGTGTGCGCGCCGCTTCCCGGAGCTGTCGAGTGCGGGTGCGATCACTCCGCGCCGGCTACGCTCGAAGAGCGCCAGTGCAGCCTTTGCCGCGAGGCGGAGAAGCAGACCGGCGGCATTTTCTTCCTGAAAGATATTAGCCCTCGCAAGCCGAACCGGTGGCTGGTGCTGGAGAAGCAGCAGCACGGCAAGGGCCAGCAGAGCTTGCGCGACTTGAGTCCGCAAGAGCTGACCGCTTTCTGGAAGGCCGCCATCGCCAGGGCGCAGGAGATGTGGCCCGATGTCTGGGGCGTTGCCTATAACGCCGACACCGTCCGCACGCAGTGCCACATCCACCTTCACATCGGCAAGCTGCTCGAGGGGCTCGATGAATCGGGCGGCCGCCTCATTGCCAGCCCTGAGCAGTTCCCGGTGCCCGATCCGGAGCAGGGCATCTGGCTCCATCCTGTCCCCGGCGGCTATCACGTCCACACCGACCGCGCCATCGCCGAGCCGGTACTGCTCCACTAAGCCGCTGCTGCACTGAGCCGGCGCCCTACGCTTCGAGCGGGTTGAAAATTCGCAGGCCCCGGAAGCGCGTGAAGTCCCGGTCGTTGGTGCAGAGCGTCGCGCCGTGCTCGATGGCCAGAGCGGCCAGGTGAGCGTC
>DASQHQ010000081.1:0-80949 GCA_035632015.1 Bryobacteraceae bacterium
GAGCTGGCCTGAATTCGTGGCGAAGGCAAGGTCGATGCCTGGATAGATTTCAGAAAAGCGAACCCGTGCGAAATGCGGGTCGTCCCGCCAATTCGCTTGTGCTCCCAGGTAGAACAGAGTCTTGCGCTCCAGCGCCATTTCTCCCGAGGGCTCAGAGCGAAGGCTCGCACCCGGGAAACTGATACGAATTGGATCTCTATCGGGCGCGTAAAGCGTGACCTTCCCGGCGGTCGAAAGCGCGGCAGTAACCCCGCCAGTCCGCCAGAGGAACTGAGCTGAGCCCGAGGGCGAGCGCTGCTCTTCGAAGCTCGGCGCAATGGCAAGTCCGTTTTGGCTTAGCGCCGCTGGCGGCAAGTGTCCGCCCTGCGCGATTCGCACTACGGCCGTCATTGCCAGCAGCCAAAGCTTCCCGCAGGGAAAAGACTGGTTTACCAGGCAACGCGTCACAACAGATTGTGCCGGACGGGGACAGGTTCTCTCAGGCGAACGCGCACCCAACTTGCCCCCAGAACCGATCAACAAGCTCGCCAGAGTACCGAGGCCTGGTTGCTTTGCCTTTCGAATGAGAGCGCAAGCTCCACCAGGTTCCTACTTCTCATCTGCACTCCTGTGGATCTCCTGTCCGAACGATGCAGGTCAGAGGAGCTGCCTGCCACGGTCCCTGAATCGGAACTTGGACAGCGCGGGTCAACAATCGTCTGTGACTGTGTTGGGCCTGCCGCGGCCCATCATTGCTTTTCCAACAGCATCCACCGATTCCCAGGCAGGTCTTCAAGCTCTCTAACTTGCCATCCGTTGGACTGCGCTGACTTGACGAATGATGCCCCCGCCTTGTCGGTCAGCACACTCTCATTCGCCAGAAAAAACTTGACTTTGCGTGCGGTCAGGGCCTGATTCCAGTCCCCTCCTGGCGGAATAGAGTCGCGAAATGTCCAAAAGTTGATGCCCTCACAATAGCGGTTGGTGATTCGGGAAAGGTAGAAGCACAACTCAGGCCCAGCGTTCGGCGCCATCAAAGCAACATCCGGGTCGACGATGCCTTGAAAAGGATGCATGTGCCTGTAGACTTCCAAATTGGGCCGGCTTCCAAACCGCGGGCTGAGATAGTAGTAGCAGGGAGTAATAACAATTAGCGCGATGGCGGCGATTGGAAACCACGGCCGAACCGATGACAACCAAGCCCAACTTGACGAAACCAGTTGCACGCACAATCCCGCTGACGCCATAATCAACAGGCCCAGGCTAAACATATAGGATGGTCTCGGCCGCTCTGTGACCATGACAATGATGACTACAAGACCGACGCACGCCATGACGATCCATCCCCAGACGCCCGGTTGCACCAGCGTTTTGTACCACCCGGCTCGGTTTTGGAAGAAGATCATGCCTCCCACAATCAAGATGATCGCTAATAAGCAACTTGCCGGAATCGCAACCCGCGGGTTAAATGACACGGGTGCGTAATCGGGGTCTACCCGCCCCGCCGCGACATTGAAAAGGAGTACCTGTAAGCCGCTGGGTATGAGCTTGACGTTCCACCAGTAGTATTCCAGCATTGCTCTGGGATTCAGGCGGGTCGCTTCCCAAAGAGCCACCTCGGGTTTGCCGAAGGTAGTCTGAATGAGCGGCTGGCACTCTGTCCATGGCGAGTGGGTCCAATCCGGGTGGCGTTGTTGATAGCTGAATGCGTATATCTGGCAGACGTTCAAGGTGTGCTTCCCGGAAAGAAAGCCCTCCAATTCCGGCCACTTCGCTATGCTGCGCGCGTAAAAAAATCCGCATAACAGAAGCGCCAGCAATAGCGGGGCTCCATAGGCGAACAGGATCCGCGGCATGGACACTAAGCGCTTCCGGAAACAGCGCCACAGATCAAAGCCGAGCGCAACGCCTGCGAAAAGCAGTAGAGATACAAGCACTTCATTGCGCATGAGAACGCCTATGACAAGCAGCGCAGCCACGCCCACGCCCCGGCCCAGAATGCCCCGGAGATGAAGAACCGCCAAGTAGAGGATGAGAATCAAGACAACGAAGAACAGATGCACTTCGTACAGGGACTCAAAGTTAATTGGCAGAAGGACCCACCAGGCCGTCGTCCACCACGCCACGATTGGAGGCAAGAGACTTCGCATGAGCCCCAGAACGAGTACAGCCAGGGCTAGTACAATCAGCATACGATGTGCGATTGTGGCGAAATAGGCGTCGGGGGAAAGACTCAAGAATGAACCTAGAAAGGTCGTGTAGAGAGGCGACCAAACAAACATGTCGGCCCCAGTTAAGTGCCAGGCCTGCGCGAGCACGTAGTAACTAGCCGTATCGCCGAAGGGTAGATCTTTTCGGAGCCAGATACCCCAAATTACCTTCAGTTGCAGCGCCGTGATAGAGAAATACGCGAAGAACCAGTTAGAAGCTAGTAAATCGAGCCCGCTATGTATTCGATGTATTATTCCCCGCATTTCAGCTACAAAGTCATCTCCTCAATGATCGCGCTAGCCTTCGAGCAACATTCAAACCGGCACGGCTTTGGCCCATCCAAACGTGTGCAATTCACTGCCTCGCAAACCGATGGAGCGCGTCCTTCGCCTCTTGGGCAGAACCGTCCAAGCTGAGTGCCTTACGGTAGGCCAGCATGGCGCTCGAAGTGTTTCCTAACTCCAGACGACTTCTTGCGAGCAGCACCCAGCCCTGGGCGGACTTGGGGCGGAGCTTCACAAAACTGGCGAAGGATGTTTCGGCCCGGCGCCAATCTCGCTTTTGCAACCAAATCGTCCCAAGAGCAAAGTACGTGTCGGCCTTCTTAGGATCCGCTCTTTGGGCCGCTTGGAAAGCCTCAACCGCCTCATCTAATTGACTCGTGCTAGCCAGTTGGCTTCCTTTTACGTACCACGCGTCGGATTCAGGAGAGGGCGGATCGGAAGGGCCAAATACCGCCAGTGAAAGCGCCCCGCATGTCAGGCCGATCAATATGATCACGCCCGGCAAAACAGCAGAACTACGGAAAAAACGCAAACCCAAATGATTCATGGCTGAAAGCAGGCCCGACATCCCAGGGCAACCGGAACTACTCGCATCGTGATGCTCCGAATCTTCGTTCCGGTCTTGCCAGCTAGTGTGACGTGGACAGAACTGGTAGACTCCTGAACACGGAAAAAGGATTCTGTCGCCGTGACTCCAGCGTAGTCCTTGTCAACGCGCACCATCGGCTCCCCAGTCAGGTTCAGATCGTGGGGAGCGCCATCAAATATGACTGAAATCTGTACCCATCCAAGTTCTTGCTGCGCGGCCAATTGCGTGTTGTCTATGAACTCGCGATACCGCCCGTGTCTGTCCTCGCTCAGCGGGCCAAGCCCGTCGGACACCGAAAACGCGTCGCCACCACGATATACAACGGCGGCGATGTTGGGGAACTCCAATACCATAGGGCCGAAGATATCAGTCCTCGGCTCCCACTCGGCTGGCCAGTCATGTCGCGGAGGCACCATCGCCATCACGGATTTGGCCAAAAACTTTCTATAGGCCTCATTCCAGGGAGTGTTCTCCTTTTCGGCCATGCGAATCAACTCCGCCTTTGACCGGCGAGTATAAAACCTGTTCAATACCCTATTCATCGCTGCCACGTCGCGCACGGGATAAAATGGCTCGTTGGGAGTGGCGTGCGCGCCAAAAACCCAGGCGTCGCTGCTTGATTTTCCCATGAAGTGTGCCAGGGGTTTAATACCGCTTCCGAGCCACAAAAGGCGCTGGGGCTCTATAAAGCCGCTAATCAGAATTGGAGAGCCAGCTTGCGAAAGAGTGGACCGCAGGGAACGCCACTCCGCCGCGTCCGGATTCGTTCGCCTGATCCAGCGATCATCGCATACCGAATGAGACCATACATAGGCGCCTAACGCGCCTGAAGTGAATGCATTCACAAACAGGAAAACGCCAGTCAGACCTACCAATATGCCGCCCCACAACCGGGCCTGGCCGGGTCTTGATTGCAAGTAGACTCTTCCTTGGGAGAATGCGAGTCCGAGGCCCAAAATTGCAAAGGGCATCGTATACATCGCCGAACGGTAAAAAGTAAAAAATTGTTTTTGCATTACAAACATATGAGCAGCCAGGAACCACACTATCATCACGGCGCCGCCAATAATTCCAACCGGTCGCCGATTGTGGAAAAGGCCGAAGCAGGAAATAGTATAAACTGCGTATAAACTAAGGAGGCAGGGTAAAGGATGCCCAAGCAAATTGTTCCGCACGCGTGTGTTCAGCTCCGAGACATCAATACTTGCAGCCATCCCGAACAAGACATTGGTAGCGTGTGGCCACCAATCGCTGCGGCCCAGATTGCGCCAGCCCTGGGTACTCTGGCGAAGCCATGAAATCTCATCTCGTGCGGCCGCTGCAAATGCTCCCTTGGCGAAACCACCGATCGTCGTTGAGCGCGCAGCGATCTCGGTCGACATGGAAAGCTTCACGGGAAACGTTGGATTTAGCATGAGGACGAGGGGGACCAGGAGTCCAGCTACCAGAAGGAGCTTCAAGGGGCTCGTTCGACGCCACAGAACGCAATAGAGAATTGCCAAACCGCATGGCAGCAATAACGAAACCAGCGCTGGTTCATAATAGAAGCTATAGACCGACGCTACGATCAAAGCAAATGGAAAAACCCATCGGAGTCTTACACGCCGTAGTGCTTGTAACAAGAACCAAGGACCCAGTAGAAACAACGGCCAAGATGACAGATTATTGAAATTTCCCTGTACATTCAATGTCCACAATCCGGAGCTGATCAGAAAAAAGATTGGAACAGGCCAAGCCTGACGCAGTCTCATATTGAAGCCGTATTGGCAAAGGAAGAGCACGCTCATCGCCAGCACAAGGGTCAATGCGCCAAACGTAATAGGGTATACACGTTGGGGGGGAACGTTGAGCAGCATCGCCGTTGTGACCGTAAGCATATCGGGTCCGCGCCGCCAGTCCTTATAATGGGAAATTTCGCGAGCAGGATAGTCCTGGACATAGTGATCCAGGCGCATAATGGGGGAGTCATCGGGGGTGCCTCGATGCACGTTATGCATTAGTTCTTCCTGCTCCATCCCGTACATCACTTCATCAGAACCGGTAGATAACGTCTCGAAGCCATTGGGTGCAAATACAAGTGCGTAGAGAAATAGGAAAGACATATACGGTATGCTCAGGCGCATCACAAGTGGGCGATATCGTTTAAACCCGCGATAAACATACGGGCGCCTCACATACAGAGCGGCCAAGCCAAGAGACGCTAGCACGCCGCAATCCAGCACCGGGTTGGGGGGGACGAGTAGATACTCTATGCGTGCAACTCCGACGGCCGCAATCAACATAAGCCCAAGTAGCGGCGCAAGCAGAAGCCATGAGAACACTCTCGTCTTGGGAGAAAGCATCAGGGATGGCCCAATGCCGGCTGCAGTCCAGAGCCCCAGAACAAACGCAAGGGATCCGATATTGATCAGTAGCGTTAGCATATTGAGCCGACTATTGTTCGCTCGGAGCGTGATCCGGTTAGCGCTTTACCCATACACCTAAAATCGTCTTGCCCAAGCTATATCCAATCCTCCGATCCAGGCGGCTGGACACTGGAATCAGCCGTCGATCCCAGAACTCGATTTGGCGCGTCGTTGGTAACCGCTGACGCAGAAAAAGCACATTCGCCGAAGAGGTAATCAGGCCCACGGAATCCAAATAGATGAGACTCCGAACTTCCAGCGAGGACGGCACGATCGCGCGCAGTGTTCTTCTCGAATACCGGCGATAATGTCCGATTGACTGGTCGAATGGAGAGAACAGCCACTGGTGAGCTGGAGCGAGCACGATCAGAGCGCCACCGGGGCGAAGCAATTCGACTGCCTGCTCCAATTCGCCTCGATCGTCTTGAATATGCTCCAAAACGTCGACGTAGAGGATGGTATCGAACGCTTCTTCCTTTGGCAGCGAGGCCAGCGTCCCATGCCGCACCTCGACCACTGAGCGATACTCATCGTTTTTCAGGTGATGGATCAAGCGGCGCAGCAGAGATTCGTCCGGTTCTAGACAAACCCAACGCCTTTGCCGGTTTGAGCAGAGCAACTCCGTATTGGCTCCGATACCGGCGCCGACCTCCAAGACTTCGCTCCCTAGGTACCTGCTGACAAGCCCGGCCCAGTAAGTCTTCCAGCGTTTCGCCAAATAGAAGACGTCCAGTTCATTCCCGGCGTATGTATATCCCGAGTTCACACCCGATATAGCTCTTTCACTTCGGCCAAAAAGTACCCGTAGTCTCGCAGCGGTATAATATCCTGCCTCTTGCGCCCGCTCAAGAGACTCATCGAAAGCAGCAGGGAAAGCAACATCAGTTGGAGCAGTATGATGGTCACGATTCCAGCCGTATACGTCGCCCATCCCGGTATCGCTAAATGAGTGAACAGCCGGATGCCAACTGTCAGCAGAAGACAGGACAAAAGGAGAGTGAACGCAAAGGAAGTGCAAAGCAATAATCTTACGCTGATCTTTTCGTTGTAGCAGGAGATGGCAGAGAGACCGTGGATCACCAGGGATGTAAAATGCAATTTGGATTGCCCATCCAGACGCTTCCCGCGCTCCGTGGAGATGGTGGACGTCTTGGCGTTCGAAACGTAAACGCAGGCAGCATAGTGGTTCCAGAGGTTCATGTCGACCACCAAACCTCCCAGAAGAGAAGACGGAATGACGCTAAAGTTGCCTACGCGGATCGCGGTCCCAGTTAAGAGCACGTGCATTAAGCGATAAACTTGATAGAAAAACACGAACAAAGGCGTTTCCGAACGTTTTGACCGCTCTGCAAAAACAATCGCTGTCGGATCTTTTTCCACTATTCTGACCATTCGAACGGCATCGGCCGGCCGGTCTTCGCCATCCCCATCCATTAGGACGATGGCGTCGTACGAAAGATGATCGTAAATGTAGGCGAGGCCGGTAGCGATGGCTCGCTGGTGACCCAAATTCTTGCGAAGCCGGAGTACTCGAATCACGTGCAGGGCACGAAACGAGACCGGCAGACAACTCGGTGCCGCCTGCGTTGATCCGTCGTCGACGATGAGCATCTCGGCCGCAAGACCGGCGTTTCCGAGCTCGGAGTCGATCAACGGTAGCAGCGCCCAAAGGGCAGGCCAGTCGTTATAAACAAATGTGAGAACGCAAATCGTCATAATACAGGCTGGACTAAACTCGCGGCCAGTAGATGCGGTTTGGGTTGCGAGGAACACCAATTGAGCTCTACCCGGCCTTCCTACACCGACCTGACGCAACTCGGAATCCTTTATTCTAGCTGACTACCGCACCCCTGGCACATTGAAAATCGTCTCGGGGACGCTATGTAGGGGCGCGCGGCAAGAGTGGGAGAACAACGTTGGCCTTCTGAAACATCGGCGCACACTCTGATGTCGTCGAGGATCGATCCCGCGATGGCTTGCGCGCGTCGCGCCGCTTAGAACCACCGTGAACAGCACGGCCGCCGATGGAAGCATCGCTACCTTTTCCAGCGGCGGCGCACGTAGGCTAGCACATGCTCGTTTTGCAACGCAGTCAATTGGGCCTGCATTGCTTGTAGCGCTTCTTGCTTTTGGCTCAGTTCGGCTCGGAGCCGATGCAACTCTGTTTGGGCTGTTTCTAGCGCTCCCAGCCGATCTTGGGCGGTCTGATGCAAGCCGGCTACGGTCTGCTCCAAGGCCGCTACAGTCGCCGAGCAGGATCGCTCGAGCTCCTGAGCGTGGGCCTTCTCCTCCACAAGTTTTTGCTCCCGTAAGTTCAATTCAGGGTAAAGCCGGCCGAGCTCTGCATGGGCGTTCTCAAGCGCCATGAGCCGGTCTTCCGCCACCTGTTGGAAGGCTTTCTCCAAGCGGGATTGGTCGCTGCGGGCCTTCTCCTGCAAGCGGCCTAACAGGTCGGGTGTGCGAGGGTAGGGAACGAAGGACCGCTCGCGATGTACCGCCACCGGCGCCGGCAGTTGCTGCAAGGGAGGCTTTCCCAAGAAAAGCGCGGCGATGGTATACGAAACGTCCGCTGTTCGGAAAAGGCTTCCCGCAACCGGATCCTCAAGTCTGACATCGCCCAAAATCTCCAGCCCGCTATGAACGTAGCGATTGCGCACCTGGTCAGCGGTTTCGGGCGGCTCATGGGGAGGAGGCAGGTAACTATTGACGCCCGGAGCTCCCGCGCCGTAATCGAAGGTCAAACCGATTACCCCGCCCGGAGCGAGTACGCGGGCCATCTCGGACAAAGCTTTCTTCTGATCCGGGCCCGTGAGATGCTCCAGCACGGAACAGCAGACAATGCGGTCCACGCTGTTCGGAGCAATGCTCGATAAGTCGCGCATGTCTCCCACTTCGGCCCGGTAGCTCTCCAATTGAAACGCGTCGGCACAGCGCCGCCCCGCTTGCACGATTCGGGGATTCAGATCCAGGCTATGAACCTTGTTGCCTGCCAAGGCGGCAGAAATTACAATGTGGGAGGCCGGACCGCCGAGATCGAGCACAGAGTTGCCGCCCGCGCCCAGCCCCAGTATCTTGTACAGCCAAATGTACTCCCAAAGACGAAAGGGACGAAGGGAGAGATCGGGCACCACCTCCACCTCTCCAGTGGAGCTGATCTCGGCGCCAATCGCGACTCCGAGCAAGTCCAACAGCAGGAAATCCCGGACGTCGGAATCGCTCCGGAAATGCTGAAGAAATTCGGCCAGGCGTCTCCGGTTCAAGGTCAAATTGATGGAATCCAGGCTGCCAGGCAAGTTGGCATCTTCCGGCGCCCATTCAACAACTTGCTGGACCCAGTCGCTCAATTCTGCGGCGCCTTCGGATTGCATGCAGCGAAATCTTGTCAGCTACGTTTCGCCTTATGGTATCCTGTCCGCTCATGTTATAGTGCACGCTGGATGACGAAGAACACCACCGGACCGGGGATGGATTATTTTTACTCGCCAAACTATCAAACGCACAACCACGCGAGATTGAGCCATCTGGCCAGCCTGGGGCTGCCGCTGGAGGGCCGGAAAGTGCTCGAAGTCGGTTGCGGGCCGGGCGATCACACCGGGTTTTATCTAGAACGCGGCTGTTCAGTCTGTGCCGTGGATGCCCGCCGGGAATGCATTCAGGCGGTGCAGGCTCGTTATCCCAGTGTTAACGCGGCCCAGGTCGACTTGAACCCACCGGATGCGCTGCGGGGCTTAGGAGACTTCGAGGTCGTCCATTGCTATGGACTCCTGTACCATCTGGAGGATCCCAAAATCGGCATCGCCAATATGGCGTCGGTATGCAGCGACTTACTACTGCTCGAGAGCTGTGTTTCGTCCCGGCGGTCCGAGGAAGTCTATCCCGCCCATGAGCTAGAACAGGATTTTACCCAATCGGTCAGCGGTCTAGGTTGTCGTCCCACCAGACAATGGCTCTTCAAGTGCCTCCAACAATACTTTCCATTTGTCTATCAAACCAGGACGCAGCCCAATCACCCAGAGTTTCCGCTCGATTGGGCGACCGCCTCCGATGGGCAAGGCTTGATCCGCATTGTCCTGGTGGCTTCTCGAAGGCCACTCGTTATACCGCTCCTAAGTCCCGGTCTGCTGGAGAAGCAAGAATCGCTGTAAGTCGACTCACGGATTTGCCTTGCTCGCGCCCCCCGCACTAAAGGCAAGCAGTTCCGTGTCGAGCCTAACTGTTCTAAACGGCGGAGCGCGGACCCTCCCGTCTCGACAAGCTGTGGCGCTAATCGGGAGGATCGTCCAGGATTTCAACGAAAAGCCGCGAGAGGACGCACGTTGACCACGCCGGGTGCAGGGGAATCGGTAAGCCCTGGCGACCACACGGTATCTATCGTCAGGTCCGACCGCTTCCGCTTCTGCTCGATGCTCGGTGCTGCAACAATGGGGACATGGCTTTGATCGTTTTCTTCCGGGGTGTCAACGTTGGAGGACACAGGGTTTTTCGTCCGAGCGTGCTCGCCAAACAACTGGGCGTCTACGATGCCGTGAACGTGGGCGCCGCGGGCACGCTGGTCATTCGCAAACCTGGGTTGCGCGCAAAGTTCCTGGCCGAATTGCGCCGGAAGTTGCCGTTCGAAGCAACACTCGCTTTCTGCGACGGCAATGATCTGATCCGACTAGAGATGGACAATCCGTTTGGATCTGAGCCACCGCGCGCAGATGTTGTTCAATTCGTAAGCATCCTGTCGGAGGCTGGACGCCGCAGAGTTTCTCTTCCGATTGCTCTTCCCGAAGGCGGGGAGTGGCTGGTGCGAATCATTGGCTCGAAGAATCGTCTCGTGTACGGGGTGTACCGCCGCCACATGAAAGCGATTGGCTATCTCGGCCGGATCGACAGGCTCTTTGGGGCGCCGGCGACAACGCGCAGTTGGAAAACAATGCTCTCAGTGCTGCGGATTCTGAAATCCCACCAGCCCGGCAAGTAGACCGCCGGAGTTGGGAACGTGGATAGGCAATGCTAGACGGCGTAGCGTTTGCCTGAGAGGGCAACTTGGTTCGAAAGGCAACTGGCTGCGAACAAAAGAAGCTGAAGCCACACTCTCCCCCATCGGGTTGGCGGGCTGCGCGAGTCGAGCTTCCGGCCGCCGTTCGAGCGTATCATGGACTCACAGATTCCTTTAAAGAGGCGACAATTAAACATGACCGGTGACGATGACACGTATAAATCGAAATCCCGATTCAGGACTCTCAAGTGCAATACGCGCATCCAGACGCAGGCGCTTGGCCGGGCCGGGCCGAGAGTCAGGAGGCCACGCTAAGCGCCTGAAAGCGCCAGTCGCCGTGCGTATGCTAGGCTGCTTCGAGGAGGATTGGTTCAAGGTGAAAACATTCTTTGCGGTTCTTGGTTTGGCGGCGCTCGCCTCCGTGACGGCGTTCGCGGGCGAATTTACCGGCTATCTTTCCGACCAAAAGTGCGCGGTCAGCGGCGCCAAGGCGAAGACCGCGGCGGAATGGATCAAGCCGGCGGCTTTCGAATCCTGCGTGAAACAATGCGTGCAGGGCGGCGAGGCGGTGGTGTTTGTCACCGAGGACAACAGGATCCTCAAGATCGACGCGCAGTCCATGGAAAAAGTGATGCCCGTGATCGGCCACAAAGTCAAGGTCACCGGCAAAGTGGACGGGGGCAAGCTGAAAGTCGATTCCGTCAGCCCGCTGCCGATGTAGATGGTTTAGCTCAGCTCGCGCACGATTTCGCAGGCGCGCTCGTACAACATCCCGGTTTCGTTGCTGCAGCAAGGAAGCGCATCCCGCGCTCGCGCCAGAATTTCGCCTGCGGGATGGAGCGCGTCTGCGTGCCCGGCGCCACGCCGTGCTCGACGCAACTGTCGCGGATTTTTTCCATCGCTTCCATCATGCTGGGGTGCTGAAACTCCCCGCCCACGCCGAGCGAGACCGACAGATCCCCGGCCCGATCATGACCGCATCGATGCCGGCATCGACAACAGCTCTGCGCGTGCCTCCAGCGCGCGGCGCGTCTCGATTCACGCGCTCACGGTCCAGTTGGATGCCGGTCAACCCGAACCTGTGCACGCCGAGCGGCGGAAATTTCGTCCAGCTCACAGCCTTTTCGAGCAGCTCCGGCGATTCGACGCGTGGAAAAGCGATCCCCGGCGCGCCGCAATCGAGCGCCCGCGTGACCAGCGAGTACTGCAGTTCGGCCACGCGCACGATGGGGCAGAAACCCACCAGAGCCGAGATGCGGCAGATGTCCTGCACGGTCTCCAAATCGAATCCGCCGTGCTCGGTGTCGACGAACGCCCAATGAAAGCCGGCGTCGGCGAGTATGCCGAACGCAACTGGTCGAAGCCGGCGCCGAGCTGGACCTGGCCCTCGGTCAGAGCTTTTTTACGCCATTGATTTTCATGAAAAGGTCAGACCACCAGCACCTTGTGATCGGGACATCCAAGATTGACGTGCTCGTATAGAGAATCCATCAGGTCCGGACCGTGCTTGGCGACAAACGGCAGGATGGAGTAGAACCGCTCCTGCAAGTGTTTCTCAGGATAGATGAGCCCGGACATGTAGTTCGCATCCGCCGTCGCGCGTTGGTTGCGCTTCAAGGATTCGCGCGCAGTCTTGCGCTCGATTTTCGAAAGCTGATGAAGCATCTTGGAACGGCTCTTGTCCGCTGCGGCGGCCAGCGTGGCGTCGAAGGAAACCAGGTCCCGGCGCAAGCGGCCCAATGATTCGGCAGTCGTATTCTGAATTTCCTCGAACTCGCGCAGCAGAGCCGGAGGCACCAATTTCTGCGCGACGATCTCGCGAACGCCGTCGTCGCCTTGGAAAAATCCGGGAATCGCGAGGCCATAGCGTTCCATCAGCTTGGCGGTTCGGACGTCCAGGAGCGTGAAGGCACTGCGCGCCAGCATGACGGGCATCCGGCCGAGCAGCTCCTGGTACAACACCTGCGCCTGCGCCATGTAAGCCAGTTCGGCTGGACCGCCAACGTACGCCACGGTCGGAAGCACGTAGTCCTGGACCACGGGCCGCAGCAGCGCGTTGGGCGAGAGGTGCTCGGCCAGATCGATCAGCTCGGAAGCGGAATAGCGGCGTTCCCTGGAGACGTAGTCGCCGTTTTGCCGCCGCAACGTGATGCGCCGATCACCCGACAGCAGGAATGCCAGCGACGTCTTCGCTTCCACGTGAACCTGGGCGTGATAGCCGCGAGCTTCCAGTTCGCGATTGCGCTCGATCAGCCTGGCATGCAGCGCGTCGCCGCAGCTCAAGGCCTGGCGCAAGACGGGCGCGGCCATGCGCCGCACCGATTCATCCAGCGGATCGATAAACAGCAAACCGCTCTTGGCCAGCAACCGCTCCAGCAGAGCCTGGAACGCCGCGCCGAAAGTTGTGCCGGGACGATAGGCTTCACGCACCATTTCGGCCACTTCGGCTCCATGCGGAAAAGCCGCAAAAGCGTCCTGCAATCGAGCCACTGGAGGGGCGGCGATCGGAATGACGCCCACCGGACGCTCGGAAGCTTCGCCGCCATCGACGCTCAAGGTGATCGGATGATGAGCCGCGTCAAATACGAAACTGTGATTCACCTCGGCGAAATCGTGGTCTTCAGTGGCCAGCCAGAAGATGGGTACCGACGGGATGCCTTGCAAGGTCAGTTGGGCGGCCAATCGCACGGCGGTCAGCGCCTTGTAAATCGTGTAGGCGGGGCCAGAGAATAGACCCACTTGCTGGCCGGTGACCACCGCTACGGTGTCCGGCTGCGCCAGCAGATCCAGGGAAGCGCTTGGGCCGTTCCGGGCGCGCAGCGCCGAGACCAGGTCGGCCCGGCGATCGGCCGGGAAATCTAGCTCTTTGGCCGCCGCCGCGTAGGACGAAGGATCATGCGGGCAGTGCCGGTAGAAGGCGGCAACACGATCGAAATGGTATTGGAAATCTGAGAACAGCCTGGACGTATGGGGGATTTCAGTATGTCTTAGACAGGCGGTCTCCATAGAGCGTCAACGTCCAAGAGTACCAGATGATCGGGCCCGGTCCAAGGTCGCGGGAAACTTTGGCCCGTTATGCGGCAAGCGCCGCTCCGTCCAGGCCCGGGTTTCAGTTAGAATCAAGGTTCGGGTCACCCTATATGGACGACCAGGAGTTCAAAAAGTGTTCCGAGGACGCCCTGCAATCGCTATATAAGAGGTTAGCAGCGGCCTCCGACGAGGGCGAGTTCGAGGTCGATTTCAATGCCGGCGCGCTGGCCATCGAATTCGAGGACCCGCCGGCGAAGTTCGTCGTCAGTCCCAACTCCCCGGTGCACCAGATTTGGGTTTCCGCCCATTCGAAAAGTTACAAACTGGATTGGGACAGCGTCGAGAATACCTTCGTGCTCCAGAGCACCGGCCAGTCGCTGACCGAGCTGATCCAGGACGCCATTACCAAGCAATTGGGCGAAGAAGTCTCACTATAGATGCCGGGCGTCTATGTTTCCTATCCGTTTTGCGCGCAGAAGTGCACTTACTGCAACTTCGCCTCGGGCGTTTTTCCGGAGCAACTCGAAGTGCGGTATGTCGAAGCGCTGCTAACGGAGATCGGTGCGCAGGACTGGCCGTGGCGGCCGCAGACGGTTTATGTGGGCGGCGGGACGCCCAGCCGGTTGAACCCGAATGCTCTGGCTAGAATCCTGAGCGCGATTCCGGGCGGGCCGTGGCGCGAAGCCACCATCGAAGCTGCGCCTGGCGGCATCACGCGCGAGCAGGCGGACGCGTGGGTGCGCGCGGGAGTGAATCGCGTGAGCCTGGGCGTGCAGTCGTTCGTCGGCCGTGAGCTGGCTCGCACCGGGCGGAAGCACAGCGCGGAGGTCGTAGCGCGGGAAATCTGCCTGCTTCGCGAAGCTGGCCTCGGCAACATCAATATCGATCTGATCACCGGTCTGCCGGGACAGACGCGCGCGTCCTGGCGCGAATCGCTCGAATGGATCGGGCGGCTGCAGCCTCCGCACGTTTCGGTCTACATGCTCGAAGTGGACGAAGACAGCCGTCTGGGCCGTGAGGTGCTATTGAACGGCCAGCGCTACGGCGCGCCAGAAATTCCAGACGACGAATTGATCGCCGAGCTCTATGAAACGGCGGTCGCGGAGCTCGATCGGATGGGCATCCAACGCTACGAGATCTCGAACTTCGCCCGGCCGGGCTTCGAATCGGTGCACAATCTGAAGTACTGGCGCCTGGAGCCATACCTGGGCTTGGGAGCCGATGCGCACTCTTTCGAAGGCACGCTGCGCTTCCAGAATGTAGAACTCGCCGCGGAATACGTGGACCGCATCCGGCAAGGCCAATCGCCGCGGCTCAGCTCCACGCCTGCGAACCAAGCCGAAGAGCGGTTTTTCGTCGGCCTGCGTCTTTCCGAAGGCATCCACCCGAATCCGGAGGAGTGGCGCCGATTTGAAGCGCCCATCCGGCGATTCCTGTCCGAAGGCCTGCTGGCGCGGGACGGCGAGCAATTGCGCCTCACCGATCGCGGCGTTCTGCTTTCGAACGAAGTCTTCGCCGAGTTTGTGACGCTATGATCGATCTGCGCAGCGACACCGTGACCAAGCCCACCGCCGCCATGCGCCGCGCCATGGCAGACGCCGAAGTCGGCGATGACGTCTACGGCGAAGATCCAACCGTCAACCGCCTGGAACGCCGCGCCGCAGAAATTCTGGGCAAGGAAGCGGGATTGCTTGTTCCCAGCGGCACCATGGGCAACAGCATCGGCATCAAAGTCCACACGCAGCATGGCCAGGAGGTGATCTGCGAATCCCGCGCGCACATCCTGGATTGGGAATTATCGATGACGGCCTGGTTCTCCGGTTGCCTGGTGCGGCCGATTCAGGCAGAGAATGGAATCCTACGCTGGGATAGTGTAAGCGCGGCCATTCGTACCGGAGGGCCGCACTGCGCGTCCACCAGCCTGATCGAAATCGAGAACACGCATAACATGGCCGGCGGCACGGTGTATCCGCTGGAAGTGGTCCAGGAGATCTGCGCCAATGCGCACGAACAGGGGATTCGCGTTCACCTGGACGGCGCGCGGATCTTCAACGCCGCTTGCCATTTGAATCGCCCGGTGCGCGAGTTGGCCGCGCCGGCCGACACCGTGATGTTCTGCCTGTCGAAAGGACTGGGCGCCCCGGTGGGCTCGATGCTGGTTGGAACTTCGGAAGCCATGGAGCGCGGCCGTCTCTACCGCAAGCGGCTGGGCGGCGGCATGCGGCAGGCCGGAATCCTGGCGGCCGCCGGTTTGATTGCTCTGGAGGAGATGCCGCACCGGCTGGGCGAGGATCATGCCAACGCGCGATTGCTTGCGGCCGAGCTGGCGCAAATCCCAGGCATTCAGCTCGACCCGCGGCGCGTTCAAACCAACATCGTGATTTTCGACATCACGCAGACCGGGCTCGCGACCAGCGAAATCAGCGCCCGGCTCAAACTGCGCGGCGTTCTGATGAACTCAGCCAATGCCCGCCAGATGCGCGCCGTCACGCATTACGACGTCACTCGCGAAGACTGCGCAACCGCCGCCGCAGCTTTGGCCGAACTAGTTTGTTCAAAGTAGCTGCAGCCGTTTCAACCGCTCGCCCAGCGCCTCGAGATCCGGCACGAACCAGACCTGCTCGCCGCGATTCGACTCGTAGACAAAGTCTCGCAAGGCCGAACTCTCGGCCAGATGCCTGGAGATATCGCCCACAATCGCGATGCGCACCCGGTACGTCACGAATCGCTGGATGATCTCGCCGGCGATGCGCGTGTTGAGCCGGAAGAAATCGTCGTCCAGGCACTCGATGGGAACGACCAGCCAGCCGGCGCGATTTTCCCAAACGGCTGGAATCAATTCGACGGCGTCGCGGTCGTTTCGCAGCGCGTGTTCGCATTCCAAAACACGGACGCCGTGCAGCTCATAGGATTTGGCAGGCATAACTCAGGCGGCCCTGTTATTCAGCGCAAACGCTCGCACACGCAGCCCAGGGTGCGGCATCACGCTTCCATGCAGTTCCCCCCGGCGTTAGAATGTGGATCACAGTCTCAACCAGACGAGTCACCAACGGAGGATAGCATGAGAACCGACCGTCCTCGAATCCCGATACTTCTTCTTTGCCTTGCCGCGCCAGCGCTCGTTCAAGCGCAGGCTCCCTCGCATCCGCTCGACGCGCTGAAGACGCAAGAGTACTGGACCGTCTACGAAGTGCTCCAGGCCAGCGGCCACATCGATGCCGACACCTTTTACGCGAGCGTCCTGTTGCACGAGCCGAAAAAAGACAAGGTCCTCGCCTGGAAGCGCGGCGATCCAATCCCGCGCGAAGCCGACGTCATTCTCGCGCGCAAGGGCCAAGCCATCGAAGCCCGCGTCGACATCGCCGGACGAAAGCTCGAATCCTGGAAAGAAGTGAAGGGCGTGCACCCGCCGGTGATCGAAAACGAGTTTCGCGAACTCGGGGAGATGGTCAAGAAAGATCCGCGCGTCGTTGACGCGCTCGCCAAGCGAGGCATCAAGGACTTGACTACAGTGGATTGCGTGCCGCTGCCGTACGGTTATTTCGCGATCCCCGAACTCGAAGACCATCGCATCATGTACGGCGGCTGTTCCGACCTGCACGGCTCTTACCTGAGCTGGGGACGCTCTATCGAAGGACTGAACGTGGAAGTGGACGCGGTCGAAAAAAAAGTGCTGAAAGTGATCGATGCAGGGCCCATCCCCGTGCCAACCAGCCCGGTCAACTTCGAGGAGTCTCCCTCGCTGCCGCGGGCCGGCACCACGCCCATCGCGGTGAGCCAGCCCCAGGGTCCCAGCTTCCAGCTTTCGGACGGCGAGGTGAGCTGGCAAAACTGGCATTTTCGATTCCGGCTGGACCCGCGCGTGGGGCAGGTGATCAACCTGGTCCGCTTCGACGACGGCGCCAGCCTCCGTTCGGTGATGTATGAAGGTTCGCTGTCGGAGCTTTTTGTTCCTTACATGGACCCCTCCGAGGGCTGGGCCACGCGCATCTTCATCGACGCCGGTGAATTTTTTCACGGCGGTATACTCAGAAGATTGCACGAGGGTGTCGATTGTCCGTCGAACGCCGCCTATTTCGACGGCCTGGTTCCCAACGAACGCGGCATTCCCATGCTGCGATCGCACCAGGCTTGTCTGTTTGAAGTGGCGACCGGGAATCCAGCGTGGCGGCACTTCGAAAAAGACGAAGTCTGGGGACGGCCCAGCCGCACTCTGGTGTTGCGCAGCGCGGCCGTCATCGGCAACTACGACTACATGCTGGATTGGCGATTCGAGCAGGACGGCTCCATCCGGGTTGCCGTGGGAGCCACGGGAATCATCGAAACCAAGGGCGTGTTAGCCAAGCGCGCCGCCTCGGCCGAACACGCCACCGACGGGCAGCCGGCGCATACCGCTCCGGACGAATATGGGCACTTGGTGGCCGAAAACATTGTCGGTGTGAACCATGACCACTTCTTCTCGTTTCGTCTCGATCTGGACGTGGATGGCCAGAACAACACCTTCGTTGCTCACCGTCTCAAGCAAAAGCAATTGCCGGCCTCGACGCATCGCAAGAGTATTTGGGTGGCCGAGCCCGTGGTGGCCCGCACCGAACGCGACGCCATGCTGGATATTCGCTTGGATCAGCCGGCCATGTGGATCTTCGAGAACCCCAGCGCGCGCGGCCCGCTGGGATACCCGACCGGTTACGAAATCATGCCCGGGCCCAATGCGGCGAGCCTGCTCGATCCCGACGACGGAGCGCAGCGCGTGGGCGCTTTTTCGACGCACCAGCTCTGGGTCACGCCCTATCGCTCCGGCGAACTCTACGCCGCGGGAGTCTATCCCACGGCCAGCAAGGGCAACGATGGCATTGCCGCGTGGACCAAGGCTAACCGGCCGATCGAAAACGCCGATATCGTGGCGTGGTACACGCTGGGCTTTCATCACATGCCGCGCGCGGAGGATTGGCCCGTCATGCCGGTCATGTGGCACGACTTCGTGATCCGCCCGTACGATTTCTTTCCGCGGAATCCGGTGCTGACCTTACCAACGGCGCCGTAGCGGGCGCGCGCGGACGCCGACGCCTTAGGCCAGCGCCCTAGTGGCCTAAAGCGGTTACCCGATTGTGTGAGATTCACTTTCGCTCTAAGCTGGCTCCGGAAGTGTTCTGTAATTCTGGAGCAGCGACGTGAAAAAACTCATTCCCCTTTTTGTTTTCCTTGGATTAGCCGTTGCCGCCGCGCAGCCCGCGATTGGCAACTGCCCTGTCTTTCCCGCGGATAATATCTGGAACACAGCCATCGACCAGTTGCCTGTGAGCCCCAGTTCGTCGACCTGGGTGAACACCATCGGCGCGTCCTCGCCACTGCACCCGGATTTCGGGTCCGGGCTGTATAACGGCGGTCCGATCGGCATTCCTTACGTCACGGTTCCTGGAACGCAAACCAAGTATCCGGCTACGTTCACTTATCAGAGTGAAAGCGATCCGGGTCCCTACGCCATCCCGCTCAACGCTCCGATCGAAGGCGGCAGCGCCAGCACCGGCGACCGCCATGTGATCTCGGTCGACACCGACAACTGCATCCTGTATGAAATCTACGACGCGTTCCCGCAGACCGCCAGTTGGCAAGGCGGCTCGGGTGCCATTTTCAATCTCTTGTCTGATGCGCTGCGGCCGGCCACCTGGACCTCGGCCGACGCGGCGGGCCTGCCGATTTTCGCGGGGCTGGTGCGCTACGACGAGATTGTCGCCGGCGCGATTCGCCACGCCATCCGCTTCACCGTTCCGCAAACCCAGCGCGCCTACGTCTGGCCCGCGCGGCACTACGCTTCTTCGCTTACCGGAGCGCAATATCCGCCCATGGGAGCGCGGTTCCGCCTGAAAGCCAGCTTCGACATTTCCGGTTTCTCGCCGACCAACCAGATCATCCTGACCGCGCTCAAGCGCTACGGCATGATGCTGGCGGACAACGGCTCGTCCTGGTTCATTTCGGGCGCGCCGGATGCGCGCTGGGACAACAACGATCTGCACGCGCTCACCACCATCGCGGGATCGAATTTTGAAGCGGTCGACGTTTTGCCCCTGATGGTGGATCCCAATTCCGGCCAGGCGCTGCAAACGGCGGTGTCAGTCAGCGTGAACCCGCCGAGCGCCACCGTGCAGATTGACAAACAGCAGCAGTTCGGCGCGACCGTCACTGGCAACAGCAACCAGGCCGTGACCTGGGATGTGAACGGTGCGATTGGAGGCAACAGCACGGTGGGTTTGATCGATTCGATCAGCGGCCTTTATACAGCGCCGGCCGTTGTGCCGTCGCCCGCCACCGTCACAGTGCATGCGACGAGCAACGCCGTGAACTCGGCCATCGGCGTCGCGTCGGTGACTATCACAAATCCGCCTCCGCCGGTCAGCGTCTCGATCTCGCCCACCAGTACCAGCGTCCGAATCGGCCGCAGCAGGCAGTTCACCGCCAGCGTCCAAAACACTTCCAACACTGCGGTCACCTGGCGCGTCAATGACGTCCAGGGCGGTAACAGCACGGTGGGGAAGATCAGCTCCAGCGGACTCTACACGGCGCCGAGCGCGGTGCCGTCGCCCGCCACCGTGACTGTAAAGGCCGTCAGCGCCGCCGATCCCACCAAATCAGCCAGCGCTTCGGTAACCGTCACCGTAGGCATCACGCGGAAATAACGCACGCTTGCGGGAGGACCGCACTGCGCGCCCACCAGCCTCGTCGAAATCGAGAATCATCTCGACCTGAGGTGGTGCTAACAGCTCTAGTACTCCCAGGGCGGTTACCCGATTGAGTCAGACGGCGTTTTGCTTTAATCTGGCTTCTGCACTTTTCGAGAGTCACGATGGAAAAACTCAGTCGTCTCTTTGCCTGGACAGGCCCAGCGGCCGCCGCTGCGCAGGCGATCGGCGGCCATTATTCAGCGCCCCATGGTGTCCCGCCGCCAGCCAGGGTGATGGCAACCGTGGCCAGCGCCGCTGATCCCATGGCGGCCAGCGCCCCAGTGATTATCGCCCGGACATAGAAACCATGCTGAGAACTTCGATTCTTGCAATTGCCCTGGCCACCACCGTCGCGGCACAGAATCCGGCCGCCAGTGTCACCGTGGACGCCGCCGCGAACCGGCACGCCATCGATCCCCGGATCTACGGCGTCGCCTTCGGCACAACCACCCAGCTCTCCGACCTCAACGTAGCGCTCAATCGCTACGGCGGCGACGAAACCAGCCGCTACAACTGGCAGTTGAACGCCGACAACCGCGGGAAGGACTGGTACTTCGAGAGCATCGGGGATTCGAGCAGCGTCTCGGGCGAGCGCGGTGACACGTTCATTTCCAACACGCAGACCGCCGGCGCGCGCGCCATGATTACAATCCCCATGCTGGACTGGGTGGCGAAGCTAGGGCCCAGCCGCGCTAAGCTGGCGAGCTTTTCACAGGCCAAGTATGGTGCGCAGACCGGTGACGACTCGCAGTGGTTTCCCGACGCAGGCAACGGCATTCTGAAATCCACCGGGCAGGATGTTACGGGCAACGATCCCAACGATGCGAACGCCGCCAACAGCTCCTCGTATCAACAGCAGTGGGTGCAGGAGATGGTGAGCAAGTGGGGTTTGGCTTCCAGCTCCGCCCCGCGCTACTACCTTCTGGACAACGAATCCAGCATCTGGTACTTCACGCACCGCGACGTGCATCCGGTGGGAGCGACCATGGACGAGATCCTGGCGCGCATCGCGGACTACGCCTCGCAAATTCGCGCCGCCGATCCCGGCGCGCTCATCGTGGGGCCCGAAGAGTGGGGCTGGAGCGGATATTTCTACAGCGGCTACGACCAGCAGTACGGCAGCCTGCACGGCTGGAGCTATCTGCCGGACCGAACCAATCACGGCGGCGCCGATTATCTGCCGTGGCTGCTCCGCCAATTGAAAGCCGACGGCCGCCATCTGCTCGATGTCTTCACCGTCCACTACTATCCCCAGGGCGGCGAATTTAGCAACGACGTCAGCACCGCCACACAGCTTCTGCGCAATCAATCTACGCGCTCGCTGTGGGACCCCAACTACGTCGACCAGTCCTGGATCAACGACAAAGTGATGCTCATCCCGCGGCTGCGCAATTGGGTGAACACTGATTACGGCGCGGGCACGCCCATTGGCATCACGGAATACAACTGGGGCGCTGAAGCGTACATCAACGGAGCCACGGCGCAAGCCGATATCTTGGGAATTTTCGGCCGGGAAGGTGTCGATCTGGCGACCCGCTGGACGACACCCGACGCCTCTACACCGACCTACAAGGCGATCAAGCTGTATCGCAACTACGACGGCAACAAGTCCACTTTCGGCGACGTTTCCGTGTCCGCCGGCGGACCCAATCCCGACAACCTGGCGGTGTTCGCCGCGCAACGGACATCGGATTCCGCTCTAACGGTGATGGTGATCAGCAAGTATCTTTCCGGCACAACCCAGGTGAGCCTTACGCTGAATAATTTTTCTCCTAGCGGGACGGCTCAGATCTATCAACTGACTTCGGCGAACACAATCACGCGGCTGGCGGACTTGAGCTTCAACGGCATCACCACCTCGTTCACGGCTGCGGCGCAGAGCATCACGCTGCTGGTCTTCCCGGCCGGCGCGCCCAACACGTCGCCGGTGGCGATGGCTTCGGCAAATCCCACCTCCGGTGTTGCGCCATTGGCCGTGAGCTTCAGTTCGGCCGGCTCGAACGATCCGGACGGTTCCATCGTGTCCTATAGCTGGAATTTCGGGGACGGCTCCGCTGCCAGCAATGTGGCGTCGCCGTCGCATACGTACCAAACCGCCGGCGGGTATACGGCCGTTCTGACGGTGACCGACAATCGCGGCGCCACAGGGGTCGCGCAGGTCGCCATCACCGTGAGTCCCAATCCGAATGCATTAAATGCCCCGACCCGTTTGACCGGTACGGCCGGCCGCGGCTCGGTGACGCTGCAATGGACCGACAATTCGAGCAATGAGAGCGGCTTTTACGTTGAACGCGCGCCCTCGGGAACCACCAGCTTCGCGCGCGTGGGCTCGGTCGGCGTAAACGTCACTACTTTCAAGGATACGGTCAGCAAAGGCACCTACCTGTATCGCGTGCAAGCCTTCAACGCCACCAGCGTGTCGGCGTATTCGAACACGGTCACGGTGCGAGTGACGAAGTAGACCGCTTCACGCGCGCACCGCGATCACTTCCAGAAACTCCGCGCGCACCATTGTTCGTCCGCCGGCGGCCTCATTGTGCTCGGCCCACAGTTTCTCCAGGTCCGCTGCATAGGCCGCTTGAGCCCGGGAATCCAACCTTGAAAACGCAACCTTAGGTGGGGCCCAAATACTCGCGGAACAATGCGACCACCTCAGCCGGCGGGAAAGGGTAAACGAAATCCGCCGTTCGAGGTGCCGTGCGAATCTCGGAACAATAGGCCGCCAGCCGCTGCTGCACGACGGCTTCATCGCCCCACAGCACGGGCGCCGGAACTCCCTCGGGTGGCGGAATGTACCGGGCGCCGACCGCAACGACTCCACCGATAAATCCACCGGGCGTCCAGTTGGCCATCGCGATCCGGCCTCCCGGGCGGCAGACGCGCGCCAGTTCCGAGGCCACTCGCTCCGGACGGGGAGCAAACATCGCCCCGAACATGCTCATTACCACGTCGAATTGCGCATCCGGATGGCGCAACTGTTCCGCGTCGCCTTCTTCGAGAGTCGCTTCGAGACCTTCCGCCGCGAGTCTCCGCCGCGCCTGCTCCAGCAGATTCGGCGCGATATCGACGCCCGACATTCGCGCGCCTTTGCGAGCCGCCGGCAGGGTCAAGTTTCCGGTGCCGCAAGCCACATCCAATACGCATGTTCCGGCCTGAATACTGAGGCGATCTACGAAATCTTCAGCGGTCTTTTCGGTGTAGCGCGCGATCTGGCCGAAATCTCCCGACATCCAGGTGCGGCGCATTCCTTGCTTGAGCTTTTCCAGGTTGTCTGGAGCAGGCTGCATGTCCCTCCCAGATACAAGCATCGATTCTACACGAGCCCGGCTTGTGATAAGCTTCCGTCATTGACCATTCCCCCAGGAGGGAAGTGATGAGTCCCATTCAGACGCCGGATATCCAAACCACCAATCGGATCTTCGAGCAGGAAGTCGCAGCCAAGCGAAATATCGACGCCTTGGATCGAGTCTACACCGTGAACGCGCGAATTCTGCCGCCGGGCGCCGAGATGGTTTTGGGCCGCGAGAACATCAAATCCTTTTGGCGCGGCGCAATTGAAGCGCTGAGCGTGGCCGCCGTCAAGCTGGAGACAGTTGACTTCCAGCCGCTGGGCGACACCGGCATCGAAGTCGGACGAGCCACGCTTATATTCAAGGCCTCCGGCTCCCAGCCCGCCGTCATGAAGTATGTGGTGGTGTGGAAGCGGGAAGATGGCGCCTGGAAGTGGCACATCGACATCTGGAATCCCAACGCGTAGTTACATTTGTGAGGATCGCGGCGCTCCGCGCCCAGGCCGTGAGCACAGCGATATTCCCGTAACCGGCGCCGCCCGGCAGCCGTCAAACGGCGCAGAGCTCGAACCCTGAGTGCTCGCGTGGCGCTGGCGGGGCAGCTCAGGCAAGATTCTCTAAGTAAACCGTTGTGATTGCACCTCCCGCCGGCATGCAAAAGCGCCGAAGTAACGTGTTGAGCTCACTTCCGGCAAACCGGACCGGCAAACTCGCCATCCTGGCGACTGCGCTGGCGCTCTCTACCGGCACCTTACTGGCGCAACGCAATCGCATCGCGGCAAGCATTGACGACAGCCGGCGGGTTTTCCTGGCCGGCCATGTGCATCCCTTGGCCCGGGCGCAATTCGATATCGGGCGAATGGATCCTTCCCAGGTCTTGGCTGGGCTCTCGTTGGAGCTGAAACCGTCCGGCAGCCAGCAGGCCGAACTCGACCAGTTGCTGGCCGCGCAGCGGGACCCATCCTCGGCCGACTACCATCGCTGGTTAACTCCCGAGCAGTACGCCGACCGCTTCGGCGCCAGCTTGGATGACATCAACAAAATGGCGGCCTGGCTGGAGCAGCAGGGTTTTCAAGTGACCGGTGTCGCACGCGCGCGGAATTGGATTTCGTTTCGGGGCACGGCCGCTCAGGTTGAGAATGCGTTGCGAATCGAACTGCATCGCTACCAAGTGAACGGCCAGCAGTATTTCGCCAATGCCTCCGAACCGTCCATTCCCGAGGCCCTCGAAGTGGTGGCTCGCGGCGTTCGCGGCCTGCACGATTTCCGCATGAAGCCGCTCCTGAAACCACGCAGTTCCATGGGCGCGGGTTCGGAGCTGCCATCCTATAATTCGTCCACCACCGGCAATCATTATCTAAGCCCGGACGATCTCGCCACCATTTACAACATGAAGCCGCTGTACAACGCAGGCATTGATGGCACCGGGCAGACGCTGGTGATCGTAGGGCAGACGCAAATCTTTCTGAGCGACATCGAGCAGTTTCGCGGCCTTTTCAATCTGCCGGCCAACGATCCTCAAGTGGTGTTGGTGCCGAACAAGCCAGATCCTGGATTGTCGTCGAGCGATTTGCCGGAAGCCGATATTGACCTGGAGTGGTCGGGCGCCGTCGCTCCCAACGCCAGCATCATTTTCGTTTATTCCAATGACGTGACGGACGCGATCCAGTACGCCATCGATCAAAACCTGTCACCCGTGCTCAGCACCAGTTATGGGCTGTGTGAGACCGAAACGCCCAAGGCGGACGTCTTGACGTTTCAGTCCTGGGCGAAGCAGGGCAACGCGCAGGGTATCACCTGGTTCGCCGCTGCAGGCGATTCCGGCGGCGCTGACTGCGTCACTCAGAATTCCACAACGGACGCCGGCCTGTCGGTCGACGCGCCCGCCAGCATCCCCGAGGTTACGGGCGTGGGTGGAACCGAGTTCAATGAAGGAAGCGGCCAGTTTTGGAATGCCGCCAACAATGCCAACGGAGGCTCGGCATTGAGCTACATCCCGGAGATAGTCTGGAATGACAGCTCGACCAACAATCCAGCGGCCGGCGGCGGCGGCGCCAGCTTCGTGTTCTTGCAGCCTCCGTGGCAGAAGGGCGCCGGCGTTCCGAATAATAGTGCCCGCAATGTTCCCGACGTTGCCCTGTCGGCATCGGCCAATCACGACGGCTACATGGTCTACACCAGTGGCCGGCTCCAGGTTTATGGGGGCACGTCAGTGGCCGCTCCCTCCTTTGCCGGCATCGCCACGCTGCTCAATCACTACCTGGTCTCCACCGGCGCGCAGCCTGGCCCGGGTTTAGGCAATGTGAATCCCAGCTTGTACAGAATCGCGCAGACCGCGCCGTCCGCGTTTCACGACATCGTGGCTGGCAACAACATCGTCAACGTGACCTGCGGTGCAAGATCGCACAACTGCACACCCGGATCCTATGGTTTTGGCGCCGGCCCCGGCTATGATCAGGCGTCCGGCCTGGGATCGGTGGATGTTCGCAATCTGGCCCTGGCGTGGAACAGCCCCGGCGGGTCCATCGCCCGAAGCTCGCCGGTACTGACTGTCTCGGCCAGCGCGAATCCTATTCGGTTGTCGGACAGCGTCACGATCACGGCCACTGTGGCGGGCCTGGATGCAGGAATCCCGACTGGAACCGTGACGTTCTCTCTGGGCGCCACAGCGCTTGGCTCGGCGAATCTGTCGGCAGCCGGCGGCGTAGCCACTGCGAGCCTGACCATCTCCGGCGCCCAGTTGGCAGCCGGCGCGAACCTCATCACCGTTCAGTACAGCGGAGACAATGCGTACGCAGGCGCGACCGCGTCTGTCACTATCAGAGTGAATTCCCCGGCGCCGGGCGCCCCCACGATCACCAGCCTGGTCAATTACGCGTCGTATCGCCCCTCGTACGCTCCCGGAATGATACTGAGCGTGTGGGGCTCCGGGCTGGCTCCCACTATTTTGAGCGCCTCCGCGGTGCCGCTGCCGTTGCAGTTAGCGGGCGTCTCGGTGACGATTAACGGCCTGGCCGCGCCGATCTTAGATGTCTCTCCTGGCGGGCTCGATATCCAGATCCCTTATGAAATCCCCGCCAACGTTGTCGCGACACTGGTTGTGAACAACAACGGGAATACTGCCAGCGCATCCTTCACCACCAGCGCCGCGGCCCCCGGTATCTTCACCGATCAGATCGGCGCGCTGATACCATCCGGGAGCGGGTCCGGTGGCCAGGTGGTCACGCTCTACATCACCGGCCAGGGCGCCGTCTCGCCTTCGATCGCCACCGGATCGGCTCCGGCGCCAGGCGCGAATCTTCCTGTTCCGGCGCAAGGGGCTGGCGTCAGCGTGGCCGGAACGCCCGCGGTCATCCAGTTTATTGGGATTCCGCCCGGATCGGTGGGAGTCACCGAGATCGACTTCCAGGTTCCCAACCTACCCCCTGGCCCGCAGCCCGTGGTGGTCACAATCGGAGGCGCGGACAGTCCGCCGGCTACGTTGACCATCCAGCCATGAACCATCGCCACCGCCGGCGGCTACAATAGAAGAAGAATCTCATTTGGGAGATCCAAACCCCGCATGAAATCGCGTACTGTGAAGCTCATCCTCCTGTTCGTGTGCCCGATCCTGGCGCTGGCGCAATCCCTCAGCGACTTTGAGAAGCGCGTCACCGAGTTCACCCTCGGCAACGGGCTCCACTTCATCATCTTCGAGCGCCACGAGGCGCCGGTAGTGTCTTTCCACTCCTACGTCAACGCCGGTTCCGTCGACGATCCGAGCGGGGAGACCGGCATCGCGCACATGTTCGAGCACATGGCGTTCAAAGGCACGCAAACCATCGGAACCAAGAATTACCCGCTGGAGCGGCAAGCTATGGACGAGGTGGAGCGCGTATACGACCGCTACGACGCCGAACGGAACAAGGGCGTGAAGGCCGATCCGGCCAAGCTGGCCGAGCTCGACAAGCAGCTCAAATCGGCCATGGATAAAGCCAATAGCTACGTGATCCCCAACGCCTATCCGCAGTTGATCGAGGAAAACGGGGGCGTGGGAATGAACGCCGGGACGGGCGAGGACTCCACCAATTACTTCTACAATTTCCCGCGCAACCGGCTGGAGCTGTGGTTCCTGCTCGAATCCCAGCGCTTTTACGATCCGGTCTTCCGGGAGTTCTACAAGGAGAGGGACGTCGTGCGGGAGGAGCGCCGCATGCGCGTGGAATCGAGTCCCCAGGGAATGCTGGTGGAAGCGCTGTTGGCCACTGCCTTCGAGGCGCAGCCGTATCGCAACATGCCGGGTGGCTGGGCCAGCGACATCGAGAATTTCCGTCTGCCGGAAGCGATTGAGTTCTACAAGAAGTACTACGTGCCGGCGAACATCACCATCGCCATCGCTGGCGACGTCGATCCCAAGGAATGCCGGCGCCTGGCCGACAAGTATTTTTCCGTTTTGCCTTCGGGCCCGCTGCCGAGCGGTCCGCGCACGGTCGAGCCGGCGCAAAAAGGCGAAAAGCGCGTCAAAGTGGAATCGCGCGCGCAGCCTTTCATGGCGATCGCATACAAACGCCCCAATCAGAACGACAAGGACGATCCGGTGTTCGACGTGCTCAATGAAGTCCTCTCGGGCGAGCGCACCGGTCTGCTGTACACCGAAATGGTGCGCGACAAGAAGATCGCTTTGGCCGCCGAAGCTCAGGCGGAATTTCCGGGCGGCAAATATCCCAGCCTTTTCTTGGTCTTCCTGGTCCCCAACCTGGGCCACACCGTCGAAGAGAACGAGAAGGCCGCCTACGACATCATCGAGCGATTGAAAACCCAGAAGGTGTCGGAGGAGACGCTCAGCCGGATCAAGACCAAGGTTCGGGCCTCTTTGATCCGCAGGCTGGACAGCAATGGCGGCATGGCCGAAGCCTTGACCTACTATCACGTGAATTACGGAGACTGGCGCAAACTGTTCACCGGGATCGATGACATCGCCAGAGTCACGGCCGACGACGTGCAACGCGTCGCCAAACAATACCTGGTTCCGGAGACGCGCACCGTGGTCTACACCTACCCGCCCGCTGCATCCGCGGCAGCGTCGAAAGGAGAAGACAAATGAAGACGCTTCTTCTGGCGGTCGTCGTGGCGGCCACCTTGGGCGCCCAAACCGAAGTACGCCGCGCCGTGGTGCTGCCGTCTTACAAGGACCTGAAATATCCGCCGCTGCCGCCCATCAATCCGCCGGTGCCTACCGAGTTCACTCTCTCGAACGGCATGAAAGTGTTCTTGCTGGAGGATCACGAACTACCGCTTCTGAGCGGACACGCGGTGATCCGGACCGGCAATCTGTTCGATCCCGCCGATAAGCACGGCCTGGCCGGGTTGACCGGTGAAGTGTTGCGCTCCGGAGGTACCCCGTCCAAGACCGGGGACCAGATCGATGAGGAGCTGGAGAACCTGGCCGCGTCGGTGGAGAGCTCGATCGGCGAAAACGCCGCTAACATGACATTTTCCTGCCTCAAGGAAAACGCCGACCAGGTGATGCGGATCTTCAAGGATCTTTTGACCAGCCCGCAATTCCGGCAGGAGAAGGTGGATCTTGCCATAACTCAGACGCGCAGCGCCATCTCGCGCCGCAATGACGATGCGCATGGCATCGCCGAGCGGGAGTTCGCCAACATCGTCTATGGCCGCAACAATCCTTATGGATGGGAGGTCGAATACGCCGACATCGACAACATCCAGCGGCAGGACATGCTGAACTTTTATCGCCGCTACTACTTCCCCTCGAACATCCTGCTCGCGATCTACGGCGATTTTTCCACGGCCGATATGAGGACCAAGCTGGAGCAGATTTTCGGCGATTGGAAGGTGACGCAGCCGCCCGTACCGTCCTTCCCGAAAGTCACTGAAAAGGCCGACCCGGGCATTTTCCTCGCCACCAAGACCGACGTCACCCAGACGTTCTTCGACGTCGGGCATCTGGGCGGTGAGCTTCGCGACAAGGATTATCCGGCGCTGGAAGTGGCGGTCGAGATTTTGGGCGGCGGATTTTCCAGCCGGCTGTTCCGCAATGTTCGCACCGAGCATGGCTGGGCCTACAGCATCGGCGCTTCCTGGGCAGTCCAGTTCGATCATCCGGGCCTGTTTCACATTAGCGGGAGCACGCAATCGGCCCACACCGTCGACACGCTGAAGGCGGTTCGCGAGGAGCTGGATAAAATTCGGTCCATCGAGGTCAGCGATCAGGAGTTACAGACCGCTAAGGATACGGTCTTGAACGGCTTCGTGTTTAACTTCGACCGGCCCAGCAAGACGTTGACCCGTCTGCTGCAGTATGAGTACCACGGCTATCCCAAAGACTTCATCTTCCAATACCAGAAGGCGATCGCCGCGGTCACCAAGGCCGACGTGCTGCGGGTGGCGCAGAAGTATTTCAAGCCGCAGGATCTCACTTACGTCGCGGTAGGGAATCCCCAGAACTTCGGCACGCCGCTTACGGCTTTGAACCTGAAGATTGAGGCCATCGACCTCACCATTCCCGAGCCGAAAACGCAGGCGATCAAGACCGACGCCGCAAGCCTGCAGGAGGGCAAGGAGCTGTTGCAGCACGCCCAGCAGTCGCTCGGCGGAGCCGATAAACTCGCCGGAGTCAAAGATCTCCAATATCAGGCTGAGGTGGAAGTGCACACTCCCGCCGGGTCAGGAATGAAGGTGAAGCAGTCCAACTCGTATCTGCTGCCCGGCACGCTGCGGCAGGAGATCGAGCTGCCCATGGGCAAGCAGTCGCTCTATTCGGATGGCAAGACCGGCTGGGTGGCCAGCACACAGGGCGCCCAGAATCTACCGCCCGCCATCCTGAGGCAGGTCCGTGGTGAGATGTTCCGGCAAATTTTGTCGCTCTCGCTCAGCGACCGCGATCCGGACCGCGTGGTGAGCTACGCCGGCCAGGGCGTGATCGAAATCTCGTCCAAGGACGGCGAGAGCGCGCGCCTGCAGGTGGACGAGAAGTCCGGAATGCCGTTGAAGCTTTCCTATCAGGAGGCCGGCACGGGAGGCTCCGGCGCAGTCGAGCAGATCTACTCGGACTGGCGGGAGGTCGGTGGTGTACGGCTTCCCTTCCAGTGGACCGTTATGCAGGGCGGCCAGCGATTCTCCGATGTGAAAATTCAGGACTACAAAGTCAATTCCGGGCTTACGCAGGAGGCGCTGAGCAAGAAGCCATGAGGTTGCTTCGGTTAGCTGCGCTGGCATCGGCCGCCGGCCTGTTGCTCAATGGCGAAACCGCTCAGGAGCGCGGCAAGCGTCTGATCGACCAGTGTCTGCAGGCTCTGGGTGGCGATCGCTACCTGAGCATGCAGAACCGCATCGAAGCGGGCCGCGCCTATTCCTTCTATCGCGAAAACCTCACCGGCTTGAGCATCGCCACGGTTTACACGCGCTACGATCCCGGCGTTACCGATAGCGCGCACGAGCTGGCCCAGCACGAACGCGAGAATTTCGACAAGCGACAGGACTACGGTGTCTTGTTCACGCCAAAAGAAGCCTGGGACGTGACGTTCCGGGGCGCCCGCCCGCTTCCCGCCGATACCTTCGCGCGCTACAAGGAGACGACGCTGCGGGACATCTTCTATATCCTGCGGGTGCGCTTGCACGAGCCTGGAATGATCTTCGAAGCTCGCGGCGCCGACGTCTGGCTGAACATTCCGGTCGAGATCGTCGACGTGACCGATGCCGACAATCGGACCACCACGGTCTACTTGCATCTGGACACCAAGCTGCCCGTGCGCCAGGTCTTCTACCGGCGCAACAGCGTCACTAAGGAAAGGGACGAGGAGATCGCGGTGTTTTCCAAGTATCGCGACGTGGGCGGGATTCAATGGCCGTACGCCATCGAACGCGACCGTAACGGCGAAAAGATCTACTCGATCTTTTCCGAGTCCGTGGAATTCAACGACAAGAAGGTTTCCGATAACCTGTTCGTGCTGCCTTCCACGATCAAGTTGCTGAAACCGGAGTAGCGGGCGCAGGTTTGGAAGGCGGAGCTGACGGAGGCTCGGGGGTGAGCGGCAGCTCGATGCTTACTTCCAGACCGGGATTTCGATTTTTCGCCTCCAACCGGCCGTTGTGCAACTCGACGGCGCGCCGCGCGATCGCCAGGCCCAGCCCCAGCCCGCCGCTGGTGCGGTTTCGGTCCGAATCCACCCGGTAGAACGGATCGAAAATATGAGGCAGCGCTTCTTCCGGTACGCCCGGACCATAATCCCTCACACAAACCTGGGCCATGGGCCCCGATTTCCTGAGATCGATGTCCACGGATGAGCCGCGGGGCGCATATCGAATGGCGTTGCGCACCACGTTCTCGAGGGCGCGCCGGATCAGCTCCTCGTCGCCGTTCAAGCTGACGGTCTCGGGCGCCTTCAGCAGCAGCGTGCAGTCCTTGGCCTTGGCTTCGAGCAGCGAGTCGTACACCAGATCGGCCAGCAGTTCATCCAGCCGGACCGTTTCGCTTTTTCGCATCGAGGGATCACCCTCGACGCGCGTGACCTGAAGCAATTCGCCGACCAATTCGTTCAGCCGGTCCGCCTCCTTCTGGATGCGGTCCAGCATGTGTTCGCGGTCCTCGCCGGAGCGGGCCAGCTCGACCGCTACTCCCAGCCGCGCCAGAGGGCTTCGCAGTTCATGCGAAATGTCCAGAAGCAGCCGGTGCTCGGCCGCGAGCAGGGTCTGGATGCGATCCGCCATGTGGTTGAAGCTTTTGGCGAGCTGCCCCAGTTCGTCTTTGCGGTTGGCGGCGGCGCGCGCCGAGAAGTCGCCCCGGCCAAAGCAATCCACCACGGCGCGCAGCCTGCGGACAGGGGACGTCAAATGGTAAGCGAACGCGTAGCACAGCAGCACCACCAGGCCGATGATCCAAAGGTGTTGTGGCTGCAGGAAGAAGAAGGTCCAATTCCGGCGCTGATCGATCAGAAACAGCCAATATTGCCGGCTGGCATCGGGGCGGGCGATGACCGGGCGCCGCTGGGTGAAAGGATAAGGCAGACGCCAGCGGCTCCGCGTAGGCCGACGCAGCAATTCCGGCCGCGCCTGGCCGGTAAGCAAGTCCGTGCCCTTCGCGTCCGTGAACACGACCCTCATTTCGGTGATCTGCTGGAATTTGGAGAGCACCGCCGCGAGGGCTTCCCGGCCACCGGTTTCGTAAGCCCGTTTGGCTTCTTCCACCTGCACGTTCAGCAGCATTCCGAACGGCCCGCGAGGTTCGGTGGAGCTGAATGTGAGCGCGGTGGTGAGAATAAACCCGCCGATTGCGACGGCGGTGGTCGCCAGAAACCAGAGCAGTGTCTTGGCAAATAGAGATCTCATCCCGCCACTCCGTCCTCAGGACTTTGACAGAATTGGTATCCCACGCCCCGAATGGTCTTGATAACCGGACGCGCGCCCTCCAGCTTGCGGCGCAAATGGCTGACGTGCATATCGATCGAGCGATCGAAGGGCGTGGCCTTCCGGTTGTAGAGGCTCTCCATCAAGCCATCGCGCGAAACCACGTGGCCGGCGTTCCGCATGAGCTGTTCCAGGATATCGAATTCCAGTGTAGTGACTTCCACCGGCTTGCCGTCGCAAATGACTTCGCGCGTGCCGGGATCGAGCGCCACACCGTTGACCTCCACGCGGCCGCGATTCACTTTAACTTCTGTGCGGCGCAGGATGGCTTTGACGCGCGCCACCAGCTCGCGCGGATTGAAGGGTTTGGGAAGATAGTCGTCGGCGCCCAGCTCCAGTCCCACGATCCGGTCTATGTCCTCCCCGCGAGCGGTCAACATGAGGACTGGAACCCGGCTCGAAACGCGAAGCCGCTTCAAGATCTCGAAGCCGTCCATTCCGGGCAACATAACATCCAGGACGATCAGGTCGTAGCCGCCCTGCTGGGTTAGTTCCAGGCCGCTCTTGCCTTCATGGGCGCAATCCACGGTAAAGCCCTCACGCTGGAGGAATTCCTGCAACAAGGCGCACAGTTCCGCGTCGTCATCGACGATCAGCAGCCGCATCTGATTTCATGGTATCGCAGCAGATCCAACGGGCCCCGTGCTTCGGCCTTGGACATTGCGACAGTCCGCTCAGGCTGCCTGACGGCTTGGCGCACCTACCACTTGGCCGGCTTGCCGATCTCCAGCGGCCAGACCGTGGTGCGTGGAAAATCCTTCAGGAGCGCTGTCAGTTCGTCGGGCCGGCCGGTCAGGGCTGGAAAGGTGTTGAAGTGCATGGGGATCACTTTCTGGACATTCAGCAACCGGCAGGCCAGCGCGGCTTCGCGCGGGCTCATGGTGTAGAAATCGCCGATCGGCAGGCAAGCCAGGTCCGGACGGTACAGTTTCTCGATCAGTTGCATGTCGGAGAAGACGTTGGTATCGCCGGCGAAGTACAGCGCGCGGCCATCCGGGAAGTGCAACACGTAGCCGGCCGCCTCGCCGCCGTAGAGAATCTGGTCGCCGTCCTGAATTCCGCAACTATGAACGGCGTGGGTCATGGTCGCCTTCACGCCGCCCACGACGTCCTGCGTGCCGCCCTTGTTCATGCCGCTGCAGTTCTCGACACCCTTGGATGTCAGCCAGACGCAGGTCTCAAAGATGGCGATGACCTTGGGCTTGAACTTCCTGGCCAGCGGGACTGCGTCGTGGATGTGGTCGAAGTGCGCATGCGAAATCAGAATGGCGTCGATCCGGTCGAACTTGTGGTGCGACGGATACTTGGGATTGCCGTCCACCCAGGGATCCATGACCAATACTTCACCCGAATCCAGGCGGAACTGAAAAGTGGCGTGGCCGAGCCACGTGATCTCAAGCATTCTTACGACCCCTTCTGTGACTTAGGCGCTGCTGGAACCTGCAAGCCGTCTCCAAACTTGGCGATGCCGGGAATGGTGACCGGCAGATGGCCGCCAACCGGGATGCCGCCGAAGAGCGCCTTGGCGAGCGCTGTCTCGGAGGTGGGTGTGGGACTGAAGGTAGTGAGATAGGCGCTGACGCCCGGAAAGCTGCGAACCAGGTACGGATTGCCGAGCGCCGCCAAGGTCACGGGAGCTTTGCCCGCAATGAGAGCATTGAGGAATTCCGGATAGTTGCCGCTGAGGGCCACATTCCCTCGATAGGCGCTCACACTGACGTAGGCGGCCACCACGACCTGGCTGCACGCGGCGCTTTTTTCGACGACCTGGTCGAGATCCGCCTTGCTCAGGCCGGGATCGAGCAGGAAAGAGGTCATGTTCGGGGCTTGCTTCCGGACTTCTTCCAGCAGGCGCTGGCCCTGCAGGCTGCGGCGGCCTTCGCTCAAAGCAATCAGGCAGCTTGTCTCGGGGCGGCGCAGCGGCAGCGAGTCCTTCTCGTCCTTCACCAGCGTCACGGCGCGATCGGCGACCTGCTGCGCGCGCTCCTCGGCTTCGGGCGAGCCTACCACGTCGGCAATCTCTTCCAGATTTACGGTCCGTTTGCGATTCAAGCCCAGGCGAATCTTAGCCGCGAGTACTCGAGCAACGCTCTCGTCGATGCGCTGGCGCGAGATTCGGCCGTTGAGCACCGCCGACACGACTCCATTGATGGCGTCCTCGGCCCGGCGAGGCATCAGCAACACATCCGAGCCGGCCTGGATGGCCCGCACGGCGGCTTCGCCGTTATCGAAGAGGGACGCCAGCCCCTGCATGTCCATCGCGTCAGTGACCACGATGCCGTGGAAGTTCAATTCCCCGCGCAGCAGTCCAGTCAGGATGTTGGAGGAGACGGTGGCGGGTTCGTCCACGGGCTCCAGCGCGGGCACGGCCAGATGTGCCGTCATGACGGCATCTACGCCGGCGGCAATGGCCGCGCGGAAAGGTTCCAGCTCCACGGTCTCGATGCGATGGCGGTCCGCGTCCAGGCGCGCCAGGCCCAAGTGACTGTCCTGCGCGGTGTCGCCATGGCCCGGAAAGTGCTTGGCCGTCACCAGCACCGGGCTCCGGCTCTCGGAATGAGCGCCCTTGATGTAGGCCCGCACGAAGCTTGCCACCTGCTCGGGGTTCTCGCCGAAGGAGCGAATGTTGATGATAGGGTTCTCGGGGTTATTGTTGACGTCCGCAACAGGTGCAAAGATCCAGGTCACGCCCATGGCGCGAGCATCACGCGCCGTTTCGCTGGCTTCGAAACTGATGCCGTCCAGATCGTTGGCGGCGGCGAACGCCATCGCATACGGCCAGGGCGTAGTGGAAGTCACGCGCATGGAAGCGCCGCGCTCGAAGTCGGCGGCCACCAGCAGCGGCAGTTTGGCCAGCCTCTGCAAGCGGTTGAGCATCGCCGCCATGGCGTACGGCTCGGCGTTGCGGACGCTGCCGTTCTGCGTGTTCCCGGTGACGATGACGCCGCCCACGCGCAGGTCACGGACGAAATGCTGGTATTTCCGAAAGGCGGCCGAACGGGTATTCACCGGCTCGCCCAGAATCGGCATCACCACTAATTGCGCGACCTTGTCGCGCAGGCTCATGGCCCGCATCCAGCTCCGTACGGCCGGAATGTTTTGCTCGGGAATCTTCCTGGCTTCTTTGGAACGGATCGTGGCGCCGAAGGAAAGGGCCGACAGGCTGAGCGCGATCACAGCGCGGCGCAGGATCATCTGACTCTACTTTAGCGCACGCGCTGCGCTTCTTGAGCCGCAGTTTTTTCGCCTGCGATGAAGGTAAGGCGAATCCCTTAACGGCCGCCTTTTCGCTTCTCGCTCTTGTTCGACGCGTGCGAGTGGGGTGGTTTGCGGCCCGGCTTTTGCTGGCGCAGCAGCCGGTTCACGGAGCGGATCAGGAGCGTGACCTCATGCGCGCTCTTCTGCATCACCACGTCGGCGCCGGTGTTGGCTTCGTTGAGTCCGAGCGTGTCGGTGAAACCGGAGATCAGAATCACGGCCACGTTGGGATTCTGCTTTTTCAGACGGCCGATGAATTCAACGCCGTTCATCTTGGGCATCTTGTAGTCCGTGACCACCACATCGTAGCGGTGTTTGCCGCACAGCTCCAAGGCGTCCTGCGGCGCTCCGCAAGTAGTGACTTTGTGTCCCAGCTCCTCCAGCACGCTGCGCCGCGCGGCCAGTCCCAGAACGTTGTCGTCAACAATCAGAATCCGTCCCGAGAGGTTGTACGAAGAAGAGTTGGTCATCCGCCGCGACCAGACGAAGTTAACAGAGTTGTAAATCGCTGTCAACGAATTTCTATGAGACTGGAAAAACGAAAGATCGAGAGCTTGACTGCGAGGGTCGAGATGTGTAGCCCGCCAGCCGGATCACTCCACCTCGTGCGGCGCAGTGTAACCTTGCTTGGCGATGATGCTGTACTTCAGCGGCTTGCCCTTCCCGTCCACGATCCGCAGCGGGTTGCCGTTGGCCGGATCGACCAGTTCCACTTTCAGCTTGCGGAATTTGCCATCCTTGGCCTGGTTCGACGGTTGGTAGGCGAGCGAGTATTGGTTGCGCAGGGCATCCGAGACAGACTTGTAGATGGAAGGGTATTCGGCGATGAAGCGCGGGAAGAACGCCTGGCCACCCGTTTCGCGCGAGAAAGTGTTCAACTGGTTGTCGGCTTGCAGGAAGTCCAGCCGCTCGGGTCCGCTCATATACGGATCCAGCATGATTCGGAGAGCCTGCAGCAGGCTGATTGCGTAAATCGGCACGCCCGCTTCCTGAATCGCCTTGCGCGCCTTGTCAAACGTGAGCTTGCTGAAAGTGTCGCGCCCGGTGGCGATCAACAGAATGGCCTTACGGCCCTCGATATTGCTCATGCGTTGCGCGGTGTCGACCAGCGCGTCATACATGTTCGACTCCGAGAATCCCGCAACGCGCAAGCGCTCCAGCGCCTCCTGCGTCTTCGAGCGGTCGGTAGTGAAGTCGGAAAGTATCTCGGTTTTCAGATCGTAAGCCACCACCGCCACATAGTCCTCCGGCTTCAGCGTCTCGACGAAGCCGTAAATCGCCACCAGAGTCTCGTACCAGCCTTCCGAGTAAAGCTGCTGGAACTGCGCATTGAACTCGATGACCGTCGCGATAGTCATGGGCGCGTCGGCGTTGGTCGAGAAACTGCTGATCTGCTGCGGAACGCTGTCCTCGAGAACGCGGAAGTTACCGCGTGGGATGTTGGGGATGAAGTGCCCTTTGTTATCCAGCACTGCAACCTCAAGTTGCACCGTAGTGACATCGCTGCGGAAGGTCGGGAGGCCTTCGGGGACATCCTTGTCCTTCTTTGTGAATTTGGACGGGATCTTAGGTTGTTCGGTGCTCTCCTCGGCCGGTGCGTCCTTCTTCTTCGGTTTGGCGACGGTCTCCGAACTTTGCGATTGAGGTCCTTGCGCCGAAGCGAACCGCGAGCCGACTCCGGCCAGCAAGCACACCACTGCGGCAACGATTAAGAGTTTCAATGCTTTCATACGGCGATTCCCGGGGGCAAGCGTTTCCGCCTCCACATCTCCTATATTAAACCGGTTAATGGACTCTGGGGCCGCGGTCTGAACCTTGCTTCCGCAGGTAGACCTGGAATTTCCTCTTGGCGCGCTGGAGCTTCCAATCGGTGTATTGGCGGCGAACAGGTCCCGTCAGGTCGAACTGCAGGTTCTTCGGGGCCTTCAAGAAGAGATAGCCGAAGAGCAAGCCGCCCAGATGGGCGAATTCGCTGACGCCGCTGTTGACCTGGAAGGAGCTCAAAAACGCGATGGCACCGATGATCATGACGAAGTACTTCACCTGGATCGGGATCAAGAAGCCGAACAGGATGGTACGCGTGGGGTAGAGCATGGCGTAAGCCATGAGGATGCCAAAGATCGCCCCGGAACTCCCGATGGTCGGTATCAGGGGATTTCCCCACGGCAGCAGATAGTTGGCGATGACGACGCAAACGCCCGCACCGATTCCGCAGAAAAAATAAAACTGGAGAAAGCGCCGCGTTCCCCAGACGCCCTCCAGATCCGCGCCGAACATCCACAGCGCCAGCATATTCCAGAGTATGTGCCCTATGCCACCATGAAGAAATAAGTAAGTCAGCAACTGCCAGACGGCGAAATCTTTGACAACCGAGGCGGGAGTGAGCCCAAACAGGACGATGATCGGCCCATGCAGATCGCCAAACCGCGCGAAAAAGTCCAGGAGGAATATAGCGACGTTGCTGATCAGGAGCCACTTGACGCCCCTGGGAAAGCCCGGAACATAGAAGATTCCGGCTGTCCGGGTTCTACTGCGGAAAGACATGAGGGGAGAGCCCGCCTAGACTCAGAATATCAGAACCACGATCAGTTTTCGTCAGATGTTTTCGCCCGTGCGTGCGTTTTGGTCTGGATCGACGACGCAAGAGCCTTGAGGACGATCGCGAGCGCCGCCCAAACCTGCCAGTGCGAAAAGAGTCCGGCGGTGATGAGAAAAGACCCGGTCCAGCCGAGATCCGCGCTGAATCTCCACAGAGCGAAGACCAACGCCAGCAGCGCGGTGGGTGTAAGCAGAGTGACAAGCACGTTAGCGAGCTGTTGCTGAAACGCGTCGCGCGCGGTCGCAACGCTGTATTCAAGGAATGGTTGAAGCCTGGTGCCGAAGCTGGAACTGGTTTCGACGATTGCCGTCGTCGCTCGCGCCCAAGCAGGCTGCAACGCTCCTCCGATTCTTGTCACCGACATTCAACTCCCTCTGGACAACTAGATGCACGAGAGTCGCCAAAGTTTCTGAAAAAGCCGCGTCGCCTCGAGCTCTACTGATGCTTACGATTAGCGCCGGAGGATGGATGCATCAAATCCAAAGATGAGTTCTTGCAACGCACAGGCGTGTGGCTGATCGCCACAGAGCGAAGGTACCATTACGTCGAGCTGCCTGGTTGCAGCGTTAGCGTTCGCGCGCTTCTACTGTTTTCGGGAGTACGGCTTCCGCTTTTCCGTAGCGATTGAGCAGGATGCCGCCAAGCTGGAGCAGCGCGCCTGCCGCAAGCCAGATCTGCCAATGGGAAAAGAAGCCTTCGGTGATGGGGAATTCGCCGGCGATCCTCAGATCGGCCGCCAGTCGCCAAAAGGCGAGCGCCAGCGCCATTACTGCCGCGGGCGTTGCGAGCGCGGCCAGCGCCAGCGCGACGTGCTGATTCTTGCGGTGCTTCTGGCGTACGTTCGGGCCCGTTCCGAATCTGACTCTGACGAGCATTCCTGTACAATCTCAGTTTACACTCGTGCAGCCACAATCGCGCAAACGATCAGGTTCGTCATGAAGAAATTGAGGACGGCCATCATCGGCACCGGTTTCATGGGTAAGGTGCATGCCGAGAACGTGCGGCGGCTGGGCAACGTGGAAGTGGCGGCCGTGGCGGGCTCGAGCGACGACAAGGCGCGGCAGTTCGGATTAAGCATCGGAGTCGATCAGACCACCGGAGATTATCGGACGCTGCTCGAAGACGGAACCATCGACGCCGTGCATGTGCTCGCGCCCAACGCTCTGCATCATTCGATGTGCCAGGCGGCGCTGCAAGCGGGAAAGCACGCGCTGTGCGAAAAACCGTTCACGGTTTCGGTGAGCCAGGCGCGGGAGCTGGTGGCGTTGGCCGGGCGGACTGGCCTGGCGAATTGTATCCAGCACAACTTGCGCTACTACCCCGTAGTGCAGCAAGTCCGGCGTATGATCGAGCGCGGGGATCTGGGCGAGATCCTCATCGTGCAGGGGACTTATTCGCAGGATTGGTTGCTGTGGGATACCGATTGGAATTGGCGGGTGGATTCCAAGGCCAACGGGCCGCTGCGCGCGATGGGAGACATCGGCTCGCATTGGATGGATCTAATCCAGCACCTCACGGGGCTGAGGATTTCGGCGCTGTGCGCGGATCTCGCCACGTTTCATAAGACGCGCAAGCGGCCGAGGCAATCGGTCCAGACTTTCGCCGGGAAAATGCTTCAAGCGCAGGATTACGAATCGGCGCCAATCGACACGGAGGACTTCGGATCGGTGCTGTTGCGGTTGGGCGATCGTGCGCGCGGCGCGTTTACCGTGAGTCAAATGTCGGCGGGCCGCAAGAATATGTTCACCTTCGACATCTACGGGACCAAGGCCGGTGTGTCGTGGAATCAGGAGCGGCCGGATGAGCTGTGGATCGGCCGGCGCGATGCACCGAACCAGGTGATCCTGAAAGATCCGGCGCTGCTCTATCCTGAGGCCGCCGCTTTCGCCGATCTGCCGGGTGGGCACAGTGAAGGCTACGATGACACCCACAAGCAGGTGTTCAAGCGCTTCTACGCGCGCGTGGCGGATGCATCGGCTCCGGTGGATTATCCGACGTTCGAGGACGGTTTAATCGGGATGCTGTTGCTGGAGAAGGCGGCTCAGAGTGCGAAAAAGGGGGCGTGGGTGGAAATCTGAGCTGGATGCTGCACCGCCAGCAGGTGGGCTGAGTGGCCTCGAATCCATTTGCCAAAGTTACCGAAGAGCAGTACCTCGCGCTGGACCGCGCGGCCGAGGTGCGCAGCGAGTTCCTGGATGGCGAGATGTGGGCCATGTCGGGCGGCTCGATGCGTCACTCGCGCATCGGGGCAAATATCATTGTCGAACTTGGCGCGGGTTTGCGCGATAGCGACTGCCAGGCATTCACCTCGGATCTCCGCGTGCGTGTCTTACCGGGTCGCATGTACGCCTATCCGGATGGTACCGTCGTATGCGGAAAGGCTCGGGTGGCAGATGATCGTCAGGATATTCTCCTGAACCCCACCGCAATTTTCGAGGTCCTCTCCCCCAGCACCGAGAAGTATGATCGCGGAGTCAAATTCCAGCACTATCTGGGCGTCGAGTCTTTGAAGGACTACATTCTGGTGGAGCAGGACAGAATCCGCGTCGAGCACTACGCCCGGGGCGAGGCGGGCTCCTGGACGTTCCGCGCCTACGACAAGCTCGAGGATGAACTGAAGCTCGATTCTATCGGGGTTTTGCTGCCGCTGGCGCGCATCTACGACCGCGTCGAGCTGCCCACGTCCTGACCGCCAAACAGGAACGTTTCCGTCTCCATCCACATATCGTCCAGGACGTTGAGCAGTTCGTGATCGGAATCGAGCAGATGCAGCACGGTGCCGGGATGCTTTCGCGCGAAGGTCACGGAATAGTCCGGTGGAACAGCCGCATCGTTCCTGCCATGAAAGATGAGCACGGGCGGCCGGACCTCGGGGTAGTCTTCGTACGACGCGGCGTCCTCGATCAGCTGATAACCGAGCGGTACGGCCCGCCCTTCGCCGTAGTGAAACACTTCCAGCGAACCGCTGCTGCGCCACTTCTCCATCGCCACCGGACCCAGGCTCTCCGTCCAGCGCTTCAGAAAGCAGAACGCGGGCGCGAGCAGCACCAGCTTTTCGACCTCGGCGTGCCGGGCGGCATACAGCGCCGCCAGATATCCGCCCAGGCTCGATCCCATGAGAGTCACCGGTTCGGCGAGGCTGGTTCGTTCGATCACTTTGAGCTGCCCGCTGATGGTGAGGCGCGCGAATTCGCCCTCGGCGAGATCGGGAATCTCCAGCCCGATGCCCAACTCGGCGAACCGTTGTTGAAAGAAGCGCGCTTTCTTCGAACCTGGGCTGCTGGCGAAGCCGTGCAGGTAAATGATGCGGCTCACCGGCGAGCCTCAGCGGACCGGCGGGCGGACTGAGCTACAATCGTCTTTGAGATCCAAAGGTATCTGAACCGCACTGATCTGATTCTAACCAGTCGTTCGAGGCCAGTGAATCAGAGTGCTATAGCGACCCTCAGCATGGCGCGACTTGCGGCTAACCGCCATCATCGCTAGAATCAATGAGTTTGCAGACGTCTTGGAGGATTCATGTCGGTTGAACAAAGAGTGAAGCAGATCATCGTGGAGCAGTTGGGTGTGGATGAAGCGCAGGTGGACAACACGGCCTCCTTTGTGGATGATCTTGGCGCGGATTCGCTCGATATCGTGGAGCTGGTGATGGCGTTTGAAGAGGCGTTCGATATCGACATACCCGACGAGGATGCTGAAAAGATCATCACGGTGAAGGACGCGATCGACTACATCGAAGCCAAGAAGAAGAAGTAGATCGCGGGGGGCCAGGATTTGTCGCGCAGAGTTGTAGTGAGTGGTGTGGGGCTGGTGAGCCCGCTGGGTATCGGCACCCAGGAGACGTGGCAGGCTATCCGCGAAGGCCGCAACGGCATTTCCCGGATAGAACAATTCGATCCCACTGATTTTGCCTGCCGCATCGCCGGGGAAGTGAAGAACTTCGACCCGGCGCGCTACATCGAGCGCAAAGAAATCAAGAAAATGGGCCGCTTCATTCAATTCGGAATCGCGGCGACCGAATTTGCGCTGGCTCAGTCGGGTTTGCGAATCGATGCGCACAATGCCGAGCGCGTGGGCGTTTACATCGGCAGCGGCATCGGCGGATTCGAAGTGATCGAGCGCGAGCACAAGACGCTGCTCGAAAAAGGGCCCAGCCGCATCTCCCCGTTTTTTATTCCCGCCACCATCATCAACCTGGCCTCGGGCTACGTTTCTATTCGCAGCGGCGCCAAGGGTCCGAATTCAGCCACCGCCACGGCCTGCACGTCCAGCGCTCACTCGATCGGCGATTCCTTCAAGATCATCCAGCGCGGGGACGCGGACGCGATGATTTGCGGAGGAGCCGAAGCGGCCGTCACTCCTATGTCGATTGGAGGATTCGCGGCCATGCGCGCGCTCTCGCAGCGCAACGATCAGCCGGAGAAAGCCTCGCGCCCCTGGGACGCCCAGCGCGACGGCTTCGTGGTGGGCGAAGGCGCGGGCATCCTGATTCTGGAAGAACTGGAACTGGCGCGCCAACGTGGCGCCAACATTCTGGCCGAGATCGTGGGATACGGCATGAGCGGGGACGCGCATCATATCACCAGCCCGTCGGAAGACGGCGACGGCGCTTTCCGCGTGATGCGCGCGGCGCTGCGCGATGCCGCCATCGAGCCGCAGCAGGTCGACTACGTCAACGCGCACGGAACCTCAACCGATCTCGGCGACAAGATCGAAACCGTGGCTCTCAAGCGCGCGTTTTGTGAGCACGCCTACAAGTTGGCGGTGAGTTCCACCAAATCCATGACCGGGCACCTGCTGGGCGGCGCCGGTGGATTGGAGGCCGGCATCACGGTGCTCGCGCTGCGCGACCAGGTGGCGCCGCCCACCATCAACTACGAATTTCCGGATCCGGAGTGCGATCTGGATTACGTGCCCAACCAGTCGCGGCCCATGCAGATCGATTACGCGCTCTCCAATTCCTTCGGTTTCGGCGGGACCAACGGTTGCCTCATCTTCAAAAGGTTTACGGGGTGATCGGTCCGCTTCCGCTCGCCGCTCCGGCTAAGTCATGAAAATCATCGTTTCCATCAAACAGGTTCCGGTGCGCGATTCGCAGCTTCGGATCGACGCGAGCGGCCGCTGGATTCAGGAGAGCGATCTCAGCTTCGAGATCAATGAGCCGGACGCCTACGCTCTCGAAGAAGCGCTGCGGCTCAAGGAAAAGCATGGCGGCGAGGTGATCGCGCTGTGCCTGGGTCCGGCGCGCGCCTCACAGACTATCCGCGAGGCGCTGGCCAAAGGCGCGGACCGGGCCATCCACATCGAGGAGGAGAACCTGGCGTCGCTCGACACGCTGGGCATCGCCAGGCTGCTCGCCAAAGCGGCCGAGCCGGAGAAACCCGATTTGATTCTGACCGGGTTGCAATCCGACGACCTCGGCTCTGGACAGACCGGCGTCGTGATGGCTGAGATCCTCGGCCTGCCGAGCGCCACCATCATCATGGCTGTGGAGAACACCGCTGCGGGAATTCGCGTCAAGCGCGAACTCGAGGACGGCTGGTTCCAGAATGTCGAGATGCCGCTGCCCGCCGTGCTGACCATTCAATCCGGGATCAACAAGCTGCGCTATGCCACGCTGATGGGCATCAAAAAAGCCAAGACCAAGGAGATCAAGCGCGTCACCGCGGCGGAACTGGGCGTCGCGACGGCGCCTTCGGCCATCATCGAACGCGTCTATCTTCCGCAGCGAACCAAACAAACTCAAATCCTGGAAGGCAGCGCTAAGGAAGCGGCGGCGAAGCTGGTGGAGAAACTCAAGTTCGAGGTGCGCGTGATATGAGCGGCGTGCTGGTGGTGATGGAGCAGCGCGGCGGCGCCTGGAACCGGATGTCGTGGGAGACCCTGGCGGCCGGCCAGCAGTTGGCCGCTCAGATTGGTCTGACCGCTTCCGCGGCGGTGGCGGGGCAGGGAATCGGCGCGCTGGCGGGCGAGGCCGCGCGCAAGAAACTCGATCGCGTGTACGCCGTCGAACATGCCCTGCTCGGCGCCTACACGGCCGACGGCTACACGGCCGCGCTCGAGCAGTTGATTCGCAAAGCCGCGCCATCCTTGGTTCTGTTCCCGCACACCTACCAGGTGCGCGATTTCGCACCCAAACTGGCCACGCGGTTTGGACAGGTTCTGATCAGCGACACGATCGGTTTTCGCATCGAGTCCGGCGCGCCGGTTTTTGCGCGGCAACTCTTTCAGGGCAAGCTCAGCGCCGATGTGAAAGCCGCCGGCGCCGGGCCGCATTTCGCATCCGTGCAGGCGGGTGCGTTTCGCGCGGACCAGCTCCAGGACGGCTCCACAAGCGTAGAGAATTTCGCGCCCGAGCTGACGGCGGGCCAGATCCGTGCCAAGCCGCTCGATCCGTTCCGCGAATCCGCCCGCGCGGTGGACCTGACCGCCGCTGAGATCATCGTCTCGGTCGGCCGTGGCATCAAGGAGAAGGAAAACATCCCCATCGTCGAGGAGCTGGCCAAAGCGCTAGGCGCCGAGCTGGCGGCCTCGCGGCCGATTTGCGACAGCGGCTGGCTGCCGATGGAGCGCCAGGTGGGCAGTTCCGGCCAGACCGTTTCGCCCAAGGTGTATCTGGCGGTCGGCATCTCCGGCGCTATCCAGCACCTGGTGGGAATGAAGGGCGCCAAGACCATCGTCGCGATCAACAAAGACGCGAACGCGCCCATTTTCGAGGTGGCGGATTATGGCATCGTGGGCGATCTGTTCGAGGTAGTTCCGGCCCTGGTAGAGGAAGTAAAGAAAGCCAAGGGCTGACAGGAGCACGTCCGCACCTGGGCGGTTATAAGATAGAAGCGATGTCTGCGCCGTCCATTCCGCCGCCCATCGCGCAGCTCGGCGCGCGCTCATTTTCGTTTTACCCCGCGATCCAAAATATCCAGCACAATGACTGGATTTATCAGAGCGCCACCTGGTCGGAAGTGCTGGTCCGCAACACGCGCAGTAATGAAACGATCTCGATTCCCCGCCGTTATGTTGGCGACGTCTCGAGCGTAGAAGCGCCCGTGAGAATCGTCGGGCTGCTGACGGAACTCGAGTTCCGGTCGGGCGCCGTGTGCCCGCTGAAAAAGCGCGTCATCGAGATGCCGCTGGCGGTGAATGATTCTCTGGCGCGGCCGGCTGTGCAGCGCCCGGCTGCGCGGGCACCGGTGGTAGGGATTCGGCTGGAGGACGACGCCGGATCGCGCATCCCCAAAATGGTGCTGGCGGGTGTGGCGCTGGGCTTGGCCGGATGCGTCCTCGCCATCAGCCTGTTCCGCGGGGGCTTGATTGCATCGCGCGCCTTCTACGCTCCGGCGCCGCAGGACTTGGGACTGAACGCCTCCGACGACCACGAATCCGTGCTGCGTTCTCTGGGACGACCCGCGCGCGATGTCTGGCAAACCGATTCCCGGGGCCGTCAGTTCCACCTGCTCTGGTATCCCCGCCTGCGAATCTACGTGGTCCTGATGGGACAAGGCTCCGGCGAAACCAGCTACATCGGCGCGCTGGACCGCGATTGGCGCCCCGTGCATACGGTAGTTTTATCGGGTTACGGCAACACCTACGCGCTGCTCGCGTCGCTGCGCCGCTTTTAGCGTGCGGGGCGCTATGCCTTGCTGTCGCTTCCAGACACCGCTTGGAAAGCTACTCCGCCGACTGGCGACTCCTTAGCGGCCTTGTGGCCGCGCGGCGGCGAGACCAGGATCGGAAGGATCATCGCCACCGTCATCATGCCCGCGATTAAGTAAAGCGCCTGGTTATAACCGCCCGTAGCTTGTCGCAGGTAGGCGAACAGCAGCGGGCCAAACGCGGCTGGAAACGCCCACGGAAGCAACATCAGCCCGAAAATCGGTCCCACGTTGCGCGGGCCAAAGTAGTCCGCCGCGAAGGCCGGCGTGATCCCATACCCGCCTCCGTAACAGACCACGATGATGAAAGTGGAGATGAACAAAAGAGTGGCGGAATTGATGGAGTGAAATGTCCAGAACAGCAACGCCTGCACCAGGTACATCGTGAAGAAAGCCTTCTTCCGCGTAGTGACGTCTGAAATCCAAGCCCAGAAGACACGGCCCAATCCATTGCCGATGCTGATGACGCCCACCAGACTCGCCGCTGTGACGGCGCTCATCTTGCCTAACTCTTGAAAGATGGGCGCAGCCTGGGAAACCACCGACAAGCCCGCCATGGTGTTGATGGACATTAGGCCGCACAGGGCCCACCATTGCCAGGTTTTCAGCGACTCGGGAAGCGTGTATTCCCGATCCGACCGCTGGGAAAGCTGCGCCGCCGTCGGAGTCCAGCCCTCGGGCGTCCAGCCCTCCGGAGGATTCCGCATGAACAGGGCCGAGCAGATTGCGACTACGCCGTAGGCAACGCCGAGATATGCGAAGGTGGGCATCAGCCCGACGCTCTGCAGCAGTTTACCAGCCATGGGCGCCGAGATTAGCGAGCCGGCCCCAAAGCCGCCCACGGCGATGCCGGTGATAAGTCCTCGATGTTCGGGAAACCACTTCACCAGAACGGCGATCGGAACAATGTAACCCATTCCGAGCCCCGTTCCTCCGATGATGCCGTAAGTAAGATACAGCCACCACAACTTATGCGCCGAGAAGCTCGCCAGAAATACGCCTCCACCCCACATCAGGCCCGCAAAGACCGCCACGATTCTGGGGCCGCTTCGATTCATCCAGAAGCCGCCCAACACCGACGTGCAGCCGAGGAAGAACCAGCAAATTGTGAAGGTGAATGAGACTTGGGAGATGCTCCAACCGAATTCCTTCACCAGCGGAATGCGAAATACGCTCCAGGCGTAGGCCGCTCCCAAAGCCATTTGGAGGCACACTCCGGCCACCGCGATCCACCAACGATTCAGTGACGCCATAACGTTTCCTTACTGCTCCACGCAGAGAATAATCGCCCCGCAACGCGGAGCTACCCGATTATAGCGTTCTCTAGCAGTGCCATGTTCCGGCCCGGTTGTCAAGGGAAGTGCTACACCAACCCGCCCGGCGGCGAAGCTCAACGGCACGTGCCAACACGCTAGGCGCCAGTCTGGCTCTTTGGGTCGAGCAACTGATTCAGCCGGCCTTCCGGAATTCCGCTCGCTTCCAGCGCGACCTCGCGTACCGTACGGCCGCTGCGGTAAGCTTCTTTGGCGATAGCTGCGGCGCGCTCGTAACCGATCTCCGGTGCGAGCGCGGTGCACATGGCGAGCGATTGCTCCACGAAGCCCGATGCGCGGACGGAGTTGGCCTCCAGGCCCTGAATGGCGCGCTGATCGAAATTGCGCGAGCAAGCCGCCAGCAGCTCGATTGCTTCCAGCAGATCGTAGGCCATCACCGGCATCATGACGTTCAGCTCGAAATTGCCTGCCGCGCAGCACCAGGTGATGGCCGCGTCGTAGCCGATCACTTGCGCGCAGGCCATCAAAACGCTTTCGGCGATCACCGGATTCACTTTGCCGGGCATGATGCTGGAACCGGGCTGCGTCTCCGGGAGTTTCAGCTCGCCCAGCCCGCAGCGGGGGCCGGAGGCGAGCCAGCGGATGTCGTTCGCGATCTTCGTCAGCGCCACGGCGTAGGTCTTGAGCGCGCCGCTTAAAAAGCTGACGGCGTCCTTGGCGGCTTGCGCTTCGAAATGGTTGCGAGCTTCCCGGAACGGCAGGCCGGTGCGCCGGGCAAGCTCGGCGATCACGGCTGCGGCGAAACCGGGAATCGCATTCAATCCCGTGCCGACGGCCGTGCCTCCCAGCGCCAGCTCGTACATCCCTTCGAGCGCGGCCCGGACGCGGCCGGCGCACAGCTCCACCTGCGCTCCGTAGCCGCCGAACTCCTGGCCGAGCAGCATCGGCACGGCATCTTGCAGATGCGTGCGCCCAATCTTGACGATGTCCCGAAATTCTTCGGCCTTGCGTGCGAGCGAAGCGGCCAGGCCCGCCATCGCCGGCAATAGTTGTTCGTGCACCAGCGTCGCCGCCGCGACATGGATGGCCGACGGGATGACATCGTTGCTGGACTGTCCGCGGTTGACGTGGTCGTTGGGATGCGCTTTCGCCAGGTGCGCGATCACCTCGTTGGCGTTCATGTTGGTGGAGGTGCCGCTGCCGGTCTGGAAAATGTCGACCACGAACTGATCGTCGTATCTGCCGGCGGCGACGTCTTCGGCGGCTTTTTCGATGGCAGCGGCCAGATCGGCCGGCAGTTGGCCAAGCCGCCCGTTGACTCGCGCCGCCGCGCTCTTGATCCATCCCAGCGCACGGATAAATGCACGCGGGAACCGCAGCCGGCTGATCGGGAAATTTTCCACCGCGCGCTGCGTCTGCGCGCCGTACAGCGCATCGGCCGGAACGCGCATCTCGCCCATGGTGTCGCGTTCGACGCGGTAGTCCACGCTTTGATTGTACGCGCGCCGGCCTGCGGCAATTGTTAAGCTGGGCTCAGATGCGAGCAGCCATCGCTTTCCGTAACGCAGGTAAGCTGGATCCATACGAAGCCGCGCTTCGCCAGGCTGGTATTGAGCCGGTGCGTATTTCACCGGATGTTCCGCGCTCGCTCGCGTCGCTGGAAGGGCTGGTGCTCACCGGCGGCACGGATGTGAACCCCACGCGCTATGGGCAGCCACCGGCCCCTGAAACGGATCACCCCGACGATCCGCGCGATCAACTCGAGACGCGGCTGGTCCAAGAAGTCCTGGCTACCGGTAAGCCGCTGTTAGCGATCTGCCGGGGCATGCAATTGCTCAATGTCGTTTGTGGAGGCACGCTTATCCAGCACCTGCCTTCCAGCAGCCCTCATCGTTTCAAGAAGCCGGGTGACGCACCGGGACGGCACAGCGCGGCCCACACGGTCCGAGTGGCTCCCGGCACTCGCCTCGAGTCCATCATCGGCGAGGGCGAGCACGAGATGAACTCGCGCCACCATCAGGCCGTGGATCAGCCGGGTGAAGGCTTGATCGTTTCGGCCGTTTCGAGCGATGGTGTCATCGAAGCGCTGGAGCAACCCGGCGAGGCATTTGTCGTGGCCGTGCAGTGGCATCCCGAAGATCGAGTTCTGGTCAGCGAGGCGGATCGAAGACTGTTCGAAGCGTTCGCGGAAGAAGTCGCCCGGTTCGCCGCACTCCTAGAGCGTGGGCCCGAGAGAAGGGCGAAGGCGAAGATCCCGCAAGGTCGCTGACCAGCCGCCCCACCCGCGACTCTCCCCGTAGGCGTCGTGTTCGACCGAGAACGCGGCGTCCGCTCGCGCGCCGGCCGGGAATTCCGCGGCTCGTTCGGCCAAGTTCCAACCCGTCGACATCAAGTTTCGCCCGCTTTGCCGCAGTTGCACGCGCAGATGTTTTTCTTTGAGCGGCACGGGCGCGGCGGCGATCTCGGCATCCAGGATTGCCAGCACCGGCGCGGGATTGCCGAAGCCGAACGGCGCCATCGCGAGGATCTCTTGGACGGCCGGACCTGTGGTCAATTCTTTGAGATCCACCAGCGCGTCGATGGCAAGCTGGGGCCGGAAATCGGCCGGCGTGAGCCGCTCGGCGGCGTAGGCGTTGAGCCGCCGCCGAAATTCCGCGACTCGTTCTGAAACCATGCTGACGCCCGCCGCCTGCCTGTGTCCGCCGAAGCGAGTGAACAGATCAGGCATCGATTCCAGCGCATCGAGCAGGTGGAAGATCGGGATGCTCCGGCCCGACCCTTGCGTTTCGCCGTCCTCTCCCTCGCTCAGAACGAAGACCGGCCGGCAGAAGCGCTCCACCAACCGGCTGGCGACGATGCCGACCACGCCGCGATGCCAGCCGCGTCCGCAAAACACCAGGGCGGCCTGCTCATCAGTGACCGGAAGCCGGCAGCATTCTTCTAAGACCAGCCGCACGATTTCCGCCTCGGTCTCCTGGCGTTCCTGATTGAGCGAATGGAGACTCGCGGCCAGCCTTCGCGCGCACTCGAAATCCTCGGTGAGGAACATCCGGATGACGTTTTCGGCGTCGTCCATGCGGCCGGCTGCGTTGATGCGCGGAGCGAGCTGAAACGCCACCTGGCGCGCGCTCGGCGAGCGGCCGTCGAGCATGCCGGATACTTCGAGCAGCGCACGCAGGCCAGGATTGCGGGCGCGGCTCAACCCCTCCAGGCCATACTTCACGATGACGCGGTTCTCGCCCACCAGCGGCACCACGTCGGCCACCGTTGCGACCGCCACCAGCTTGAGAAACGACTTCAGCATTCGCCTCAGCTTGTCTTCCGGCCAGCCCAAGGTCGCGAGCAGCGCGTGCACCAGCTTGAAAGCGACGCCCGCGCCGCACAGGTTTTTATCGGGATAACTGCAATCGCGCCGGTTCGGATTCAGAACCGCCAGCGCGGGCGGAAGCTCGGCCTCCGGCAAATGATGATCGGTGATGATGACGTCGATGCCCTTTTCGCGTGCCCCGCGCACTACTTCCAGAGCGCGGATGCCAGTGTCCACGCTGACGATCAGGCGAACGCCCATGGCCGCCGCACGCTCGATCACTTCCGAGCGCATGCCGTAACCGTCCTTCAGACGATGCGGCACATGATGGCTCGCCTCGCCGCCCGCGAGCTCGATGGCTTTCTTCAGAATTACGACCGAGACGGTGCCATCCACGTCATAGTCGCCATAGATCAGGATCTTTTCTTTGGCCTGAATCGCTAACCGCAGACGGTCGACCGCCTCACGTATCCCGGTGAGCAACAGCGGATCGTGCAAATGTTCGAGGGACGGCGCGAGGAAGGACTGCGCAGCTGCAGGATCGTTGAATCCCCGGTTCAGCAGTACGCGCGCGGTCAGCGGCTGAAGGCGCAGCGCCGCTGCCAGTTCGTCGATCGCCCGTCGATCCACTTCGGGAATCAGCCAGTGCGGAGCAGGCCTTGCGAGAGCGGCTGGTGTGGACAATTTGATCTTTCGTCCTACTGTAGCCTAGGCGCAAGGAGTTAGCGTAGTCTTAAAGTAAGGTATAATATTGGTAGATATACACCATGGCGCTGAACATCAAGAATCGTGAAGTCGAGCGCCTGGCGACCGAGGTGGCCCGGTTGGCGAAGGAGACCAAAACGGAAGCCATTCGACGCGCTCTTCTGGAACGCAAAGCGCGTCTCAGGATTCGGCCTGCCGCAATGTCGCGGCGCGACCGGCTGGAAGCCCTGCTCCGCAATCAAATCTGGTCCGAAATTCCAGCTGATGTCCGCGGCAAGAGTCTGACGAAGGAAGAGGAGGAGCGGACTCTCGGCTACGGCAGCGCGGGCGTCTAGTCCAGTCATGCTCATCTTGGACTCTTCTGCGATCGTCGCCGTGATGTTGCAAGAGCCAGGCTGCGAGTTGATTCTCGATCGCATCGGCGCAGCGGGCGATATTGCAGTTGGTGCACCGACGGCCGTCGAAGCGGCCATGCTGCTTTCGTCGCGTTTGGGTCGCGATGCGCGTCCGCGGCTGCTTCAATTTCTGCGGGAGGCCGAGGTCGAGATCATACCGTTCGGAGCCGAGTATCTCGACACTGCGGTAGATGCGTTTCTTCGCTATGGCAAGGGTCGCCATCCGGCGGGACTTAACTTTGGGGATTGCCTGGCATATGCAGTCTCCCGATTCTCCGGAGTCCCGTTGATTTTTGCCGGAAACGACTTTCGGAAGGCCGACCTCCCAACAGCGTAGATTCCGGCGTTAGTCAGTTCCTGGAAAAATACCCGCCCATGGGCGTATCGTCGTCCTCCTCGCCCAGCGTGAAAACCTCGATTTCATCCAGCACATCGGACAGCACCTTGTACCATTCCGTGCGGAGATCGAACAGGAAGGTGCGGCCTTGATAATCAAAGGACAGTTCGATGGCGCAAACCTTGCCATCGTAAGTCTTCAGATGGTTCAAACGCCTTTCGAACTCGCGATACTCTTCGCGCGGTAAATCGCAGGCCTCCAACTGTTCCAGGGCATCCTCGATCTGGTCGACGGAGAGTTTGCGCTGGTGAAAAACAACCAGCTTGGCGCCGGCCGCTCTGGCCACTTCAAGGAACTCTTTGTAGTCGGGGTATTGGTCGCAGTCCCAGCGCACCACCGGCGCAGAATCGAGTGCGCGGGAATAGCCGTAAAACAGGATCATTCCCGCCTTTGCCACGTACTGCTCGATCTCGGCCTTCAATCCGTCCAGGTTGGTTCTCATTTCGCGCTTCAACCTATTCCGTCGCGCCTTTGCGCATCGCCTTCTTTTGATCGGTCAGGATGAGGACATCGTGCTGCAGGGCCAGGTCTCTGGCCGAGGGCGTGACGATGCTTGTGGCGCCGACATAAATCTTTTTCGACTGCTTCAGAGCCTGGCGCACGTCGTCCTCGCAGACGAAATCGGCGATCGAAACCGGCTCCGCGGCGGGAGGCGCCTCGCGGCCAGAGACGGGCGGGGAAGCGCTCGAGGCCGCGGGGTCGCCACGCTTGCCCGTCAGGAAACGATCCACGACCGCCGCCGTCATGGGCGGCGGCTGATCCAGCCCGCGCTTTGCCAGGTAGCGTTCGACCGCCGCCACAACCGCGTGCCGGTCAACGCCACCCGCGTCGGACGCCTCGATTTCCGGGCTCTCAAAAGCTTCTTCGGCCTTGCGTGTCATATAAGCCAGTCTCTTGATGTTAATCAGATTCAGCGGCCCTACGTTATCGCTGGTGCTGTTGCCGGCCACCGCGCCGCAGCCGAGCGTCATGGCCGGAAACACATTGGTCGTGATTCCGGTGGACCCGTGCGGCGCGGCCGTGTTGGCCAGAACCCGGAAGGCAGGCATGCGCAAGGCAAATTCGCGGATGCGCGCATCATCGCTGGCGTGAATCACGGCGGTGTGGCCCAGGCCACCGAATCGAAGCAGCGCTTCACAGGCGTCCAGAGCGGCCCCGAAATCCCGGACGAAGTATAAAGACAAAACGGGCGAAAGTTTTTCGGCCGACAACGGATGCTGTTTGCCGACTCCTTGAATCTCCACCACGAGAATCGAAGTGTCCGCGGGCGCCTCGAATCCAGCCAGGCGCGCGATCTTCGGCGCCGCTTGGCCGACGCAATCCGGATTCACGGTGAAATTCGGTGTCAGCAGCAACCGGGCCAACGCTTCGGTTTGCCGCGCATCGCACAGGTAGGCCTTGCGAGCCTTCAACGCCGCCAAAATCGGGTCGCGCAAGGCGCGCTCGGCCACGATACATTGCTCGCTGGAGCAAACCGTGCCGAAATCGAAAGCCTTCCCTTCCACCACCTTGGCGATGGCTTCGTCGACGTTGGCGGAAGTGTCGAGCAGCACCGGCACATTCCCGGGCCCCACCCCGAAGGCCGGTTTGCCGCTCGAGTAAGCCGCGCGCACGATTCCGCTGCCGCCAGTGGAAAGAATGACACTGGTTTTGGGATGTTTCATTAGGGCGTTGGTCGCTTCCAGCGTCGAGTTGTAGATGCATCCCACCAGGCCCTGGGGCGCGCCGGCCTGAAATGCCGCCTGCTCGAGCACGGCCGCGGTCTCGCAAGTGCACTTCTTGGCGCGCGGATGCGGGCTGAGCACAATCGCGTTTCCCGCCTTGAGCGAGATGAGCGTTTTGTAGATCGCGGTGGAGGTCGGATTCGTGGTCGGCAGAATGGCGGCCACCACCCCCATCGGCACCGCGATCTCGACGATCTTCTGTTCGGAAATCTCGCGCACAACGCCGACCGTTTTCATACCTCGCATGGCGCGCGGAAGAACGTCGGCGCACAACAGATTCTTGGCGAGCTTGTCCTTGACGTTGCCGTATCCGGTCTCCTCGACCGCGAGCGCGGCCAGGCGGCGGGCATGGGCTCGGGCCGCCGCGGCGATCTGCTCGACGATCGCGTCGACTTTTTCCTGCGAGAACGAGCGATAGCGCTGCCAGGCGGCGTGCGCCTCTTCAACTTTGGAGCGGGCTTCCTGGACCGAGACGAGATCGGCGTCTTTCAAAATCGAGGACATACGGCGCGCGCAATCGCAGCAGCGTGGCGCTCAGCTCAGCCCAGCGATTTGTCGCCCTTCTTGGCGCCCGGCAGCACTGGTTCGATCTCCGAGTGCGGCGCCGGGATCACGTGCACGGAGACCAGCTCGCCCACCCGGCGGGCCGCCGCCGCGCCGGCGTCGGTGGCGGCTTTGACAGCCCCGACATCGCCTCGCACCGTGACCGTGACGTATCCCGCGCCAATGTACTCTTTTCCTTGCAAGGTCACCTTGGCGGTCTTGACCATCGCGTCGGCTGCTTCGATTGCGCCTACCAGTCCTTTGGTTTCCACCATCCCGAGGGCTTCCATCGGTTTTCCTCCAGTGCGAGCTAGACTCTACACGTTATCACACGGCGGAAACATGTGCCGAAGGTAGTGCCTGAAAAGTGCTTTCAGGCACTACCGTGCCGAAAGCGGCAGCGCCCTTTTGTCCACCATGAGGAGGCCGCGCCGTCCTGTGCGCCGGCCGCGCGACGACCATCAGAACATCGCGATCGGGTTCACCGGCGAGCCGGTTCCGTTCGGGATCGGCAACGGCGCCACGGTCAGCATGAACTCCCAGCGTTTTCGCGCCGCCGCGGCCTCGCTCAAGGCTTCAAAGTCGGCGCGGTCGATGAGGTGAACGCCCAGGATCGTTAGAACGAAATTATGGAGCGCGATTCTCGAAAGATCGCCCGGAGGCTGTGGTGCGTACCCGGGCGTCTCCCAGCCCAGCAGCGCGATATCGCGTTTCTTGAGCCAGGGGATGACGGAATTATCCAGGCCGGCGGCGCCTTCGTCGATCGGCCAGGGCCCCAGCTTCGCGCGCCGCGCCCAGCGCCCCCATCGCAGCAGCAGCGCATCGCCTGACCCCGCTCGCACGCCGGCCTGCTTCTCCCAAGCTTCCAGGTCCTCGGCATAGATGCGCTGTCCGGGTTCGAGATACGGCACACCCTTCAGCCGCGGAATATCGTACAAGACACCCCGCGTGACGATGCCGTTTTTCATGGTCAGGATGGAATTCTTCGCCGCGCCGCCCTCCTTTGTGACCAGCCCCGCCACCGCGTAGCCGTTCCACATTTTTCCGCCAAAGAAAATGTGCGCGAACGAATCCAGATGCGTCGTGCCGGCCCCGTGGATGCACGGATACGCCACCCGATCCAAGGCCGCCGCGTTGGTCGCAGTCAGCATGGCCCATTCGACGGGACAAGGGTTGTCGACCTCTTTGGCGGTGTTGGCATTCGCGGACAACGATATCGAAATCCCCTCCTTCACCAGCGCGGCCGCCTGCTTTCGCTTGGCTGGCGTAATGAGGTTCAGAGTGCCCATCTCATCGTCCTTGCCCCAGCGTCCCCAGTTGGACAACTCGGCCTGCCAGCGCTCGTATTGGGCCTGCGAGACGAGCGCGTGTGATGCAGGCTGCTGGGCGCCCAGTTTGCTCGAAAGCAGCAGCGAAGCGCAGATTGCGGCAACCAACGCCAGAGTCGCCGTGCCAACGCGAATCGACAGTCCTTGCATGTTTCCTCCTCGAATCGCCTCGAATTTTATATCACTTCCAATCCGGAAAGGGGTTGATCCGGCCGCGCTGCGAATCTCGAATGAGGTCTGGGACGCGTTTTCGCCGCGCCATCAGCTTCTCCAACAGCGACTCGAGCACGGATTCATCGCCTTCGAGCCATTCTGAGGGGATTTGCTTGTGCGCCTGGTCGACCACTTCCTCGGGAAAATGCGTCACGCGGTCGAGCCACGGCTGAAAGTCGTCCCAGGACCGGACCTTGCGGTAAACTGCCGGCCGGAAATACAGTCCTTGCAGCGGGGAATCGCTGAAAGTCCAATGAGGACCGTCGAAGATGAAGCCGTGGTCCATCATAGACGCGACGAAGCCCAGCCTCAGCGGGCGCTCGGTCTGAGCCGGCGACCACGGCTGCAAGCGCGCCCGGAAGAAAATGGATTGCCGCGCGTCGGCGTTTCCGATCCATTTGTCGAACACCAGCACGCCCAGAAATTGGCTCAGATTGGCGACTTTTTCGAGCAAGAGATCGGGGATGAAATCGTACACCATCATCTTGGCGGGATCGCCGGGATAGCGCGATCCGAAGTGCCAGCCGGGTTGCACCTCGAGATGGCGCGAGCCGAGCTGGATATGCACCTCCGGGTTGGCCTTCAGAAAATCCGCCGACAGATTCACCATGGCGGCCGGCGGAGTCGAGATATCGAGATATTGCAGGAACACGGTCGCCACCCACTCGTTCACCAATATCCGGCGGTGCTGCGGATTATTCAGGAATTTCACCACGTAATAGTGCCCGTCGTCGCAGCCAAGCAGATGGGCCTGCGCTCCGCCGCGCATTTTTCGGATCAGGCGTGTGGCTTCAATGGGCATCGGAGCAGAGGCAACAGTTCATTCTATCGGCGGCGCTGCGGGCACGGGCGGCTGCCTGCCGCCGGCGGCGATGCGTTAAGATCTTTGGGGAGCAAACGACATGCAGCCCTTCACGATTTTCGCTCTCGCGGCGCTCGCGCCCATCGCGCTGGCGGCGCAAACACTGGATCGCAACTACCAGGTGAAATCGCTCCGCGTCGAGGTGCTGTCGACCATGCTCACTTCCGACCAGGGGATCGGAGAATGGGGATTTTCCGCGGTCGTGGACGTCGACGGCCACCGCATCCTTTTCGATACCGGCGACCGTCCGGAAACCGTGCTGCACAACGCCCAGGAGTTACACATCGACCTGGCGAACATCACAGATGTAATTCTCAGCCACAATCATCATGACCATACCGGCGGATTGATGACACTGCGCCGGGCGGTTATGCAGAACAACGCGGCGGCACTGTCGCGCGCGCACGTCGGCCAGGGAATCTTCAAGCCTCGCCGCACCGACAAAGGACAGCCGGTTGATTTTATGTCGGCCACAAAGCGCGAGTACGAGGCCACCGGTGGCCATTTCGTCGAATACGATCATCCCGTCGAGCTGTGGAACGGCGTGTGGCTCACAGGCCCGGTTCCGCGCAAATATCCCGAGCGGAATTGGAGTGGACACAGCCAGATCCAGAGCCAAGGCGCTTGGCAAGAGGATACGATTCCCGAAGACATGTCGCTGGTCATCAACACCACGCAAGGACTGGTGGTGATCTCAGGCTGCTCGCACTCCGGCATCATCAACACGCTCGAATACGCGCGAACTTCGATCCGCAATGCGCCTGTTCACGCCGCCCTGGGCGGGTTTCATCTGTACCAGTTGGACGATGACAAGCTTCGTTGGACGGCCGGGAAACTGCGCGAGTTCGGCGTGCAGAATTTTCTGGGCGCGCACTGCACCGGGATCGAGGCGGTGTACCGCATCCGCGAGCTGGCCGGCCTGAACCGCCGCACCTGTGCGGTGGCCGCGGTCGGCGCGACATTTGAACTCGGTAAAGGAATCGATCCCGGTTCGATTGCCAAATGACCGCTGGCGCAACGCTCTGGGCCGCCCATTCCAATGGGCCGGTCGGATTTCGCCGGGGTTGCCTCCCGATCAGCACCGGCGTTCGCCTGAGCTCACTTGTTCAGCTTGAGATTCAACGTCGCCACTTTTTTGGTGTTGAACACGCTGAGCGTCTTCCACCCGCTGGTCGCGCCCTCATGGTCGGCCTTGACTTGGTATTCCACGTTGGTGCTCAAGCTTGCGAAATGATAGCTGCCATCGACTTCGGTGATGTACGAGCGGATCTGCAGCGTTTTGGTGTCCTTCAATTGAACGACCGCTTTGGGCGCTGCGTTGCCGGCCGCGTCGCTCACGACGCCTTGCACGGATCGAGTACTGGTGTCTTCGTTTGAATTCTGCGCGCTAAGGCTGCAACCTAGCAAGATCAGCAACGCGCCAAGTGCACCCCACGTTCTTGTTTTCGGCATATCCACTATTTCGATTCCGGCTCGAGCTGGAAAGTTACCTCAGTTCGCTCCTCGCCCTGCACGCTGACCGATTTCTCTTGTCCCTGGTAGCCTTTGGCGGTAACTTTGACGAGGTAGCGCAGGGCGGCCGGCGGCACGCGAAACACGAATTCTCCGCGCGCATCAGAGACGGCTTGCATCTTCTTGACCTTAACCGCAGCGCGGTCGGGCTGTGCCTCGGGAACCAGCGTCACCTCGGCGTTGGGCAGCGCATACCCGGATGGCTGGAACACTGTGCCGGAAACCAGCGCGTAAGATTCGGGAGCCGGCTTTTTTTTGGCGGCTTCCGTGGCCGGCGCGAGCAGGGCCAACAAGAGCAGCGCGAAGCTAACGCCACCCCTCTTCTTCCGGTTCCTCTTCATCCTCGTCCTCATCTTCGTCGTAGTCGAAGTCTTCGCTCGCTTCTTCTTCCTCTTCCTCTTCATCCTCGACCGATTCCAGTTCCAAGGGATCGAGGCCGCTCACGGTGAGATCGGCGCCGCACTCTTCGCAGGTCAGCGTGTCGCCTTCGTCCAATTCATCCTCGTCCACATCGATGACGGCGTCGCAGCTAGGACAGTTGACCATTTGTTTTCCCTCCCAGGCCCAATTTCCTTATACAGGAAAGTTGCAGCGAATGGTTATGCGTTGGCACTGGCCTGGCGCCGGCGTGTGGTGGCCGGTACGATGCCCTTCAGTCGAAGGTACATGAAAAGCTGGGAACGATGTGTGAGCTCATGCTCTTTGAGGAGTTGCAGCATCTCCAGCCGCGTGACCCGCTGCCCGTCGAAGCGCGTGATTTCGCCGGCGTAAAATTCGGCCGTTTGCGAGGCCAGCCTGGCGGCGTCAGCCTTGATCGCGCTGCGCAGTTCGCGCGCCAGTGCGCCGGCGCCGTCGGTCTTCGGCAACTGCGCGATGTAGGCGCCCATCTTCTGCCGGAAATCCGGCGCCGCCATGTTATCGGCGCCATCCAGCAAGGCCGACGTCAGGGCATGGCCCGCCTCCAGAATATGGCGTGCGATTTCGCGGAAGCTCATCAGATCCGCGGTAGGTTTGTAGTTCAGGTCCTGGGCCGAGAAGTCTTCCACGGCCTGTGCGGTGTCTTCACGAACGGATTTCCAAGAGTCGATAATTGAGTTTGGGCGTACCATAGACTCATTATTAGCACGCAATTCGCCGCGCCACCCGGCAGGGCCTGCTGAAAATTGTAAACTTGCCTCATGACTAGACTCCTGCCGCTCCTCGTGGCGCTCCCGCTGCTGGCCGCCTCACCCGACACGCAAATCCGTCAGGTGCTCGAAGAGCAGGTGGCGGCCTGGAATCGCGGCGACATTCGCGGATTCATGGAGGGCTACGACAAATCCGGCGACACCACTTTCGTCGGCGCGGCCATCACCAAGGGCCACGCCGAAGTGCTGGCGAACTATCTCAAGCGCTACCCGACCCGCGAGAAGATGGGTACACTGAAATACTCCGGCCTCGAGATCCGGCCTCTGGGGCCGGACTACGCCGCGGTGATTGGCCGGTTCCATCTGGATCGCTCGGCCGAGGCGGGAGGAGAAGCCAGCGGGATTTTCACTCTGGTGTTTCGCAAGACCAGTGAGGGATGGAAGATCATTCTGGATCACACGAGTTAATGACGATGGCAACTACAAGACGAAGCGCTCTACTATCGGGGCTGTGGCTGGCGGGCGGGTCGCTGGGGCGGCTCCGCGCGCAGGGCAAGCCGAGCTCCAACCCGGAACTCGATCACGCGCAATCGCTGTTTGACTTCGAGGAGCTCGCGCACAAGCGGATCGTGCCCGCAGCCTGGGCGCGCGTGCAAGGCGGTTCGGCCGACGAACTCACCTTGCGCTGGAATCATGAAGCCTATGAGCACATCCGGCTGCGGCCGCGCGCGCTGGTGGATGTGTCGAAACTCGACACGCGCGTGAAGCTGTTCGGCTTGGAGCTGCCGTTCCCGATCCTGCTCTCGCCCACCGGGTTCCAGTCGGCGGTGTATCCGGATGGCGATCTGGCTTCGGCCCGCGGCGCGGGTGCGGCTCAAGCGCTGCTGGTGATCGGCGCCAGCGCGTCCAAGAGCGTCGACGAAGTCGCCAAAACCGCCACCGGTCCGGTGTGGTTCCAGCTTTATGTGCAGCGCGACCGGGGATTCACCAAGGATCTGGTGCAGCGCGCCGAAGCAGCCGGCTGCCGCGCGCTCGCCGTCACGGTGGATTCGCCCACCTTCGGCGCGCGTAATCGTGAGGCCGCCGCGCAAGGCGATCTTCCGCCCCGCCCGCTCCCGAATCTCCAGGGCCGCGATTACCTGGATCCCACGCTGAGCTGGAAGGATATCGACTGGCTGCGGGGCTTCGCCAAGACGCCCGTCCTGCTCAAGGGAATTCTGAATCCGGATGACGCCGATACCGCGGTCAAAGCCGGCGTCTCCGGAATCATGGTCTCCAATCACGGCGCGCGAAATCTGGACACCGTGCCCGCAACGATCGATGCGCTGCCGCATATCGCTGAGCGAGTGGCCGGCCGCGTGCCGCTGATCGTCGACGGCGGCGTTCGCCGTGGCACCGACGTGATAAAGGCGCTGGCGCTGGGCGCAACTGCGGTCGGGATCGGCCGTCCGTATCTTTACGGCCTCGGCGTGGGCGGCGCGGAGGGCGTCACGCGCGTCGTCCAGATACTCCGCCGGGAATTCGAAATGGCCATGATGCTGACGGGCCGGCCGACCATCGCAAGCATCGACCGTTCGGTCTTGTGGCCCAAGGAATGGTGACCGGCGCGGCGGCCAGCTAGTACATCTCATCCTTCTGGATGTTTCGCATCTCGTCGATGATGCGCTCGAACACCCGCTTCACCGCTTCCGCCGACAGCGGCCCGGAATTGTTTGTTGTCACATTGCGAAACACGTCTTCTTCGCGCCTTGGTTCGTAGATCGGCAGCGAGAGCTGCTGCTTGATGCGGCCGATCTCTTCGGCAATGCGCGTGCGTTCATTCAACAGCGCCAGCAGTTTCAGATCCAGGACGTCGATCTTCTTGCGGCATTCAGCGATCTGTTCCAGGCTCATCGATTCTTCGATGGTAAACCACTGGCCAGCCGGCGGGCCAGAGCTTCGAGCCGGGCCTCCAGTTCGTTGCTCGCGGCGTTTTCTTCGATGGTCCGCACGATCGCGCTGCCTACCGCTACGCCATCGGCGATCTCACCCACGGCGCGCACCTGATCCGGGGTGGAAATTCCGAAGCCAACTGCGAGCGGCAACTTTGTCACGCTGCGCATGGCTTTCACCAGCGGCGCGACGCCTTCGGACAGCGAGGTCCGCTCGCCCGTGACGCCTGTTCTTGAAACCAGATAGACGAAGCCGCTCGAGTATTCGGCCACCAGCTTCAAACGGCGCTCGCTGCTGGTGGGAGCAGCTAAAAATACGGTATCGAGCCCGGCTCGGCGCAGTGCGGTGATGTGCGGTTCGGCCTCTTCGACGCTCAAATCCGTCAGCAGGCAACCGTCGATGCCGCAGGCTACCGCATCGCGAGCCAGCGCTTCCCATCCATAGCGCAGCACCGGATTCATGTAGGTGAACAACAGCAGTGGAATTTCGGACCGCTGGCGAATCTCGCGGGCGATCTGGAGCACTTTGGCGACGCTGGTTCCGGCCTTCAGCGCCCGCTCGCTGCCGCGCTGGATCACCGGGCCGTCGGCAATCGGATCGGAAAAGGGAACACCCAACTCGATCAGGTCCGCGCCGCCGCGTTCCAAGGCGGCCACCAGCGCCGGCGTTCGATCGGGTGACGGGTCGCCCGCGGTAAGGTAACCGATCAGGGCGGGGCGCCCTTCGGCGCGCAGACGCTCAAAGAGCCGGCCGATTCTGGTCTGGCTCATCCAGCTCCTTCAGATTCTCGCGGTAAATGTCCGTGTCCTTGTCGCCGCGTCCGGACAGATTGATCACGAACAGCTCGCCGGCCGAGTTTCGGGCGCGGCGAAGCGCTTCGGCGACCGCGTGCGCCGATTCGAGCGCGGGAATGATTCCCTCGGTGTGCGCCAGGGTGCGCGCTGCGTCCAGCGCCTCGCGGTCCGTGACCGAGACATACTCGGTGCGGCCTTGATCGCGCAGCCAGGCGTGCTCGGGGCCGACCAGCGCGTAATCCAGGCCGGCCGAAACCGAGTGCGTGAGCGCCACCTGGCCGTCGGCGTCCTGCAAGACGTAGCTATACGCGCCATGCAGCACGCCGGGAGAGCCGCCCGAGAATCGCGCGGCATGCAAGCCGAGTTCGGAGCCGCGCCCGCCCGCTTCCACCCCGATCAGCCGCACGCCCGGATCGCCCAGAAACGCGTGAAACATTCCGATGGCATTGCTGCCTCCGCCGACGCAAGCAAAAATCGAATCCGGCAGCCGGCGCTCGCGCTCCAGGATCTGGCGCCGCGTCTCGTCGCCGATCACGCGATGAAAATCGCGCACCATCATCGGATAAGGATGCGCGCCCAGCGCCGAGCCGAGCAGGTAATGCGTGGTCTGCACGTTCGTGACCCAGTCGCGCATGGCTTCGCTGATGGCGTCCTTCAAAGTCCGGCTGCCGGTGGCGACGCCCACCACTTTGGCCCCAAGCAGGCGCATCCGAAACACGTTCAACCGCTGGCGGCGCATGTCCTCCTCGCCCATGTAGACGATGCACTCCAGCCCGAACAGCGCGCACACGGTCGCGGTGGCGACGCCGTGCTGGCCCGCCCCGGTCTCCGCGATCACGCGCTTCTTGCCCATGCGGCGTGCGAGCAGCGCCTGGCCCAGGCAGTTGTTGATCTTGTGCGCGCCGGTGTGCAGCAGGTCCTCGCGCTTGATGTAGATGTTCGCGCCGCCCGACAGTTCGCTGAGCCGCTTGGCATGGTACAGCGGCGTGGGCCGTCCGGCGTAGTTGGCGAGCAGATCGTTCAGCTCGGCTTGAAACTTGGGATCGCGGCGGGCTTCGAGATAGGACTGCTCGAGTTGTTCGAGCGGCGCCATCAGCACTTCGGGAACGTAGCGCCCGCCGTAAGGGCCGAAGTGTCCGCGCGGGTCGGGTTGAGGCGTGGTCATAATTCCAACGCGGCTTTCACGAAGTTTCGCATCTTTTCGTGGTCCTTGATTCCGGGCGATTTCTCAAGACGCGAGCACGCGTCTACGCCCCAAGGCTGCGCCTGCTCAATGGCCTGCCGGACGTTCGAGGCGTCTAAGCCGCCGGCGACAATGATCTTCTTGAGATGGATTCTCGCGCGCGACCAATCGAATGTTCGGCCTGTTCCGCCGTACAGCTCCTCGGAAGGCGCGTCGAATAGCAGCGCTTCTGCGGCGTCGCCGAGCTGCGACACCAGGGATTCATCGGCGCGCAAGGCTCGCCAGATTCGAATGCCGCGCGCCTCGGAGGTCCCGTGCAATTGTGCCACGTCGAGGCCCACCTCCAACGCGATCTTGGCCACCGCCTCCGGTGTCTCGTTCACAAACACGCCCACCTTCCAGACCGCCGCGGGAATTTTCCCGGCGATCATCGCGGCGCCGGTGGGCGAAACATAACGCGGGCTCTCGCGATAAAAATTAAAGCCCAGGGCGGAAACGCCGGCCTCCACGGCCGCCAGCGCATCTTCCCGATTCGTGATGCCGCACACCTTCACCATCATGACAGCAATGCCCGCACCGCCCGGGCCGGGTCGCCGGATTTCATGAGGTGCTCGCCTATCAGAAACGCATCGTAGCCGGCCGCGCGCAATTTCGCAATGTCGTCCCGCGAGTGAATACCGCTTTCTGCGATCTTCACCACGCCGCCGGGCATTTTTTCAGCGAGACGCAACGAGACCGCAAGATCCACTTGGAACGTATGCAAATTACGATTGTTGACGCCCAGGATGCGCGCTCCCGACGCCACGGCGGCATCCAATTCTTCCTGGTCGTGCACCTCGACCAGCGCTGCCATCTGGTAGCGCCCGGCGAGTTCGCGAAAGTCGCGCATCTCGCGTTCCGAAAGGATGGCGGCAATCAAGAGAATGGCATCCGCGCCGTGCGCCGCGGCCTCGAGCACGTGGTAGCGATCGATCGTAAAATCCTTGCGCAAAACCGGAAGCGCGCTGGCGGCGCGCGCTGCGTCGAGATCCGCCAGGCTGCCGTGAAAGTACTTTTCGTCGGTAAGCACCGAGAGCGCCGCCGCTCCACCCTGTTCATAAGCTTGGGCGATCGCGGCTGGCACATAACTCTCCGCCAATGTGCCTTGGCTGGGCGAGGCCTGCTTGATCTCAGCGATGATCGCGCACTCGCGGCTGTCGAGGGCGCGCGCGAAATCGCGCCGGCCAGCCATGGAAGCCTCCGCGCGGCGTTCCACGTCCCCGGCGCGCACGCCCAGCTCGCGCTTTTTTTGCTCGACAATTTGGGCCAGGATGCCGGGGACTGCCTTCAGCATGTGGGGAATCTTCATTGTAGCTCGCTGCCGAGCCCGATCCCCGCGTCCCCCGTGGCGCTGTGGACTCAACCTGGCGCCCCCATGCCTGCTGCTCCCGCAAACTTGCACCGGGTCGACTCGCGTGGCTCGCCCAGCCGGGATGATGCTCGCGACCACGATTCCGGTCAGTCGTGTTTGAGTACGAGACACGTCCTTCCGGCCTTCCTTCGCCGCCTGCCAATTGAAAAGGCGCTCGTCAGAAAAGATGATATTTTGAATTGAGGCTGTCGGTTTGCTGGAGACTGCCCTGATAACATTCCTGATTGGGGCCGCGATCGCAACGCAACCTGCCCCCACCTATCACATCGAGCGTGAACCGGTGAACGGCGGCGCGGAGTTGGTCACGCTGTTCGAGCGCTTCGATCCGCCATCCTCGGCCGCCGAAAACGCCGAGGTCCCGTTGCTCAGCGTGCTGCGCGATAACTTAGGGGCCAGCGATCCCGACAGCACGCGTCTCCGCTATCTGTGGATCCTCACCAGCACTCCTCCCACGACGATCCAGCGCGCTGCTTCCGCACTCACTTTTGTTTGGATTCGCGCCGGAAGCAGGCGGCATGTTGATCACGTTCCCCAGCCGCTTCTGGATCTTTCGTCGCCTGCCAAAGCCGTCTGGACCAATCTTGCCGCCAATGCCGTCCAGTCCTCCCGGCTCGACTCGCTGGGCGTTCCCATCCGCGCCTCCACGCGCAGCTATCGCAGAAACTCCATCGATTATCGAAAACTCCAGATCTTTCGGGCCCTGGGTGCTCTGGACGGTTTGAAGCGCGAGTTGGGTGGGGACGCCCGCCTGCCCGCCGCCGAGTTGCGCGAAATATACTCGCGGTTGAGTCTCATGGACCGAACCTTCGGCGGGTTGGTGCGTCCCGAGAGCCTGCCGGCTTTCTATGACAAGGAGGCCAGCCGCCTGGCGGAAACGCAGGGCCACAACTGGGAACTGCTGCGACAGCGCGCCGAATCGGCCGGCCTCTACTTCGAGCCTCTGGCTCTGCCCGGCGGCGCCCCCACCCAGGCCTTGCTTTGGGTCTCGCGCAGCGAACTGGAGGCGAAAGACAAGCGGCACTTTGAACGCCAGTTCCTGAACATCGCCGATCCCTGGACCGACGGCCGCCTGCTGCATTGGACCGGATACAGCGAGACCCGCTACTTCGACGACTACAATCGTTCAGTACCGGCCGGCACGCCCGGCGCGCGCGTCGTGGAGCTGATTCCCCTGGCGCTGTACAGCCTCAACCATCCCCGGGTCCCATTGTTGCTGGTGGATTTTCGCAGCAAGATGACCGCGAAACGGCGAGAGTTGCTGCAACACGGCGCCAGCACCGTCTTCGCGGGCGTGCTCGGTATCACAACCTTCGGCAACTGGTCGTTCCTCGCTGCCAATTCCGCCTGGACTTTTGTCCGTGGCAGGCACGGTGCGCCAACCGATCACTCTGCGCGGCTGCGAGCTTACTCGGAAGCCCGCGAGTTTCTCGCGGTGGACGATGCCTTGAATCCCGAGCTGAAGGCCGAACTGCTCGGCCGGCTGGATCAACTGGCGCTTAACCCGCTCGAAAACGGACTGGAAGCAGAAGCGCGCGTGGCGAAAGAGCAATATGCGGCGCTGATGCAGTACGCCGAGTCGCCGGGCGGACTGGCAGCCCGGCTGGATCGGGACCGTCGCCGGGAGCTGGAAACGTACACCCGCTCCAGAGCCGCGCGAATCCTAGCGAGCGCGGGCCGGTTTTGGGCGGGCAGGCCGAGTCGCGATTCGCAGACGGAGGCGGCGCTGCGCTCCGAACTGGCGTCCCGCCGCCGCACCTCGGCAAAGGAGCGCTACCTGGAGCAGCTTCTCGCCTCCAGCCCGCAGCCGGAAGTGGTGCGAGACCCGGACGAGATACGCCAGGTTATCGAAGCTCTTTCGACTGCAACCGTGCGCGGCTCGCGCGCGCCGCGGCTTATCGCGGATGTTTTCGCAAAATCGGCGGACGCGGAGGTTCGAGTGGCGTGCCTGCGAAGCTTGCAGCGGCTGGATATCCAGGAGGCGCGTGACCAGCTCCGGCGGCTGGCACAGGACCCGCAAACCGCGGACGCGTGGCGTGCGATCGCGCTGGCCTACGTCAACGGCGATCCGGAGCCGGTCCAGGCGGGTACTGCCGGCCAGCCGTGACGCGGGCCTTCGCCGGCTCCGCCGCCGGAGCTGCCCTTTTTCTTCTGCTCTCCGGGCCGCTCGCGGCCGAAGTCCGGCGCCTCGTCATTATCAAGGTGGACGGCGTTCCCGAGAGCGTGGTCGAACGCGAGCTGGCCCGCATCGATCCCGTCACGCACAAAAGCAGCCTGCCCTGGATTGACCACGTCTTCAGCCAGGGCGGCACGCGACTGGCCAACTTTTACGTCCGAGCCATCAGCCTCTCGGCCCCGTCCTGGTCCCTGCTCGACACCGGCCAGCATCTTCAGATCCACGGCAACGCGGAGTTCGACCGCTACACCAACCACGTCTACGATTACCTCAATTTTTTTCCGTTTTACGTCGGCTACGCCCTTTCTCACAGGGTGGACATGCCCGGCGTCGAGGTGCTGGATGACGCCGGCATTCCGCTATTGATCGATCGATTTCCCTACCAGGCCGTCTACCAGGGCTTTCAGTTGTATCAGCGGGGCGTGCGATGGAAAACGCTGCAGCACGGGCTCCAGCATCGCTTTTCCCACTCCTTGCGAGAGCTGCTGGACGAATGGACCATCGGTTTCGAAGCCGGCAGCAGCCTGGAAGAGCAGACCGAGCGCGATCTGATCGAGAAGCTGGCCGATCCCGGCGTGCGCTACCTCGATTACTTCACCGGAGATTACGACCACGTGGCGCACCTCAGCTCCGATCCCGCCGCACAGCGGATGGCGCTCCAGCGGATCGACGGGTTGGTGGGACGGATCTGGACGGCCATTGAAGCGAGTCCCCTGGGGCCGCAGACCGTCCTGGTTTTGGTCTCCGATCACGGCATGAATACCGAGCCGGGAGTCTACAGCCAAGGCTACGATCTGGTCAGCTTCTTCAACAGCAGCGCCGGAGGAGGCCAGCACGTGGTAACCGACCGGCATCCCATGACTGAGTACAAGCTGAAAGGCTTGGACCCGTTTGTGTCCGAGGTCGTTACGGCCAGCGATCAATCGCCGTACTTGAAGGGCGCTTCCAGCCAATACCCGACCGTTCTGTTGGATTTGGATGGAAATGAACGCGCCTCGGTGTACCTGCGAAATTCGAATCTCAATCTCTTGCACATTCTGCTTAGAGAGTTGCAACGCTCCGCAATGGACCCGCGGGTTCGCCGCGCCGCAATCGGCGCTTTCTTCCAGGTGGTGGACCGCAATCGAGACCGCTGGCAAGCAACCGTGCGCGACCTGCAAGCCGTGGTGGCTGAACTGAACCGGAGAATCGAAGATCAGCAGGCCCGCATCAAGGCGCAGCCGGGCAAGTGGACGGCTGCGGAGCGTGCCGCCGGTCTCGACAAGGCCGCGCGCCGCCTCTCGGCTCAACTGGAAGCCTGGCGGGATCAGGAACGCGGCTACACCGATTACGCCAGCGCGCTCTCAAAACTCCTGGCGCTCACGCCCGCGGATTTCGAGCAACGCCGCCTGGCGCCCGAGGATTTGATTCCGAAGCGGGCCATGGGCGACGCCAACACTGTTTACGACTTGCAGAACTACGTGGTAGGTCCCAGCACCGCCGGGCTGGCAGTGACGCCGGATGGCTCGCTGGATTTCGCCCGCAGCTTTGCGCGCCGCGACTATTTCCCGCTGCTGGCCGGCTTGTCGGTGCGGAACAACGTTCAAAGCGGCGTTGGATCGCATCCGGTGGATTTTTTCGCTATGCGCATTGCCGGCTCAGCTTTACCGCTTGCGCCCGGCGATGCGACTTCGGAGGACGCAGTCTGGCTGTACCGTAATGAAAACCGGCAAGCCCTCATTCTCTCGCGTCACGACGCGGCGGGAAATCTCGAGCTTCGGTATCTGCCGGTGCGCGGGCTGCGGCAGGACGCCAGCGGCTTGTTCCAATTTGAAAGCGCCGATCTCGCGCCCGGGTTTCCGCTCGAGCTATTCGAAGACAGCGGCCTCGATGTGCGCGACAGTGAAGGCGCCCAGTGGCTCAACTCCTGGCACTCGGAGCTGGATTGGTTCCGTGCGATTCACAGGACGAAATACTCGAACGGCCTGCTGGCGCTTCAGGAGCAGTTCTTGCGCACCCAGCCGCCTGGCCCGTCCGATGATTCCGGACTACTCGGAAAATTCTCCGCTCAAAAGCGCCAATTGGCTCAGCCCGACTTCGTGATGTTCGCGAGCGATCATTGGAATTTCAACGTACGCGGCTTCAACCCGGGCGGCAATCACGGCTCGATGCTCGGGGGCTCCACGCATTCGGTTCTCATGCTGGCGGGAGGATCGGAGAGTGGCATCCCGCAACACCGGGTGATCGAAAAACCGTACGACAGCCTGAGCCTGGTTCCGACTCTCCTGGAACTGATGGGCAAAGACGAAGACGCCCGGAAACTTCCCGGGCGCCCAATCTCCGAACTTTTGCCTGGGCCTGGCAGGCAACCGCTAACCCCGTAGCGGGCGGCTGTCAGCCGCCTATGGTTCACTTGGCCTGAATCGACTTGACGTAGTCGGTCAGGTTGCTGATGCGAAGCTGTACCTCGCCCTGGCTCGAACTAACGGAGGGGAACAGGGCGCCCCATACGGGCATATCTCTGGTACCGTGCGCCGTCACATCAACGTCGCCCTTAATGGTCGCAAATACTTTCAGCTCCGGAAACTGTCCGTTATTGCGCGCGGTCAGCTCGGTCAAGTTCGCGGGAGCCTTCTTCAGTGCTGCTGCTGCCGGCCCCGTGCCCTTGCCGTCTAGGCCATGACACGGCGAGCAATAGGTCTTGAACATTTCGTGTCCGGATGCGGCCGAGGTTCGGCTCACCGGCACTTTCTTTATCACGGGTTGCGCGTTCGCTGCGGTGCAGGCGAATAGGACGAACGCGATCAAAAACGCTGTCACAACTCTGGATGCCATGCGGGTCTCCTTTTTCTAAAGCAGCCAGTGAGCACCGACGCGAACGGTGGGAGGCTGTCCTGCGCAGCAGCGCTCACTGGCTTGCTTATTTCGTGCGATTCAGCAGAGTGCAACCCAACTGCCATGTTTCAGCCGAGAAAAAACGTCGTCAATTGCCTGATTTGACGAAATCCAGGGTGTTGTTCCCCAATTGTTCAGAAGGTTCAGCGTCAAATCACCCATACGTCCCCCAGGGTGGGGTTCCTAGGGGAAAAAAAGCCCGCAGGGCTAAAGGACTTAAGGCTCTCCGGCTACTGTGGGGGCAATAGAGGCGACATATCCTTTAGGATCTCTTGTTCCTTCTTGTCGAAGTGGGAGCGAAAGTCCTGGCCTTCCATGCGAGCCTGGCGGTCCGGCTCAGGGAGTGCGACCAGATCGCGCAGGCCGCCTCGAATGGCCTGCTGCCGGTCGGGAGTCTGTTCGGCGAACCTCTGCAGGGCTTTCCGGACCGCATCCTGACGCTGGGGCGGCAACTGGTGCAGCCGGGTGTACAGGTTTTTCAGGGCTTGCTGCTGCTCCGGAGGCAGTTGACTGAATCGCTGGAGCCGCTCTTCGACCTGCTTTCTTTGGGCTGGCGGAAGACGATTGAGCGCCTTCTGCTGTTGCTCGGGCGGCAGGGTCTCGAACTCCTCGATGGGCGTCTTCGCGGCGTTCTCAGACCGGCGGGGACTCTCCGACCGCCGTGGACTCTCGGGCCGTGGGGTGCGCGAGACATTGGGCGGTCTGCCTCGCCGGCCGCCACGCTGGGCCAGTGCGGGTTGGCTCATGAAACATCCGAGCCCGGCGGCGACGAGCGCCAGAATCGCGCTGCGGCAGTGCATACAGATCCGCCTAAAGCTTCTCGGGCGAACCGGGCCTCTCTACGACGGCATCGACGCCGATCTGGCTGAGCATGTCCATATCGTCCAGGGCGTGCACGACCTGCTGCTCGATCCGCGCCTTAGGTTGGCTGTGGGAGGGCGCCTCCGTCTGCCAGGCATCCTTCAGAACGAACGCTGCCACGAGTACCGCACAAGCTGCGGCCACCGGCAACGCCGGCGCCCACGCCCAGCGGGGCTGGAACAGCCGCCGCCACCAGACGGTTTGCTCCTGCTCGGCGATGCGTTGAAATAGCCTCTGGTCGAAATCGGGCGAAAGCTCCTGCGGACGCCATGCATCCAGCGCGGACCAAACAGCTTGCTGCCGGGCAAGTAACTCGCGGCAGCTCTCGCAGCCTCCCAGATGCCGCGCGAAATCTGTTTCCGTCTGTGAATCCAGGGTCCGCGCGGTGTATCCGGCCACCAGTTCGTCGGCCACACCCGCCTTCAGCGAACATTCCATCTTTTCTTCCCCCTTCACGCCATGTGCGCGAGCCGGCCTCTCAGCGACTCGTAAGCCCGAAACAGCAGCGACTTCACCGCCGATTCAGAACAACTTAACACATTGGCGATCTGCGAATACTCCAATTCTTCATATTTGTGCATCATCACCGCAGCCCGCTGCTTTGCCGGCAAGCTCTCGATCGCCTGCCGCACCTCCCGCAGCTTGGCCCGATAAACCAGCTCCTGCTCAACGGTCCTGGACCGGTCCGGCACCTGTCTGGTGACGCCGTCCGCTGTCTCCTGGTCCAAACTATCCTGCAGCTTCTCATGACGCTTGTCCCGAATCCAGTTCAGCGCCAGATGCGTCGCGATCCGAAACAGCCACGTAGTGAACTTCGCCGTGGGCTCATAATTGTCCCGGAAGCGATACACCCGCAGGAACACTTCCTGCGCCAACTCCTCCGCCACCGCCTGATTCTGGACCATTCGGTAGACGAAATGAATTACCGGTCCGCGATGGCGCTCCAGCAGCAGCCGGAAACTGGTCTGATCCCCTTCGCGGACGCGCAGCATCAATTCGGCGTCCCGATCCAGGGGTCTTTCAGCCGTCTTATCAGTGTTAACCCGCCGATTCCAGGAAGGTTGCGCAGCGGGTGAGTCGAGGCCGTCTGGGTTCATTCGCGCCTGTAGCTGACGACGAATAAGCTGGGCCGCGGTTTACACGGCCTTACATTACTCGTTCTTAAGGGTCCGTTCCATCAGCTCCCGGATAGCCTCGCGAGGCGACCGGACACCCTTGAGAATCGAGTCCATCTGCTCAGTAATCGGCAGGTCCACGCCAAACTTGCGCGCCAGTTCTACCGCCACGGCAGTGGTTTCCACACCTTCGGCGATCATAGTCATCGAACTTACAATTTCGGACAGAGTTCGGCCCTTGGCCAGCTCGATTCCAACCCGGCGGTTTCTACTTAGTTCTCCTGTACAGGTCAGTACTAAGTCCCCTAAGCCGGTCAGGCCTCCCAGAGTTCTGGGACGCCCGCCCATCGCGATGGCCAGCCGCGTGATTTCCGCCAGACCTCGCGTGATGAGCGCGGCAATCGAATTGCCGCCCAAGCCGAGCCCCTGGCAGATGCCCGCGCCGATGGCGATGGTATTTTTCAGCGCGGCGCCGATCTCGACTCCGACGGGATCGTCGTTGGTGTAAAGACGCAGGGTCGGTCCGGAGAACTCGCGCTGGATGCGCGCGGCCAGAGCTTGGTCTTCAGACGAAATGACCACTGCGGTCGGGTCGCCACGCGCCACCTCGCGGGCGAAGGTCGGCCCGGAGAGCACCGCAATCCGTGGCGTGAATCTCTCGCCGATCACCTGGGATGCGACCTCCGACATGCGCAGCAACGTTCGGTGCTCGAGCCCCTTGGTCGCGCTGACCAACTGCATCTCGGCGGTCAAATACGGGAGCGCCGCGCGATACAGCGTCCTGGCGAAGCGCGACGGCATGACACCCAGTACGGTTTGTACATTCTCCAGCGCCTCTTGCAGACCGTGAGTGGGATGAACATTTTCCGGAAGTTTGAGTCCCGGCAGGAAGACGTCGTTCTCGCGTGTGGCGTACATCCGCTCGACCAGATCTGCCTCATAGGCCCACAGCCGGATGCGCTCGAATCGCGGCGCCAGGACGATGGCCAGCGCCGTGCCCCAACTGCCCGCGCCGATGATCGCGAGGCTCACCGCGGGCCGCCAAAGCGGAAGACGTGCTCAGTGCCGGCGCGGAGCCGGCCGATGTTCGATCCGTGCCGGTAGATGATAAACGCCGCGGCCAGCACGGATGCCGCCAGCTCACTGGCCGGCGCGTGCACGATCAGCCAGACCCCCAGCGGCAGACTCCCGGCCGCGACAATCGAGCCCATCGAAATGTGCCGCGTGGCCGCCACCACGATGACAAAAACCAGCAGCGCCGCAAACATGGGGAGTGGAGTGAGAACCAGGAACGCGCCGACGAAGCTGGCCACCGCTTTGCCGCCCTGGAATTTGAGGAACACGGGATAAGCATGTCCGGCCATGACCGCTAAAGCCGCCAGGCTCATCCACAGATCCGAGCCCTGGCTGAGGCGGCCGGCTAACCAAACCGCGAAGCAGCCCTTGCCGATGTCGAGCAGCAGCGTAACCACCGCGGCGGCGCGCCCGGTGGTCCGCAGAACGTTGGTCGCGCCGATGTTGCCGCTGCCTTTGGCGCGCACGTCCTCACCAGTTTTCCAGCGCACCAGCAAATAACCAAATGGGATGCCTCCCACCAGGTAGGCGATCAGCAGCGCCAAGAGTGCTGTCATTTCTTTTGGAAAGGATACTCCGAAAGCTTGGTGTAAATGGATCCGGCCGCGCCCGGCTGGCTGCGGTACAAGTAAAAGCGATCCACGAGGAAAGATCCGAATTCGAGCGATTCCAATTGCGCGATGGCGTTGCGCAGCGGCTGCAACGGGACCGGGTCCTTGATCCGGGCCAGCGTCAAATGGGCGGCAAACGCGCGCTCCTCTTTGGCGATGCCGAGCGGCTCGAGCGCCGCTTCCGTGTCGCGCACCAGAGCCGGCAGCAGTTCGCCGGCCTGCACCCCAACCCAGAAAACACGCGGATGATTCGCGTTGGGATACCATCCCAGCCCTTTCACCTCGGTCGGGATCGGATCGCGTGCCGGAATGGAGCGCAAAGCGGCCTCGAGCTGCGCCAGTTTCTCTTCCGGCCATTCGCCAATGAACTTCAGTGTCAGATGCAGGTTGTACACCGGGCTCCACTTCAAGTGCGCGGCCGGACGCAGATGTATGAGCAAACGCTCCAGCCGCTCCCGGATGTTCTCCGGCAGGTCGATCCCAGTGAAGAGCCGCATGCTAACCTCCTAGCATACAAAAGCGGATGAGCGTTTCTCTCGCGGAGTTGTTGAAAAATTCTTCCGTGCTCGAGCGCCGCTTTTACGCCCGGCCCGCTGTCGAAGTGGCGCGCGACTGCCTGGGCAAGATTGTGGTGCATGGCAGGACCGCCGGACGCATCGTCGAAACCGAAGCCTACCTGGGCGTCGAGGACCGCGCCGCCCACGCCTGGCGCGGCATGACGGATCGGACGCGGGTCCTCTTCGGCCCGCCCGGCCACGCGTATGTGTATTTCATTTACGGCATGTATGAATGCCTGAATTTCGTCGCCGAGCAGGAAGGCAAAGCGGGCTGCGTTCTCATTCGCGCGCTGGAGCCGTTGGCCGGAATCCCGATCATGCGCCGGCGCCGCCCCACTGCCCGGCGGCTGGAGGACCTGGCTTCGGGCCCGGGCAAGCTCACGCTCGCGATGGGAATCACGCGCCAACAAAACGGCGCCGATTTAACCAAAAGTGCTCTCCAGGTGCGGCGGGAGCGAAACGAATCGCCTGTCAAGGTAGAGGTCACGCCACGTATCGGGATCACGCACTGCGCCGACTGGCCGTTGCGATTTCTAGTTGCCGGTAACCATTTCGTCAGCCGGTAGCCCGCGCGGTTCGGCGCCAGCGCCGCGGGCCTGAAGCCGATTCTTCGCGGCGCCGTCGATTCCGAAGGTGCGCTTTTGCCAACAAGGCGGCAAGACAAAAAGATGCCGCGATCCCGCGGGACCGCGGCGACAATTCAAATCAGGTCAGCCGTTACCTCCCGCCATTGGCCTTCAGGTCGGCGATCGAAGCCTTGAGCAGACCCACGGTGTAGGCCATGTTGTGGATGCCCAAGCTGCCGTCGCCCTGCACGAACAAGTAGTTGTAAGCCGCTTCCAATTGCGGCTGCGTCCAACTGGAATCGATGGTGAGGGTGGACTTCGCCTGGCCGGCCGGGGGCAGCAGGACCGCTAGCTGATCCAGCAGATGCTGCACTTCGGTCTGGGCGCCTTCGATGACCCCGTCGCCGTTGTAGTCCATCAGGGGGAAATTGAAGGTGGTGACGTCCGGGCCGTGGCAGCCCTGGCAGGCGCCCACCATCTCCTTGGCCGGCACGGTATCATTGCCGGCGAACTTCACGTTGAACGTGTGGTCGCCGACGAACGTCAGCGCCGGATCGGCCGCATCCAGGGTCTGCATGTGGCAACTGACGCACGTATCCGCCACCATATCCGCGTGCGCCGAACTGGGGATGAACTGCCCGTAGGTGAAACCATTGGTCCCCTCCAGCATGTCGGCTTGTGGACCATGGTGCGGTCCGAAATGCGAGCTGCCCGCGGTCTTGGCCGCATACACCGCAGCATTCTGGCGGGCCTGGTGGCAGTTCATGCACAGCGTACCCATCCCGGCGTTGGTGATCTGGGTGCCGTCCGCTAAAGTCACTGGGTTCAGCGTTCGGACCAGGTGCGTGTTATTGCTGGGCGTAGTGGCTCCATGGGGTTCATGGCAGGTCTGGCAACTGATCGCGCTGTAGCTGGTATCGAGCGTTGTGTCGCCCGCTATCTTGCCGACGAAGCCGTTGCCGGTATGGCAGCCCACGCAGCCGGCGCTCCCGGCGGGATCGCGTGTCGTAATCGCGTGCCTGGAGTTGCCCCACTCGGCGCTCTTGGGATGGTGCGTCGCCGCGCCGTGGCATTGGCCGCAGGTGCCGGAATCGCTGCTGACCGAAATCAGCATGGTCGCCCCGCCGGACAGGACGTGACTGCTTCCGGGCCCGTGGCAGTTCTCGCATTGAACGTTGCCGACGTTTTTCAGCGCAGCCGGAAGAGCGTCAAACACGCCCGGTCCGGGGGTTGGAAAAACCCAGCCAAGCTGCTTGGCGATATCGTCGAATCCGCCGTTCGCGGCGTTTGGATCGGTGTCGTATCCCACCGTGTGGCATCCCAGGCAGGAGGCGGCGTAGTGGTCGCTAGCCACTCCATTCATCCCTTGTGTGAAGATCTGGGAGTGCAGCGTCTGCTGCCAGTAGTCCACCATGGACCAGGGCTTGGAAGACGCAATACCGTGGCATCCTGTGCAGGTTCCGATGCCCATGTAGGTGCTGGCGGTCAACGCTAAAGACACTGTGACCGTGCCCGCGCCGACCGTGGTGATAGTGGCCTTTACCAGATATTGGCCCGGAACATCCGCCCGGAGCAGCGTCCGGCCGGCAACTTGGAAAATCACCCGGTCGGATGGCTCATACACCGGCACGTTCGGCCCCAACGGGCTGTCCGAGAAGGCCGCGTTCGACCCGGCCGGCTTGCTGGTCAATTCCCAGGTGACGCTGGCGATTTGCGAGGCCGGAATCGTGTTGTCCAAGTCCGCCTCGAGATAAATCGCCTGCCCAACGCCCACCGTGGACAAACCGCCCGACCGCTCCAGCGTGGTCGAGAGACTGTAATACGTCATGTCGTCCTGCGACAGCGCCCGCGAGACGAGCTGCGCGTTCGGTGTCTGCGCTCCGGCCGTGCCTGCGGCGACAACAGCCATCAGCGCCGCCATCACAACGCTGGCGGCCGCCCGGAGAATTGTAGGAAGCTTTTGATGGATAACCATACAGTGGTACCTCCGTAAGAATGGAAATAGAAACCCTTAAGATCGCGGGGAATCAGACAGCGCACGAAGGGTGCTGATCAATAGATTGAGACAGCCTGCCAGCACTAATGCAGTTCCCTCGCCACTGAAGAGTGACCTGTTTGCTTATATTTCCGCGCAAATCCAAACACTTCGGGTGTGTTGTGTCGCGCACAACCATGCGCGCCTATCCGCAGACCCCGCGCTGAACATCCCCTCCACCGGAGAAGCCGCCGCCCCGCCCCACTAGAATAGGAACTATGCTCAAGCCGACCATCTTCCGCGAATACGACATCCGCGGCATCGCCGACTCGGAGCTGCTCAGCCCCGATGTCGAGCAGCTCGGGCGCGGCCTGGGTACGTATCTGGCGCGGCAGAGCGGCCGTAAAATCAACGTCGGACGCGATTGCCGGCTCAGCTCCACCCGCCTTGCGGACGCCCTCCTCCGAGGCCTGCTCGCGGCCGGCTGCGACGTCACCGACATCGGCGTGGTTCCCACGCCGGTCCTGTACTTCTCGGCGCAATACCTGAACGCTGACGGCGCCATTATGATCACCGGCAGCCACAATCCGCCCGAGTTCAACGGCTTCAAGGCAGTGTGCGGCGCCGCAACGCTGCACGGCGACAGCATCCAGGAAGTCCGCCGGCTCATCCAGCGCCAGGACCTGGAGCGCGGCTCGGGCCGCCTCGCCACCGCCGACCTGGCGCCTCCCTACGTCGACGAGATCGCCGCGCAATTTCGATTCGACCGCCGCATCAAGGTGGTCGCCGACGCCGGCAACGGCACCGCCGGCCCCGTGATGCATCGCATCTTCGCCAAGCTCAACCTGGACGTCACCGAGCTGTTCTTCGACATGGACGGTAAGTTTCCGAATCATCATCCCGACCCCACCGTGCCCGCCAATCTTTTCGCCCTGATCGAAAAAGTGCGCCAGACCGGCGCCGAGCTCGGCATTGCCTTCGATGGAGACGCCGACCGGATCGGCGCGGTCGACGAACACGGCAACGTCGTCTACGGCGACATGTTGCTGCTCATATACGCGCGCGAGATCCTGCAGCGCAAGCCCGGCGCCACCTTCATCGGTGAAGTGAAATGCTCGCAATTGATGTACGACTACATCCAACGCTGGGGCGGCAACGCCATCATGTACAAGACCGGCCACTCGCTCATCAAGGCCAAGATGAAGCAGGAACACGCCGAGCTGGCGGGCGAAATGTCCGGCCACATGTTTTTCGCCGATCGCTACCGCGGCTACGACGACGCGCTGTATTCGGCCTGCCGCCTGATCGAGATCGTGGCCAGCTCCGGCCGCCCGCTTTCGGCGCAGTTGGCGGAAATTCCCAAGACCGTCTCGACGCCCGAGATCCGCGTGGACTGCCCGGACGAGATCAAGTTCGAAATCGTGCGCCGCGTGGCGGATCATTTCAAGAGCAAGCGCCAGACCGTGGGCATCGACGGCGTGCGTGTGATCTTCCCCGAGGGCTGGGGCCTGCTGCGCGCTTCCAACACCCAGCCGGTGCTGGTGATGCGCTTCGAAGCGGCCAATGAACATCTGCTGGCGGCCTATCGGGCCGAAGTCGAAGAAGTCTTAGAGGCCGCCAAACGCGAGGTGATTGTATGAATAGCCCGAGAGTCCTGCTCGTTGGCATCCTGGCGGCGGCTGGCCTCTGCGCGCAGCCGGCCCGGACCGCAGTCCGCCCCATCGTGTTGCATGCCGCCCGCCTGCTGGACGTCGAAAGCGGGAAAATCCTCACGCCCGGGGAAGTGCGCGTGGAAGGCGACCGGATCGCCGACGTGGGGCCCGCGCTTGCCCATCCGCCCGGCGTCAACGTGATCGACCTCGGCGACGCAACGCTGCTGCCGGGCTTGATCGACGCACACGTGCACCTGTTCCTGCATCCCGGCGAAGAAGACCTGCAGACCGTCGAGGAATCTGTGCCGCAGCGCACCATCCTGGCCACGCTGGCCGCGCGCGACGACCTGATGGCCGGGTTCACCGCCGAACGCGACATGGGCACCGAGGGCGCGGGCGCCGCCGACACCGCCGTGCGCAACGCCATCGATCGCGGCTTGATCCCCGGGCCGCGCCTGCGCATTAGCGGCAACGCCGTGGACATCCTGGGCGGCCACGAGGACGCCAATCGCTTCAACCCCGAGCAGCACGTCCTGTCCAACGCTACTTACGCCAACAACGCCGCCGAGCTGGTGACTGTCATCCGCGAGCAGTTCAAGCTGGGCGCGGATTTCATCAAGATTTACGAAACCGGCCGCGATTCGTTCGTGGACGGCAAATTCTCCACGCCCTACCAGTACACCGAAGCGGAGCTATCGGCCGCGGTCCGCGAAGCGGCGCGCGCCGGCAAACACGTTGCGGTGCACGCCACCGGCGAACCGGGCACGCTGTACGCGGCGCGCGCCGGCGTCCTGTCCATCGATCACGCCGATCAGTTGAGCGACGAGACCATGCGTCTCATGAAGGAAAAACAAATCTTCGCCGTGCCCACCTTCACCATTTCCGAGTACTTTGCCGATCACGCCGCCACCCCCGAGCTATCCGCGCGCCAGCATCAGATGTTGGAGCAGCACGGCCGCGAGTTCCGCAGACAGCTCGCCGCGGGCGTGCTCTTTGCGATGGGCTCCGACGTCGGCCCGTTTCCGCACGGAACCCAGGCCCGCGAGTTTGTCCTGATGGTGAAATACGGCATGGCGCCGCTGGCCGCTGTCCAGGCCGGCACCGTCAACGCGGCCAGACTGCTGGGCTGGCAAGACCAGATCGGCGCTCTGAAGACCGGCTACCTCGCCGACATCATCGCCGTCCCCGGCAATCCCATTGCGGACATCAGCGCATTGCAGCACGTGACCTTCGTCATGAAAGGCGGCATCGTGGTCCGGCGCTGAGCCCGGCGATCAGAACGCGAGCACAGCCAGGTTGCCGTCGGTCTGGAGCGAGTCTCCGGTGGCGTTTGACAACGATCCGGGCAGCTCGCGGTCCACCAGCGACAATCCCCGCACAAGTCCAGTGAACAGCAGGTCGTTCACCACCTTGGCGCGCTCGCGATCGATCTGCGAATCGATCTTGTGAGTGAAGGTGCGGCTCTGTTCGGAAAAATCGATTCCGGTGTCGTGCGTGGCGGCGCAAGCCCAGACCTGCTGGCCGTTGAACCGGCTTGGCCGTCGCCAGATGCGGATGTGATGGCGGGCATTGAAGGTGTCGGTCAGCTTTTCGAACACCAGATCGGGCGGCGCGCCGTCCAGGTACAGCGTCGATACCGGCGCCTCCTTGTAGCCGCGGTCCTCGACCATCGCGCGAAAGGTCTCCAGCTTGGACGAGCCGTTCAATTTCGCCGCTTGCGACCAGCCGGCCTTCTCGAAGGCGCTGACAACCTGCTCTTCGGTTCCGAGCAGCATCAGGTTGGTAATGTCGGAGGGACGAGCCGGCTTGTCGGCCATAGTCCGAAACGGCTCCCGGCTCACTAGGCGCAGCAGTTGCTGCTCCGGCTGGATGGGCTGGATGTTGAGCGCCGGCGCGCCTCCCGTCCATTCCAGCGGCTTGGTCAGCTCGATGGTCATTTCCACGCCGGGCTCGAAATCGATATTCGGGTCCGGCTCCTTCACCACCGTCTGTTTCACGGTATTCAGCAAATCGGCCAGGCCCGGATATTTCTCGGCCACCTTATTGATGCCCTGGCTCATGCGCCCCGCGCCCGTTTCCGAGGCCTTGATGCCGCTGATATGTCCGTCGGAGTCCAGCGATTCGCGCGCGTTGTCGACGGCCGCGAGTTTGGCCGAGAGCGAGGCTTTCTTCGCGCCGTCGCTGATCTGGTCGAACACCAGGATCAGCAGCGCTTGCTCGTCGGCCTGGCCCGCCTGTCCCGCGGCCTTGCTTTCTTTGATGTGTCCGGTGACCTTGGCGCCCGCCCCCAGCACGATACGGTTGTCCACCGCCGCCGGCGCGATCACCACGGCTTCGAACGGTTGATCGGCTTTCGCGGTCGCGGTGTTGAGCGCGGTG
>DASQHQ010000082.1:0-11447 GCA_035632015.1 Bryobacteraceae bacterium
AGCCATCCGGGACCTAAAGCAGTCGGGGTTGATGCCCAAGGAAGTAGAGGATAAAGTCGTTGTCGATTACGTGACGGCCATCGCCCAGAAACTGGCCAGGAACTCCGACCTCCAGGTGCCATTGCACGTCACTGTATTGAACTCGAAAGAAATCAATGCCTTTGCGCTTCCTGGTGGCTTTGTCTTCATCGAACGAGGCATCCTCGAAGCTGCAGACGATGAATCGCAAATTGCGGGCGTGATCGCGCACGAGATGTCACATGTGGTTGTCCGACACGGCCACAAGCTCATGACCAAAGCGACCATCGCGGGGATCGTCTATCAGGCCGCGCAGGTTGCTGCGGTGATTCTGACCGGAGGCGCCGCCGGTATCGGAACGTATTACGCTCTGCAATATGGCTTCTACGGTCTCGGCCTCACGCTGAACCTCTCGCTTCTGGGTGTCAGTCGTGATTTCGAGCAGCAGGCCGATCAGTTGGGTATTCAATACTCCTGGAAGGCTGGTTATGATCCCAGCGGCTTTATTCGTTTCTTCGACAAGATAGCGACGAAGGAAGGCTACGTGAACGGAGTGAGCTGGTTTCGCTCCCACCCGCCCTTCTATCAACGCATGGTGGAGTCCGAACGCGAAATCACCTACCTTCCCAAGCAGCCGAATCCCGTCATGAACACGCCGGAATTCAAGGCGATGAAGGAAGCGCTGGCAACGGTCACAGTGAAGGCCGAGCAAGAGTCGAAGGATACGCCGAGCCTTCTCGCACCAGAACAAGCGTGCCCGCCGCCATCCAAACTGGTATACGAATCTGATAAGCCGATCGAAACCATATGTGGATCGCCCCAAACCACACCCGTCGTCTCCAAGGGAGATGGCCAGTAGCCTTGCTTTCCGTCCTGGCCTTCCTATTGACCGCAAGCCGCCTGGCCGCGGTTGTTGAGCCACGGCTCGAAACTATTTCGCTCTACGTCAATGTGGAGAAAAGCGGAGGCTTGGTCACTGGCCTGACGCAACAGAACTTCCGTTTATACCAGGACGGCGAGCCGCTGCCCTTCCGGCTGGAGAAACCCGAGGAGCCGGCTTCCATCGCTCTGCTGGTGGAGTACAGCCGTTCGTCCGGATACTACTACGACGACATCACCGCTGCCATCCAAGGGTTTCTGAGACACGCACCGGAAGGCAACTGGTACGCGCTCGCGACCTATTCACACGGGCTGGAGATCCACGTCGACTTTACCAGGCAGATCGGCAAAGTCACTGAGGCATTCGGGCAGCTCGGCCCTCCAATGTGGAATGAAGTGGACACCTACGATGCGGTCTACGACATGCTGGACAAGATGGGCCGGTTGCCCGGGCGGCACATCCTGGTGCTCGTCGGCTCGGGCTTCGACACCTTCAGTGAACACACACTGGACGACGTAAAGAAAAAAATCGAATCGGAAAACGTCACCGTCTTCGTGGCGGGCGCGGGTTCGATTTTCCGAGGCATCTATGGCGCCTACCTCCAGGGGCCGGCGAAATTGAATCTCATGCAGGCGCAAGCCTTCCTGCAGATGCTGGCTTACAAGAGCGGCGGATTCGCCTGGTTCCCGAACCAGTTCAACGCGTTTCCGGATGTCTTGCAAGGCATTATGCAGAGCATCGCTACGCAGTACCGGCTGGTCTATCAGACCACCGCGCGCGGGTCGGGCAAATTCCACAAGATCAAAGTCGAAGCATTTCAAATCGTCGACGACAAACGCGAGAACTTCAAAGTTCTCGTCCGCGAAGGCTGGCGGTAGGAGCGGGGGCGGGTAAATTATGGCCACGCCAGTTCGCGAACCCGCGGGGTTGGGTCGCCTTACCAGGGACTCGTTTCCTCCATTGGCAACCGGTGCCGGCGCTCTGCTGGTGGTCTACCTATGCTGGCGAATCGTGGCGCCCTTTCTGCCTGCGCTCTGTTGGGCATTCGCGTTGGCACTGATTGCGGGACCGATATATTCGTGGCTCGTAGGAAGGGCATTGCCGCGCAGTCTGGCAGCGCTAATCATAATCAGCCTGGTTATGGTCGTCGTAATCGGCCCTGCGATCGTTTTGGCGGGCGCGCTGGCGAAGGAGGCGTCAGACGTTGTAAATCGCGTGGCCAGCGATGCGGGAATGAAGAGTGTGCGGGACGGCATCGAAAACAGTACCCTCGCCGGACCTGCCTTCCGGTGGCTGGACTCCCGGTATGACTTGCCTAAAGAGGCGCTCCAAATGGCGCGCTCTGTCGCTGGATGGGTCTCGGCCACTGTCTCGTCTATGCTGGCTGGCTCCATATGGCTATTGACCCAGATCACTGTGACGATGTTTGTTCTTTTCTATTTCCTTCGCGACGGCCAAACGATTCGGAGAAAAGTTCGATCTGTAATCCCGTTGTCGGCCGCCGATACGGATTTGCTCTTCGAACGGATTGCTCAAACGATCCGTGTCTCTCTAGGCGGTAAGATTGTCGTTGCCGCCATTCAGGGAACGCTCGGCGGCCTCATGTTTAGCTGGCTAGGCCTCCCTGCGCCCGTCTTCTGGGGTTCAATGATGGCGGTCCTCTCGATACTTCCAGTCATCGGTGCGTTTGTCGTTTGGCTTCCGGCTGCGATAGCTTTTGCGCTGCAAGGTGATTGGCAACATGCGCTCATACTCGCAGGTTGGGGCGTGTTGATCATTCATCCAGTCGATAACATTCTCGGGCCGATGCTGGTAGGGAGCGCACTCCGCATGCACACACTCCTGATGTTCTTCTCCATCATCGGCGGTTTAGCCGCGTTCGGCGCTTCCGGCGTGGTGCTTGGCCCGGTTACAATCGCCGTCGCCGCCGGTCTGATGGAACTCGCCGACGGGTGGCGGTAGGGGCTGGGGTGGCTCGATTATGACTACGCGTTTCCCTCAGCCCGCTGCTGCACAACCCGAGGCAGTGTTCCACATCCATGGAATCTCCAAGGTGTACCACATGGGGGAAGTCGAAGTGCACGCACTGCGCGGCGTCGATCTCGACCTCTACGCCGGCGAGTTCATTGTGGTGCTCGGGCCGTCGGGCAGCGGCAAGTCTACGCTCCTGAATATTCTCGGCGGGTTGGATGTTCCGACGAGCGGAGAAGTCCATTACCTCGATCACAACCTGACCGCGGCCGGCGATGCCGCCCTCACGCGCTTCCGCCGCGAGCATGTCGGATTCGTCTTTCAGTTTTACAATCTGATTCCGAGCCTGACGGCCCTCGAGAATGTTGCCCTGGTAACCGAGATTGCCGAGCACCCAATGAAGCCCGAGGAGGCCTTGGGTCTGGTCGGCTTGGGGGACCGGATGAATCATTTCCCGTCGCAGCTCTCAGGCGGCGAACAGCAGCGCGTTGCGATCGCCCGGGCAGTGGCCAAGCGCCCGGAAGTGCTGCTCTGTGACGAACCCACCGGCGCGCTCGACTACGCGACAGGCAAGCTCGTGCTCGAAGTGCTGGAGCGCGCGAACCGGCAACTCGGAACTATCGTCGCCATTATTACGCACAACGCCGCTATCTCGGGGATGGCCGATCGTGTGGTTCGGCTCAGCAGCGGAACGATTGCGGAGGTGCGCCTCAACGAAAGGAGAATCTCGCCCTCGGAGCTGGCCTGGTGAACGCCATGAGCGCCCTGCACCGAAAGCTCGTCCGCGATCTGGTCCACATGCGCGGCCAGATGATCGCCGTAACGCTGGTGCTGGCGTGCGGACTCGCGACATACGTGACCATGCGCTCGGCGTTCCAATCGCTGGTTGTGGCGCAGTCCGGTTATTACTCTGCCTACCGCTTCGCCGACGTCTTCACACACGTCAAGCGCGCGCCGGAGTCGCTCTCCGCGGCCATATCTGCGATCCCCGGCGTGGCAGCCGTCCAGACGCGCGTGGTAATGGACGTCACGCTCGACGTCCCCGGGCTCGACGAGCCGGCGACCGGCCGGCTGATTTCAATCCCCGAGCGCCGCGTACCGATACTCAACGACCTGTTCCTGCGCCAGGGCCGCTACATCGAGCCCGGGCAGCGTGGGGAGGTGCTCATCAGCGAGGCGTTCGCTTCCGCCAACCGCCTCGCCGCCGGCGACTCCATTGATGCGGTGATGAACGGCAAGTGGGAGCGGTTACGCATCGTCGGTATCGCACTCTCGCCCGAATACATCTACGAGATTCGCCCTTCCGAAGTCTTTCCGGACAACCGCCGGTTCGGTGTGCTGTGGATGAGCCGCGACGTGCTCGGCCCTGCGTTCAACATGAAGGACGCCTTCAATGACGTGGCGGTCTCGCTCACACGCGGCGCCGATGAGGGCGAAGTCATCGCCCGGCTCGACCAACTGCTGGACCGCTACGGCTGCCTGGGCGCTTACGGCCGAGAGGATCAAATTTCCTTTCGCTTTCTCACGGACGAACTGGGCGAGCTTCGTGCGTACGGCCTGATTTTGCCCACGCTGTTCCTGTGCATCGTCGCTTTTCTTCTGAACATGCTCCTGTCGCGGCTGGTGGGAACTCAACGCGGCCAAATCGCAGTGCTCAAGGCGTTCGGTTACATCAGCTTTGAAATTGGCATCCACTATCTGGAGTTGGCCCTGGCGGGGGTCGCCACCGGCGCTGTTGCGGGCGTCGGGCTGGGTCTGTGGCTGGCCTCCGGCATGATGAACATCTATGCGCGGTACTTCCATTTCCCCGCCCTGCGCCTCGAAGCCGACATGCGCCTGATTCTGTTTGCCGTGGCAATTGCCGCCGGCTCCGCCTGCCTGGGGGCAATTTCCGCCGTTCGCCGCGCGGTGACGCTGGCGCCGGCCGAGGCCATGCGTCCTGAGCCGCCGGCCACGTTCCGGCCGGGATTCCTCGAGCGCATCGGCCTGCGGTCCTTGCTCGCGCCCGCCTCCCGCATGATCGTGCGCAATATCGACCGCCGCCGCGGGCGGGCGTTCTTCTCCGCCCTGGCTGTCGCGCTTTCGGTCGCCATCGTGGTGGCAGGCCGCTACGCCATCGATGCGGTCGATCGCCTCGTCGCTGTCCAGTTCCATACCGTCCAGCGCGAGGACGTGACGGTGGTGTTCCAGGAACCACGTCCGGCGCGCGCGCGGCATGAACTCGCCCACCTTTTCGGCGTTCTGCGCGTCGAGCCTTACCGCGAGGTTCCCGCGCGTCTGCTCCTGGGCCATCGATCGCGAAGGGTGGCGGTCTTGGGCCTGCCTAGCGACGGAGAATTGCGCCGTCCTGTGGATCGGGAACTGCGGCCGGTAGCTCTGCCCCCGGAAGGCCTGATCCTGAACACCAAGCTTGCGGAAATTCTTGGCGCCCATGCCGGAGACATCGTGACACTGGAGGTCCTGGAAGGAGCCAGGCCGGTACGCGAAGTCGCCGTTGCGGCGCTGGCCGATGAGCCGGTCGGCCTCGGCGTCTACATGGCTGCCGGCGCTCTGCATCGGCTCATGCGCGAGGGCGACACGATTTCGGGCGCCTACCTGAAGGTCGATCCGCAGGCTGCAGCCAGGCTATACTCGCTGCTGAAGCACACGCCCTCTATCAGCGGCGTCGCTGTGCGCGAAGCCATGCTGGCCAGTTTCTGGAAAACGTTTGGCGAGTCCATCTGGATCTCAACTGCGTTTTTAGTCGGGTTCGCTTCCGTCATCGCCTTCGGCATTGTTTACAACGGGGCGCGCATTGCCCTTTCCGAGCGAGGCAACGAGTTGGCCTGCCTGCGGGTGCTTGGCTACACGCGCGCGGAAATCGGGCGGATTCTGCTCGGCGAGCAGGGCCTGCTCACGCTGATTGCGATCCCAGCCGGTTTCGCCTTGGGCTTCGCCCTATCAGTGATACTGTCGCGCGCGTTCTCACGCGATCTATTCCGGCTGCCGCTGGTGGTCAATGCGGGAACCTACGCCTTTGCCGCCATGGTTGTCACAGCCGCCGCCATATTCTCGGGGCTGGTCGTGGCTCAGCGCCTGCGCCACATGGATCTGACCGAGGTATTAAAGGCTCGGGAATGAGGTCATGATGAATCGGACGGTGAAACGGATCCTCATGGCGCTTGCCGCAGCGGCCGGGCTGATTCTCGTTGCCCTCGCCTTCCGGCCCAAGCCGGTTGAGGTGGAAGCAGCACGGGTGGTGACAGGGCCGCTGCAGGTGACTGTTGATGAAGATGGCGAGACGCGCGCGCACGACCGGTTCACGCTGGCGGCTCCGGTGGCAGGTCATCTCTCCCGAATCGAAGTACACGAGGGCGACAGTGTCGGGCCGGAAACGATTCTGGCCAGGATCAGTCCGCTGCCTCTCGATGCCCGGGAAGTCGCCGAGATGACCGCGCGGGTGCAGTCAGCCGAAGCCCTGAAGCGTGAGGCCGACGAGCAGGTAATGCGGTCTGAAACGGAATACGAGCAGGCTCGCCGCGACCTCGCGCGGGCGAAGGAGCTTGGAAAGCAGGTGATCATCTCTAAGCAGGCACTGGAGCAGGCTGAAAGCCAAGAGATCACCGCAGGAAAGCAGGTTCAGGCGGCCAGGTTCAGATCTCAGTCGGCGTCCGCCGAGGTTAAGAGGGCGGAAGCAGGTTTAATTTCTTTGGAAGCGCAGAAAAATCAGCAGGGTAAGACTGTGGCCCTGCGCCCGCCGGCGCGCTGCCGCGTCCTGCGCATTCTCGAAAAGAGCGAACGGGTGGTTCCCTTTGGCACTCCCATCATCGTTCTGAGCAATCCCACCAAGATCGAGATCGTCATCGACGTGCTCTCGGCAGACGCAGTCAAGGTGAGGCCGGGTGCGCCGGTCATCATAGAGAACTGGGGTGGCCCCGCCCCGCTGCACGCCCGGGTGCGAACGGTGGAACCCTACGGCTTCACCAAGGTTTCGGCGCTCGGCATCGAGGAGCAGCGGGCTAACGTCATCGCGGATTTCCTCGACTCGCCCGATGGCCTCGGCGATGGTTACCGCATAGAGGCGCGCATCGTGACCTGGGAAAGCCCCAATGTGCTCAAAGCGCCGGCCAGTGCGCTTTTCCGGGTCGGGCGGGAGTGGAACGTGTTTGCGATTGAGAGCGGCAGGGCTCGCGTTCTCCCCGTAGGTATCGGACATCGCAACGCTTCCGAAGCGGAAATCCTCAAAGGCCTCAGCGAGGGCCAGCAGGTGATCCTCCACCCAGCCAATGATCTCAAAGAAGGTGCGCGCGTCATCATACGCCGGAATTGAGCAAACTCGATCATGGCCGCCGTCTGCCGCAGTGTGGGAACACAGACTTATCCGATTCGCCGCTTGCGATACCTGACCTCAGGACCTCGCTGCCAGGGGTCGGTCGCCGACGCAAGATACCCGGCGGGAAGCATCGCTTAACCGGTTGCATCTTCGCGACGACGCGCATTCTTGGAGAGGGATAGAATGATTGCAGTTGTCAAAACTCGATATGGTGAGGTCCGTGGCAGCGTCGCCGATGGCGTGAACACGTTTAAGGGAATTCCCTATTGGTCATCATTCCCTCTCCGATAAAGGCGTCTAAACGGCTGGCCAAAACTACCAGCTTACAACTACGATGGGGGCCGGCGGTGTCGCACGTGATTGGAGAGCCAGTCCGCCAATTCACAAATGGCGGCTCCAGGGTGTAGCTTGAGGAGCGACGGCCAGGAATCGACTGGTTCGGGGGAGCGATACATGCAATCCAAGAGGTCTTTCGATTTGAGCAGACGCGATCTGTTGAAAGCGGGCGCGGTGGCAAGCGGCGCCGGCTTCGCAGAGGGTCCGGCTGCAGCCGCCGGCGCGGCGCGAACGCCAGTAACGGTTCGTGACCGGTTCTGGCTCTGGGGACATTACGAAGGCAGCCACAACGGCGACTACGGGCTGCCAGGAAACTCGCGGATCACTCCGGTCGAAGCTGCCTGCTATCTGTCGGTGCCGAACGTCATTCTGGTTCGCTACAAGGGAAAGCCGGAGCCGCCGTTCCGGCAATACGCACTCCCGTTTCGAGCGCTGCGGGAGGTTGTGTGGTCGGTGGTCGGCGCCGGCGGCGCGACCGCAAGCGAGGAGCGCAGCCGGGTGCTGGAACTGACGCGGCAGAATCCGAACTTCAGCGGTGTCATGATGGACGACTTCTTCCGCGGCGGCAAGGAAGGGAAGGTGGCGGCGTTAACTGTAGGAGAGCTGGAGGCGCTGCAACGGCGGCTCAAGACAGGCCCCAGGAAGCTGGACCTTTGGGTGGTTCTGTATACGCACCAGTTGAACGACCCGGTGGGTGAACATCTGAAGCACTGCGATGTGGTCACGCTGTGGACCTGGAAGGCGGCTGACCTCGGGCGCTTGCGGGAAAACTTTGAGAAGGCTGAAGAAGTGGCGCCCGCGGCGAGAAAGGTGCTGGGGTGCTACATGTGGGACTACGGAGACCACAAGCCCATGCCTGTCTCCTCCATGCAGCTCCAATGCAAGCAGGGACTGCGGTGGCTCGAGGAGGACCGTATCGACGGCATGATCTTCCTGGCGAGCTGCATCAGCGATCTCGAGTTGGAGACCGTCGAGTGGACCCGCGGCTGGATACAGCAAGTCGGAAGCCGGAAGCTGACGGCGGCCTCACCAGCAAAACGCGGCAAGAGGAAGTGAGCGTGAACGCCGGTCGTATCTTCGGTTCGCGGCTACGGATCTCCCGCCGGGTTCCTGTGCGGTTGGGATGCTGGCTGGGCCAGCCGATGTTAGCGTCATCCACCCCGTTCTGCACCGTGTAAGGAAGACCGCTGCAGTAGGTGAAGATGCTGCCGAGTTGCCAGTTGCCGAGGGCGACATTTCCGACGTCAGCACGCGCACGTGTTGGAGAGCATGGATCGCACGGTTCCAAGGATTGTTCGTCGGCGAGTGACAACCGAGTGACAACCTCGGGAATCTGTGGCGGTCTTGGGGCAGGCGGAGCCGTACCAACTGAACGTACTTGCTATCACTTGGACTGGGGTGAACCGGACGGAACTGGCCGTTGGCACCTTCGAATCCCGTTAGCGCTACCAAGTCCCCACCCTGACGACCGAGTCCCATGCGTCTGCTGCCGCCGGTCGTCCTCTGGCGGCGCGTGACAGGCGCCAGGTTTTACGCAAGCGCATCAACCAGCCGGCCGGCGTCCACCAGATTGTTGAACACCGACGGGGACACACGCATCTGGCCGCCTTGCTTTTCCCGGCGCACGGTGACAATCACTTTCGCTCTCTCCAGCCTGGCCTGGGCCTTGGGAGCATCTTTCAGGAGGAAGGTCACGATCGGGCTCTCATTGCCCTTCGGCGTGATGCAGGGATATCCGATGGCAGGGAGTTCCTTCCGCAGCCGCTCGGTCAGCGGCCTTGCGTGCGCCTGGATGTTTTCGACTCCGAGCCGGTGAATGTACTGCAGGGCCTCGTGCTGGCAGACAAAACCAAGATGGCTTGCGGTGCTGACCTCATAGCGTGAGGCGCCGCGTTGTTCCATTCCTTTGCCGCCGAACATCGGCGGTTTCAGAACGGTTCCCTGCAAGTCCTCACGAGCGTAGAGGTACCCGAACCGGCCTCCCATCAGCCACTTGTAAGCCGAGCACGCCAGAAAATCGATCCCCATAGCACGGACATCGATCGGAACCGCGCCGGCTGCCTGAATCACGTCGGCAAAAACATAAGCGCCGTGCGCGTGCGCGAGTTCGCTGATCGCTTTTATGTTTTCCAGATATCCATTGACGTTCGACACCAGCGCCAGCGCGATCAGTTTCGTTTTGCGATCCACGACGCGCTCCAGATCGCGCATTTCGATCTGCCAGTCGCGGTGCTTCACGACCCGGACGTCGAGGCCCGCTTTCCGGCGCATCTGGTAGTTGAACAGGCTGCCGGGGTAATGCAGATCATTGGTAACCACGTTGCCGCCGGATTCCTGGACGCCCATGCCATTCAAGACCACGTTTTCGCCGATCTGCGTGCTCGGGACAAAGCCGATCTCGCTGGGCTTGGCGTGGATGAGCCTGGCGAACATCTCCCGGACTTCTTCCTGCAACCTGGCGTTTTCGAAGCTGCCGCGCCCCGCGTCGGGGCCGTCGGTGAGATAGCCGATGTACTTTTCCATCGCCCGCGCGGAATGGATGCTGAGGGGATGTTCGGTGGCCGTGTTGAGGTAGACCTCGCGTTCCGCCCATGGAAAATCGGCCCTGGCGCCGCCAATTTCTGACGTGCCCGGCGCTGCGCCGCGCAAACCAGAAAAACCAGACGCCGCGCCCGCCGCGGCTGTCACGAACTTACGCCGGTTCAGTCTCATAACCGCCTCCCGAGGGTTGACCGCATGCTATCATAACGACGGTCATGGCCGGAACCCAGCTACAGAGCCGCCGCGCCTTTCTATCGGGCGCCGCGATGAGCGGCGTCGCCAGCCTGTTGGCCGGCCGCGTCGCCCCACGGCAGTACCGGCTGGTTCGAGCTAAAGGGACGCACCGGCAGTTGGGACTCGAGCACGGTGAGCAGGCAGCCGAGCAGATCCGGGCGCACGTCGACTACATCGCGCACACGCAGAAGCTGAGCCGAGCCGGCCTGCGAGAGAAGGCGCTGCGATTCAAGCCGCTATTCGACAAACACTGCCCGCACCTGCTCGAAGAGATTGACGGCTTGGCGCAAGGCGCCAGGATCGCGCTCGCGGAGGCGCTGGCCGTCAACATTCGCGGCGAACTCGGGCACGCCCGCGATGAAGCCTGCACGGCATACGCCGTCGGCGGAAACGGAACCTCGCGAGGCGAGGTTTTGATCGGGCAGACCAGCGACATGTCGAAGCCGAATATCGACATGGGCTACGTGCTGCACCTCAAGCCGCAGAACAAGCCGCAAGTCCTCATCTGGACCTTTGGCGGCATGATCGGCTATCACGGCATGAACAGCGCCGGAGTGGCCCACTTTGCGAACGCTCTGGGCGGCGGCCCCCAAGGGCGCTTCGGGATGCCGCATTACCCCGTGAAGCGGATGATGCTCGAATGCGCCACGATGAGCGAAATCCTGGAACTTTTCGAGCGGGTCCCGGTCGCTTCGAATGCGAATTACATGCTCTGCGACGGGGCCGGAAATATCCTTGACATCGAAGTGACGACGGATGGGCTGAAATTATTGAGGGATGAAGGAGCCGGCTTCCTGGCCCACACGAATCATTTTCTTTGCGCCCCTTATGCCACGAGGGAAAACGACGAGCAAAGCTGGCCGGACTCGTTTCCCAGGCTGGCTCGAATCAATGGAATGGTCAAGGCGCGGTTTGGATCCCTCACCGTCGAGGACGTGAAGAAATTCCTCAGCGATCACTCCGGCTACCCAACCAGCATCTGCCGTCACCCCCCGGCCGGTGAAGACCCGCAAACAGCCAGCCGGACCGTCGCCGGGATCATCGCGGAGCCGGCGCAGCGCCGGATGCACGTCGCCCTGGGCAACCCCTGCGAGAATCCCTTCGTGACGCACGCGATGGACTCTTAGGTCAAAACATCCCGTGCTGAGCGCCGTA
>DASQHQ010000083.1:0-30429 GCA_035632015.1 Bryobacteraceae bacterium
GATGCCTGGGAATGGGCCGACGACCCGCGCTACGCGGAGAAGTGGGCGTCGTTAGCGTATCGCATCGCAGCAAACTATTTCGTTTACGATCTGACCCACTAGCCCGCGCGGCCGCCTCAGCTCAACCGGAGCCGCCTGGCCAGTTCTCAAGGTGGCGCAGGGCGATAAGTCCGCACTCGGCTGTTCCAAAATCGTGCGCGCCGGAAACGAAATGCGTATCGCCCGGGGGCGGCCTGAAATGCGCGTCACGCCTGCTGCCGCAGGAACTCGATGAGCAACCGGCTCACCTCCTCGGGTTGCTCCTGCTGCACCCAATGGCCGGCGCCCTCCACCAGATGGAAGCCCACCATTTTTGTGCAGGCCGTGGTGCGCATACGTTCGGCGGCGCCCGGCGACTGGTAGACGCCCCAGTCGCTTTTTCCCGAGATGAAGCACGACGGCACATCGATGGTTCGTCCGGAGAACGTGAGCAGCTCCGCGACGTTTCTCGGATCCGCACCGCGCCGATACCCTTGCAGGCCGCCCTGGAATCCCGTGCGGCCGTACTCGGACGCATACACGTCGACGTCGTCTTCGGTGAGCCATTTGCATGCGGCGATCTCGGCCGGAGTCGGGAGCATGGGCGCGACCGTCTCGCACATCCCTTTGTCGCGGTCCATGACGTAGTACGTCGGCATCTTCGCGAACTCTTCGGCCGTACGAGCCTTCAACTGGAACGGTTGGTTCCCCTTCCAATCCGCGCTCTTGTAGTGATAGTAAGCGCGGAAGAAGGCGTGCAGACCTTGCGGGCAATGCCACATGTTGCCGTTGGCCTCACGCGTCGTGTAGTAGCGCTGATAATATTTGCGCGGGCGAGGCAGCGCCGCCAAGTCTCGATCCAAATCGGCGGCGGCCGCATTCGCGCGCGCCGGCGCCGCGTCGTTGGCAGTATTGAACGGCAACGCAGGCGTACCACCAAACGGAGCGCTCATCATCACCACCGTCCGGAACACATCCGGCCGCACCAAGGCACACCACGCCGCGGCGGGCGATCCCATGTCGTGTCCCACCACAGCCACGGACCGGTAGCCGAGCGCCGAAACCAGCGCCAGCGCGTCGCGCACGATGTTGAGCTGGCTGAAGGCGGTGAGATCGGCGTCGTAGCGGTCGTCCCATCCCGTGGTTCTTCCGAAGCCACGTTGATCAGGCACGATCACGTGATAGCCGACGGCCGCGAGCGGGAGCATCACCTTTCTCCAGCTATAGGCGAGTTCGGGATAACCGTGCAGCAGCAGGACGCAGGGGCGGCCCTGCCCCTCGAACCCGGCCTCCAGGATATGCACCGTGAGGCCATTGACGTTCTTGATGAAGCGCGAACGAATTCCTTCGGGAATCGTTTTCTGACCATAAGCGACGTTCTGGTTCAACGCGCGTGCCGGGCGGGCCATCGCGGCCGCCGCCGCGCCGGCGATCAGCCCTTGAATGTGACGGCGGCGTGTGAGTCCATCGGTTGACATCCGCACACCTCCAGGCTTACCGCGAACCCTTAGAGGCCTCTTGAGCGCGCCCTCCGCCAAGGATGAGCACCGGAGCCTCGTTGCCTTCGTGGCAGGCATACTCGAACATCTGATACGAGTCGTCCCGCGCCAGCGGAATTACGGCCTTCCACGGCTGCGTAAACATGTTGGGATCTTCGACTGTGACTTCGTAACGAAGCGTGTCGGCGTCGGTACGTGTGAAGCGCTCGACCACGTGCAACGCCTCGGTCTGCGGAACTCCCTTGATGCGTCCCGTGGCCGCGCTGGTTGTGATCCAACCCTTGTCGTTGAAATTCGTGGTGTCGACCACCAGCGTGTTGCCCTCCCAGTGCCCGCGCGAATCGCCATCCCACAGTTGAACGTTCGCGGGCAGATGCGGGCTGCCGTCCAGCGGGATGACCCGGGCATTGTGAATCATCTCCGAGACGATCACCACTTGTCCGGGCGTCTGGATGATCTGGTAAGCGTTGTTATAGCCGGCCGGGAACATGCCGCCGGGCACGCCGCGCGTGATGCAGCGGTCCCACACGCTCATGTACACGTAGGAGTCGCTCTCGTGCGCGTGGTTGTAGTCACGCCTCGCCTCGGCCGCCGGCGTCAGCGGCACCCGGCCATCCGGCGGATCCACTACCAGCGATGTTTGCCGCGTCTTTACCACCTGCGTGCCCGAGTCCAACCAGAGCTCGTTGTAATTTCCCACGTCGCCTTGGCGCGGAGGACGATCCACGCGATTGCGCGCGGCCTGCTCTTCCAGCTTGGCCGCCTCCTGCTCGGTGAGAAACGCCTTATTGCCCAGCGCAACCGGCCGCTCGAAGGGCGTGATGGTGGCATTGCTCCAGATGCCTTGGATGTCCGGCTGGCCGTCCGCAGTGTGCTTGATCGCGAAATTGCCGGATGACGCTTTGGCCGCGGCCGGCTTTTTCCCCCCAGCCAGCAAGGTCTGCGCGGGAGCGTGAACGGGCACGCACAACGCGGCTGCGATCGCAACCGTCCCGGGGACGAGAAATCGATGCTTCATTCTGGACCTCCCCTTCTCATCTACTGTACGCCGCAGGAGGCGCGCCAGCCAAACTGCCCTCAGGTGCATTGGTGGTCTGCTGATCACGCTTCTTACCGAGCGGCTCCAACCGCGTCCCGATTGGCGGCGTCTGGTTGTTGGCTTCCTCTAGCCGCGCCGGAACGATTCCAAGCTCCAGGCGTCTTCTTGCGGCGAGATGATATGGCGGAGCACGTAGACGTTGCCATCGCCGGAGCGCACCTTGAAGTAGGTCGCATCCGGGCTATGCCATTGATCCAGCACCTCTTCTACCATGTGGCGCTGCGTGCCGAGCTGAAAGCGGACGGGCCGCTCCTCGGCTCTATAGCCGGAATAACATTCGACCTGCAGCGTCATCGCCAGCGACTCTTTACGAGTATATTGCGCGGGCACAGCGCTGTTTTTGGTCGCGAAACGACCTCCCGTCGCGCGTTGGTCACTGACTTGCTGGCTCCACACCGGAGGCCCCATGATCGCTTTCCGACGCATCCTCTTTCCGGTGGACTTTTCCAAGCAAGATCAGGAAGCCGCCCCCTTCGTGAAGGCCATGGCAGAGCGTTTCCACTCGGAAGTATTCCTGCTGCACGCGGCCGAGTTCATGCCTGCCTGGTACGGGCCCCCGGACGCCATGGCGCTCGAACCCACGCTGAATTTCAAGGGTCTTTTGGACGAGCGCCGCGAACACCTGATCCAACATTTATCAGCCGATCTGGCCGGTCTTCACCTGCGAACGGTACTCGAGGTCGGCGATCCGGCGAAAGAGATCGCGAAATGCGCGCGCCAGCAGAAGATCGAGCTCATCATGATGCCGACGCACGGATATGGTCCCTTTCGCAGAGTGCTGCTAGGCTCGGTGACCGCCAAGGTTCTACACGACACGGATTGTCCGGTCTGGACCGGCGTGCACACGGACCAGCTCTGGTCGCAAAAACACTCCGAATGGCGCCGGTTTCTGTGCGCCGTGGATGCCAAGGAGGTGTCGCTGCTCCAATGGGCGTCTCAGTTTTCAAGGGAACAGAAGGCCGAACTACAGGTGGTCCATGCCGTTCATGCGTCGGCCCCGATTCCGGCCTCGCAGGAATCCCGTTCTCTGCATGATTTTCTGCTGGAGACGGCCCAAGAACGCATGGCCAAGTTGCAAGCCGAAGCAGGCACGAGCTTTGAAATCCAAATGAAGTTTGGAAAGGTGGGCGACGTTGTCCGGGAGGCTGCCTCGGAGTGCCAGGCCGACCTGGTGCTGATCGGGCGGGGCGTGATTCAGGGCGTGCTCGGCGGCTTGCGCAGCGAGGCCTACGACATCATTCGAGAAGCGCCCTGCCCCGTAATCAGCATCTGAGCGAGGGGCAGTTCGGGGAATTCGTTGGGCGCTTTGCCCCTGGGTACAAACTGCGGATAGCAAGCCAAACGCATCAGGCGCTTGTAGTCGTCAATGACGGCAGCCGGAGTGGTCTTCAGCACCGCGACACGCGAACGGGTGCGCGCCTGGATTTTTGAGCTTCGAGCCTTCGCCCGCGAACAGCCAGTCGCGCCGCGCCGCTCGAATGGCTACAGCGTTTTGAGATAGGCCAGGATCGCCTCCGCGTCCGCGCGCGTCATGTGAGGCCGCAGCATAGGCGGCCGGGGCGGCGCGCCGGTGCGCGTGATGCCGGTGGTCATCAGGCGGATGAAGTCGTTGTCGGTGCCGGGCGGTCTGCGGGCGATGCGAGGCACAATTACCGCCCAGTCCGAAACCGGATAGGTGGGTTGAATCTGGAGCGGTCCGCCCATCAACCACTTGGCGTGGCCTGCTTCGCCGGCCTGATTGTTGGGAGTGTGGCAGCGGGCGCACTGCACGACGTCTTCGACCAGGTAGCGGCCCCGCTCGACCAAGCTGGCTTCAGCACCGGTCGCCTTGGCTGCCGCCTGCGCCCTGGCGGTGTGCGAGGTGCTCGCGGCGAATAGTACGAAAACCGCGATCGAGATCCGAGCAGATGTTTTCATAAAGGACGATTCTACCAACTACCGGCCGCCGCGCATAGCGGCTCTTGCGCGTCCGTCAGGCCGGGTTCAGAGCCGGCCGCCTGGTGTGCCACTCGGTCGCTTGTTCGTAAGCATGAGCCAGCGCCAGCACGGTCGCTTCGGCGAAGGGCGCGCCGCTGATCTGCAAGCCGACCGGCAGGCCCAGACTGGTGAACCCGCACGGCACCGAGATGGCCGGCAGCCCGTAGATGTCGAACGGCGAGGTGTTGCGCGTGGTGCCGATGTTGCGTGTCGCGCTGTCGGCGATGGTCACGGGCGGAGCCGGAATCGTGGGCGTGATCAGCAGGTCCACGCTCGAAAAAACTTTCCGGATTTCCCGCCGCAGAAGATACGTGTGGCGCAGCGCGCCCGCGTAGGCCGGGGCTTTCGTGTCGGCCGAGCGCTGCAGAATCGCGCGCGTGGGAGGCTGATATTTCTCCGGCGATTCCGCGATCCATTTGGCGTGGTAGGCGTAGGCTTCCGGTCCGATCAAATTCGCGCCGGCAGCGGGCGGCAGCGTGACGTCGCGAATGTTGGGCGCGAGCTTGCGTAAAACTTCGATGGCGGCATCCACGGCTTTTTGCACCTCCGGGTCGAGCGCCTCGAAGTAGGGGCTGCGCGGCAGGCCCAGGCGCAGTTTCGCCACCGGCATTGCCAGCGCGCGAGCATAGTCGGAGACCGGAGCGTCGGCGCTGGTTGGCTCAGCTTCGTCGAAGCCCGCGATCACGGCCAGCAGCAGCGCGGCATCCTCGACCGTCTTCGTGATCGGGCCGACGTGGTCCAGCGTCCAGGACAGCGGAATCACGCCGCGGATGCTCACTCGCCCATAGGTTGGCTTCAGTCCAACCACGCCGCAGAAGGACGACGGGATGCGGATCGATCCGGCCGTGTCGGTGCCCAGCGTGCCGAGACACAGATCGGCAGCGGTCGCGGCGGCCGAGCCGCCCGAGGATCCTCCTGGAATGCGATCCAAAGCCCACGGATTGTGCACCGCGCCGAAATAGGTGACCGCCGAAGTGGTGCCGTACGCGAACTCGTGCATGTTGAGTTTGCCGAGCAGGATCGCGCCGGCGTTCTTGAGCCTGCGCACGACTTCGGCGTCTTCAGCCGCCACGCGATCTTTGAAAAGCTCGCTGGCCCCGGTGGTCCGGACACCGGCGGTGTCGATGTTGTCTTTCAAAGCGATGGGAATGCCGTGGAGCGGGCCTCGCCACTTGCCGCGACGTTGTTCTTCAGCCATCTCACGCGCGGTGGCGAGAGCCTGGTCGCGCGTCACCGTGATGAACGCATGCAGGCTTGGGTCGTAGCGCTCGATTCTTTTGAGGCACGCTTCGGTTAGGTCTACCGGTGACGCTGCTTTGCGCCGCAGCAGGTCGGACGCTTTCTTGATGGTGAGTCCGGCCAGATCGGGCGCCTCGGTCCAGGCTGGGCGTGCGGCGGCGGCCGCGATGGTGGCGGCGAGAAAATTTCTTCGAGAGTGCAGATCGGGTGGCATTTGTCCTAGAGTAGCGCCGCGCGTTGGTCCCGTAACGCTGTGGTACTTTGAAGCCTATGGTCTTGTCCGACGTGGACATCAGGCGCTACATCGCGCTGGGAAAGATCAAGGTCGCACCCGATCTGCCTCCGGAACAGTTCGGCAGTTGCTCGGTGGATTTCCGGCTGGGCAACGAGTTCAGCGTGTTCGAGCACAGCCGCCACGCCTACATCGATCTGAAAGAGCGCAAAGGCATCGAAGGCCTCATGCAGAGCGTCGTGGTGGCGCCGGGCGATCCGTTCATCCTGCAACCGCGCGAGTTCGTGCTGGCCATTACCGAGGAGTGCCTGGAGCTGGACGACGATGTGCTCGGCCGACTGGAAGGGCGGTCCAGCCTGGGGCGGATTGGGATCATCGTGCATGGCACGGCCGGATTGTTTGATCCGGGCTGGTCCGGGAAAGCGACGCTCGAGCTGAGCAACCTGGGGCGGATGCCGGTGGCGCTGTATCCGGGAATGCGGATCTGTTCGTTCACTTTCGAGCAGCTTTCGTCGCCTTCGTCCATGCCGTACGGGAAGAAGGCCGGCAACAAGTACGCGGGGCAGACCCGGCCGTTGGCGAGCCGGTTGGCAGGAGAGTTCAAGGGTTGATGGCGGGGCAGCGGATCGAAAACCCACCAGGCGTTCAAACGAGTGTGAACGCGGCACGCATGAGTGCGCGCGCTACGCCGCGCGTCATCACGGTTTCTCCGATGCCGCCCGAGAAGTCTGCGTATGCGCTGGCGCGCTACAGCCGGTCGCCCGACTCCATTCGGGATTCGATCGAGTGGGTGCGCACGCACGATTCCGAGAAGTTTCTCGAGAGCTTCTATTTCCAGTACGGGCATGCCTCCATCGCGGATCTCGGGCACGTCGTCTTGTGCTTTGAAGGCATCTCCGAACTGGCAGCCACCGAAGTAGAGGACGAGCAGCTCTGGGACGGGCAGGCGCGCTCGTCGCGCTATCAGGATTTTTCGAAATCCGGCTTCGTTACGCCGCCTGAGTTCGATTCCGCTCAGGCAGCGATGTATCAAGCCGCCGCGCGCAAATTGCTGGACGGCTACCACCAGGTTCACGCCCAGGTCCTCGAATATCTCGCTGGCAAGCTGCCGCGTCCCGAATCCATGAAGCCAGATGTCTACCAGCGCAATCTCAAGGCGCGCGCGTTCGACGTGGCTCGCTACCTTTTGTGGCTCGGAGTCCCGACCGGCGTCGGACAGGTGACCAGCATTCGCACGCTGGAGCGCCAGGTGCGGCGCATGAAGGCGTCGGAATACCAGGAGGTCCGCGAGCTGGCCGAAGAAATCGCCCAAGCCTGCGCGAAGGAGCCCGCCTGCCGCTGGGATGCGAATGCGCCGGCCGAAGCGGTGGCTCCCACGCTCGCGCGGCATGTGGACGCGGACGAACATCTCGCGCGCAGCCGCAGCGATTTGCGGCAATGGGCGCTACAGAACCTCGGGGTCCATGAGCCCACGTTTCTAGAATCCGTGGATCTGATGAAGCCCGACGACATCCCAGCCGACATCGTCGCCACCTTGCTCTATCCGGTGACCAATTGCCCGTATCGAGCGCTATATGCGCAAGCCCGCTCGTGGAGCGCGGCGCGCCAGAACGAAGTGATCGAGACGGCGCTACGCTCCCGCGGCCAGCGCGACGAGCTACTGCGCAGTTTCCGCGGCGGTCCTTATGTATACGACCTCGTCATGGACATTGGCGCGTACCGCGATCTGCACCGGCACCGTCGCTGCGTGCAACTGCGCCAGGCGTATTCCTCCCAGCTCGGCTTTGAGACTCCGGACGCGATCGCTCAGTCCGGCTTGAGCAATTTCTACACTGCATTGCTCGCGGACGTGAGTAACGTCGCTGTCACCCTGCCTGATCCGGGCGCACAATATTTGCTGCCTTTCGCCACCCGCTCCCGGTTTCTCTTCAAAATGGATTTCGCCGAGGCCGAATATATCGCGCGCGTGCGCTCGGGCGTCAAGGGACACTTCAGTTATCGCCGGATAGCCTGGCTAATGAAGGAAAAAATGCTGGATCTGGAGCCGGAGCTGGGCCGCTGGATGGAGGCCACGCCTCCTAACGTCGAAGATCCGCTGCAGCGTTAGCAGCGGGCCGTCATTGTCTTACAGTCAGGCTGTAAAACTTTCCAATCTTTCATAATTCGAAATCACAAACCTTGATATACCAGCGCATTCCGGTTTGGAACTGAAGTTGCGCCAGCCAATACGTGCTTGCGACTCTGCGTTACACAACCGGCCTGATCACACGTTCTTGTGGCGCGGAGCGCGCATCCAATATTTTCAGCAAGAAGGAGTTCATATGAGCCGTTTAGTTGTTGCCGTTGCATCCATCGGCTTGCTCGGAGTCGCGCTGGCGCCGAGTGCGCGAGCGGATGAATGGAACAAGAGGACCGTGTTGACCGTCAACGAACCGATTCAGGTTCCCAACAGAGTCTTGCCTCCTGGCAAGTACGTGGTCAAGTTGTTGGATTCTCCCTCGGATCGGCACATCGTCCAGATATTTAATGGAGACGAGAACCACCTGATCACCACCATCCTAGCCATGCCGAATTACCGGCTGGAGCCCACCGGAAAGACCGTGCTGACATTTTGGGAAACGCCTCCTGGCCAGCCGAAAGCTTTGAGAGCGTGGTTCTATCCTGGCGACAGCTACGGACAGGAGTTCGCCTATCCGAAGTCGATGGCGACGCAGATCGCAGCAGTGGCGCACGCTCCCGTGCCGACCACGGAAGCGCAGAAGCCTGAGGAGCTGGCGCAGGCACCCGTTACTACGACACAGCCTCCGCCGCCCGCGCCCGAAATAGCGCAGGCCGCTCCGCCGCCACCAGCGCCTGCCCCGGAACAGCCGGCGCCGGCGCCTGTTCCGCAAGAATTGCCCAAGACCGCCAGCCCTTATCCGCTGATCGGCCTGGGCGGCGTCCTGTCGCTCGGCCTGTTTGCTTTATTGCGTGCAATCCGCGCGGCGTAAGCGCGGCCAACACGGGCCGTACAATAGAAGTTGGGAGGCTCATTGTGCCCCGACGTCGCGTTGTGTTCCGGATGGCAGGTTTAGTTTTGGTGCTGGGCGCCGTAAGTTTGGACGCCCAGCAGCAGACCCCAAGTAAGACAGAGCAGGAAGACTACACCATCCGGACCACCTCGCGGCTGGTCCTTTTGGACGTCAGCGTCAAGGACTCCCACGGCGGCTTCGTTTCCGGGCTGACGAAGGACAATTTCAACGTCTCTGAGGATGGCAAGCCGCAGGTCATCTCGCAATTTGCGGACGCCGACATTCCGGTCACAGTGGGCCTGGTGGTGGACGAGAGCGGCAGCATGGGTCCCAAACGGCCCGAAGTGATTACGGCCGCGCTGGCTTTCATTCACGCCAGCAATCCACTGGACGAGATGTTCGTCGTGAATTTCAACGAGCGCGCGCGGCGCGGTTTACCGGATGACAAGCCTTTTTCCGATCAGGCTAACGAGCTCCGCGCGGCGCTGTGGCAGGGCAATCCGACCGGGCGGACTGCGCTCTACGATGCGATCGAGCTGTCGCTGCACCAGCTCGATCTGGGACGCCGCGACAAGAAAACGCTGGTCGTCATCAGCGATGGAGGTGACAACGTCAGCAAACACACGCTCCCGGAAGTGATGCAGGATACCTTGCGGACGGTGGCTACCATTTACACGGTTGGGATCTTCGACGAGGACGATCCGGAGCGAAATCCGGCCGTTTTGAAAAAGCTGGCGCACGTGAGCGGCGGCGGCGTCTATTTCCCCAAACAACTAAAAGAGATTGTTCCCATCTGCACCCAGATCGCCAAGGACATTCGCACGCGCTACACGATCGGCTACATTCCATCGACGGAGGGCAAGCCGGAGCGCAGCATCAAGGTGACGGCCGCCGCGCCCGGACATGGCCGGCTGATCGTGCGGACGCGGACCCGCTACCTGTTCGAGCCCGACCAGGGAGCGGTGGAGACGAAATGAGAGAGTCTTGGACCCGGAGCGACGGCGCAACGGCAAGGCGCAACCGAGGGTACGGATTCGAGCGTCCAGCCAGGCGCGGCCGCGCGGCTCTCCTCGGTTTAGAATGGTTCTTCCTGTTGCTGGGCTTGCTGGCGCTGGATTGCTACGTCTGGATCAACACCAGCACAGTGCTGTATCAAGCCTATCAGGACTGGGCCTTCGACGAAGCGCTGCGTGGGCTGCAGCCCTCCGTTCCCGGATTCGTGGCCGACGAGATCGATTGGCTGTTCCGCGGCAAGACCGCCATCCCCGGCGCTCCCGAGACGGCCGAAAAATTTGAGCCGCAGCCGCCGCTCTCGACGCCTCGCAGCGCGCGGCCCATCCTGCCCGACATGCTGATCGGCCGGCTGCGCATTCCTCGTTTAGGACTCGCGGCGATGGTTCGCGAAGGCGCCGATGAGCGGACGCTCCGTAAGGCCGTCGGGCACATCCCCGGAACAGCGCTGCCCGGCAACCTCGGAAACGTAGCGCTGGCCGGGCATCGCGACACGTTCTTTCGCGCGCTGCGGAACATCCGCAAGAATGATGCCATTGATCTTCAGACTGACCGCGGCACCTACCGGTACCTGGTGCAATCCACCCGGATCGTCGGACCGCGCGACGTGGGCGTGCTCGAGGCCTCCAGCGGCGAGACCTTGACGCTGGTGACCTGCTATCCGTTCTACTACATCGGATCGGCGCCGAAGCGGTTTATCGTCCACGCCACCCAGGCGGGGCTCAACCCGCGGCCGCACGAGGAGCGAGGCTCTTGAGCTTCGCCCATCTCGCCGCGTGCATGGTAATTAGCGTGGCCGGCTGCTTCTGCTGCAACTCTCCTCCACCCGGCTTGTCGCGCGCCGCGGCGCCCGGTAGCGCGTGGACGGGCTTACCATTATCTTGAGATGGAGCAGCTGGCGCTAACCTGGGGCCCCTCGCGCAAGACCTACACAGTCGCTGAACTGAATGTCGCTATCCGGGCCTGGCTCGGATCGGAATTCGCCGACATCTGGGTTTCCGGGGAAATATCCGGTGTCCGAACCGTTTCGAGCGGCCACTGCTATTTCACGCTGAAGGATCAGGACGCGCAATTGCGTTGCGTTGCCTTCCGGGCCTCGCTGCGCTATCTGAAGTTCAAGCCGCGCGACGGAGTGGCCGTCCTGGCGCGCGGCCGCATCGACGTGTATGAAGCGCGCGGCGAGTATCAGCTTCTGGTGGAGGCGCTCGAGCCACTGGGCCACGGCGCGCTGCAATTCGCCTTCGACCAGCTTAAGAAAACACTGGCTGCCGAAGGGCTGTTCGACGCTGCGCGCAAGCGCCCCCTTCCGCGTCTGCCACAGCGCATCGGAATCGTGACCTCACCCACGGGCGCCGTCATTCGCGACATCACCGAAATTCTCTCGCGCCGCTTCCCTGGCCTGCATATGCGCTTATATCCGGCCTCGGTGCAAGGCGAGGGATCGATCGAGGCTGTGGTGCGCGCGCTGGAATACTTCAGCCAAACTGAATGGGCGGATGTCGTGATCCTGGCGCGCGGCGGCGGCTCGCTCGAGGATCTGTGGACCTTCAACGAGGAAGCCGTGGCGCGCGCCATCGCGGCCAGCCGCGTCCCGGTCATCTCCGCCATCGGCCACGAAACGGACTTCACCATCGCGGATTTTGTCTCGGATCTCCGCGCTCCCACACCTTCGGCCGCCGCCGAGCTGGTGATCTGCACGCGCGAGCAGCTCCTGGATCAGGCCCGCGCGATGGAGCACAAGCTGGCCCAGGGCGTGCGGTACCGGCTGGCCATGGCTACGCGCCGTCTGCAGCAACAAGGCGTGGAGCGCGCCTTGGGTGTGCTACACCGCAACATCGGCCGGCTGCAGCAGCGAGTGGACGACCTCACCTATCGGCTGCGCGACCGCATGAGCGCACGCTCCGCGGCGCAGTGGAAGCAACTGGAAGAATTAGCGGCGCACTTGCGCAGCCTGGATCTGCGGCTGCGATTCGCCGCAGCCCGGCGGCGCGCGGAAGCAGCCGGGACAGCCGCGGCTCAACTCATTCGACTTCGGGTCACCGGTGTGCGAGGCCGCCTGGATCGCGTGGCCGCGCATTTGACGCAGCTCAGTCCGCTGAGGATCCTGGAACGCGGCTATGCCATCGTAACCGATCCATCGGGGCGCGTAATCAAGGAAGCCGGCCAGGCGCCCGAGGGATCGGCGATCGATGTCCGTCTGGCGCGCGCCCGGATCGCGGCACGTGTGATCCGATCAAGAGACGAGCCCGCGCAGGGCTCCTAGCCCAGGAAATCGAGTTTGAATCAGGCCGAAGCCGCTACCGCGATGCTTGCGCCGGCATGCGCAGCCAGCGATCCAGGAGATTGCGGCCGCCCTTCACCACCTGCCGCTCCTTCAAGGACGCTGCCTGCGGATTCATTTTGAGGTTGTAGTAGTCCACCAGCGCACCCTCGTCATATCCGATCGCAGCGGCGTACTGGCGCAAATAACTGGTGCTGAAGATGCCGCCAGGCAGCTTTTCGAATTCTTCAGCCTCAATCGCCTGGAGAAACCGCAAGCTGATCTTAGTTCGCTCGGCAATTTGATCCAGCGAGATGCCCACTTGCTTGCGGGCATGGCGAAGGTCCAGGGCAGGTGCAGGAGTAGGGGCAGGCTTGTGCGCAGGCATGGTTTTATCGGATGGTTCTGTCAGCTTGTGATGGACTGAACCGTCTATCATAACCCATCTGTCAACATCTCGGTCGTAAGAATTAGGTTAGTTCTAGGTCGCCAAGAACGCTTGGAAGGACTTCTCTGGCCCCAGCCTTGGAAGGGTTCTGGCCCGAGCCATAATATTGAAGCCCCCCATGGCGGAAGTAGAACTACTATGCAAGCAGCGTCAAAGCGGCTCAAAACCAGGGAAACAACCTACCGGCAACCGTTTTTTCGCACGATTTCCTCACTTTCAATAGACCAAATCGGCCCAGACTCTCGTATGATGGATAGAGATCGATTCTCACTCGGGAGGCTGTTTCGATGCGCTTACTTTCGTTGTGTCTTTGCTCCGTGGCCTTCGCCGCAGCAGCTACGGCTGCACCCCAGGTAACCTTCTACAAGGATGTGTTGCCGGTCTTACAGAAAAATTGCCAAACCTGCCACCGGCCTGGTGAAGCAGCTCCGATGTCGCTGTTGACCTACGATCAGGCCCGCCCCTGGGCGAAGTCTATCAAGCAGGCGGTCCTTACCAAGAAGATGCCGCCCTGGTTTGCCGATCCGCAATACGGTCATTTTTCCAACAATCGCAGTCTGTCCCAGACGGAAATCGATGTCCTGACCAACTGGGTGGATAACGGAGCCGCGGCAGGCAATCCCAAGGACGCGCCGAAGCCCATCGACTGGGTGGAAGGATGGCGCATTGGGAAGCCGGACGTAGTACTTTCGATGCCGGTGGCCTTCAATGTCCCAGCGTCGGGAACGATCGACTATCAGTACATCGTTGTTCCGACCAACTTCACCGAAGACAAATACGTGCAGATGGCGGAAGCGCGTCCGGGCGACCCGAGTGTGGTGCATCACATCCTCACATTCATTCGCGAGCCTGGCAATCCCTGGCTCAGAAACCTCAAGCCCGGTGTTCCGTTCGATGCGCGTGAAGCGGAGCGCGAGGCGTCGGCCAACCCGCGTCAGCAGGGCCGCCAGCAACAGGGCGCCTCGTTCGGCGACAACGTGGCCGGCTACGCACCCGGAACCTTGCCCGACATCATGAAGCCTGGAGAGGCCAAGTTGATCCCGGCCGGCTCCGACATTATTTTCCAGGTTCACTACACCGCCAATGGCAAGGCCAGCACCGACATTTCGAAGCTGGGGTTGGTGTTCGCAAAGACGCCTGCTAAGGAACGCGTCCTTTCGCTGGCTGCGACCACGATGAACTTCGCAATTCCTCCGGGCGACCCGAACTACCGAGTGGAAGCCAAGATGACGCTGCAGGATGACGCCACTTTGGTCAGTCTGCTGCCGCATATGCATTTCCGCGGCAAGGACTTCACCTATCGCGTAACCTATCCGAGCGGAGAGAGCGAGACGCTGCTGGCTGTGCCGCACTACGACTTCAACTGGCAGCTCACCTACGAACTGGCGCAGCCGAAAGTGCTGCCTAAGGGAACGGTGATCGATTGCGTCGCGCACTACGACAATTCTCCGAACAACAAATTCAATCCCGATCCAACCAAGGAAGTTCACTATGGCGAGCAGACTTGGGAAGAGATGATGTTCGGATTCTTCGATGTGGTGGTTCCGATGAACAAGACCGCCATGGATCTGATGGTTCCCAAGAAGGCTCAGCAAAGCACCAGCGGCGGGGGCTTCTAGGAACCCGCTGCGCCCGGCGAACCCGAGTCGCCGAGGTTGATCAGAATGTGTGAAAAGTGGCGGCCTCGTGCCGCCACTTCCGTCTAGTCCGTAAGTAGGAGATCATCCGTCATGACGAAATACTTTGCTGTGGCTGCGATGGTGGCAGGCGCCGCCTGGGCGGCTAGCGCTCCACCTCAGGTCACCTTCCACAAAGACGTCGAGCCCATCCTGCAGAAGCACTGTCAGGAGTGCCACCGGCCGGGCGAAATCGCGCCGTTCTCGTTGCTGTCCTACAAAGACGCGCGGCCATGGGCTAAGGCCATTCGCGCCGACGTGCTCACCAAGAAGATGCCGCCCTGGTTTGCCGACCCGCGCTACGGACACTTCGTGAACGACCGCTCGTTGAGCCCGGATGAGGTCTCCACTCTGGTCTCCTGGGTCGACAGCGGGGTTAAGGAAGGCGATCTCAAGGATGCGCCCAAGGCGCTGGCGTTCGTCGACGGCTGGAATATCCAGAAGCCCGACGTGGTGCTCGGGATGTCGGAATCGTTTCATCTGCCCGCCAAGGGTGACATCCCCTACCAGTACGTCGTTCTCCCCACGCAGTTCACCGAAGACAAGTGGGTGCAGATGGCCGAAGCGCGGCCGAGCGACCGGAGCGTGGTGCATCACGTGGTGATTTTCATCCGCGATCCGCAGTCCAAGTGGCTGCGCGAAGCCAAGACCAATGTCCCGTTCGTCCCCGAGGGCGGCAACTTCCAGAACATTTCTGGCGGCGGCAACGACATCCTGTTCATTTACACGCCGGGCAAAGTTCCGGAGATATGGCGGCCGGGTCTCGGTAAAATGATTAAGGCGGGATCGGACCTGGTGTTGCAGATTCACTACACTACCAACGGCAAGGAGGCTGAAGATCACACCAAGGTCGGCCTGGTATTCGCCAAGGAAAAACCCACGGAGCGTGCGTTGACGATTGGCGGCAACAATCTGGGATTCAAGATTCCGCCCGGCGATCCGAACTATCGCGTGGAAGCCTCCAACGTTTTCCCAAACGGCGCCACCATTCTGAATTTCTTCCCACATATGCATCTGCGCGGGAAGTCCTTCGAGTACAGCGTTGTCTATCCGGATGGCCGATCGGAAGTGGTGCTGCGCGTGCCTCAGTACGATTTCTTTTGGCAGCTTGATTATCAGTTGGCCAAGCCGCTGACGATTCCGCCGGGAGCTAAGATAGTATGTACAGCTTGGTATGACAACTCGCCGAACAACCCGAAGAACCCCGACCCGACGGCCACGGTGCGGTTCGGCGAACAGAGCTGGGAAGAGATGATGATCGGGTTCTACGATGTCGTGATCCCGGCGGATGCCAGCGTGCGTGATTTATTCGCCCCGCCGCCGCAGAAAACCGGGGGAGCGCCTAGCGCTAGTCTGCAGTGAGGCACTTTTTCGCGAAGTCTGCTACGATTCTCCTGCTTGTCGTGGGCGCCAGCTTCTTGCTCCGCGCCCACGACCCTATTTCCACTAAGATCACCTGGAACCGGGAGATTTCGCGGATCATCTACGCGCGTTGCGCCTCCTGTCATCATGAGGGCGGCTCGGCCTTTTCCCTCATCACCTATCAGGAATCGCGCCCCTGGGCCAAGGCCATCAAGGAAGAAGTTCTGGAGCGGCGCATGCCGCCGTTTGGCGCGATCAAAGGATTCGGCGAGCTGCGCGACGACCAGGCGCTCATGCAGGAGGAACTGCACTTGATCGCCGACTGGGTGGAAGGCGGATCGCCGGAAGGCGACGATCCGAAGTTGCTGCCACCGCCTCCGGACTTCAAGACACCAGCAGCGGCCAAGAAGGGCGCAACCACGGCGTCCGCCAAGGCCAGTGTGCCGGCTGCGACCGAGAAGTCCGGCGCTGAGCTGGTAGTCGACGGCTCGCTGACCCTGAAGGAGCCCGCGGTTCTGACCGGCGCGCGCGCCGCTACGCTGGCCGAAGGAAGTTCGCTCCAGGCGGTCGCCCAGTTGCCCAATGGAAGCATCGAGCCCCTGATCTGGCTGTACGACTACAAGCCCAAGTACGACCGAGCTTATTATTTCCAAAAGCCGCTTGCCTTCCCTGCCGGGACGAAGATCGAGGTCTTCCCGGCCGGTGGTGGGACGCTCGCGCTGCTGGTCAAAAAGTAAATTCCCAATCAGCCTGAAAGGATGCTCGATGCTGCGGCATAGCATGCGACTCCCTACCGTTCTGTTTTTCAGCACAGTCCTGGCCGCCGCCGCTGACCTGCCGACCGCCCGGACCTCCCCCCTTGACCTTTTCCGCGAACTGGATGACTGCATCCAGCAGCGCTTCCTGAGCATTGGCAGGTTTGGAATCTCGCGCATACTCCCGGTCCACGGTGTGCAGCGGTTCCGCCCGGAAAACGCCCAGGAGCGGGAGGTTGTCGGCTTGCTCGAGGATCAGGGTTACGAGGTAGCCCTTTATCTGGCCGGCCGCGGGATCCTGGATGCGACCGCGTCAACCAGCGACTCGATGCTGGGCGCCCTGCTGTCCAGGCGTGGGGTTCAGGGTCCTGCATTCATTACCGGTCTTCACCATCCGCAAGAATTGCCGGAGCCCGCTGCGTTGTTACCGGACGCGCGAACGGCGCTCGCCTCGTTTCGCACGGCTCAGAGCTACGACATGCAAAAAGACGGCTGGAACGTTCGGATTCGTCCGCTGCGAGCCACCAGCCCAGCCTGCGTTGCATGCCACACGCACGGTTCCGGCGGCGCGAATGAGGGCTTGAAAATCGGCGATGCACTGGGGGCGGTTCTATATGTCTCGCGGGCGCAATAGGAAAGAGCAGAGAGCTGCAGACTGGTCCCGCCTGGTCCCGCCACGCTATCCTGAAATCTATGAGACCAGTCGCCGTTGTCGGTATGGGAAAGACTGCGTTCGGTGCGTTCCCCGATCGCGACCTTCGCTCGCTGGCCGTCGAAGCCGGCCAGAAGGCGCTCGAGAACGCCCACGCGAAGACCTCGCAGGTGGAGGCGTTTTATCTGGGCAATTTTGCCGGGCCGTCCTTCGTCGGCCAGAACCACCTGGCGCCTTACGTGGCCGCCGGCATGGGCATCGTGGGCATTCCGGCTACGCGCTTTGAGGCCGCCTGCGCATCGAGCGGCGCTGCTTTCTTTCACGCTGTGTCGGCCGTCAGCGCGGGGCTCTACGATGTCGTGCTGGTGTCGGGCGTCGAGAAGATGACTTCGCAAACCACGCCCAAAGTCACCGAGATTCTCGCGGGCGCCGGCGATCTGTGCGGCGAGGTCCGCGCGGGGGCAACGTTTCCCGCGCTGTTTGCGATGATCGCGCGCCGCCACATGTATCAGTACGGCACCACGCGCGAGCAGATGGCCGCCGTCGCCGTGAAGAACCATCAGAACGGCGCCAAGAATCCGCTGGCGCACATGCGCAAAGTCATTACCATGGAGCAGGCGCTGAATGGAAAGCCGATCGCCGAGCCGCTCACGGTGTACGATTGCTCGCTCATCAGCGATGGCGCCGCCGCGGTGGTGATCGCCCCGCTCGAGCGCGCCGCTGAGTTCACCGACAAGCCGGTTCGCGTATTGGGGATCTCGCAGGCTTCCGATCACGTCGCGCTGGACGAAAAAGAAGACATCACCACTTTGCAGGCCGTGAAGACGTCCGCCGCGAAAGCTTACCAGATGGCGGGCCTCAAGCCCTCCGACATCCAGTTCGCCGAGGTGCACGACTGTTTCACCATCGCCGAGATCATCGCCATCGAGGATCTGGGTTTCGTGAAGAAAGGCGAAGGCGGCCCGTACAGCCTGGCCGGGAAAACCTGCATCCAGGGCGAGCTTCCCGTGAACACCAGCGGCGGTTTGAAATCGAAAGGCCATCCGGTGGGCGCGACCGGCGTCGGTCAGATTTGCGACGTAGTGCAGCAGATCCGCGGCGAGGCGGACGAGCGGCAGGTGGTACGCAACAAGGTCGGGCTGGCTCAGAATCTCGGCGGATCCGGCGCCACCAGCGTCGTCAGCATCCTGGGGGTGGCATGACCAGCCCCGGCAACGGCACTGTCTACACCGAAACGGTGGTGTTTTCGCCGCCCGAGGCCTACGTCAACGACGTGCCTTATCAACTGGCCATCGTCCAACTCGACAGCGGGCGCCGCCTGACGGGCCGCATCGACGGCGAGCGCGCCCAGATCGGCGACCATGTTGCGTTCGTCGAATTTCGCAACAACGTCCCGTTCTTCCGCAAGGCCGCATGACGTGGCGCACGCACTTTTGCGTGCCGCGTTCACACTCGTGTGAACGCTCGGTGTTGGTGTGAAACTAGCCGCCCGCATGGACCACCTGGGCGTGGAAGGCGCCTTCAACGTCCTGGTGCGCGCCCGCGCGCTCGAAGCGCAGGGCCGCGACATCATCCATCTGGAAATCGGCGAGCCTGATTTTGCCACCGCGCGCCACATCATTGCAGCCGCCAAGCAGGCCCTTGATGAGGGCTGGACGCACTACGGGCCGCCCCAAGGCCTACCCGAACTGCGCGAAGCGATTGCCACGCATGTTTGCCGAATGCGCGGCATCCGCGTCGGACCCGAGCAAGTCTCGGTGGTTCCCGGCGGCAAGCCCATCATCTTCTTTCCCATGCTCGCCCTGATCGAGCCAGGCGATGAAGTGATCTACCCCAATCCCGGCTTCCCGATCTATGAATCGATGATCAACTTCCTGGGCGCGAAGCCGGTGCCGATCCCTCTGGTGGAAGAACGCGGGTTTTCCTTCGATCTGGATCGGCTGCGCGACAGCCTGTCGGCGAAAACCAAACTGCTGATCCTCAACTCGCCGCACAATCCCACCGGCGGCGTGATTCCCGCCGCCGACATTCGCGCCATCGCTGAAATGGTCCGCGACCGCGACTTGATCGTACTGGCCGATGAAATCTACTCCCGCATCTACTTCGACCAGCCTCCGCTATCCATCGCCACGATCCCCGGAATGCTCGAGAAAACCATCATCCTGGACGGCTTCTCCAAAACCTACGCCATGACCGGCTGGCGCATGGGCTACGGCATCATGCCCACATGGCTGGTGGAGGCGGTCAACAAGCTGATGGTGAATTCGAACTCCTGCACTGCCAGCTTCACCCAGCGCGCCGGCATCGCCGCGCTGAATGGCTCGCAGGACGGCGTGATCGCGATGGTGCAAGAGTTCCGCCGCCGCCGTGACGCTTTCTGCTCAGGACTGAATACTCTTCCGGGATTCCGCTGCGCCATCCCCGGCGGCGCGTTTTACGCCTTCCCGAACATCACCGGCACGGGTTTCACTTCGGACTCCCTGTTCGATGCTTTGCTCGATCACGCCGGCGTCGCGGCTTTGAGCGGCACCGCCTTCGGCGCATACGGCGAAGGCTATCTCCGCTTCAGCATCGCTAACTCCTACGAGAAGCTGATGACCGCAATCGACCGGATGCGGAAATTTCTGACTGGTGTTTAGCAACAAAAAACCCGGCCTGGCGAACCAGGTCGGGCTTTCTTACTTCCTGCGCTTAGCGCACCCGATGTCAGGCGACGTTCTGGGCCCGATAACGGCTGATAATCGCGTTCATCTGGTCCTTCAGCCGAAGTTTCAGCTTCTTGAGCCGGTGCTCTTCCAACTCCTCTTCCGGAGTCAGACGCGGCTTGGCTTCCAAAGCCTCAAGCTGCGTGTGGTACTGCGCGTGCTGCTCGGCCAGACGGCGAAATTCTTCGTCCGTTTTCATCAGGTGCGCTTTCAGTTCTTCCTGCGTGTTCTCCATCAGGGCTGCATCTCCTTTTTGGGCTTGCCACGCCGAGGCGGTAGGAATGATTTGCTCGGTGGGGTAATTGAAAGCTGGCATTCGTCTTTCCGGAGGGTCACCGACGGCCCCCCGCGCTTATGACATTATCATGAAAAAATCCTCATGACAATCCCCGTTTCGGGTGGATTTTCATAATAGCCGGGCCGCGCGCCCACCGCCTGGAATCCCAGGCCCTCGTACAAACGCCGCGCCGCCAGATTCGACTCCCGCACCTCCAGAAAATGGGCTCCCGGCCAATGCGCCAGCTCGGCCCGCAGCAGTTCGGTGGCGATGCGCAGCCGTCGGAAGTCCGGATGTACGGCCACATTCAGGATCTCGCGCTCCGGGCCAGCCACGCGCCTCGATACGACGAAACCGGCGATCTTGTCTTGGAGGAGCGCTACCTGGCAATCGAAGTTCAAGTAGTCTTCGGCGTGCCACTGCGAAGCCTCCAGCGCCGTAGCCTGAATGGCCGTGATCTCGGGGATATCGCTGGGCTGGGCCGCGCGAAGCCGGACGCGCGGCGGCAACACATCCCGCAGGAGCGCGCGCTGGCGGGCCCCGATCGCGCCCCAGCCGAAATGATTCTCGGCGTGCTCGCGGCCGCGGGCGGCAATTCGCTCCCGTAATTCCCGGTTTGCCAGCAGTGTCTCCACGCCCTTGGCGAAATCTTGCGGTGTGTCGGCAATCCACACGTTCACGCCGTGCTCGAGTCCAAGACCGGCGCATCCGGAGAACGTGGACACCACAGCGCGCTGCATCGCCAGCGCTTCCAGGACTTTCAAATTGGTTCCGGCCGACACCAGCGTCGGAACCAGGACCAGGTTGGCTTCCACGTAAAGGGGCCGCACATCCGCGACGAACTCCAGCAACTCAATGCGGTCGTGGCGCGGAATCTCGAGCAGTCCCGTGTGGCCGCGCCAGTAGAGCAGCGGGTCCGGGCCGGCTACCACAGTCACTGAGACATCCGGCACGCGCGCGGTCAGCAGCGGCCACACCTGTTCGGTCAAAAAACGGTAGGCGACAATATTTGGAAAATGCCGGAACGAGCCGATGAACAGGAGGCGCGCGCCCGGCCTTTCGATTTCCGGCGTGAATCGCGCCAGGTCCACGCCATTTGGAATCACCGTCACGTTGGGACGGTCGAGCAGCGCCGCGTCGCGGTCCGACATCACGACCACTCGGCGATACCGCGCGATCCATTTCTTCTCGAACCGGCGCCATCGCCAATAATCCCAGGCGCGAGAGAGGCTGGCCGCGCCGGGCTGCTCCCACACCTGGCGGTACAGATCAAACGTGACGTCGTGTTCCACCAGCACGTCAACGGAATACGGCGCGAGCATCGTGTACTCCACCTGGATGGCTTCGATTTTGTGCTCGCGCAGCCCGCGCTGGAGGGCGGCTCGCAGCGCAGGCGAACGGAACTCGTGCACCTCCGGCGGCTGGATGGTCGACCATCTCGGCTCGCGGTAGCGCGGCTTCCTGACCAGGATCAATCGGGAGCAGTGTTCCAGCACGGGCCTGAAATCCTCGTCCCTTTCCTGATCCAAAAACGCAAAAAGAAAGATGTCGAATTCTTCCGCCATTTCGCGCAGCAGATAGAAGATGCGCACCGCTCCGCCGTGCGACAACGGATACGGAAAATAGGGGCTCACCACCGCAATTCGCCGGCGCCGCGCCGACAGCGGGCGCCCTTCGATCTCGCGGACTTCGGCCGGATACACGGACCGCTCGCGCTTCCAGGGCACGAGCCACTTGGGACGCAGAAAGATCCGATCCAGCGGAACGCCGCGCAGGAACAGCCACGAGGCGATGCAGGTGCCCAACCGCAGATGATGCCGTTCCAAGCGTTCGTTGTAAGCCAGGATTTTGCGCGGCGCCAGCAAGAATGCGGCTCGCCGCAGCGCGCGATACCGGCGATCCTTCGCCAGGAGCAGCGGCGCGAGTCCGATTCGATTGAGGCGAAAGCGTTTGCGCAGGAGCCGGTAAATCCGGAAAGCCGATGCGTCTGCAAATTCTTCCGGCCTCACCAGGACGTGCCTGCGCGCCGGCTCGAGTTGCTGGATCTCGGCGAACATCCGCTCCGCCAGTCCGAGGTCTCCGGAGGCGAACGACACTACGATTGCTTCAGGATCTTTGCCGAGAATGCGAAACAGGAATTGTTTCAGAGGTTGAAAAACGCTGGCGGCCCTCAACGGAATTCGATGGACGTCACTTCGCCCGTGGTCTTCAGCTTCGCGTCGGACTTGGGGTTGAACTCGACGTGCACGCGCCGCGACCCGGACTGCACGCCGCAGCCGAACGCCTTTTCCCCGCTGCCCTCCACAGCGATTTGATCCGGATTGTGGATCACAAGCTGCACCGTCTTACCGTCCGCCGTTTTGATCACCATGCGCGCGTCGCGGCCCAGGCAGTCTAAGCGTTCAAACACACCGTCCACGGCGTTGGCGCTCTTCAGCTCGTCCATCCAGACCGGGTTGGCCGGTGGCGCGGCGCCGTTGGGATTGAGCTTCTTCCTGGCTACCTCCTCGGCGGCGTGAATCGCGGCCTCGCTCTGTGCCTTCACTCGCTGGATGTCCTGCTCGCGCTCCAGGGCGATGCGTTTGCGCTCCGCCTCTTCGAAGTCGGCCCGCTCCTTTTCCACTTCGAGCCGCACTTGATGAATCCGAGCGCGTTCCTCGTCGTTGGCCGCGGCACGTTCTGCGCCCGCCCAGGCCTTCTGTGCCTCCTGAAAATTCTTGGCTGCCGTCTCCGCGCGCGCCAGCGCTTGCCAGTAATCGATGTTGCGCGCATCCAGGCTGGCGGCCTTCTTCAACTGCACCGCCTGCTGCTCGGGACTGCCCTGGTCGAGTTCGGCCATGCGGAAGTACGGCTCGGCCCAGGCGGGATTCAATTCCGCCGCCTTCTTCAGCTCGGCGCGCGCCTTGGCCGCATCGGGTTCCAGCCGCGCCAGCTCCAGCCACGCTCTCGGGCTTTCACTTTTCGAATCGACCGCGCTCTGGAAAAGCCGGTGGGCTTCGTTCCTTTTGTTTTGCTTCAGAGCGAGCATCCCGAGGCCCTCGGTGGCGGGCGCTCCGTGCAACACGCTGTAAGCCCCCTCGGCCTGCGCCGATCCAACGGCCAGCAGCAGGTCCGCCACGGCGATCTGGCCGCTGTCCGGATCGAGCTGGTCCAGCTTGAAATCGCGCGCCATGCTCACCGCGCGCCCCGACACCGATCCGGTGGGGAAGTTTCCGGCCTTCAAATACGCGTCGACCTGCTGGTTCATCTGCGCGGCGCTTTTTTCGAACGCGTTGCGGCAGGCCGCCTCGAAATCGCCGCTTTGCTCCAGGTTTGAAATCAGGACACGGCTGCGGCCGCTGTAGTCCGCGTTCACCGTTACCAGCTGCATCAGCGCCCAGCCGCGCGTTCGCTCGGGCTCCGGCACGGGCGCGCCCAGCGTGACGCGCGTTCCATCGACTTCCAGCGTCGACATCAACTCGATCAACCCGTTTTCGATCTCTTGCGGGAGCCGCGTGGTGTTGTCGTAAAGCAAAATGCGCGCCAGGTCTTGGAGGCTGTCGCGCGAAAACGCGCCGTTTTCCGCCACCGCCAGCATCCGCGCATCGCGTCCCAGCGCGAACGAGCCTGGCGCGGCCGGCATCTGTTTGGCATTCTTGAAAACCAGCACGCGCACCGGCCAAACCGTTCGCAGTTCCTGTTTGCCCGTGATCACGCGCAGCGTTTCGCGAAACTGCTCCAAAAACATCAGCTTCTCGCGCGCGGGCCGCTCGCCGCCGTTGCTGAATACTTCGAACGGCCCGAATTTCACCGCCACCCAGTGGTCCTCGGCCCGAAGACACGCCGCCAGCGAGCAGATCAGAAACAGCCGGTACAGCACGATTAAATGTTAGCTCGACTTGGACAATCCTTGTTATGATCCGAACAGCGATGGGAAAAATCCTGATCGTCATTCTGGTGGTCTTGATCCTGATCGTGCTTCCGGTCGGCGCTCTCGTAATGGCCTCCTCCCATACGACGCTGGCCTTCCATCCAGCGCCCAAAGCCGTCGGCGCGGCCACGCCGGTTACGGTCCATATCGCGAATCCCCACGGTGTGCGCCGCATCGCCGTCGCGATTGAACAGAACGGAGCCGTGACGCCGCTAGCCGAGAGAACGAACCCGCCCAACCGGCTCACGTTCTGGCGCTCGCACCTCGCGCCTCAGGATTTTCACTTCACTGCGGGCAAGAAACAGGCGGCGAATCTTCAGGAGGGCAAGGCGCGCATCACAGTGGAGGCGCAATCCAACGACCTGCGCGGCGCGACCGACATGATTTCCACCGAAGTCGATGTGATCCTGCGCCCGCCCTCGCTCACCGCCGACGCCTTCCAGCACTACATCAACCAAGGCGGCTCCGAGCTGGCGCTCTTCATTCCTTCGGGCCTCTGGACCGAGGCCGGCGTCCGCGTCGGCCAGAACACCTACCGCAGTTTTCCCGCGCCGGGCGGCGGCAACCAACGCCTCGCGCTCTTCGCCTTCCCCTGGGACATGCCGGCCGGCACGACGCCGTTCGTTTATGTGAAAAACGCGGCGGGCGCTGAGGCGACGGCTCGCTTCTGGTTCAAAGTGTTTCCGAAGAAATTCCGCGCACGCGATCTCGTCATCGACGACAAGTTCCTGGACAAGGTCGTGAACCAGATCGATCCCAACGGCTCGGGCGATCTGCTAAGCCGGTTCCTCAAGATCAACGGCGAAATGCGGCGTGCCAACAATCAGACCCTGGCCGACCTGGGGCTCAAGACCGCCGGCCAGTTCCTCTGGAAGGAATCCTTTTTGCAGCTCGCCAACTCGCAGGTCGAATCCGAATTCGCCGACGTGCGCAGCTACATTTACAAGGGCAAAAAGGTGGACCGGCAAGTGCATCTGGGCTTCGATCTGGCAGTCACCGCGCACACGCCCGTGGTCGCGGCCAACGACGGAAAAGTGGTGTGGGCGGCGCCGCTCGGCATCTACGGCAACTGCATCGTGGTGGATCACGGCTACGGTTTGCAGTCGATTTACGGGCACCTGAGCGAGCTGGGCGTCAAGGAAGGCGACGCCGTGAAGCGCGGCCAGGAGATGGGCAAGAGCGGATCCACGGGCCTGGCGGGCGGCGACCACCTGCACTTCTCGATGCAGGTCGACGGGGTGCAAGTCAATCCCGTAGAGTGGTGGGACCAGCACTGGATCAAGGACCACATCCAGAACCGCTTCAAGCCGTAGCGGGTGCGCCCGGTTTGCCGGATCACCGTCGCAAATGGGATGCTTACCTAGATGGAACCCACTGGGATGACCGTCGAAGAGCTGATCCGCGCCCGCGAGGCCGAATGGAACGCGGCCATCCGGCGGCGTGACGTGAGCGCGATGGATCAGTACTTGGCTGAGTCTTTCTGTGTGGTAATCGCCATCGAAGGCGAGCCATTGCAAGTTGTTCCCCGGAAACAGTGGCTGGAAACGCTGAAGGTTTATCTGCTGGACTTTCAGGCCATCGACGATACGCGGATCAGCGTTTACGGCGACACCGACCTCGCGATTCTCGCCTACCGCCAGATCGGGGGCACTCCCGGCAACCGCGACATCAGCGGCAATTTTCTGCTGACCGACGTCTGGGTGAACACTTCGAATGGCTGGCGCGCAGCTGAACGGCATTCCAGCCGTCAGGAAAAACCGCCCGCCTCGGAATAGCGTCCTGGTCGAGATTTTCGGCTACGAGAGCCGCGCGCGCACTTTTTCGCTCAGCGCCTTCCCATCCACTCGCTTGCCGGCGAGCTTGGCCTGCGCCGCCTTCATGACTACGCCCATCTGCTTGGCCGACGTCACGCCCGTCTCCGCCAGCGCCGCCGCGATGGCCGCCTCGATCTCCTGCTCGCCGGGCGCGGCCGGCATATAGGACTCGATCAAGCGCAGCTCGGCCTCCTCTTTGTCCGCCAGCTCGGCGCGCCCGCCCTTGCGAAACATCTCCGCCGCTTCCCGCCGCTGCTTGATCAACGTGTTCAGCACCTGCACCTCGGTGGCCTCGTCCAGCGGCTTCATCGCGTCCACCTCGTGCTTTTTGAGCGCCGCCTTGATCAGCCGGATCGCGCCCAGCCGCGCTTCATCCCTGGCCTTCATCGCCGCCGTCATGTCAGTCTGAATCCGATCCAGTAGAGCCATCGCTGTTTGGTATCCTATGAGTTAATCCCTCTCATGTATATCAAGAAACAACGTCTGCTGACACCCGGCCCCACGCCGCTGCTGCCCAAGGCGCTGCACGCCATGATGGGCTCGGACATTCATCACCGCACCGAGGACTTCCGCAACGTCTACCGCACCGTTCTGGCCGACCTGAAGGAAGTCATGGGCACCTCCAACGACGTGCTCGCCCTGGTAGCTTCAGGCACGGGCGCAATGGAAGCTTCGGTCTCCAACCTGTTCTCGCCGGGAGACCGCGTCATCGTGTGCTCGGCCGGAAAATTCGGCGAGCGCTGGGCCGAGATCGCCAAAGCGTACGGGCTGGACGCGATCGTGCTCACCGAAGAATACGGCAGATCGGTCAGCGCGCAGCGCGTGGCCGATACGCTGCGCGACAGCCCGAACGTGCGCGGCGTTTTCGTGCAGGCATCTGAAACCTCCACCGGCGCCGCCCACGACGTGCGCGCCATGGGACAGGCCATCCAGAAAACCGGCGCGATCTTCGTGGTGGACGCCATCACCGGCCTCGGCACCATGCCGCTCGACATCGACGGCTGGGGGCTGGACGTGGTCATCGGCGGCTCGCAAAAGGCGTTCATGATTCCGCCCGGCCTCGCCTTTATGTCCATCAGCCCCAAGGCCTGGGCATTCGCGGAAACATCCAAGCTGCCGCGCTACTATTTCAATTTGAAAAAGGAAAAGAAGAACGCGGCCGCCGGCGAGTCCAGCTGGACGCCGGCCACGTCCTTGCTGCTGGCGCTCGCTGAGGCGCTCCAGTACGTCAAATCCCTGGGCATGGACAAGCTCATCCAGAACGCCCAGCAGCTCGCGGCCGCCACTCGTTCGGCCGTCACCGCGCTTGGTCTGGAGCTGTTCGCGCCGCAAACGCCCTGCGCCGCCGTCACCGCTGTCCGCGCTCCCAAGGGCATGGACTCCGGAGTCATCGTCAAGGAATATCGCGACCGCTTCGGATCCATCATCGCCAACGGCCAAGGTTCCATGAAGGGCCAGATTTTCCGCATCGCGCACCTCGGCTATTTCGATTTCGCCGACTTGTTCGCGGTGGTGGCGGAACTGGAGATCATCCTGGCCGCCAACGGCGTCCCCGTAAAATTCGGAACCGGTGTCGCGGCCGTGCAAAACGCCTACGCCGACGTCGCTCTCGCTAAGGAAACCGTCACCGCCTGAAACCATGCGAATCCTGATTGCTGAGCCACTGGCCGCGGGTGGAGTAAAGCTTCTCCGCGAGCAGCCGGGATGGGAAATCATCGTCTCGAATCCCAAGGAGTATGCGAAGTTTCTTCCGGACGCGGACGCGTTGATCGTGCGTAGCGGCCTGATGGTGGACGCTGCGGTGCTCGCGCAAGCACCCAAGCTGCGCGTCATCGGGCGCGCCGGCGTCGGAGTCGATAACGTCCATCTTCCGGCCGCCACTTCCGCCGGCGTGCTGGTGATGAACACGCCCGGCGGCAACGCGGTTTCGGTGGCCGAACACACCTTCGCGCTGATGCTCTCCATGGCCCGCTCGATTCCCAGCGCCAACGCGTCCACTAAGGCCGGCAAGTGGGAAAAGCGGAAATTCATCGGAACCGAACTGCGCGGCAAGACCCTCGGAATCGTCGGCCTCGGAAGCATCGGCCGCGAAGTGGTGAAGCGCGCCACGGCCTTCGAGATGCGAGTCATAGCCAACGATCCGTACGTGAGTTCGCAAGCCGCGAAGGCCGCCGGCGTCGACCTGGTGGATCTAGCCACGCTATACGCCGAGAGCGACTACATCACGCTGCATACCGCTCTGACGCCCGAATCAAACCGCATGCTTTCGCGCCAGGCCTTCGCCCAGATGAAGCGCGGCGGGCGCATCCTGAACTGCGCGCGCGGCGAGCTGATCGATCAGCAGGCCTTGCGCGAGGCGTTGGCCTCCGGTAAAGTGGCCGGCGCGGCGCTAGATGTGTTCGAACAGGAGCCCCCGGCGCCCGAAGATCCGATCCTCGCGATGGACAGTCTGATCGCGACGCCGCACATCGGCGGTTCCACCGAAGAAGCTCAGGAGACCGTCGGCCTGCGCCTGGCGCAGCAGATCGTCGAGTATCTCCGCAACGGCATCGCTCTGAACGCTGTGAATCTTCCCGCCCTCACGCCCGAACAATACAAGACGCTCGGCCCCTACAGCCAGTTGGCAGAGCGCCTGGGCAATTTCGCGTCTTACATTTCGACCGGCAATCCGCAGACCATGCGCCTGGTTTATTTCGGCAAAATCGCCGAACAGAACACGCATCTGGTGCGCAACGCCGGGCTGGCAGGCGTATTGCAGCGCTCGCTGGCGCGCCAGGCAAATTCGGTAAATGCCATGCAAATTGCGGCCGATCGCGGCCTCACCGTAGCCGAGCGCCACGACCAGCGCACTACCCATACCGACTCGGTCCGGCTGGAGCTCGAAACCGACGCCGGGGCGACGACGGTGGAAGGCGCAGTCGTACTGGGCCAGCCGCGCCTGGTCCAGGTGGAGGGCATCTATTGCGAGGCGCCGCTCGAAGGCAACCTGATCTTTATGCAAAACGAGGACGTGCCGGGCGTGATCGGCTACATCGGCGACGTGCTCGGCAAGAACGGCATCAACATCGCGACCTTTTCGCTGGGCCGCAAGAAGGCCGGCGCCGAGGCCGTCGCGGTGGTTCAGACCGATCAGCCGGTCCAAGATGCCGTCCTGACAGAACTGCGCAAGAATCCCGCCATCAAGCGTGCCAGCACGGTGAAATTCAATGACAAGTAGCGGCGCGGTCCGACGGTGTACGGAGCGGACCGCCCCCGGATCTCGGGAAGCTTACGCTGGGGGCGAAAGGCCTGCATTCGCTTGTAACCGTCAGCGTGCGGGCAACGTCTTTCCCCTGAAAATGCAATTAAGACTGCTGGCTCTTGCGGTGTATTTTTGCACAGCCAGCATGCTCCCGGCTCAAAGCGCGTCTTCCTCATCGTCCAGCAGCGATAAGGGCCAAGGCACGTTCGTCAGACGATTCTCAATCGGCGCTACACTCTCGGTCCTGGGACTCAGTCCGCTGAGCGGCAGCAGTACCGCTGCAACTCCAATTTCGAACGCGACAACCACGGTGATTACCAGTGCCAGCACCACTCCCGCATCTTCACGGATCGGCTATGGACTGACGGCTCAGGTCGCCATTACCGATCACTTCGCGGTCGCCGTCGGCGGATACCTGAGGCGGCTGGCCTATAGCTCAAGCAGCAGCGTGACCACGAACGCGACCACGTTTATCAACGGTACCAGCACCACGACCACCACGACCACCAGCACCAACACGAGGGTCGACGCACGCCTGCTGGACGTTCCCTTCGCGCTGCGCTATTACGGCCGGGGACGGCACACGCCGGGTCCCCGCTGGTTCGTCGAGGGAGGCGGCGCCTGGCGCGACACCCCAAGGCTCTCGAGTTCGCGCTCGACCACCGACAATTCCGGAGCGTTGAGCTGCTGCACCACGAACGTGGTCCAGCCCGCACACCGCCGCTCGCGTGGCTTTCTGGGCGGCGCAGGCGCGCAGTTCATCGATCCATTTGGCATTCGCGTCGTGCCCGAGATTCGATACACGCGCTGGATAAGTCCGATTTTCGACGACCCGACAACCCGCACCCAGCGCAACCAGGTAGAGGCTGCGTTGTCGCTGTCGTTCTGAGCCTTCCATTCTCCCAGGCCGCACGAACTCGGCGTACCCCGGCGAAACGCAGCCCAGCAGTTTAGACCGACACTTAAAACTCCACGGCCCGAAGCCCGTTGCGCCGATTCTGCTCTGACGCCAGGCGCGCCCAGCCCTCGCCAGGCGCGCCCGCTTGCGTCTTATATGTCGTAATACATCGCGAACTCGTAGGGGTGCGGCCGCAACCGGATCGCATCCGCCTCGCTGCGCCGCTTGTAGTCAATGAAGGTCTCGATCAGATCTTCGCTGAACACATCCCCTTTCAGCAGAAAATCGTGATCCTCCTCCAGACAATCCAGCGCCTCTTCGAGCGAGGCCGGCATCGACGGCACG
>DASQHQ010000084.1:0-26481 GCA_035632015.1 Bryobacteraceae bacterium
GAAGCCATCGGCCTCGACCAGAAGCTGGTGGAAAAGTACTTCACCGGCACGCCCTCGCGGATCAAGGGTGTGGGGCTGGAAGTGCTCGCCAAAGAAGCGGCGATGCGCCACGAGTTCGCTTTCCGCCCCCGCCCCGCAGCCGACACCGATCTCGACGTGGGTGGTCAGTATCAATACCGTGTGCGCGGCGAGCGGCACCTGTTCAACCCACTGACCATCTCGAAGCTCCAGCATGCCGTGCGCAACGGCAGCTTCGAGACTTTCCAGCAGTATTCCGACCTCATCAACAGCCAGGCCGAGTACCTGTGCACGCTGCGCGGCCTTTTCAAGTTCAAGATCGATCAGGCCACGCCGGTGCCCATCGACGAGGTCGAGCCGGCCAAGGAAATTGTCAAGCGCTTCAAGACCGGCGCGATGTCGTTCGGCTCGATCAGCAAGGAAGCGCACGAGACGCTGGCCATCGCCATGAACCGCATCGGCGGCAAATCGAACACCGGCGAGGGCGGCGAAGACGAAGTGCGCTTCGAGCGCGACCCGAATGGCGACTGGCGGCGCAGCGCCATCAAGCAGGTGGCTTCCGCACGCTTCGGCGTCACCACCAATTACCTCGTCAATGCCGACGAGCTGCAGATCAAAATGGCGCAAGGTGCCAAGCCCGGTGAGGGCGGCCAGCTTCCCGGGCACAAGGTGGACAAAGAGATCGCGCGGGTGCGGCATTCGATTCCGGGCGTCGGGCTGATTTCGCCCCCGCCGCACCACGACATCTATTCCATCGAAGATCTGGCGCAGCTCATCTACGATTTGAAGAACGCCAATCCGCGCGCGCGTATTTCGGTCAAGCTGGTTGCGGAAGTCGGCGTCGGCACGGTGGCCGCGGGCGTCGCCAAGGCGCATGCCGATCTGGTGCTCATCAGCGGCCACGACGGCGGCACCGGCGCTTCGCCTCTTACGTCCATCAAGCACGCCGGCATTCCCTGGGAACTCGGGCTTTCGGAAACCCAGCAGGTCCTGGTGCTGAACGATCTGCGCAGCCGCATTCGTGTCCAGACGGATGGCAAGCTGCAAACCGGCCGGGACGTGACCATCGCTGCGCTGCTGGGCGCCGAAGAATTCGGCTTTTCCACCGCGCCCCTGGTTTCCATGGGCTGCATCATGATGCGCAAGTGCCATCTGAATACCTGCCCGGTGGGCATCGCGACGCAGGATCCGGTGCTGCGCGCCAAATTCCAGGGGAAGCCTGAAAACGTAATCAACTTCTTCTTCTACATCGCCGAGGAAGTCCGCCAGTGGATGTCCAAGCTGGGCTTCCGCACCATGGATGAGATGATCGGCCGCGTGGACAAAATCGAAATGCGTCCCGCGGTGGAGCATTGGAAGGCGCACGGGCTGGATTTCTCGAGCATCCTCTACAACCCGCAGGTGCCTAGACGTGTAGGCCGCCGCTGCCTGATCGCGCAGGATCATGGGCTCCAGCAGGCGCTCGACTACAAGCTGATCGATCACGCCAAGGACGCGCTCGAGCAGCGCACTCCGGTCGAATTCAAAATGCCGATCCGCAACGTGCATCGCACCGTGGGCGCGATGCTTTCGGGCGAAATCGCGCGCCGCTACGGTTCCGCGGGCTTGCCCGACGACACCATAAAATTTCACTTCACGGGATCGGCCGGGCAAAGCTTCGGCGCGTTTCTCGCCAAGGGCGTCACGCTGACGCTCGAAGGCGACGCCAACGACTACGTCGGCAAAGGACTTTCAGGCGGCAAGCTGATCGTCTATCCGCCGCGCACCTCCACGTTCCTTCCCGAGGAGAACATGCTGGTCGGCAACGTGGTTCTGTATGGCGCCACCAGTGGCGAGGCGTATTTCAACGGCATGGGCGGCGAGCGCTTCGCGGTGCGCAATTCCGGCGCGACCGCCGTGGTGGAAGCGGTGGGGGATCATGGCTGCGAGTACATGACCAAGGGCCTGGTGGTGGTGCTGGGCCGAACCGGGCGCAACTTCGCTGCCGGCATGACGGGCGGCATCGCCTTCGCGCTGGATGAAACCGGCGAGTTTTCTTCGATTCTCTGCAACAAGGCCAGCGTGGATCTGGAAGCTGTGACGGATCCAAACGATCTGGAGACGGTCCGAACGCTGATTGTGAAGCACGTCGAGGCCACCGCCAGCCCGCGCGGCCAGTGGATTCTGGAAAACTGGCTGCGGATGGCGCCGCAATTCGTCAAAGTGTTCCCGCACGAATACAAACGCGTGCTGGGCATTGCGCGGCCCGCACAACCCGTTTCCGTTCAGCTCAGCGCCCGCCTGGTGCCGCGGCAACCGACGGTGGCCCATGGGTAAGACCACCGGCTTTCTGGAATACACACGCGAACTGCCGCAGCGCCGGGCGCCGGTGGAGCGCATCAACGACTGGTTCGAAGTCTATCAGGAGTTCCCCGAAGACAAGGTTCGCACGCAAGGCGCGCGCTGCATGGATTGCGGCGTCCCGTTCTGCCACACCGGCTGCCCGCTGAACAACGTCATTCCGGATTGGAACGACCTGGTCTATCGCGATCGCTGGCGCGACGCCATCCGCGCCTTGCACGCCACCAACAATTTCCCGGAGTTCACCGGCCGCCTCTGCCCGGCCCCCTGCGAAACCGCCTGCGTGCTGGGGATCAACGAGCCGCCGGTCACCATCAAGGTCATCGAAAAGACCATCATCGAGCACGCTTTCCGCGAGGGCTGGATTCGTCCCGAGCCGCCGCCGGCGCGGACGGGGAAGCGCGTGGCGATCGTTGGCTCCGGGCCTGCGGGCCTCGCGGCCGCCCAGCAGTTGAATCGCGCCGGACATTGGGTCACGGTGTTCGAAAAAGCCGATCGCATCGGCGGCCTGCTGCGCTACGGCATCCCGGAATTCAAAATGGAGAAGCGGGTACTCGACCGCCGGCTCGAGCAAATGGTCGCCGAGGGCGTCGAGTTCAAGCCCAACACGCACGTCGGGCAAAGCATCACCGGCGAGGAGCTGCGCCGCAAGTTCGATGCGATCCTGCTGGCCGGCGGCGCCGAAAACCCGCGCGACCTGCCGCTCCCGGGCAGGGAACTGAAGGGCATCCATTTCGCCATGGAGTTTCTCCCGCAACAGAACCAGAGCTGCGCCGGAGACCAAGTGCCCAACCAGATCCTGGCCACCGGCAAGCACGTCGTCATCATCGGCGGCGGCGACACCGGCGCCGACTGTCTGGGAACGACGCACCGCCAGAAGGCCGTCTCCGTGCATCAATTCGAGATCCTGCCCATGCCCCCCGACGAGCGCTCGCCCCAGACCCCGTGGCCGCTGTGGCCGCTGCAACTGCGTGTCGAAAGCTCGCACGAGGAGGGCGGCATCCGGGACTGGAGCATCGCGACCACCAAATTCACCGGCGACGAGCAGGGCCGCGTGTGCAAACTGCACGCCATCCGCGTGACGCCGCCGCCGAAGTTCGAGCCCATCCCTGGCTCCGAATTCACGCTGGATGTCGATCTGGTGCTGCTCGCGATGGGCTTCACCGGGCCGCGGCCAGGTGGCATTCTCGATCAGCTCGGCGTGGCGCTCGATGCCCGCAGCAACGTAGCGACGAACGCGGATTACAGCACCAATGTCCCCGGTGTCTTCGCGGCCGGCGACATGCGCCGCGGCCAGTCCCTTATCGTCTGGGCGATTGCTGAAGGCCGCAGCGCCGCCGCGGGCGTCGCCAAGTACCTGAACGCATAAGTCCACAACCACCCCGTGGCGCACGCACCTCTGCGTGCTGCGTTCACCATCATGTGAACGCCTGAGGCAAGTGTCGTCCCTAGCCCTGTACTAGCACGGCCGTCCGGCGCCCACCCGGTGCAGCCCCGGCCCGCATTAGTCCTCTTAGAAAACAGGACCAGGCCGCCCCTCCCCCGTAATGGTATTCCCGCTTCATCGACGGTCCCGGCCTAAGGCGTTCCAATTAGGCATGGCCCGTTGCATTTACTGTCATAGCTTCATCGCGAAGACTGATCTGGCGTGCTGCACTTGCGGAAACCCTCTTTCCCACCACGCCAAGACCATGACGAGCTCGCCCATCTCATCCTGGACCATCGTGCTGCTCCCTATTTCAGCCGCCTTGGCAGTGGCATCCATGATCTCCCTCAACAAACTGGCGCTGACGGGAAGTCTGGCTGTGTTGGGATTTTTCTTGGTCGGGAAGGTGACGGACCTGTCGCGGAAATAACACTCCGCCGCGGCAGCCCTACGCCACATGCTGGGATGCTGGGCCGTGCCCTAAGACGCCGGTGCGTCGTGAAGTGCGCGCCGGCGTCGAGTCTTCCCGAAGCAGCTCCAGAATTCCTCCAGGTTCTGGTACCGCCAACGGATTTGGCCTACCTTGTCAGCGCAGATCGCCCGCGCCGCACAACTCTGACCGGGCGCAACGCCACCGCAACCCGCTCTCTCCTACGTCGAACACCCCGGTCCAAGAACTTTGGTAATAGTACAAGTGCGCGATGGACAGGCTCGGCTTATCACGCTTTAATTTCTTCATGGCACGCTGTTCATCCTGCAACGGACTGATCACCAAACAAGACGTCGTTTGCTATAGCTGCGGCGACAAGCTCCCCAAACGCGACAAGCTGGCGCTGGCCCTTACCACCAAGTCCAGTTCTCCCTGGGGCAATCTCATGTTCGGCATCTCGCTGGCCTTGCCGGCCTTCTCGCTGTTCTCAGGCTACAAACTGCCGTTGAGCGTGAGTCTCGCCATATCGGGGCTGTTCCTGCTGCTCAAGCTGGTGGGAGGCGGGCGAAAGCAGAAGAAGCCTGCCGCCGGATACCCGAAAATCCCGGCCTGCTTCCGAGGCCGCGAGGCCAATGCCATCGCCAGACGCGTTGCCTCTTAGCGGCTGCCCAGGCTGACGAACACAATCCCGGTCAGGATGAGCGCCATCCCGAAAACTTTCAGCCTGGTGATCATCTCGTTAAAGAAGATGCGCGACCATACCAGCGAGCAGATGTAGCCCAGCGACACCATCGGAAACAACACCGATAGCTCGCCGTTGGACATTCCCTTGACGAACAGCAGCGACGACAGCATGTAAGTCAGCACGCCGACCGCGAGCTTCCAGTTGTAAGCGATGCTGGTCCAGTGACGTCCGATGGCGTGCGCTCCAAACTTCAGGAACAGCGCGCCCACCGATCCGATCACGGACCCAACCAGCACCAGCGCGATCGAGGACCCCGGCGTTGTCAATGCCGGCTTCCCCAGCCTAGAACCGCCACGCCCAGCATGATGGTGCCGATTCCGATACCTTTCATGGAATTCATCGGCTCATGAAAGACGATCACCGAGATGATGGTCACCCAGACAAAACCGAGCGAGATGAGCGGATAAAGAACCGACAGCTCGCCGTGCCGCAGCGCGGAAACCATCAGCACCGCAAAGATCGCGTAGAGAAAATAGCCAAAGAAAAGCGGCGGGATGGTAAAGATCCCGATCAGAGTGCCTAACAGGTCCGCATGCCCCAGCCGGTTCGCGCCGGTCTTAATCAGAAACTGGCCTACCGCGACCAGTAACGTTCCGGCCACAACCATCAACGCAGCCTGGCGGCGTTTCCCGGCGTCCACGACGCGCGGCTCGGAAACAGCGATATTCAATACTCCTCCAAACCTCTTCATGATAGCAATCGTCGGCGGCGTAAAATAAGTTTATGGCGACCTCCTCCATCGGCGCGCACTCGCCGGTGGACAGATTCTTCGAGTTTTCGCTGCTCGGTCTGCTGGCCAGCGGCTTTCTGGCAGTGGTTGGCTCCGGTTACCTGGACATGCCGACCATGCTCTGCACCGGCGCCGCTCTGGTGGTGCGAGCGTTGCTCTCAGCCGGAGTCCTCAATTTCGAACTTCCGCCTGGAATTATCACCGCCATCACAGTCGCCTATTTTGGTTTCTATCCGATCGATTATTTCTATATCTCACAAGCCTTCATTCCCACCGCCGTGCACCTGGTGTTCTTCGTTGCAGTGGTGAAGATCGTCACCGCCCGAACCAACCGCGACTACCTGTTCCTGAAAGTCATTGCATTCCTGGAACTGCTGGCGGCCTGCGTGCTTTCGACGCGCCTCAATTTTTTTGCCTTCCTGCTGCTCTTTCTGGTTCTGGGCGTGGCTACTTTCGCCTGCGACGAGATCCGGCAGTCCCGGCAGCGGCGTCATTCCCTCGCGCGGATCTCTGGACCGGGTCTTTCGATGCGCCTGGGCGCGGTGGTGGTGTGCGTCTCCATCGGAATCCTGGTCATCACCGCCGGTCTGTTCTTCTTCCTGCCGCGCACCGCTCGGGCCGCATTCCAGCACCTGGTCTCGCATCGCTACCACCTGGCCGGCTTTTCCAACCACGTCACGCTGGGCGAGATCGGCGAGATCAAGAAAGAAAGCACGCCCGTGATGCACGTCAAGATGGATCAGCCCGAGAACCGCGCGCTGCCTTTGAAATGGCGCGGTGCGACGCTGTCGGAATTCAACGGCAGAGCCTGGTTCAACCGGCCCAGCCCGGGAGATCCGATGCGGCCGGGCGTGGGCGGGCTGCTGCGCCTCGAGGACGATACAGCGCGCCGCAGGCCGGCCCGCTACATCTCCTATGCCGTGCATCTGAACGAGCTCGCGTCCGACGCGCTGTTCTTCGCCGGAACGCCCCAGTTCATACGAATCGACTCGACCGTGATCCGCCATCCGTTCGACAACTACAACCTTCAGTACGGCGAGGCGCGCGACGTCTGGTATCAGGTCTACAGCCGTCTCGATCCTTCCGATCGCGACTTGCCCGCGCCGGAGGAATTAGTCGATCCGCTGCCTCCCTTACAGGCAGCCGTGTATCTGCAGCTCCCGCGTCTCGATCCTCGCATTCCGGCGCTTACGCTTTCCATCGTAGGAGCCGAGAAGTCACCCGCCATGCAGGCGCGCCTGCTCGAAAGCTTTCTCCGCACGCACTACGGCTACACGCTGGAGCTGCCGCCGGCCGAGCCGGCCGATCCGCTCGCATTCTTTCTCTTTCATCGCAAGAAAGGCCACTGCGAGTATTTCGCTTCGGCCCTGGCCGTGATGCTGCGTACGCTGCATATTCCTTCGCGCATGGTCACCGGATTCCAGAGCGGCATTTACAATCCCATCAGCGGCTCGCAACTGATCCGCACTTCCGACGCCCACAGTTGGGTGGAAGCCTGGCTGCCGCATCGGGGTTGGACCACGTTCGATCCCACGCCGCCCGATCCAAATCCGGTCCGCCTTTCGCTGTGGACGCGCCTCGGCTTTTACGCCGACGCGGCCGAGGTCTTTTGGAACGATTGGGTACTGAACTACAATCTCGACCGGCAACTGCAGCTCGCCAGCCGCATGGGAGAAACCAGCCGCCACGTCGGAGGGCGGTGGTTCGATATGCGCTCGCTCTCGCTCTCGAAATTGTGGCCGGCCACTGTGGCGCTGGCGAAACGTTACGGCTTTCTGATTCTCGGCGCCGGCATGCTGGCGTTGGCCGGCCTGCTGTTCGGCCGCGACAGCTGGCGTTGGTGGAAGACTCGCCAGCGGGTGCTGAAACTTCAGCGCGGCGAAGGCCAGGCCTCGGACGCCACGCTCCTGTACCAGCGGATGCTGAAGGTATTGATGCGGCGCGGTTTCGAAAAACCGTCCTGGCTAACGCCGCTCGAATTCGCGCGCGTGCTGCAGGAACCCGAGCTCTCGCTGCTGGTTGAGGACCTGACCGAGGCTTACAACCAGCTCCGGTTCGGCGCCAATGCGGAGGCCGCTCCGCGCCTGATGCAATTGCTCGAGCGCTTGGAAGCAGTTCCCTAGTTCATTTTCCCGCCAGCGTGAAGTCCATTACCAGCGGCTGCGCGGCGGCTGCTTTTGCTGTGCGCGCGGAATCGGATTCTCTGGTCGCGGGCGCGGCTGCCGTCGTTGGCTTGGCTGCCTTCGCGCCGCCGGATACCTGCAGCGAGGCGCCCGCCGGCTCCAGCGCCAGCCGGAACCTTTGGGGAGCGCTTTGCACCCGAATCGCGTCCGGTGGGATGGTCTGAGTGGAATTCCCAGTCACGACCAAACTTGTGATGGGCTTCGAGCCGCCGGTTGAATCAATCTGATATAGGACCAGGTATCCGGGCACCCCCGTGGACACGTTCAGGCGAACTTCATCACCGGCTTTCAAGTCCGCTTCCGAAACGGGCAATTCGGCGCCGCTTGCGTCGTGTTTCACCAGCGAATATCGCAGGTCGGGCGCGATGGAATTGCTTGCCGTCTTCAGCCGGCTCGCCGCCGGCGGCGGAGCCTGAGCGCTGAGGGCATCCCGAAATGACTTCACCGGCGGCGGTGCTTGAGCCTGGCCCTGCGCGCTCAGTTGTGACGCCGCTCCGGCCACCGCAGCCGACTGCCCGCCTTGGCCCGCTGGCACCGGCTGGCTCGATTGCCTTAGTTGCTGCACCGCGCTCGGCCGCGCCGGCGCGGGGATCGCACTGGGCGCGGCTGCGGCCTCCGGCGCGTTTCGAGCTTCTTCGTCCTTGGCCTTAGCGCCTGGTTCGCCCGGAGCGCCGGCTCTTCGCGCGTCGAATTGGGCCTGGCTCTCGCTCTGGAGTGCCGGCAGCGGCGATTGTTCCGCGCCCGGCTGCTTGCGCTCGCGCGCCCGGCCCGGAGTCTGCTCGGGAATCACGGTGCGCGCGCTCCTTTCGGCGGAGGCGATCTCGGTGGCCGGGGCCGTGTTTGGAACCCGGCTCGAACGAATCACGGCAAAGACAATTGCGGCCGCGGCCACCGCGCCCACCGCGCCGCCCCAGGCCCACCACCGCAGCCGCCAACCTGCCTGCTGCTTCCCGGACGCCAGCTGCGCCAGCGCCTGCTCCACCTGCGCGCGCGCCACCGGATCCGCCAGCACCTCCTTCAGCGCCTCTTCCTGCTCGAGCGCATCGAACAACTCCTGATCGTCCAGCGCCGCGTCGAACAGCGCCTTCCGCTCGCTCTCGCTGAGCGTATTGGTGGCGTAACCGCCGAGCAGCTTGCGGATCTGTTCCTTGGTCATCCGCTCTTCTCCCAACTACCGCCCATCAACTCCAGCAAGTGCTTGCGGCAGCGAAAATCCCAGGTATAGATGGTGTTGATGGAACTTGCGCCCAGGATTCCCTGAATTTCCGCGAAGCCCTTGCCCTCGAGCTTCAGCGCGAATAATTGCCGGCAGCGCCCGCTCAGTTGCGACACCGCCGCCATTAGCCGCTCCCGCATCTCCCGCTGCTCGGCCGCCGTCAGCGGATCGGCGCCGTCGCCCGCGATCTGGATTTCATCCACCGGCACTTGCGTGTACTCCCCTCGCCTGTGCGCTTTCCGCCGGTACGCCATCATTTTCAACCGGACGATTTTGAGCGAAAGCGGGAGAAGATCTTCCAACCTGTCGAGATGCCCGTACTTTTCGTGCAGCAGGATCAACACTTCCTGGGCCAGATCCTCGGCAGCGTCCCTCTGTATTCTGGATGCCGCGAAGCCCACGATCCTTTCACGCAGCTTCTCGAGCAGCCCTTCGCGCGAGCTGGCGTCCGCCTTCTCGGCGCTCTTGCTGTGCATTTGCCCAAAGGATACTGCTTCGCGGCCGGCGGTGACAACTCCAGTGGACAGCGAGTGGACAACCGGTCTGGCGTTTGTCCGCGCAGGTAGATGTGAATGTAGCCAGCACCAATCTGTCGGACCCGGAGTGCCGTGGCGCCATCCGGCCATCGATCACGGGTGCCAAGATCCGCTCAAAGTTCGGAATACGATGTTCCAGCAGGCTGGCTTGAAACTGTCCATCGGATGCGGTCGACGTTCACGATCACAGACACGGCGCGTGACCAGCGACGGCGGCGGAGCTAGCCGTGGGCGTGCTACACTGGGTCTTTCCGCTAGTCTGTTGTGCTTTGCCGCCGTTCTTTTCTTAAGCGTGCGGCGCTCGGTCTAACCGCGCCGCTCATCAACCGGGGGCGATTCTGCCTGTTCGCCCAAGGCCGCCTGACTCCGCCCTACTCCGCCCTCACGCTCGAGTTGGTCCGGCGCTCCACCGTCATCGATATGCTGGGCCTGCTCACATTGAACTACCGGAAATTGTCGGCCTGGGAAGCCGGAGGTTTCGAGGCGGGCGACTATCAACGGCTCAAGGATTCGGGCATCAACATCTTTCACCCGGCGGTCGGCTTCACCGATGGCGATGTTTACGCAAGTTCCCTGCGCGACATTGAAGGCCTGAACGCCCTCATCAGCGCTTACCCCGACCGCTTCTTTCGGGTGGACGGCTCGGGCGATCTCGATCGCGCCAAGACACTGGGGAAGATCGGCATCCTGATCGGCCAGCAGAACTCGAAACACTTCCGCACTCTGAACGATGTGGACTGCTTCTATAGTCTCGGCCAGCGTGTCTCCCAGCTCACCTACGTACAGAACCGGATCGGCGGCGGAAGCTCCGACGGGCTGGACATCGGCTTGACAGTGTTCGGCGCGCAAGTGGTGGAGCGCATGAACGCGATGGGCATGGCAGTCGACATTTCGCATTGCGGCGATCGGACCACGCTCGACGCCATCGAGGCTTCCGCGAAACCGGTCCTGATCACGCACTCCAATTGCCGGGCGCTAGTGCCGAACAGCCCCCGCTGCAAGACCGACGAAGCTATCCGCCGCGCCGCGGCCAGGGGCGGAGTCATCGGCGTCACCATGGTGCGTTATTTTGTGCATTCAGGAGCCACCGCCACCATCGAGGACGTGCTGGACCACATCGATCACATCACCCGCCTGGTCGGAGTCGAGCACGTAGGCCTCGGCAGCGACGTCGATCTCGACGGGCGCGACCCACACGGTGCGCACCTCGAAGTCAGAAGGAGGAACGACCTGGATGGCATCGACTACGCCAAGAAGATTTTCGACCTCACCGAAGGCCTGCTGCGCCGCAACTATTCGCCGCGCCACATCGAGCTGATCCTGGGCGGAAATTTCCAGCGCGTCCTCTCCGAGATCTGGACTTAGGAACGTGGCGCACGCCATCGTGGGTGCCGCACCGCTGCCTCCGCCGGCCCAGGCGCGCCTCAGTCCGATGAATGGAGAGTCCGCAGAACGGCGGGTCAGAAACCGGGCGAGTCAGGCTCGCGCTCTCAACCCGCCAGAACCTCGGGCTTCGGCCGGGCACCGGCCACCGAGTAACGCTCGATCGCGCGCTCCAGCACTTGCCTGCTGACAGGCTTGCACACGTAGTCGTCCATGCCGGCCGCCAGGCACCGGTCCCGGTCGCCGCTCATGGCTCGCGCCGTCATGGCAATGATCGGTATGTGCCCGGCGCTGCCCTGTTCGAGCTCCCGGATCCGCCGGGTGGCCTCAAAGCCGTCCAGCTCGGGCATCTGCACATCCATGAAGATCAGATCGAATAGGCCCGCCCGCCAATGCGCGACCGCTTCTCCGCCGTTTGCGGCAAGCGTTACTGCGTGCCCCATCTTTTGGAACAACACCGTCGCAAGCTTCTGGTTTACGGCGTTGTCCTCTGCCAGCAGAATCCGCAGCCGCGGACTGTGCGCCGGACCTTCCGGCTGCGGCCGCGCCGGCCGGCTCTCCTGCAGCATGCCGAGCGCTTTCCGAATCGCCAGTTGCAGCTCTTGCACCTTGATCGGCTTCACCAGATAGCTTTCCACGCCCAGTTCCCGGCATCTCGCTGCACTCGAGCTTTGATCGGCGGAAGTCAGCATCATAACCGTGGCGCCCGAAAATCTCGGATGGGTTCGGATGCGCTCGATCACCTCCAATCCGCTCATGCCGGGCATCTGCTCGTCCAGCAGAATTAAGCGGATCGGTTCCTGCGCCACCACGGCTTGAGCCAGCTTCGCCAATCCGGCCGGTCCGGATTCGGCTTGCTCCGTCGCCATCCCCCATTGCCGGAGCATCTTCTCGACAATCCAGCGGTTGGTAGCGTTGTCATCGATGATCAACGCCCGGATTCCGCGAAGCTCTTCGAGGGGGACCGGCGCCACGCCCGCACTGTTCGAAGCCGCGCTGAACCAACACGTAAAGTGAAACGTCGATCCCGCTCCGGGCTGGCTCTCCAGCCAGAGTTCGCCGCCCATCAGCCGCACGATCCGCTTCGAAATGGCCAGCCCTAATCCGGTGCCGCCGTACTTCCGCGTCATCGATGTATCGGCCTGCTCGAAGGCCTCGAATATCCTGGCCTGCTGTTCGAGAGCGATTCCGATGCCGGTGTCGTGCACCGAGAAGCGCAGCTTCAACTTGTTGTCAACCCGCTCCTCCAGGGTCACTTGCAACACCACTTCGCCGCTTTCGGTGAACTTGATCGAATTCCCAACCAGATTCAACAGCACCTGCCGCAGGCGCGCCGCATCGCCGATCAGCTCCGCCGGCACCTCCGGGTCCACGTGGAAGACCAGCTCCAATCCTTGTCGATGCGCAGCGACCGCCATGCCCTTCATGCTGGCGGCAATGCATTCCTCCAAGTCGAACGGCTGCGGATCCAGCGCCACCTTTCCCGCTTCAACCTTGGAAAAGTCGAGAATGTCGTTGATGATCGCCAGCAGGGAGTCGGCCGACGAGCGAACCGTGAGCAAAAAGTCCCGCTGCTCCTCGCTCAGTTGAGTGGTGAGCGCGAGCTCCGTCATGCCGATGATGCCGTTCATGGGCGTCCGGATTTCGTGACTCATGTTGGCCAGGAACTCGCTCTTGGCTTGACTAGCCGCCTCGGCGGCATCTTTAGCACGGGCCAACTCCTGCTCGTGCTGCTTACGCCGCGTGGTTTCCCGCGTGAGCGTCACATATCCGCTGGCCTTTCCATCCGTACCGCGCTTTAGCGATACCGTGATCTCGCAAAAACGGCCGGGCTTGTATTCGTACTCGAAGGCCTTGATCGGTTGGCCGGTTTCGTACACCTGCTTGAACAGTTCCCGGATGTCCACCGACACCGGATTCTGCGTGATCTTGGTGTAATTCGGATCCAGTACTTCCTCGCGCGTCCGCTCAAATATCCGGCAATACGCATCGTTGGCGAACAAGGAATTGCCTCTCAGATCCAGCTCGATGTAGCCGTCTTCGAGGAAGTTGAGGATCGACCGGTGGTCTTCCAGCTGCCGCAGCGCGTTCTCCAGACGCCGGCGCTCGGTCAGATCCCGGACGAAACCCGACAGCCGATACTCTCCGTCGTGCTCCGCCGGATAAAGGATCAGTTCTGTCGAGAACTCACGCCCGTCGCGGTGCAGCGCGCGCATTCGAAGCGGTCCTTCGGGCACAAACTCCGCTCCCGCGGCTAGTATTTTCTCCAGGTCGGACGTAAAAGCCTCGCGATGCCGCGCAGGCACCAGTATCCCGGCAGGCTGCCCGATGGCCTCGCTGGCCGGGCGCCCGAACGCCACCTCGGCTCGCGAGTTCCAATCTCTGATTACCCCAGCCCGATCCACCTCGACATAGGCGTCAAAGGCCATTTCCAGGACCGCTCGCGTCCGCTTTTCAAGCGCGGCCAGAGTTTGCCCAGGCAGACCATCATCGGTGGCCGTGGGGTCGGACGTGTCGGAGTGCTGGCTCACGCTCGCTCTTTCGCTTATTTCCGACATATGTTTATCAGGGTTTGGAAGCCCGGCCGCTCAAAGCCTTCGAACTTGCGGGCGACGTCCCGCATACACACTACAGTGATCGGCAGTCTAGCGAATCCCGGTAGGTACCAATGGATGGCCTTCGTGCTGTGCGGACCTGAATCGTGCGCCACGTGCTGCCTCAACAGCCGCTGCCACGGGGTGATGCGTCCTTTGGCGTTGATTACGAAACTTTGATCCAGCATGGTGCAGGGAAGGGCAAATGAGTTACCATCCTCCCAGCTCATTGCTAGGAGCAGTACTTAGTCCTCAGCGGGCCCAGCGCCGGAGCGATAAGTCATTGGTTTGCTTCAAACCGGATCAGCAAAGGAATTCGATGATCAAACTGAGAAGGGTGGGGTTTTATGGGGGATGTGACCCAAATCGATTGGCGCGTCACATCGCAGCCAGCTACACGGGTTAAGATGCAAGAGACCATGCCTCGGACCCGGCGGGCCATCCTGTTGGTTGCTGTCGCAGTGGCGTACTTCATAGCCGGCAAGCTGGGACTGCGGCTGGCTTTCATCCATCAAAGCGCCACTGCGGTCTGGCCGCCAACCGGCATCGGGCTGGCTGCCATGCTGCTTCTGGGTCCCTGGATTTGGCCGAGCATCTTTATCGGCGCGTTCAGCGTGAACCTGACCACGGCCGGAACCGTCTGGACGTCCTTGGGAATCGCCGCCGGAAACACCGCGGAAGCGATTGCCGGCCGATTCCTGGTAGACCGGTTGGCGAATGGCCGGGACGCCTTCCATCGTCCGCAAGATGTTTTCCGTTTCGCGGGGCTGGCCGCCATGGGCAGCACCGCGCTGAGCGCTTCCATCGGCGTTGCGGTGTTGTGGATGGGAGGCTTGGCCGCATCCAATACGCTCGGTCCTATCTGGCTGACTTGGTGGTTGGGCGACGCGGTCGGCAGCATCTTGCTGACGCCCTTGGTCGTCCTTTGGGTGCGGCGCGAACCGGTCAACTATCGCCGCTGGCCCGAGGCCGCGCTCCAGGCTGCCTGTGCGGTTTGGGCCGGCTTGACCGTATTCGCCGGCTGGCAGCGGTGGCCTCAACTGCACTATCCGCTGGAGTTCCTGATCACCCCGGTGCTTTTATGGAGCGCCTTTCGTTTTGGACCGCGTGGCGCCGCCGCCAACAGCGTGCTCCTGGGCGGGATCGCGTTGTGGGGAACTCTGCACGGCTTCGGTCCTTTCGTGACCGCCCAACCCAATGACTCGCTGCTGTTGCTACAAGCCTATCTGGGTGTCACTACCGTCATGGTGCTCGCCGTGGCCGCAGTGACTCGGGAACGGGAACAGGGCCGGGAACAACTCTCTATCCAGGCGCGCGACCTGGCCCGCTCCAACACCGATTTGCAGCAGTTCGCTTATATCGCCAGCCATGACCTGCGGGAGCCCCTGCGCACCACCGGGGCTTTTGCGCAACTGCTGGCGACGCGCTACCGGGGGCGACTGGGCGAGGATGCCGACCAGTACATCGACCATATCCTCTCCGGCGTTCGCCGCATGGCCGCTCTGATCGATGGCGTGTTGTTGTATTCCCGCGCCGGCGGGACCGTCTCGGTGGGCCTGCCCGCCGACGGCGGCCGAGCCCTCGCGACGGCGTTGGCCAATCTGGCGGCCTTGATCGGCGAGAGCGGCGCCGTCATCACTCGCGACCCGCTCCCCAGCCTGCGCATCACCGAGCCGGAGCTGGTCATGGTGTTTCAAAACCTGATCGCCAACGCCATCAAGTACCGCGGCGAGCAGGCGCCGCGCGTACATGTCACTGCCATGACTGGCGGCGTCGAATGGATGCTTTCAGTCAGCGACAACGGCGTTGGAATCGAACCCCAGTACCGCGAGCAGGTCTTCGGATTATTCAAGCGCCTGCACGGCCCCGGAGTTTCCGGCGCCGGAATCGGCCTGGCGCTATGCAAAAAAATCATCGAGCGGCATGGCGGACGCATCTGGGTGGATTCGCAACCCGACCCGGGAACGCGTGTGTGCTTCACGCTCCCGCAGGAGCGCTGAAGCGAGACGGGTGACTCGCCCGGCCGTTACTTCTTGGTGGTCTGGGACTCCATCTTGCGTGCGCCGCCCATAATGTCCGTCATGGCGTAGTTGCCTTCGTGGCAGGCGTATTCGTAAATGGGACCCGGCGTCGCGTTAAACGGATACTCCAGCGTCCAGCTCTTGGTGAAGGTGCTCGGATCTTCTATCGTGGCGCGATACAGAATGGTATTCGCGTCCAGTCGCTGGAAACGCTCGATCACATGCAGGTTCTCGCCGGATCCGTTGAACATGGTCTGGTCATTAAAGTTTGCGGTGTCCACCACCAGCGTATCGCCCTCCCAATGTCCGATCGAGTCCCCCAGCCACTGGCGGATATTGGACGGCTTGTGCGTGCCGTTCATTCGGATCACGCGGACGTCATGCACCATTTCCACCAGGATCATGACCGCTTCGGGTGTCTGCAAGATCTGGTAAGTGTTGTTGTACAGCACCGGAAGCATAGGCGGCCCGGACGTCGAGCCGAAGCCGACGATGCAGCGCTCCGACAGCGGCCGGTCTTTCACATCGTCATACTTATTGAAGCTTCGCATCATCCCCGCCATCCTCTTGCGAGCTTCGTCCGTCAAGGGTGGAACTTTCCCGTCCGGCGGATCGATGATCAGCGACGTGCGCTTCACTCCATCCACGCGTGCCATTTCCGACCCCTGGTCCACGAACAAAGCGTTGTAACCGCCCACGCCCGCCGACCCAAATCGCGCCAGGATCGGCCCGTTCGATGCGCCGTCTTCCTTCTTGAACTCGTCTGCCAGGTCTTTCTCGAACACAGCGGCCTCGGCGTCCGTGATGGTGGGTTTCCCCGCATACTTGGCCGGCCGCTCGAGCGGCGTAATGGTGGCGTTGGTCCAGATTCCTGACAGGTCCGGATGCCCGTCCTTGGTGCGCGCTATGGCCGGGTTCTTGGCCGGAGGCTTGGTCTTAGCATTCTGGCCGGCCAGCGGCGCGATCGCCAGGACCGCAAGCGCCCCAAGGGACGCGAGAAAACGATAGCTCATTTCATCTCCTATCTCTCAATGTTACCCTGACGCGGCCGGGCCGTGCCATTCCGGGGCAAATAAGCTGAGATACCGTCGAAAGCCGATTCGATTTTGATAGCGAAATCCGCGCTGTCGGGCAGCCGGCTTCGCGATGGGGCCTGCGGCCGGATCGAGCGCCTGGTTAGGGCCTGAAGAAGTGAGCCTTCACGTCCGGCCAGAACTCGTAGTAGGTGTTGACGCCCAGCCGGCCCAGGAACCCCAGGCCGATACGAATCGCAGCGTGATCGGCGGTCGCGTCGCTGTCGGCGCGCCAGGCATTGGATAGAAAATTACTCCCACCAATGGCCGCGTAACGCGCATAGGCCGGCACAACCCGCCCCTCCCGGTTACGCGCCATGAAAGTCATCTGAACGACGTGGCCCGCGCGACGCCGGAACGACTGGCCTTCTGCGCGGGCATAGCGCGGATCTTCGCCCCACACCGCTCCCAGACCTGCCTCCATGGTGTTGCTGGTCGCAATGCCCGTGAGGCGGATTCCAAACCGCTTTCCGAAGCCCTTCAAACTCGTGCCGTATTCGCGAGGCTCGTTGAAATAGGTCCCCCACCCGGAGTTGACCAAGCCGACGCCGAAGCTTGGCAGGTTGATGGTGTTCATGATCGCCCACTCAAACCGGCCGCCTCCCGTGATCGGTTGATAGCTCGATGAAGTGGTCTGGGCAGCCGCCAAGGCAGCCGTGAACGACAACAATAGAACGTGCCTCACGAATCTCATATCAGTGATCCTGCGTGAATGATGCACCTTGGTCCAGCTTCGGAAATTGGACGACCTGGATCGCCGAAGCGTTTCCCTCAATCGGCGCATAGGTGTGCCTGTGACCCGCTGGTCGACGCTCAAGTATGCCGGGCGACCAAAATCAACAGCCCAAAAATCAGAATCGGGATCAGCGCCATGGCCGCGTAGAACAGCACCCGGCGCAGCCAGGGCGTGCGCCGCTGCCTCCAGTCGCGCAGCTCCGGCCGGTCCGCCACCCCCACCTGGTCCAAATGCTCCAGGTCCCAGGCGAACTCGTTGGCCGTCGCATACCGGTTCTGCGGCTCGCGTTCCAGTGCGCGATAAACAACCTCCTGGAGCTGCGGCGAGATCTCCGGATTCAATTCGCGCGGCGGGACGGGATTGTTCAGCAGCCGGTCGTTCATGATCGCAAACGGATTCGGCCCGCTGAATGGAGGTTGGCCGGTCAGCATCTCGTACAACATCGCGCCCAGCGCATAGATGTCGCTGCGCCCGTCGCCGCGTTTGCCTTTCACCTGCTCGGGCGAGATGTAGTCCGGCGTCCCCATCACCTGCGAAAGCTTGGCGAAGGTCAGCCGCCGCGCGCCCTGCCGCGCCGCAATGCCGAAGTCGATCAGCTTGATGTTGTCGTTCTCATCGATCATGATGTTTTCCGGCTTCAGATCGCGATGCACGACGCCATTGCGATGAATATAGTCCAGGGCGTCGCAGATGGCGATCGCAATGCGCACGGCGCGCTCCATCGGCAGCTTCTTTTGCTCGTGCAGGACCACGCGGAGCAGGCGGCCGTCCACCCACTCCATCACCATGTAGACGCGGCTATGGTCTCTGTCGGGAAAAACCTTCATGACGCCGGGGTGATCCATCTTTTCGCCGATCTCGGCCTCGCGCTGGAAACGCTCGAACAGGACTGCGTCCGCCTCCATCTCCGGATGCGGAATCTTGATGGCGACCTGGCGGCCGTTGCGCATGTCGGTGGCGCGGAAGATCGAGGCCATCCCGCTGCGCGCTACGAGTGCTTCAATGCGATAGTGGTCGAGTTGATCGCCTGGATGCAGTGGTGTCATGCGCGGCGCCGGAGCGGGGGAGAAGGGCAGGGAAGAGCGGACTATCGGAGCTTGTAAGGCCGCCCCCGATACATTCCGACACGTTCCACGCTCCGGACGCGGATTAGCTGAACGCTTATATTATCACTGCCATCACGATCGTTCGCAAGCGCCACCAGACGTTCCGCTGCCGCGTTCAGATCAGCGCCGGTTCCGGCCACCGCGGCGAGTTCCGAGCTCTCCACCGAATTATGCAGCCCATCGCAACACAGCGCGAACACATCGCCCGGCAGCACCTGATGTTCGCTGGTCTCGACGTTGACGAAAAGATCGGTTCCGAGAGATCGGCTCAACAGATGGCGCGTGGACGCGCCGCGCGCCTCGCGAGCCGTCATCAGCCCGAGGCGGACTTGTTCCTGGGGCACCGTGTGGTCGCGCGTGAGCGCCACGGCCTGCCCTTGCCGGACCAGGTAGCAGCGGGAATCGCCCACGTGGGCCACCGCCACGCGGTCAAACCGCAGCCCGCAAGCCACTAGAGTCGTCGCTATCGCTGTCCCGCCCGGGCTGGAGTTCTTTCCAATCTCGTACACATGCTGGTTGGCTTCTTGCACCAGGCGCATCAGGAGCGGACCCAGCGGTTCTGAGGCCGGAGCAGCGCGAAATCCGGACACAAGATCTTCCACCGCGGCCTGCGACGCCACTTCGCCGCGGTCCTGCCCGCCTACTCCATCCGCCAGCGCGAACACCCACCCATGCGTGCGGGCTTGCGCGTGCGTGGCAGGCTGGAAATAGCCGAGGTAGTCCTCGTTGTGCGCGCGGTGCCGTCCGGGGTCGGAGAGCTGCGCAAACTCCAAGTCCAGCGAGGGACCTGGAAGACGGCTGGAATTGCTGCCACCATTCACGAGAAACGGCCCTTCCGGCTCCTTCATCGGCGCTCGTAATCGGAACTCAGTGCCCCGGTCCGCAACGACGCGCTGCCATCCTGCTCAACCGCCGCCCGTCGCGCTCCGTCTTCCATCATGGCTCAAAAAGACGGGCGGGCCTGAAAGCCCGCCCCTTATCGCACAACCGAATCCGAACCGCGGTCAATTGGAGGCAGCCTGGAAGCGCTGCCCGATCAAAGTGGCCCGGCCCTTGCTCTTGCTGGAGCGGATAAAGTAGATCCCGCCGTAAATGGCCCAAACGGCGGCTACGCCGAGCGCCAGCAGCGGCTCCATCTTGGTGCCGTAGCCCATGAACGGACCGATCAGATAGAACGCCATGCACGCCAGATTCGCGATCAGACCAAAGATCGGGATGAACAGATGCTTGAGGGCATTGAACTTCGGATGCCCATGAAAGCACACGATGCAGGTTACGCAACTCAGCATATACAGCAGGAACGTGCCGAAGTTGGATACCAGCGTTATCAAGAGCAGCGTATTCGGCAGCGCCGCCATGGCATCATGGCCCATGTAGCCGAAGCTGGACCAAAAACCCTGCGGCAGAGCTTTGACGGTCGCATCCGTGAGAGCGCCCGCGTCGCCGAACGGCACCGCCACAGCGACGCAGCCAACGATGGCCGAAATCGTCGCCAGCGTCCAGATGGCGCGATGTGGTGTCAGGTTCCTGGAGTGCAGCAACCCAAAGTGCTCCGGCACTTCCTCGTCCTTGCCCATCGCGTAGGTGACGCGAGCGCCGGTGTTCATGCACGATAGCGTCGTGCCGATCAGCGCCAGGAAGACCGTGAACGCCTCGGCCAGCATGAAGTATCGGCCGTTGCCCTGGCCGAACAGCGCATCGCCCACCATGACCATCATGTCGCCGATGGGCGCCGCCGAGCCGGTGGCGTTTTGCATGGTGTACCCGTTATTCAGGAAGTAATTCGCGGCGAAGTATTCGAACAGGTAGCAGAATGCCCCCTGTACCAGCAGCGACACGATCACTGCGATGGGCACGTCGCGTTTGGCGTTCTTCGCTTCACCGCCCATCGAAGTCACCGATTCGAATCCCACCAGGATCAGGATCGCGATGGTGGCCTGCACGAACATCCAGCCGAAATTGTGCATTCCCACCACGGAACCGGCGCTGGGATGCGTCAGGAAGTTGCCTTTCTCGTCTTTCTCCGGATAAGCGATCTTGAACGGCACTGGTTTCCCGACGGCATCCAACTTGGGCTTGGGTACGCCGGCCGTATCGCGGACCACCACGTCCGCTTGCTGGCCGTTTACGTTCTGCTTCTCGGTCAGAAATTCGTAGGTATAGGCTTCACCGGATTGCGAATCAAACTGGTAAGCGATGCTCCCCGGAGCATGATTCATCCGATAGCCCAGCGCCATCACGGAGAAGACGATCAGAGCGCTGATCTGGATCACGTTGATGGCAATGTTCACGGCAGTCGATCCCGTAACACCCCGTGCGGCGATGTAAGCCACCGCGAACGAAAACAGAATGGCGACCAGCATCATGAACATCGGGCCAGGATTGGAAGCGCTCATCACGCTCGGCCACAGTGTTCCCACCAGGTAGCCGACGATGATTCCAGTCACGCCTACCATCACGCCCGGATATACCCAGTAGTAAAGGTGCGAGCCCCAGCCGACAATGAACTTGGAGAGCCGCGCGTAGCGCCAAGCCTTGTCGTGATTCAAGAAGGACTGTTCGGCGAAATAATACGAACTGCCGGTGCCGGGGTACAGTTTCGCCATTTCGGCGTAACACACCGCGGTGGCCAGGCACAGCAGGAGAGCAAGCACGATGCCGGCCCACATCGCCGGTGAGGTCGCGCCCGCGGTTCCTTGGATTACGAAAGTGAGCCAGAGAAACGCTCCCGGCGCAATCAGCGCCATCGCGTTCATCGTCAAGCCCGTCAACCCCAGAGTGGGTTGCATTGTCGGTTCTTTGTTGTCTGCCATTGTCACTTTGTCCCTTCTGATGAGAATTTGAGCTCGACCTGGAACCCGCGCCTGCTGCAACTGAAATATTCTCGGCCACCCGAGATCTTTGTACGTGGATCGTTCGGGTAGCTCTGATCACTTACCGCTTAGGTCCAAAGAAAGCCACGATACTCAGCGTTCACGATACCCAGCGTTAATGTCGTCTGGCTCCTGAAAGCTACGCGCTTTTCCGCCAGCATCGATTTCACGATCTTGCCTTCCGCCGTCATCTGCATTTCTCCCGATTCGAGCCGTTCACACAGGGAACCGAAGCTCTACGGTTTTTTCTCGGGAGAAATATTGTTGCCGAACACAAAGCCGATTTCGCCGACGACTCGCGTCTGGTTGTCCTTCAAGCCCAGAGGACCGAAGCCGGCGCCTGGCGCCATGTCGCCCACATGCACGTACCCGATATCTCCGCGAAAGAAGAAGCCTCCGTATTGGAACGTTGGCGTAACGGTGATCGAGGTAGCCGTGCTGCCTGGACCGTACATCAGGTTGACAGCATTATCCTTGGCGCTGCCGCTGCTCCCGATGTATTCCCAACGCACCGGCAGCGAGAAACCCTTCTTGAAAGCGCGGCTCAGCAGGATCGCACCGCCATTGGTCGATGCGCCCTTTACTACACCGACCTTCAGGTTGGTGGGCACACTGCTGTATTGGTAGTAGGGCTGGATGATCCAGGCCCCCTTGGTGTACGTGTAGACGACCACGTACATGCTGCCGTTGTTTTGCAGGGGGGTGGCTAGAGTCTGAAATTTTGTCTGACCCAGGTTTCCCATCCCTACGAACGCCAAGCTATGGGGCCCATTGGCATAGGTTAAGGAACCGCTCAGGTAGGAGTAGCGGTTGGAATAGAAACCGTCGTTCCAACTCAGCGAGGCGGTGAATTTGCCCATGGTCTGGTTCACTTGGATTCCGCGATTGACGGCGTTTTCCTGGTTCCACAGCAGGCCGCGCTCGATATTCATGTTCTCGAAGCTGAAGGTGTACTCGGCGCCCATCAACGTCGGCAGAGAGCCAATCTCGAAGGAGGTGTTCTTGCCCGCCTGGAGTTTCAGAAAGGCGACCGGGATTGGCCCATACAGGTCGCTGATGGTTTTATCGGTCGCGAGAAACGGCGTGCCCAGGGCCAGAATGTCGTAGGCGCCGGCCTGCAGGTAGAACTGAAACCAGCCGTCGGTCTTTTGAATGAACACCTGCCCGTTGCTCAGAGCGCCTTGCGTGTCGTTATCGCCCGGCACGTGATTGGTCTGAGCCAAACCCATGCCCGAGAGGAAGCCGTTCACGGCGATTTTGCCGAAAGGCCCAGCGTCGAAAATGGCGGGGGGCAGTCCCGACAGCGGACCCGTGATGGAAGGCGTCGGAAGCGGCGCCGGCGCGGCTGGTGCCGCCGGCGCTGCGGAGGCCTGGTCGGCCGGTTTCTGGTCCGCGGGCTGCTGATCGCCTGGCGCGGTCTGGGCCGCCGCGATCCAAGGCAAAACCGCTAAACAAACGCCGGCAAGTCCCGTCCTGGTAAAGATTTGTCTCAAGGTCGCTCTCCAAATTGATGTTTGCACTACTACCATTCCCGCTCGTGATTTACTAGATAACGGGTATTGTATGGGTTGATTGTCAGTTTGGCTAATAGATAATTTGGATGAACCTCATAATGCGCGTTCCGCCGGTTGCCATTTGCACCATACTGTAACTTGGAGCGGGATTGGCCAATCTGTGAGATGGCTGAGCTGCGTCAGGACAGAGCGGTCTTTGCGTTTCTGTCCCTCCTACCGATTTGGAGCAGGAAATGAACATAGGCGCGAACCCGGCGGCGGCGCCGCTTGGAAAATTGCCCGCTGACGATTCTTGGAAGCGTATCGAAGATGAGTTCCTGGCCACCGGCGACGCGCTGCGGGTGCAGCAAGCCCTGACGCAGGCGATCGATGAGATCACTGCCGGGGCGTACAGGGCCTCCATCCAGCACGTGCTCCCAGAGGGCGCGGCCATGATGGCCATCGGCGGCTACGGACGCCGCGAGCTGTTTCCTTACTCCGATCTCGGCATCCTGATCTTGCTGGAAACGGAATCACCTTGGGTTTCGCTGCGCGACATCCTTTCCGAATTCGTGCGTGAGCTGTGGGATGCGGGGTTGCGCGTGAGCCACGCCGTCCGCACACTCGCCGAATGCGTGGACGCGCGCGAAGAGAACACGGATCTCAGGATCGCGTTGCTCGACCGGCGCTTGGTGGCCGGCGACGACCAGGTCCACGCCAAGCTGGAGAGCCGTCTGCCGGCTTTTCTGGCCAAGCACGGCCCGAAGTTGAGCCAGCACCTGTGCCAGCAGGCTGGCCTGCGGCACGCCAAGTATCAGAACACGGTCCGGCACGTGCAGCCGGACGTCAAGGAGGCTCCCGGCGGACTGCGCGACTTACAGTTGATCGGTTGGCTCGACAAACTCGGCTCATCGCGCCCGCATCCGGTCGAGCAGCTCAAGCAGGCCGCCTCTCTGGCGGGCACGGCCCGCTGCTTCCTCCATTACCGCGCGCGAAGCGATCGCAACTTTCTCGACTTTGAGATCCAGGAGAGCATCGCTGGCCAGCCCTTTGCCCGCGGCCAGAGCAGGACCGAGTGGATGCGCCAGTATTTTCAGAATGCTGCACTAATTTTCAACGAAGCGCGGCGCGCGCTGGAAGGAGCCGAGAAGTCCGACAGTTCGCTATTGGGAAATTTTCGCGAGTGGCGCTCGCGTCTGTCGAACGCGGACTTCACCGTCTCGCGCGACCGCGTCCTGCTGCGGAATCCAACGCAGCTTGATGCAGACCCGGCCCTGGTGATCCGGCTGATGGAATTCATCGCGCGGCACGACATCGCTCCGTCTTCGGATACCGAGCGCCGTCTGGAAGCGGCCCGGCCGGCGCTGGCCGCCTACTGCGCGCAGCCGCGTTCCCTTTGGCCGGCGCTCGCCAACATTCTGTCGCTGCCTCACTCGGGCGCAGCCTTGAGAACTCTCCACAACACCGGATTGCTCGCGGCCATATTGCCCGAGTGGTCTGACATCGAAAACCTGGCGGCGCGAGATTCCGAGCACCGCTACACGGTGGACGAGCATACGTTGATGGCGGTCGACCGCGTCGGCGAACTGCGCTCCACAGCCGATCCGACGCGGCAGCGTTTCTCACAGTCACTATCGGAGATCGATAACACGGCGGTATTGATTTTTGCGCTTCTTTGCCACGACCTGGGACGGCGAGACACGGTCCAGCTCGCCGCTGCCGGCGCCGATTCGGTCCGGCTCTCGGTGGAGCGCGCCCGGCAAGCCGCGGCCCGCATCGAAATACCGGCGGAGGCGCAAAGCGACCTGGCTTTCCTGATCGAGCACCAAAAAGATCTCTCGGACGTCATGACCGGACGCGACGTGGACGATCCAGCCACCGCCCGTTTCCTGGCCGATCGCGTCGGCACCATCGAGCGGCTGAAGCTGCTCACCATCCTGACCTATGCGGACATCTCCGCGGTCAGCCCGGACGCCATGAGTCCCTGGCGGCTGGAGCGGCTCTGGCGCGTCTATCAGGTTACCCGCCACGAGCTCACGCGCGAGCTTGAAACCGACCGCATCCAGGACGTTCCCCTAACCCTGCCCGGGCACGCCGAGTTTGTCAAAGGGCTTCCGGTGCGCTATCTCCGCGCGCATTCCAGCGCCGAGATCGCCGCGCATCTGCAGTTGTATGAGTTGAGCCGGCCCACTGGCGTGGCGGTGCAGCTTGATCGCATCGAAGGCGCCTACCGGCTTACGGTGATCGCGCGCGATGTGCCGTTCCTGTTTGCTTCCTTCGCGGGTGCGCTATCGAGTTTCGGCCTCGACATTCTCAAGGCCGAGGCGTTCTCCAACGCCAAGGGTCTGATCCTCGATACTTTCGTGTTCGCCGATCCCCGGCGCACGCTGGATCTCAATCCGCCGGAGGTGGAGCGGCTCCAGGATCTGGTCCGCCGCGTCGCGCTGGGCAAGACGGACGGCCAGCGGCTGCTGCGCAATCGCGCGCTGCCCGATACCAAGAAGCGCAATGTCGAGGCGCAAGTCCAATTCGATTCCGAGGCCTGCAACACGGCCACGTTGGTCGAGATCATTGCAGAGGACCGGCCGGGCCTGCTCTACAGCCTGGCGACTGTCTTCTCGTCCACTGCTTGCAATATCGACGTGGTTCTGATCGACACCAAGGGCCACCGCGCCATCGACGTTTTCTATGTCGCGCACGACGGGAAGAAGCTTTCGCCGGAAATGCAAGCCACGGTCAAGCAACGGCTCCTGGCAGTCTGCTAGGCAGCGAATGCGGCGGAGGCTTCCGCAACGTGCCCTGTCGGCCCTATGCCGACGCCGGTCACTGACCAGTTAGACTGATCACACGGGGTGTATGCCCAAGCCGATGGCTCAAGCCGATCTATACAGTTTCATCGACGCGTGTTCTCTGGCCGTGCTGGCTAGCGTCTCGAAGGCGAAGGAACCCCAAGCCGCCTTGATCGGAATCGCAGTCACGCCAGATCTGGAGATCGTCTTTGATACGGTCAAGAGCTCACGCAAGTACCGCAACCTGATCTCCGACGCGAATGCCGCGCTGGTCATCGGCTGGGCCGGCGAAACCACGGTGCAATACGAAGGGCGAGCCGAGGAACTCACCGGAGCTCCACTGGAGCAGTACAAGAAAACCTACTTCGCCAGATGGCCCGATTGCCGCGAGCACGAAAGGTGGCCCGGTATCGCATACTTCGTGGTTCGACCAAAATGGATTCGCTACAGCGATTTCAACCATAATCCACCGGACATTCAGGAGTTCACATATTGAGTTCAAACCTGCGAGGGAGCCGGGGATGGCGCACGCTTCAGGAGCTGCCAGTTGGTGTAGAAAGCGCGCCCAGCCCTCGCCAGGCGCGCCCGCTTGCGTCTTATATGTCGTAATACATCGCGAACTCGTAGGGGTGCGGGCGCAACCGGATGGCATCCGCCTCGCTGCGCCGCTTGTAGTCAATGAAGGTCTCGATCAGATCTTCGCTGAACACATCCCCTTTCAGCAGAAAATCGTGATCCTCCTCCAGACAATCCAGCGCCTCTTCGAGCGAGGCCGGCATCGACGGCACG
>DASQHQ010000085.1:0-29334 GCA_035632015.1 Bryobacteraceae bacterium
CGGGTCCATCGACTTGGGAAACCGTCGCCTGGACGTTATCCCGATTCCCGGTCATGATGGGGTCAGCATCGCGTTCTATGATCGGAAAACAGGCATTCTGCTGACCGGCGATACGCTCTATCCAGGCCGTTTATACATCTCCGATTTCGAGCTGTATAAGGCCAGCATCGAGCGCCTGGTCAAGTTCACGAGCGACAAACCGATAGCGCACATCCTCGGCAACCACATCGAGCAGGCCAGCACGCCCTATCTGGATTATCCAATTCGCACCAAGTACCAACCGGAGGAGCATGCCTTAGCTCTCGGCCGCGCACACTTGCTGGAGTTGAGCGCTGGCCTCGAGGAGATGAAGACGCATCCTGTGAGGCAGGCGCTACGCGACTTCACGATCTGGCCGCGCTAGTATCGATCGCTTGAAATCGAGCGGGGGAATAAAAAAGGCCGGACCATCGGCCCGGCCTTTCACGCGGAGCAGGAAGCGGCTTTACCTGGCAGCAAGTAAAGCGCGCAGATGGCGCGCCCGTTCCGGTGACCGAAGCTGACGCAAAGCCTTAGCTTCGATCTGACGGATGCGCTCGCGAGTGACATCGAACTCTTGCCCGATCTCTTCCAAGGTGTGCTCGCGCTCGCAGCCGATGCCGAAGCGCAGCCGGATCACTTTCTCCTCTTTCGGAGACAGGGTCTTCAAAATGTTGGCGGTCTCGTCCCGCACGTTGGAATCGATCACCGCGTCCACCGGCGATCCCACCCAGCGGTCCTCGATCAGATCGCCCAGCGCGGATTCGCCGTCGCGGCCGACGGGCGTTTCCAGCGACACCGGGTCGCGCGAAATGGTCTTCAGCTTCTGCACTTTTTCCACCGGAATATCCATCCGGCGGCTGATCTCGTCGTTGGTCGGAGCGCGGCCCAGCTCTTTCTCCAGTTCCCGCGTCGCCCGCAGAAACTTGTTCATGCTCTCGTTCATGTGCACCGGAATGCGGATGGTGCGCGATTGGTCCGCGATGGCGCGCGTGATGGCCTGCCGGATCCACCAGGTCGCGTAGGTGGAAAACTTGTAGCCGCGCCGGTACTCGAACTTGTCGGCCGCGCGCATCAGGCCGATGTTGCCCTCCTGGATCAGGTCCAGCAGGTGCAGCCCGCGATTGACGTACTTCTTGGCCACCGAAACCACCAGGCGGAGGTTGGCCTCCACCAGGTCCTTCTTGGCGCGTTCGGCTTCAATCTCGCCGTGACGAATCACCGACAGGCTATGCCGCAGATCCAGCAGCGGCGCGCCCGCGGCCACCTCCAGCTTGCGAACTTCGCGGCGCAACTCTCGCACCCGCGCCTGGGCGGCCATACCCGAGCGGCCCTCCAGCTTGCGCAGCTCCTGATCGAGGTGCGCCAGTTGCTCCACCGCGTGCTCGATTTCCTTGGCGAACTGCTTCCACCGCGAGGGCAGCCACGGAATCCGGCGGATCGAGCGCGACATCTCCACCTTGGCCCGGTTCAGCTTGCCTTGCCACCGGCGCCGCAGCCGCTTGTTGCTCAGCGGAATAGATTCCAACCGGTCGCTTAACTGCGACTGGCGCTTGTTCAAAACCGTGATCTCCGCGAATTCAGCCCGAACTTCCGCTTGCTTCTTGGTGTCCGCGGGACTGCCTTCTTCCACGTCCCCCAGATCCACGAAGTTATCCAGTTCATCTTCCCCGCGCTTCAGCAGCTCGGCAATTTCCACCGCGCGCAATTGCACCAGCGCCGAGCGGCTGATGGACTTCTGCATCCGCAGCTTGCCCCGCTCCATCCGGCGCGCCAGATTCACTTCCCCTTCGCGCGTCAACAGCGGTACCGCGCCCATTTCGCGCAAATACACCCGTACCGGGTCGTCGGTGTAAATCGACTCTTCGGCCTGCTGCGCAGCAGGAAATTCCTCGTCCTGGACCTCTTCGGGATGGAAAAAGTTCGACTCCTCGTCGAACGGCATCCCAAGAGGCTCGTGACTGTCGGTTAAGAACTGATCCTCAAAATGATCCACGTTGATCTACCCATCCGAGCGCAGGACTTCGCCCCTGCCTCGGGGGCCTTGCTCCAATACAGACTTCCACTTCAGGTGCGCGCCGAGCCACCGTGCCGACCGAAATGTATAGCAACCGATTATAACCCGAATCGTTTTCGAAGTTAAGTCCTAAATACAAGATGTTTTCCCTTGCGATTGGTTACACGAAACTTAGCCGCCCGGACCACCGCAAAGGAACACCGTCAGGAGCGCTTCTGCAGTACCAAATTCTTCAATTCATTGAGGAAAGCTTCCACGTCCTGGAAATCGCGATAGACCGAGGCGAATCGCACGTAAGCGATCTTGTCCAGGCTCTTGAGCTTCTCCATCAGCATTTCTCCTACTTCTGTAGTAGACATCTCCCGGTCAGGACTGTCCGCCAGCTTCGCTTCAACTGCATCCACGATCTCGGCCAGCTTGGCCATCGGGACCGGCCTTTTTTCGCACGCCTTGAGCAGCCCCGACAGGACTTTCTGTCGGTCGAACTTCTCGCGGCGGCCGTCCTTCTTCACCACCATGTACGGTATCTCGTCGCTGCGCTCATAGGTGGTAAACCGGCGCTCGCATCCCAGGCACTGGCGCCGGCGCCGCACGACATCACCCTCTTTGCTCTCCCGCGAGTCGATCACGCGATCCTGCTTGAAACCGCAGAAGGGGCAAGTCATAGATTCTCCTGGCTGGAAAGCTCGTCCACGGCTAAATGCTTGATTTTACTAAAATTCAATCCTCGATGGAAGGCGAACGCCAGGCCCCAGGGCACGATGATCACCAGAGTCAGAACCCAAAGGATCATCGCGATGCCCGAGGCCACTTCGAGCGAAAACCCATACATCTCTGTAAGGACCACAATCGAAACAAGTTGCACTCCGCCGCCTATTCCAGGGATTTGGAACAAGCTGCCCAGCGACACAAAACCAATCAATACTACGATGTCTGTAGTATGAAAGTGCACTCCTGTCGAGAACGAGCGCAATAACGTGTAATACCCACCGGCGATTAAGCCCCAGAGCAGCACGGTATGCAGCAGTAACATGCCCAGCAGTGCCGGTCTGCCGGTCGACTGCAGCCCCTCCAGCGCCGTCCTGAGCACTGTATTACTATGTTCGTAGTATTTAGCAGGCAAGATAGCCAGCGCACTCGACAGCCGCTGCTCAGCCTGCTTCGGAAACTTGCCGAATATCACCAGAAGCGCCACGCAAATCGAACCTAACAGCGCCGCTACGTAACCGCCCGCGCCCAGCACCCAGCGGAGTCCGGGCCCTAGCGTTGAGGCGTGCGAAGGAATGCTCGCCAGGGCGAACCCAAAGATCAGAAGCACGGCCAGCAGATCGAGGACCCGCTCCAGAAACCACGCCGCCATTTGCGAGGTGAACGACACGCCGGCGCTCACCGAGATGAGATAGGGCCTGACCAGCTCGCCGACGCGGCCCAGAAGTACGGCAGCCATGAATCCGATAGCGGTGTCGGATATCAATTGAGGCAGGCTCACCTCGCGACCCAGCGGGCGCAACATCACTTCCCAGCGCAGGGCCCTGGCGACGTAGGTCAGTAACATCAATAAGATGGAGAGGGAAAGCCAGCCCCAGGCCAGATGCTGGAGCGTGGCTGCGAAGAGCTGCCAGTGGAAAGAGGCTCCCCGCAGCCGGTATAGCACGATGGCCAGCAGGAGGAAAACCGCCAAAACGGACCAGGCTGCCGGCCTGCCGCGCCTCGATCGCTCGGCGCTCCTCACGCAGCACCCGGCCGTCGAGAGGCGGGCTCAGGCCTCCAGTTGGTACCCTGGACAAGTGCTTTGTAGAATGTAAATCTTGGATTCAAGTGAACTTCTTATCATAAATCCTCGTTTTCATAACTGGAAGCAGGAGACTGGAAGTCATGGCAACGGTGGCGATCCCGGCGGCACGATGGACCTGGACGCCACCTCAGTCGCAGGCTCGGACCGGCGCCCGTTTGGATGCTGATGCCCAACTCGTACAGCGTTGCCTGAGCGGCCAAGATGCTGCCTGGGAGGAACTCGTCAAGCTGCACAGTCGGCGGGTGTACTCGATTTGTTACCGCTTCACCTCCAGCGACCCCGAGGCGCAGGACTTGACGCAGGATGTCTTCCTGCGTGTGTTCAGGAACCTGAAAAGCTTCCGGTCCGGCGAAGGATTGTTCGTGGTATGGTTGACCAGATTGACCAGGAATCTGCTGATCGATCATTACCGGCGGACGCGTCTGGAACGCGCCACCGAATCTTTGGAAGATCAGGCAGCGGCCCTGGAAGAGACCACCACACCCATGGCCCGCACGGAGGGAATGCTGGCTGGGCGCGAAGCCAGTGAATTGTTGCAAGCGGCGCTGCAGAGGCTGTCGCCGGATTTGCGCGAGACCGTCATTCTGCGCGATCTCGAAGAACTGGAATATCGCGAGATCGCACAGGTGCTCAACGTTCCGGAAGGCACCGTGAAGTCGCGGCTCAATCGCGGCCGGGCCGAGCTAGCCCGCGTGCTCCGCAGGTACAAGGTTCGCCTATGACGTGCGCTGAACTGGAAATCCTGCTGTGCGACTACCTGGACGGAACGCTCCGCCCCGCCGAGAGGACTGCGCTCGAAAGCCACCTGGCTGGATGCAGCGCTTGCGCCGAATTGGCCAAGGAGGTCGCCGCTGTGGCGGCCTTCATCGAGACCGTTGCGGTCGCACAACCGCCCGCCGAGCTGCTGACGCGCATTCTGCACGAAGTCCCGGCCGGCCGCCAAGTAGCCGCCGAACGAAAGTCGTGGTGGCGCCGGCTCGCGGGCGGCTGGATCGAAGGAGTGCTGCAGCCGCGTTATGCCATGGGCATGGCCATGACGGTGTTGTCGTTGGCGATGCTGGCGCGCTTTGCGCACATCGAGCCGCGCCCCTTGCGCGCCTCCGATCTCGATCCTGTGAAGGCCTGGCAGACCATCGACGATCGCACTCACCGCGTCTGGGATCGCGCCATGAAATATTACGACAATCTGCGGCTGGTGATCGAGATCCAGTCGCGGCTCAAGGAATGGACTGACGAGGAGCAAACGCAGCCGGCCGCAGCCGGCGCACTGCCGCGGACCGGAGCCGGTTACAGCCCCGCGCCCGCTTCAGGTACGCCCTCTTCTGGTACGAATGATAAGAGGTAAACCAGAATGAATTGCACCAACCATCCGGATGTTCCGGCCGTCGCTTATTGCCGGACGTGTGGCAAGGCGCTTTGCGAGAGCTGCCGCTGCCTGGCGGAAGGTACGGTCTATTGCCAGGAACACGTTCCCGCGCCGGCCGCGGCGGGCCCCACTTCCTCGCCTTACACCGCCCCGGCTCCTCCGCCCCTTCCGGATACGGGCGCATCGCCCGGCCTCGCCTTCCTGCTCGGCCTGATCCCCGGCGTCGGCGCCATCTACAACGGCCAGTACGTGAAGGGACTCATCCACGTGGTCGTGCTCGGCGTTCTCATCAGCATCGTGAGCAGCAGCGACGCGGCCAGCGGGCTGGAGCCTTTGTTCGGAATGATGATCGGCGTGTGGGTGTTCTACATGGCGTTCGAGGCCTATCACACCGCCAGGAAGCGCCAGCTCGGACAGACGGTGGATGAATTCTCGAGCCTGGTGTCGCTGCGCGGCCAGCCCTCCACGTTTCCCGTGGGTCCGGCGATTCTGATCGCCTTGGGCGTGCTGTTCCTGCTGAACAATCTGGAGATTCTGCGGTTCAGCCAGATCCTGCGCTACTGGCCGATCGCTCTGATCGCGCTGGGCGTGTACATGCTGTACGAACGGATGTCGGCCTCCGAGCGCGATGGCGGCCACGGCCCGGCGGGCGTGCGGGAGGCCACTCATGAGCGACACTAGCCACAGCCTGGTGCAAGCTATTCGCGGGCCCATCATGCTGATCACGCTCGGCACGCTGGTGGCCATGGATTACTTCGGGATCTATGGATTCAGCCGGACCTGGCCGTTGCTCATCATAATCTTCGGTTGCCTGAAGCTGCTGGAGCGAATCGCCGCCGATCCTCGGCCGGCGCCCAACAAGCCGCCGGGAGGAAGCGTAATATGAAGCGCGGCTCGGTGATCGGGCCTCTGATCCTGATCTTGATCGGAGCGCTGTTCCTGCTGCGGAATTTGTGGCCGGACATTCCGCTGGCCGATATCATTTCCCGCTATTGGCCTTTCGTGCTGATCGCCTGGGGCGGCCTGCGGCTGGTCGAGATTCTGATGGCCGCCATTTTGTCCAAGCCCATTCCGAAAAACGGCATCTCGGGCGGCGAGTGGATGCTGGTTTTTCTCGTTTGCGTGGTCGGCGCCACCATGTATACGGCGCGGAATTATGGGGATTGGATCAGACCCAGATGGCGCAGCGTGGTGGTGGGTAACATGGGCGAGCCGTACGATTACACGCTGGCGTCTCAGGATAAGCCTTGCGCCAAAAATTGCCGGATCCTGATCGAAAGCTTTCGCGGCAACGCCAAGATCACCGGCGGAAACGACGCCGGGGTAAAGGTAACCGGGCATGAGACGGTTCGTTCCTTTCAGCAGTCCGAGGCCGACCGGGCCAACAAGGACACGCCGCTCGAGCTGATTCCGCAAGGCGACGGGGTGATCGTGCGGACCAACCAGGACCATGCCAGCGAGCGGGCGCAGGTTTCGGCCGACCTGGAGATCACGGTGCCCCCCGGCGCCTCCATCGAAGCCCACGGACGCTATGGCGATTTCGACATCCAGAACATAAACGGCACGGTGGACATCAACAGCGATAACGCGGGCGTGCGGCTGGAGAACATCGGAGGCAACGTCCGCATCGATCTGCGCCGCAGCGACATCATCCGCGCCGCCGACGTCCAGGGAAGCGTGGATTTGAAGGGCCGCGGTCAGGATTTGGAACTGACGAACATTTCCGGCCAGGTCACCATCGGCGGCACCTACGTCGGCCAGATTCAGCTTCGCAATCTGGCGCAGCCGCTGCGCTATGAAGGTTCGCAGCTCACCTTCAGTTGCGAGAAGCTGCCCGGCCAGGCGCACCTCGCCTTGGGCGAGTTCACCGCTGAGAACATCGTCGGACCGGTGCGGCTGAACGCGCGCTCACGCGACGTCCAGATTTCCGACTTCACCCAATCGTTGGACGTGACGCTGGACCGCGGGGATGTTACGCTGCGGCCTGGCAAGGTAATCCCGAAGATGGAAGTGCATACGCGTTCCGGCGACATCGATCTCGCGCTGCCGCCAGGCGCGAAGGTGGACCTGAAGGCATCCACGGAACGGGGCGAGGCTCACAACGATTTCGGCGCACCCATGACCGTCGAGGAGACCAATCGCGGCGCCACTATCACCGGGAGCAACGGCGGCCCGCAAGTGCGGCTCGATACCGGCCGCGGCGCCGTAACCCTTCACAAGGCCAGTGACGAGGAAGTCACCTTCCCCAACCTCCCCAGCCCGCCGAACCTGCCCAAACCGCCCAATCCAACCCTACACGTCGAACGCCAGTAGGGAGTCGGGGCGCACGCACTCGTGCGTGCCCCGTCGACAATCGTGTCGACGCCCGGGGGCGCAAAACACAAGCAAGGCGATCGCGAGCATCGCGACCAGCAGCCCCCAACTTTCACATCTTTCCGTAACACGCGCGTGCAACGGCGTGCGCTTTCCGCTCCAGACCGGCTCGAGCAGAGCCACCAATGCCTTAGCAGCCGCCCGCCCGCGCGGCGGGACAAAACATGCTGCCCCCTCGCCCTCGCGCGTCGTCCAGCCGCCGCTCCCCTGCGCTACGCTGAAAATGATGCTGGCGCGCTTGTCACTGCCCCTGCTGCTGAGCGCTCCCCTCTTCGCTCAAGCGCTCTGCGAAGGCACACCCGCGTACTCACCCTGTGACATGCCCTTCGAACTATCCGCGGCGGACCGCGCCGCGCATCCCAACCCTTACACCAGCGCCCAGCTCCAAGTCGAATTCCGCTCGCCTCATTTCAAGACCTATAAGATGCCGGCCTTCTGGGATAGCGCGGGCAAGATGATCCTACGCTTCACTCCCACCGAACCCGGCCAGTGGACCTATCGGATCAGCGGCAGCCTCGCCGGACTGGACGGCAAGGAGGGCTCGTTCAACGCCGCGCCCTCCGACGCGCCCGGCTTCGTCAATCCCGCCAACTTCCACCACTGGGCCACCGACAACAAGAAGCAGCACCTCTGGATGGGCTACATCGACGATCGTTTTCCATTCGAGAGCGCCCAGGATTTCGAACAAAAGCTGAACGATGCCGCGCAAAACAAGTTCTCGCACTTCCGCGGATCGATCCTGGGCAACGCAGCCGACCGCAGCCGCGTGTACCTGGCCGCGGACAAGCCCAACCCGGCGTACTTCGACGAGCTCGACCGCCGCATCCTCGCGATTCACAAACGCGGCCTCACCGCCGATCTCATTCTGGCTGCAAATCCGGATTACATCACCAGCCTGTTCCCCGACTGGCAGGCGCGCGAGCGCTTCATCCGCTACATCGTGGCGCGCTATGCGCCGCTGAACATCACCTGGCAGGGTCTGGAAGAATTCGAAGACTACGCCAACGGCCGCGCCCTGCTGAAGGAGCTTGGCCAGGATCTGGCCAGGCTGGATCCCTACCAGCATCCGCGCTCGTCCAACGCCAAAGTCACATCCTCACCGCTGATGGCCGACGGCTGGATGACCTTCATCATCGAATCCTCGCCCGACGACATGATCGGTTCCGTGGAGCACCAGTTCTATCAGGTCCCCTTCGTCGGCGTCACGGACGCTCGGCATCTCTGGAACGCGACCATGGACGGCGAGTATCCCGAGTTCCACGGCGACCAGCCGGTTTTGTGCCGCTACTGGTTCGAGTTCATTTCCGACACGCGCTATTGGGAGCTGGAGCCCTATTTCGACGTGGATGGCACGCGCGCTGTGGCGCTCGAAGACGTCGAGTATGTGAACTACATCGAGCGCCCCGGTCCGCCGGTGGAAGTTTCCGTGGAAAAACACGGCTACGACGTCCTGTGGTTCAATCCGGCCACGGGAGAATACCTCGAGCAGAAAAAATACAAGGGCGAGCACTTCACCGGGGAAGCTCCCGACAAAAGCCACGCCTGGGTGCTGCTGGTGGCGCGCGAAGGCCGCAAAGAATCGATGTTGAGATCGTACAAATTCGATTCCCGCGAGGTTCCGCTGGTGCAGGAAATCGAGACCAGTCCGCAGAAGCTGCCATTCGTCATCGTCGATCCGGCCGGCAACACGCTCCAGGCGGGTAAACCGGTGCGCTTTTCGGTGAAGCTGACGCGCGAGACTCGCGCCACGCGTTCCATGCTGTTTCTGTGGACCGCCGAAGTGCCTACTGAAAAACGCGGCTTTCGCGTCATCGGCACCGGTTCACCGGGAACCTTCACCATTCCGGCGTCGCTCGCGGGCAGCTTCCCGGCCGTGCTCAGCATCCATTTGAGCGCGCTCAATGCGAACGGCAAAGCTTATGCCGCGGATCGCGTGTACGAACTCCGCCAGTGATCCTTTCCGTCGACACGACGTCCGAGTTCGGGAGCGTTGCGCTCACCGAAGGCGACCAGATTATTGAAGAAGTTGCGCTACACTCGCCCGAAGGATTCGGCCACGTCCTGTTTCAGCACCTGGAGCAGTTGCTTGCGCGCCACCGCGCGCGCATCCAGGACTTGGATTGCCTCGCCGCCGCATCGGGTCCCGGATCGTTCACCGGCGTGCGTGTCGGCCTGGCCGCCGTGAAGGGTTTGGCAGAAGCAGCCGGCAAAAGAGTGGTCGCAATTTCCAATCTGCGCGCGCTGGCGTTCTTTGGAGCCGCGCCTCTGCGCGCCGTGGTGATCGACGCCCGGCGCGGCGAGGTGTATGGCGCGGTCTATAACGATCTGCTCGAACCCGTCGTCGCAGAATCGGTATTGAAATTTCCCGCCTGGCTTCAAACCCTCCCCAGCGGCGGATTCGAATTCATCTCCACTGATTTTTCCCTATTTCAGAAACAGGTCGATCCTTCGATTCCGGTAATCACCGCCCCCCGCGCGTTGGCCGCGGTCATCGGCCGCATCGCCTGGAAAGAATTTGCGGCCGGCCGCGCCTGCGATCCGGCCGCCATCGATGCCAACTACGTGCGCCGTTCCGACGCCGAGTTGTTTTGGAAAGACCAGTAGCTGCTTGCAGGATCACTCATGACCGTCGCGGAAATCGCGCAGTCGGCTTAAGTCATCCGTCAGCGGTCGCGATCGCGCGGCAAGAGGTAGTTGTCGCGCAGAACTCTCTGCAACGCGCGCCCTCATCAAACCGCTGCCGCGCGAAGCTGCGTGAGCCTCGGCATAGTCCAGATCACAGCGCAACTTGTCGAACAGCGAGTACGCACGCTGGTATTGATCGTTACTGTGGAACCCTGTCGCCGGCTGATGAAAGCAGTTATTTGTCTTGAAAACGCGCTACTGCTTTTCGATCCGCATTCCGTAGAAGGATCGCCACACGAAGAACACCGACACCAGGAAGAATGCAGCCGCGAGCACGTCGGTGAGCGTCGCACCTTGATCGTTGGTGAGGGACACGGCGAGTTGCACCGCCAGCAGGCCGAACAGCGTGGTGAACTTGATGATGGGGTTCAGCGCCACCGATGACGTGTCTTTGAACGGATCGCCCACCGTGTCGCCCACCACGGTGGCATCGTGCAAGGGCGTGCCCTTCTGCTTCAGCTCGGTCTCGACGATCTTCTTGGCGTTGTCCCAGGCGCCGCCGGCGTTGGCCATGAAAATCGCCTGGTACAGGCCGAACAGGGCGATCGAGATCAGGTAGCCGATGAAGTAGTACGGCTCGACGAACGCGAACGCGAGCGTCGCGAAAAACACCGTCAGGAAGATGTTGAACATGCCGCGCTGCGCGTACTGGGTGCAGATCTGCACCACTTTTTTGCTATCGGTGACGGATGCTTTGGTGGCGCCTTCGAGCTTGATATTGGCCTTGATGAACTCGACCGCTCGATACGCGCCGGTGGTGACGGCTTGCGTGGACGCACCGGTGAACCAGTAGATCATCGCGCCGCCGGTGATGAGGCCGAGCAGGAAGGGCGGATGCAGAATCGACAGGTTCGACAATAGCTCGGTCTTCAAGCCGTTGGTCAGCGCCACAATGATGGAAAAGATCATAGTGGTGGCGCCGACGACCGCGGTGCCGATCAGCACCGGCTTGGCCGTGGCTTTGAAGGTGTTGCCGGCGCCGTCGTTCTCTTCAAGGTTGTCTTTGCCCTTGTGAAAATCGGGCACGAACCCAAAATCCTTCTGAATCTCGCCTTCGATGCCCGGCATTTGTTCTATGGTGGAAAGCTCGAAGACGGACTGGGCGTTGTCGGTGACCGGGCCGTAGGAATCGACCGCAATGGTCACCGGGCCCATACCGAGGAATCCGAACGCGACCAGGCCGAAGGCAAAGACAGCCGGCGCCAGCATCAGGGTGGCGAAGCCGTGCGTGCTGATCCAGAACGCGATCGACATGAGCGACAGCATCGCCATCCCCAGCCAATAGGCGCTGAAGTTGCCGGCGACGAAGCCGGAAAGGATGTTGAGCGACGCGCCACCCTCGCGCGACGACGTCACCACTTCGCGCACATGGTGCGAGTTCATGGAGGTGAACACTTTGACCAGCTCGGGAATGATAGCGCCCGCGAGTGTGCCGCAGGTGATGACCGAAGAAAGCTTCCACCACAGTGTCGTGTCGCCGCCGAGATTGGGAATGATCTGGCTGGATACCACGTAAGTGAAGATGATGGAAACGATGGAAGTAAGCCACACCAGCGAGGTGAGCGGGGCTTCGAAATTCATTTTCGGGACGCCGGCGTAGCGGCTCTTGGCGATGGCGCTGTTGATGAAATAGGAAAGCCCGGAGGAGATGATCATCACGACGCGCATGACGAAGATCCAGACCAGGAGCTGGACCTGAACTATGGGGTTGTTGACGGCCAGCAGGATGAAAGTGATCAGCGCCACGCCGGTGACGCCGTAGGTTTCGAAACCGTCGGCGCTGGGCCCCACGGAATCGCCCGCGTTGTCGCCGGTGCAGTCGGCGATCACGCCCGGATTGCGCGCGTCGTCTTCCTTGATCTTGAAGACGATCTTCATCAGGTCCGCGCCGATGTCGGCGATCTTGGTGAAGATTCCGCCGGCCACGCGCAGCGCCGCGGCTCCGAGCGATTCGCCGATGGCAAAGCCGATGAAGCAGGGTCCGGCGTAGCTGCCGGGAATGAACAACAGAATGAACAGCATGATCACCAGCTCGATGCTGATCAGCATCATGCCGATGCTCATGCCGGCCTTGAGGGGAATCGAGTTGCACGGATAGGCCTGGCCGGTGAGGCTGGCAAATGCGGTGCGCGAGTTGGCGAACGTGTTCACGCGAATGCCGAACCAGGCCACGCCGTAGCTGCCCGCGATCCCGACGACGCTGAACAACAGAATGATGGCGACGTTCAGCGCTTCCATGTGCTGCAGAAAGCCGAAGTAGATCAGAATGATGGCGCCGATGAAGATTTCCAGGATCAGCAGGAATCTGCCTTGCGTGATGAGGTAGGTTTTGCAGGTTTCGTAGATCAGCTCGGAGATTTCGAGCATGGAGCGGTGCACGGGAAGATTGCGGAGCTGGGTGTAAGTCATGAAGCCGAACAGGAGCCCCAAGCCGCAGACGCCCAGTCCCCACATCAGCAACGAACGCCCGCTGGTACCGCCCAGGAACGTGACTTGGCCAAGGTCCGGCAGGACCAGGTGCGCCTCGCCTCCGGCCGATTGCGATGCTTGGGCCAGCGCGGGAGTGGCCGTGCTGGCCAAAATCAATGCCGCCAGCAGGAGCGGCCAAACGAAAATTGCGGCGCGCCGAAACGAGGGCACGCGGACGGTCGGCATTCTATCGAACCTCCTGAGATTTGGAAGAAATCTCCCGGTAGGGGAGATGTTACATCAGACGAGTATTACAGCAGCCTGCGATACCTTCGATCACGATACCGCAGGCGACGGTGCAGGCGCAACCGCGGCCGGAAAGCCGGAAGGCGGCACGAAGGCCGGCGTCGGAGGACGCTACTGCGGCCGGTCGCTCCAATCTTCTTCTTCTTCGAGCCGCTGATACGGAGGCTCGTGATCCGGCGAGGTGACGATACGGCGTAGTTCGCCGCCGTCCAGCCAAATCAGATCGCACTTTTCGCACGAATCGACGTTGACGTTGCCGGCTCCGCCGTAGGGGTGGGCGTCCATCTCGGAGTTGCAGGATGGGCAGTGGAGATGGCGTTCGGCGTCTTGGGTGCCGCGCGGGAGGATCTGCCCGGAGAAGCGGTCGCGGCGTGCGCGAAGCGACTCGACCAGGGCAGGCAGGCGGTCCATCAGGATCAGCATGCCGTGGCAGGCTTCGCAGTACTTGAGTGAATAGGTCTGAAGCGACGCGTCCGAGAGGTGCTTGGCGCAGATCGGGCAGTTCCACGAGGTTTCGCCGAGCACGAGGACGCCGTCGCTTTCGGGCGGGGGCACATACTCGCTGTTGCAGTAGTCGCAGACGAAGAGGCCGCGTTCCAGGTCAGCCCGCATATTGGCGCCGCAGTTGTCGCATCTCATGAGGATTCAGTGTAGCAGCAGCGCATCGCCGCTGGACGCGCCGTTCTTGAGGGGGGGCGCTGTTTGTGCAGAGTATCAATTTTTTTTCGCGCACCGGGGCCTTTGGAAAAAACGAAGCCGGGGACACAGGTGACGCAAGAGGGGTGGTTTGTGCTGGGCGTGTCGATTTTTTTAATGATTTTTCTTTAATATGGGCGCCTGGGAGGTGCCGGCCGGGGGAGGGGCAGATGCGCGGGCTGTGAATTTAAGGGGTGCTCTGACTTCATGGTATAGCCTGACGTTCGCAAGCGGCCGGAGCCCTGATCGCAAAATGCTCATGGCGAAGGAGAAAGGGGCTGGCGAGCGTTGCGATTCGCAGGGACGCCGGGCGGCGACTCAGCGCATTTCACGGATACGGATGGGGGCCTCGAGCCGGAAGTTCAGCAGCGTTTCAGCGGGTATGCGTGCGCCTTTGCCACGCGTCACACTCTGGGTGGCGGCGCCCGCGGCGGCTCCGGACAGTGCGCCGATGGCTGCGCCTTTACCGCCTCCAGCGAGAGCCCCGACAATGGTGCCGAACACGCTTCCGCCGCCGGTGAATTCGGCGGTGCGCCTGTTGGCGCCGACGCCCTGCCGCCCGCGCTCGACGAAGTCGCTGGTTTCGAGCCGATACCGGCGTCCGCCCACGGTTACAGCCGCGACGTCCACCACCAGTTCAGATTGTCCTTTGACTCGGCCCTGCGCGCGGGCATCGCGAATGACCAGCGTGGCGCCCGAGCCGCGCGGAATCGCGACCTGGCCGTTGCTGTCGAGCACGTCACGCGCGACCACTCCCGAGGAAGACTGGCCGGGGGCGGCGGTTTGCGAGTCGATGGCCTGATCGGTGCGGACGGCCAGCGTGGTACCGGCGGGAATGGTGAGGAAGGTTTCGGCGGGCGTGTATTCGCGGTCGGGCGGCGCGGCGGATGGAGCCGCTGCCGAAGGAGCTGCGCTCGATCCGGCCGGTGACGATGGAGGCGCGGCCGCCTGCTGCTGCGGAGCGGAATCGGCGGGCGGCGGGTTGGATGCCGAGCCAGGCCCTGGACCGTAGTTGACTGAGGAGACCTGGCTGAGCGGATAGGTACTCACGACGCCGGCCGGGGTTTGAATGGTGATGGACGACGTATCGCTCTTGGTGACGGTTCCGGTAACCGTGGTGCCGTCTTTCAAGGCGAGGGTCGCGGTCTCACCTGTGGTGGAAACTTTCTTGGCGCACCCGGCGAGCGTGGCCAGAAGTAGCAGGACGATAATCACTGGTTGCTTCGTGGGCATTCTGCCTCCTGCAATGAGATTAGCGCGGCGGGGCGAGGAGTGGTGAGGACGCGGCGGCGGAAGGTGGACGCAGGCCAGGTTCGGAAGGCGCGCATTTCGGAAGTTCCCCTTAGGGTCGCGCGTAAGGTGAAATCCTGTGTTCCGCTTCCAGGGTGTATAATCGCGAGCCAGAGGTGGCTATGCGGACTTGGTTGGTTGCGGTGCTGTTGAGCATGGCCTTGGCCCTGTACGCGTTTCAGGCGCTGCCGCGGTGCACTTCGGTGGAGCCGGACACCGGAAAGAAAGGCGACACGATCAGCGCCAAGGGGGAGAATCTGAACAAGAGCGGCATTGCCGAGCTGTACCTGACCGACGGCAAGAATGACACCAAGGTGGTGATCTCAGAACAGTCAGACACCGAGATCAAGTTCAAGGTGCCGGAGATCAAGGCGGGGCGGTATCGTTTGCTGATTCTGACGGCGAACCGGGCGTCGCTGATCGAGCAGCCGGTGGTGTTCACGGTGGAATAGCGGCACGCTCGCCGATCAAGCCGGCAGCAGCATATAAGTAACGATGCCGACGGCCGCCAGCTTTCGCTCGGCGTCGAGCAGATCCACGCGCGAAACGCACAGGAGTTTCCCGGCGCGCAGCACGTAGGCACGCGCCAGCACTTTGGCGCCGGAGATGGGGCGCAGGTAGTTGATCTTCAGCTCGGTGGTGGTCGCATTGCGTTGGCCGTGATAGGCGTGCAACATGGCGTGCCAGGCGGCTTCGTCGGCGATGGAAGCGATAACGCCTCCGTGCAGGACTCCCTGGCTGTTGACGTAGTCGGGGCGCAGCGGGCATTCCACCGTCACGCCGTCGGCGTGTTTGCGCAGGACGCGGATGGCGAGCGTATCTTCGAAGGGCATTTGGATATGATAGCGTTCAGACGAGTGTGAACGCGGCACGCACGAGTGGGTGCGCCACGCGCTAACGGCGGGCCAGTGAAATTGTGATGTTGCGGAACTTCAGGCCGCCGGTGTGGTCGCCTTGCAGGTAGATCGGGCCGGGTTCTGATTCGTGGCTATCGAGCGCGCCGCCGGTGATGCCGGGGATTTCCTGGTTGTCGATGATCTTCACTCCGTCGCGGATCACGGTGACATCGCGACCCACCAGCGTAACGTCGTAGCGCTCCCATTCGCCGGGGCGCGGCGGCACCTGGGCCGACGGAGCCAGAAAACCATAGATCGAGCCCATGCCGTGGAACTGATCATTTTTTTCCGGCGGTTCGTATTCGATCTGCACTTCATAGCGGCCGCGCAGGTAGACGCCGCTGTTGCCGCCTTGCGGGCAGTTGTATTCGATGTGGAGCTTGAAATCGTCGAACTTGCGCGTGGTGCGGATGTTGGCGCCGCCTTTTTCGTTTTGGAGTTCCCCGTTGCGCGCGGTCCAGTGATTTTTCGCGGGATCGTCGACTTCCCAGCCGGCGAGGTCTTTTCCATCGAACAGCGGCTCGGGGGCGAACCACGCGGGGGGCGGGGGGCGTTTCAATGACGGCGCCGGGGCGCCGGTGAGCTGTCGTTCAGCGCCGTCGCGGCCACGCAGCGTACCGGTCAACTTGTGCTCGGCGACGGTGATCTGCCACGCACCCTCGCCGGTGGTGAAGGAAATCTGCGAACCTTGCACCTTCACGTTGGTGGCGGGATGAACACTGCCGGTCCGTCCGACCACGCGGACGGCGCGCGTTGCGCCTTCGTCGGCGAGCTGCATCCAGGATGGATATGAGCCGTCCGGCGCCGTGATAGTCAAGTCCCATCGGCCGACGAAAGGCGATGTGGGTGCAGCGGCGAGAATAGCGACCGCGACGAGGGCGGCGGTTCGAATCGCGAAGCGAACGATCTGGTTCATGCCGGGCCGCCCGACTAGGCCAGGTCCTCGGAGCGAATCGGGAGCCGGCGGACGCGCTTTCCCGTGGCGGCGAAAATCGCATTGGCGACGGCCGGCGCGATGCCGGGCGTGCTAGCCTCGCCGATGCCGCCGGGCGCATTGCGGCTGGGCACGATGTGCACCTCGATGGCCGGCATCTCCTCCATGCGCAGGACATCGTACTGGTGGAAATTCTGCTGCTGCACGCGGCCGCGATCGATGGTGATGCCGCCCTTGAGCGCCGCCGACAGGCCGAACACGATGCCGCTGCGGATCTGCTGGTCGATGCCGGCGGGATTCACGGCGTAGCCGCAATCGACGGCGGCGACGACGCGATGGACGCGCAACTTGCCTCGCTCGACCGATACTTCCGCGACCTGCGCGGTGAAGCTGCCGATGTTGTTCACCAGCGCGATGCCGCGGCCGTGTCCAGCCGGAAGCGTCTTGCTCCATCCCGCCTTGTCGGCAGCCAGCTCGAGCGCGGCGTGCAAGCGAGGAGCATTGGCGAGCAGGCGTAGCCGGAGTTCGAGCGGGTCCTTTCCGCCGGCCGCAGCCAGCTCGTCGAGGAAGGATTCAGCGAAGAATGTGTTCTGCGAGTAGCCGACCGAGCGCCAGTAGCTGACCGGAATACCGAAATCGAGTGCGTGATAGTCGACCAAAATGTTGGGAATGGCGTAGAGCACATCGACCACGCCTTCGACGGCGGTGCGGGCGACGCCATCGCGCAGGCCGCCGAAGGGCGGGCAAATCAGGCGCGCGGAAAATGCCACCGGCCAGCCCTGCTGATCGAGACCGGCGGTGAGGCGGGCGTACGCGGCGGGGCGATAGAAATCCTGCTGGAGGTCGTCCTCGCGCGACCAGGTGAGCTGCACCGGTTGGCCGATGGCTTTGGAGACCTCGACCGCTTCGCCGATGTAGTCAGCGCGGGCTCTGCGGCCGAAGCCGCCGCCCATGAACCGCGTGTAGACCTGAACTTTTTCGGGCGCGAGGCCCGTGATCTTGGCGGCGGCGTCGCGCGCGGCGGTCTGGCCCTGCGTGGAGGCCCAGACTTCGCAGGCATCGGGGCGGACATGCGCGACGCAATTCAGCGGCTCCATGGGCGCGTGCGCCAGGAACGGCGTTTCATAGACCGACTCGATCTTCTTGGCGGCGGTAGCGAGCGAAGCGGCGGCGTCGCCATCCTTGCGCGCGACTGCGCCCGGCATCTGCGCATGCGCGGCGAAGTCCTTGCTGATGCCGGCGCTGCTGATGGAGGCGACCGTGCCTTCGTCCCATTGAACCTTCAGCACGCGGCGGCCTTCCATGGCCGACCAGGTGTTGTCGGCGACGACGGCGAGGCCGGTCGAGATTTGGACAACTTGCTTGACACCGGGGATGGCCTTGGTCTTACTCGCGTCGAAGCTCCCGACTTTGCCGCCGAAGACCGGGCAGCGCTCGACCACGGCATGCAGCATGCCGGGGACGCGGACGTCGATGCCAAACGTGGTGCGGCCGTTGACCTTGTCGTGCGTATCGAGCCGCTTGGTGGGCTTGCCGATCAGCCGGAACTGGCTGGGATCTTTCAACGTGACGCTGGCCGGGCGCGGGAGTTTTGCGGCTTCGCTGGCGAGGCTGCCAAAGCTCAGGCGCGCGTTGCTGGCGGTGTTAGTGACCGCGCCGTTTTCCGCGCGGCAGCGGGATTTGTCGACTCCCCAACGCTGGGCTGCCGCTTCGATGAGCATTTCGCGCGCGGTCGCGCCCGCCGTGCGAAGCGGCACCCACGACGTGCGGATGCTTGCGCTTCCGACCACACCTTGATAAGGCCCGTACTCGGGGCTGACCCCTGGAAACTCGGTGCGAATCTTGTTCCAGTCGCATTCGAGTTCCTCCGCCAGCAGCATGGAGAGCGAAGTGACCGTGCCTTGTCCCATTTCGGCTTTGTGGATGAAGAGCGTGACGGTGTCGTCGGAGCCGATGTGGACGTAGGCGTTCAACTTCGCATCGTTGGGAGCGGCGGAAAGCTCGCTGCGCTCGGGAAGGTAGAAGCCGATCAGGAGGCCACCGGTGGCGGTTTTGAGGAAGCTGCGGCGATTGACGGAGGTGATCATCGGGAACCTCCTTCCGTGCGGCGAATTTCGGCCGCGCGATGGATGGCGGCGCGAATCGTGTCGTAGGTTCCGCAGCGGCAGATGTTGCCGTGCATAGCCTCGTCGATGTCGGCATCGCTCGGGTGCGACGTCTTAGCGAGCAGAGCCGCGGCGGTCATGATCTGCCCGGACTGGCAGTAGCCGCACTGCGGCACGTCTTCTTCGATCCAAGCGCGCTGGATGGGGTGGCTGGCGTCGGCTGAAAGACCTTCGATGGTGACGACCGTCTTGCCGGCGACGGTCGAAATTGGAGTGACGCACGAGCGCACCGGTTGTCCGTTGATGTGAACCGTGCAGGCGCCGCACAGCGACATGCCGCAACCGAACTTGGTGCCGGTGAGGCCGAGCGTGTCGCGCAGGACCCACAACAGCGGCATGGCGGGCGGAGCATCCACGGTTTGCGGCTTGCCGTTGAGCGTGAATTTGACTACGGCCATGGTTCTCCTCCTTAGGCGTCGTCAACCGCAAGTATACAGCTTGGTCTGGAAGATCGCCAAGAGCGCGGTCCAGACGGCGCCCGCGGCATAGCCGGCAACAACGTCGGTCGGGTAGTGGAGTCCCAGATAAAGGCGCGAGAATCCGATGAACAGAATTGCGAGCGCGGCAATCCAGGCCGCCAGGCGCGCGGGAAAGGGCCCGCTCACGGTCGCGAAGAGCCAGGCTAGCGTGGCATAGAGACAGAACGACTCGAGCGCGTGGCCGCTGGGAAAGCTGGAAGAGGGCGGGACGGCCAAGTTGAAATACGGCGCCGGGCGGGCGCGAGGGAAGGCGATCTTGAGAGCAGAGCTCAGCACGATCGCGCCCGACAAAGAAAGCGCGGCCAATACGGCTTGACGACGCCGTCTCCGAAACCAGAAGAGCGCGATCGCGATGAGATCCTGCAGGGCCAGGCTGCGAGCGGTGCCTATATCGCTCGCGAGCATCATCGCACCGGTAAGCGGGGGCCGCCAACAAAAAAGCGGTGCGCCTTTTCGAGCGCACCGCCGCCGGAGGGGACGGCACTAGCGATACCAGTCATGGTCATGATGGTAGTGAATTCCATTCCGCTGGTAGCCGGGATCCTGCCAGCCCACCACACGCAGCGGCTGCTGGAGCTCGAATCTGAGAACCGTGCCGGGCGGTACGCGAATTTCGGAGCCTTGTGTTTCCACCTGAGCTCCGGTGGCGCCGGCAATAGCGCCAATGATCGCGCCGAGCACGCCGTTGCCGTTGTTATAAGTCTGCGCGTTGAACTCCGGACCGGTGTTATCCATGACGTAACGCCGGCCGTTCACCGTTACCGATTCGATGTCGATGGTCATTTCGTTCGGTCCGATCTGGCGAACGATCAGCTCCGCGGGAGAGCCTTCAGGAATAGCGACATCGCCGTCCCGAGCCACTACGTCGCGAGCCACGAAGCCCCTGTAAATCCTACCGCGATCCCACTGGTTGACATCGATCGGCCGTTCTGTCCTTACGGCAATCTGAGTTCCCGGCAGGACAGTATCTGCCTTTGCCGGGAATTGCATAGCGATCAGGAGTGCGGGAAGCATCCAAATCAGATTTCGCATTAGGTTGCTCCTTTCTTCGATTCACTTCCGCAATCGGCGTGCCAGGGCGGGCGTAACGGTTACGTTGCAAAGCGCGTTCGAACTCAGCTCAAGCTTTCGGCGCTGTAGCGGGCGATGAGGCCGGTGCGGACCGCATGCCGATAGATTCGCTCGAAAAAACGGCACGCGAGGGCGATATAGAGGATGGCGAGCGAGGCGCCCCACAGAAGCGCGGCGGGCGAAGCGGCACGTCCGGCGAGCATGGCTCGCATCGCTTCGAACACGTACGCGGGCGGCAGCAGATGCGAGACGTACTGCATCCAGCGCGGCAGCGTCGAGAGCGGATAGAAGACGCCCGCGAACGGGGAAAGCAGCGCGGGGATCGGCCAGATGAACCATTCGGCGGCGGGGCCGAGGCGAAGCACAATGGCGCTGGCCACCACGCCGAGCGCGATACCAAACGCGAAAAGCACCAGCAGAAACGGAATCAGGATCAGGCCATACACGAAGAAAGACAACCCGAACACGCCGGTAGCTAGTAGCAGCATGACGACTAGGCCGCAGGAACTGGTGGCGATGCTCGAAAGCACCAGCCCGAGCACGTATTCCCAGATGGAAAGCGGCGTGGCGAAGATGTTCAGGAAATTTCGCGACCAGACGTCTTCGAAAAATGCGGTGGTGACGCCCTGCATGACACGCGTGAAGAAATCCCACATGAGCACCGCCCCGAGCAGCACGGGGACGAAATTGAAGCCGGAACGCGCGATGCTGTTCAGATAGCGGGTGATGAATCCCCACAGGATGATATCGACGGCCACCCAGCCGAATAAGGGCAGGATGCGGGCCGGGCTGCCGCGGAAGAGGTAGAACTGCCGGAGAACCAGAGCGGCGGTGCGGCCGGGATGCATGCTAGGCCTGGCGCAGCGTGAGCGGCTCGCGCGCGACGGTGATGAAAAGCTCTTCGAGCGTCTGTTTGCCGTGCTCACGGGGAAGCGTTTTTGGATCGCCTTCCAGCAGAATCCGGCCGTGCGAAAGGAACAGCACGCGGTCACAGACTTCCTCGACCTCGTACATGTTGTGCGAGGTCCACAGGACCCCGGCCGTGCCTTGCACCGCAAACTCGCGGATCTTGGCGCGGACGTCGCGCGCCACGGACGGATCGAGCGAGGCGGTGGGCTCGTCCAGCAAGAGCAGGTCGGGGGAGTTCAGCATGGCCTTGGCGAGGCCGGCGCGGGTTTGCTCGCCGGAAGACAGGACGCCGCACTTGATGTCGCGAAATTTTTCCAGATCGAATTCCCGGAGCACGGCTTCGATGCGCTGCGCCAGGTGCGGAACGCCGTAGATGCCCCCGAAGAAGCGCAGATTCTGCCGCACCGTGAGGTTGCCGGGCAGGGGCGCGTAGACGGCGGCGAAGTTAGTGTGCTCGAGCGCCCGCGAGCGATGCTGAGCGAGGTCCAGGCCCTGAATCACAATTTTTCCGCCGGTCGGTTCGAGGACCCCCAGGATCATGTTGATGGTGGTGGTCTTGCCGGCTCCGTTGGGGCCCAGCAATCCGACGATTTCGTTGCGGGCGACATCGAACGAGATCGAGTCGACCGCCAGGGTGTCGCCGTAGCGCTTGGTCAGAGTGGTGACCGCGAGCACGTTGGACAGGGATGGCCCGTTCCGTGCGGCGCCGAATGTCTGGGTTCCCCTCAAGCCACTCCTCAAATATGGTCGCATGCCGATGGGAGGCGCGCGCGCGGCCCGTCGCAGCGAGCGAGTGGCAGGCTCAGTGCTGTGTCTCGTCGTTGCCAGCGCCGGCCATCAGCTCCTCGATCCAGCGCCGCATGCGCGTGTAGTGCGACCCTTTCCAATAGACGCGCCCGCACTGAGTGCAGCGCTCGAATTCAGCGTGCGATGCGGCCGTCCGCGGAGGAAGCAGGTCCCGGACCTGTTCCTTCAGGACCGGCAGCAAGCCGCCGTTGCACGCCATGCAACGCGTGAACGGGCGGATGGCGCGCGCCAGATCGAAGCGTCGCAGAATTTCTGCGATCTGGCGAGGTGGCGCCGTCTCTCGAAGCCAGTAGCCGTGCGTAACCGCGCGATGTTTGAGCAAGCCGCGATCGCGGGTCAGCAGGATGCGCCGTTCGCCGGCCGAGATGCGGACCAGCTCGGCGTCGCTAAAGGAGCTTCGACACTCGGCGTCGAAGCCGAGCATGCGAAGATAGGCTGCCAGTCTGCCCAGGTGCACGTCCAGAACGAACTTCGGATCGCGCAGCGGGTGCGGGCGCAGGCGCAGCTCGGGCGTCACGTCGAGCGCTTCGAACATCGGATAGACGGCGATGCGGTCGCCATCGCGGACCACGTAGTCGAAGCCGACCGAACGGCCATTGGCCACGATCAAGTCGATTTCGGTGTGCGGCACGCCGAAGCTCTCGATCATGTCCTTCACGGCGCCCGGCACGGCGAACTGTTTTGCGAGGCTTCGGAATCGATCTTGCGGTGGAAGGTGATCGTTTAATTCCGCATAGAATCGAAAGCTGGCGCGGGCCGGCGCGGGCTTCACATCCACATCCTAGCGCTGGCGCTGGAGGCGCACCCGTAGTCCGCCGGCAAGCGCAAAATCCTGCGACAGAAAGCGGGTCAATGACAACGGTGGCGGTGCGTGGCGCACGCACTCGTGCGTGCCGCGTCAGGCAATTGTGCCGAGGCTTGGTCTGCAATGAGTCGATACCTAAGGCGTTCACACGAGCGTGAACGCCCCACGCAGGGGTGCGTGCGCCACTTTCATCGGCCCATAATGTTAGACATGAACTCGCCCACTCCCGATCTCGAGACGCGCGATCAGGAACGCCTGGGCCCCTCCGGGCCTCGCATCCGGTGTCCGCTGTGCGGCTGGCAGCCCGGCGCGAGCGATACGTGGTCCTGCAGTTGCGGGCACGCGTGGAACACCTTCGACACGGGCGGCGTATGTCCGGCTTGCATCCAGCAGTGGATGTCAACACAATGTCCATCCTGCGGCGGATGGTCGCCGCACTCGGATTGGTATGAGCACTGCGACTAGATAGGAGCTGCACCATGGACATCTTGGCCACATGGCAGGAGATTGAAAGCACCATCTCGCATTTGGGCATCGCCTATGTCCTGACTGCCGTGATCGGCTGGGACCGGGAACGCGAGGCGCACAGCACCGGCCTGCGGACTTTTCCGATTGTCGGCATGGCGAGCTGCGGCTACTTGCTGATCCTGGGACATCAGCCCGACATCGCCGCACAATCGCGCGTGCTGCAAGGCTTGATCACCGGCATTGGCTTCGTGGGGGGCGGAGCGATTCTCAAAGAGGGAACAACAGTACGCGGAACCGCGACCGCGGCCAGCGTCTGGAACGCCGGTGTGATCGGAGCAGCGGTCGCGATGCAGCACTATGGAATCGCCACCACACTGGCAGTGCTGAATCTGTTCACGCTGCGGGCCCTGCTGCCGCTCAAGAACTGGGTGGACCGGCGGCACGAGCAGCGGGAAAGCGGGGGCGGTGCGAGTTGACTCGGATCGAGCCTGGACTCGCTCCTACTTGCGGCAGGTGAGAACCTCGGCCGGAGGAAGGTTCAGCAAGACACGCTTCGCGCTGACACTCGGGAAGTAGGCCGTCAAGAAATTGCGCGCCTGGAACCTGCGGATTTGCGCCTTGGGGAAATCCGGGACCGGAGCCTGGGAGGTCAGGTATTGGAATTGCGTCATGATGCCGGCCGGAGCCAGGCAGGCCGCTGCCGCCTGGACAATCCGCGCGCGCTGCTCCGGGGTCATTCCAGTGAGCCCCAGGGAGGAGACTACGGCGTCGATCGGCCCGGCTTTGTGCTTACGCAGTTGATGCACCAGGTCGGCAGCATCGGCCTCCACCAGGGTCAGCCGCCGGTCCTGACAATTGGCCCGCAAATGCTTGACGAAATTCTGGTTGATCTCCAGGGCGAACAGCCGGGAATCCGCGGTCATGCGCCGCAATATCTCACGCGTGATGACGCCAGTGCCGGAGCCCAGTTCCACCACGGTGCAGGACTTTCGAAAATCCACCTGTTCCAGCATCGCCATGGCGAGGAAACGGGAACTGGGGAACAGGGAAGCGGTGACGCGAATGGTCCGCATGAATTCCCGAAAAAAAAGGCGATTGGCCGGACGAGCCTGAGAGGCAGGCAACTTGGCAGCATGAGGCTTCGGCTTCAATTCCGGTAACCGTTTCCACTTAAATGATACCTAAGCCCGGCCGCCAACAACCCCAACCAACACCCGGCCGTCTGGAACAAGGGCTGACGCCCGCTCGTCGAACACCGGGGCTCGCGCAGTTTGCGCCATATTCCCCAGGGACTTGGGGTGCCTTGCGCTTCGGCCATGGGACAACGCCGTTTTCTTTCGAGCCAAATGGGAACCCGGCTGGCAACGTGCGTGCAGCTAGGGCGGGGCGGCGGCCACGAACGCCGCGCTCAGTAGTAAGCTGTCTAAAAGGAAACCGTATGCAGAATCGTTCTAGCCTCCTGGGACAGCGCTTGTTACGACGGATTTTCGAAGGCATCGGCGAGCCTCCGATTCGCCTTGTTCTCGAAGACCAAAGCTTCTCGCCCCTGAACGTTTCACCCGTTGCGACTGTGATTATCCCTGATCTTCGGACCTTGGCGGGCCTAATGCTCGATCCGGAGGTGGCCTTCGGTGAGGCCTACACGGAAGGCCGGATTCGCATCGAAGGGGATCTGGTTCGATTTCTCGAAGCAACCTACCGATCGATGGCGGCGGCCCCGGCCAGGCGGAGCTGGTATGCCCGGCTGGCATCCCGCTGGATGGACTGGCGGCAGGACAACACGCCGGGCGGGTCGCGTCACAATATTCATCGTCACTACGATTTGGGAAACGACTTCTACAAGCTCTGGCTCGACCAGGAGCTGGTTTACACGTGCGCGTACTTCCCTTCCCCTTCGGCCACGCTCGAAGAAGCCCAGCGCGCCAAGATGGATTACGTCTGCCGCAAGCTCAGGCTGCAACCCGGCGAGACGGTGGTGGAAGCCGGCTGCGGATGGGGCGCCCTGGCGCTCCACATGGCTCGGAACTACGGAGTGTCCGTCAAGGCCTTTAACGTCTCCCGCGAACAAATTCTCTTCGCCCGCGAGCGAGCGCAGGCGGAGCGGCTGGACCACCAGGTTGAGTTTATCGAGGACGACTACCGCAGCATATCCGGAAAATTCGACGCGTTCGTGTCAGTGGGGATGCTGGAGCACGTGGGGCTGGATCACTACGCGGAGCTCGGGCGAATCATCCACCGTTCGGTGGGCGACACCGGGCGCGGCCTGCTCCATTCCTTGGGGAGAAGCCATCCGGCTCCGCTGAGCCGCTGGATCAGAAGGCGAATTTTTCCCGGGGCCTACATTCCCACGCTACGGGAAGCCGCGGAAGTTCTCGAGCCCTGGGATTATGCCATCCAGGATGTCGAGAATCTCCGCCTGCACTACGCCAAGACCATGGAACACTGGCTGGAGCGGTTTGAAAACTCGCGCCGGCAGGTCGAAGCGATGTACGATTCCGGATTCGTGCGCGCCTGGCGTCTGTACCTGGCAGGATCGCTGGCCGCATTTCGGACCGGCACGCTGCAACTTTTTCAGATCGTGTTCACTGGTTCCCGCTGCCAGCCGATCTGGTGGACGCGCGCTCCGCTGTACTCGGATGCGAAAGCCGAGATTGGGAAAGCGACATGGACGCATGCGATGTCTTGATTGTCGGCGGCGGGCCCGCGGGTTCTTCCTGCGCCTGGAGGCTGCGGGATTCCGGTCTGGACGTCGCCATTCTGGACAAGCAGGTTTTTCCGCGCGATAAAGTCTGCGGGGGCTGGATCACGCCCGCCGTTCTGTCGGAGCTGGAGATTGATCCCGGCGAATACGCGCGCGGACATCTGCTGCAACCCATCCGCGGATTCCGAACCGGCTGCATCCCTGGCGCCTCGCTCGAGACCCGCTATGGCGAGCCGGTGAGTTACGGGATTCGCCGCTGCGAGTTCGACGACTACTTGCTGAAGCGCTCGGGCGCGCGAATTCTTCAGGGCGTCAATCTGACGAGCCTGGAGCGATCGGGCGGGGACTGGATCGCCAATGGGCAGTTTCGCAGCCGCCTGGTGGTCGGCGCCGGCGGACATTTCTGTCCGGTTGCGCGCCTGGCGGGAGCCAAGGCCAGCCACGAGGAAGCCGTGGTCGCACAGGAAGCCGAGTTCGAAATGGACGCGAGCCAACTGGCGGGCTGTCGCGTCCGGGGCGATACACCCGAACTGTACTTCTGCTCCGACTTGAAGGGTTACGGCTGGTGTTTTCGCAAGCAGAATTATCTGAACATCGGCCTGGGCAGATTGGATCCGCACCGGCTGCCGGAACATGTCACCGGGTTTCTCAGTTTTCTGCAGTCCGCCGGCCGGGTTTCGTTCGCGGTTTCCTCTCCGCTTCGCGGGCACGCCTATCTTTTGCAGGGCAGGTCGCCGCGAAATATTGCCGGCGACGGACTAATGTTGATCGGCGATGCAGCCGGCCTGGCGTATTCGCAAAGCGGCGAGGGAATCCGGCCCGCCGTGGAATCCGGACTGCTGGCCGCGAAGACCATTCTGGCGGCGAACGGAAGATACGGCCGGGAACAACTCGAAGCCTACCGCGGGCTGGTTCAACACAGGTTCGGAGAATCCCGGGAGCACTGGTCCGCAGGTCTGGGCCGGCATCTTCCTTCCAGAATGATCGGCGCGCTCGGCCGGCGCCTGCTGGGCACGCGCTGGTTCGCTCGCGAGGTCGTGCTGGATGGGTGGTTTCTTCACTCGAACGAACCGGCGCTTCGCTGTTGAGAACCCGCCCAGGCGCTTTTGAAATCGCCGGCGGGCGCGCCCCGGGTCACGTCGCCGATCCGGCGGCCCAGTGCCCAACGCGGCTGGGCGGGGAATCCGGGAGGACCACATCACATCGAATCTCTTCGAGGTCCGTAGAGAGGCGTTAGAAGTTTGTGCGGTAGAAGAGAGGGCCGGTAAGCTAAGAATCGGGATGTATCTTCCTTCGGCAGTGACGAAGCAGTCTGAAATCGAGGTGGCGATTCAGGAGGTCGTCCGAACGGTCGGGCCCGACGTGGTGCGCATCCGGTATGAGATTGGCGAGGACTGGAGCGGCCAGTGGGCGATCTTCTTTCGTGTTGTTCTCAGCGATGATGCGGCAAAGCGCCGTCTGCGCGAGGTTGCAGGGAAGGTCGTTTGGGGATTGGCGCGCCGGTTGGATTTCCCCGCTATGGGCGTTTTCCCATATCACAATTTCAGAAGTGTGTCGGAACAGGCTGCCTTGCAGGAACCGGCGTGGGCCTAAGCGGGGATGCTCGCCGACGATCTACGGGAGGATGCACGCCATCTCGCGGTGAAGGGCGATGCGGAGAAAAGGCAGTCGTGCCTGCGTCGTGCAATTTCGACGGCGTACTATGCGGTTTTCCACTTGTTGGTTGAGGACTTCGTCGAGCATTGGGAATTTGAAGACCAGCGGGCGCGTCTCGCCCGGATGTTCAACCACCAGAAGATGCGCGACGCACTGTTCAAGCCCAAGGAAAAGAGCAATCCCACTTCCGCCGAAACCGCGCTGATGGATGTCATCAGGGCCTTCGGACAGCTTCAGGAAGATCGCCACAGGGCTGACTACGATCTCGGCTGGAAGATCGTCGGCACCGATGTCACGGACGCGATCACTCTTGCGGAGGAAACGTTCGTGAAGTGGCGTTCGATCCGGCGCGCCGATATTGCTCGCCACCACCTGCATTCGATGTTCGGTGCGAGGGTTGAGAAAGTTCCTTAAGGCATGCGCCGGTGGGAGGATGTGGTGGAGGCGGCGGGAGTTTGAGCTCCGATAAGCCCCTCAGTTTCTGTGGACTAGGCCAATACAGTCCCGGGAAACGGCAGGATTCGTCTGAACGGCCGCGGACCACAAGCAAATGCGGAAGCGGCTGCGTCGTGCTTCTGTCAGGTCATTGTCGTGCTTTTGTCGTCACAAGTCTTGCAATGAGGGTTCATAATTGGGCGTATTCTGAGAGGAGTTATGGACGTACGAGCAGACAAGGTTCGGGAACTTAGGCTCTCAAGAGGGTGGAGCCAAGAGCAGTTGGCTAAGATCGCTGATACGACAGTACGAACCATCCAAAGGCTCGAATCCGGTAGCGGAGCGTCGATGGAAACGATCAAGGGCTTGGCGAGCGCATTCGGGCTCGATTTTCAGGACCTTCTTCTTAACAGTCCGCAATCCAACGACGTTGTTGACGCTGAGCGCGAGCAGTCCGAAAAAGAATTTGCTAGGCATGCCACGATGAGGGCACTCCAAGAAGAGACCGTGAGCCGGGTCGCTGAGTACTGGGATGCAAAGACCCCGGGTTTCGTCATTGCCGCCACAGCACTCCCTGTCGTTGAGAAGTGGTTATCTGACTTTTCGATTCCGGAGGTGATGGAGGCGATGGATGTATCAGCGCGACAGTATCTTGTAATTGGCCCCGACGGCTGTTGCGAGAAAGAATCCCTTGAACGAGCATTCCAGAAGATTCCTGCCATCTGCTTCGTCAACCGCCAATCCAAGGAACGGCCAGAGATCCGCGATCTGTACATGATCCGAGGAGTCTTTCGGAACCGAATTCCTGGTTACTTTGACAACACGAAAGCTACGCAGTGGCTGTCGGCCGCTCTGAATATGGGCGTTCCCGTGGAAGAACTGAGGTCATTGGCCAACGGCGTTCGCAATTGGACGCAATTTCGCGTAGCGCTGGAAGAACTGGTTCAGCGTCACCGAATACTGCAGGAGCAGAGAGGCGCCGGGCCTTCACCAGGTTCCCGCGCTTACCTTTCGGCCGGTTCCGTGAGCCCTTCCGGTGCGACAGAAGACGGT
>DASQHQ010000086.1:0-25901 GCA_035632015.1 Bryobacteraceae bacterium
TGGCGCGCTACGCGGACGCGGGCGGGCGCGATCCGCAACTGCTCAACCAACTCGCCGCGCTTCAGACGGAGCGCGGCCAGAAGCGCGAGGCGGCCAAGACGCTAGATCGTCTTAACATGATTTATCTCGGGGACGACAATGCGCACCAGAAACTGGGCGATCTGGACCTCGATCTCGGCAATGGGCCGGGCGCGATTCGCGAATATCAAGCGGTGCTCGCGGGTAAGCCGATCGATCCCGCCGCCGCGCACTACGGTCTGGCGCGAGCTTACCTATCCGCCAAGCGCACCGCCGACGCGCGCGAGGAAGTGATTTCGGCGCTCGAAGCCGCGCCGGGGTTTAAACCAGCACAAAAGCTTTTGCTCGAATTGAACGTGAAAGAATAATAACTTAATGTCAACCTCTGCTCAGAACATTACTGAATCCGCCGGCCTTCAGGAGCGGATCGCGCGTTTTCAAAAAGCGCAGGAAGCGATCGTCACCCAGGTTCGCAAGGTGATCGTGGGCCAGGAAGAAGTGATCGACCAGGTTTTAGTCGCCTTGTTTGTGGGCGGCCACTGCCTGATCACCGGCTTGCCCGGCACCGCCAAGACGCTGCTGGTCCGGACGCTGGCGCAGACGCTGGGCCTGGTGTTCAAGCGCATCCAGTTCACACCCGACCTGATGCCGTCCGACATCACCGGCACCGATATCATCGAGGAGGACACGGCCACCGGGCATCGCACCTGGACCTTCGTTCCCGGTCCGATTTTTTCGAACATTCTGCTGGCGGACGAGATCAACCGCACGCCACCCAAGACGCAGTCGGCGCTGCTCGAGGCCATGCAGGAGCTGTCCTGCACGGTGCGCGGCCACATGTATCAGATCAAGGCGCCGTTCTTCGTGCTGGCGACGCAGAACCCCATCGAGCTGGAAGGCACCTATCCGCTGCCCGAAGCGCAGCTCGACCGGTTCCTGTTCAACACGGTGCTGGACTATCTGTCGGCCGACGACGAAGTGAAGGTGGTGGATCTGACCACTACCACGCGCGTAGCAACCGTGGATACGGTCACCAACGCCGAAGAGATTCTGGACTTCCAGCAGTTGGTGCGCATGGTTCCCATCGCCGACACCGTGGCGCGCTACGCCGTGGAGCTGGTGCGGGCCACGCGGCCCAACGATACCAGCGCGCCGGACTTCGTCAAGCAATACGTGAACTTCGGCGCCAGCGTCCGCGCCGCGCAGTTCGTGGTGCTGTCGGCCAAAGCCCGCGCGCTGCTGCGCAATCGCTATCACGTGGCCTATGAGGACATTCGCGCTCTGGCCGCGCCCATCCTGCGCCACCGCATTCTGCTGAATTTCCACGCCGAGTCTGAGCGTCTGGATTCAGACGCCATCCTGAAGCGTCTCTTGGAGTGGAAGGCGGAGCCAAAGTAATGCCTGGCGCGCACACTCGTGCGTGCCGCGTTCACGTTTTCCTGCACGCCCGGCTTTAGGCAACCATGCTTCCCCCTGCACCAACGCGCTTCATCGACCCGGCCATGCTGGCGGGCATCTCGCACTTGGACCTGGTCGCCAAAACCGTGGTGGACGGCTTCGTGGCCGGGTTGCACAAATCGCCCGATTTCGGATTCAGCCAGGAGTTCGCCGAATACCGCGCCTACACGCCCGGCGACGACCTGCGGCACGTGGACTGGAACGTCTTCGCGCGCACCGAGCGCGCCTATCTGAAGCGTTATCGCGGCGAGACCAACAGCCAGCTCACGCTGATGCTCGACACCAGCGCCTCCATGGGATACAGCTCGCACCGCATCACCAAGCTCGACTACGCACGCTACCTGTCGGTATCGCTGGCCTACCTGGCCAACCAGCAGCGCGATGCGGCGGGCGTCATCATTTTCGATGACGATGTGCGCAACTACATCCGGCCTTCCACGCGCCAGGGCCAGTTCATGCGTGTGGCGCACGCCATCGAGAAGGCGCAGCTCGGCACGCACACGAATTTTGCGAAGCCGTTCATCCATTTCCAGGAGTTCCTGCGCCGCCGCGGCATCGTGGTCGTGATTTCGGATTTCTACGAGCAACCCGATACGGTAATCAACACCGTCGCGCCGCTGCGTTTTCGAGGCAACGATCTGATCCTGTTTCACGTCCTCGATCCACAGGAGATCCGGCCGCAGTTGAAGGAACCCGTGCTGCTGGTCGACATGGAAACGCAAGATGCGTTGGAAGTGTCACCCGAGTATGCGCGCGAAGAGTACAGCCCCAAGATCGACGCGCACGTCGAGGCGCTGAAAAAGAAGGCCGCTGCCGCGAACATCGATTACTTCCTGCTGCCGACCGACCGGCCGCTGGACGAGGCCATGCTCGAATATTTCCTGGTGCGCAAGGGGAGAATCTAGATGGGCTTTCTTGCGCCCTGGTTTCTGGCGGGGGCGGCGGCCATCGGGCTGCCGCTGTGGATTCATCTGCTGCGGCAATATCGCAGCACGCCGCATCCGTTCAGCTCGCTGATGTTCTTCGAGCGGCGCACCCAGAGCTCCATCAAGCATCGCCGGCTGCGTTACTTACTGCTGCTGTCTTTGCGCATCGCCCTGTTGCTGTTGCTGGCGCTGGCCTTCGCCAATCCGTTCGTGAGCCGCACTTCGGCCAGCGTGGGCGGCCGTAAAATGCTCATCCTGGCCGTGGACAATTCCTTCAGCATGCGCTACGACGGGCATCTCGCGCGGGCCAAGCAGGCCGCGCTGAGCGCGGTCTCCAATCTAGGAGCCGGTGACCGGGGCCAGGTGCTGGCCATCGGGTCGCGCGTCCACTTCATGACGCAGCCGGTGGAGGATCCCGACGCGCTGAAGAACGCCATCCAGTCCATCCAACCCTCGGATGAACGCAGCTCGTACGGGGAATTCGCGCGCGCCTTGCGCACTATCGCGCAATCCTCGCGCATGCCGCTCGAAGTGCATTTCGCGAGCGACCTGCAAAAGTCGTCGCTGCCGCCCGCCTTCAGCGACCTGCGGCTGGCGCCCGACACCAACCTGGTCTACCACTCCGTGGCGGATTCCAAGCAGCCCAATTGGCTGGTGGAAAGCGTGACCGCGCCGGCCAAGATTTACGACCCCAAAAAGGTCCGGGTGCAGGCCGTGATTGCGAGCGTCGGCGCCGACGCCGCCAAGCGCACCGTGTCGCTGGTGCTGGATGGCAAAGTGCTTGAGTCGAAGCCAGCGGACGTTCCGGCCAATGGCCGCGTGACCGCCGAGTTCCTCTCGCTTGAATCGCCGCACGGGTTTCACAAAGCCGAGATCCGCATCGAACCGCACGACGGGCTCGCCGAAGACGATCGTTTCCCGTTCGCCATCGAGCGCGCCGATCCGCACCCCGTTCTGTTCCTGCACGCCGCCGGCGAGCAGCGCGATGAACTGTATTACCGGGCCGCGCTCGAGTCCGTTCCGGAGGCTGGCTTCATTCTTGAGCCGCTGGCCGTCGAGCAGGCCGCCAACCAGGCTTTTTCCAAATACGCGTTCGTGGTTCTTTCCGACATCGGCACGCTGCCGGCCGGATTGGAGAACAGCCTGCGCAATTATGTCGCTTCCGGCGGATCGCTGCTGGTCGCGCTCGGGCCGGCCTCCGCGGCGCTGCAACACGTTCCGGTATCGAACCAGGCGATCCAGGGATCGAGCTACGCCTCGCGCGACGGCGATCGCTTCCAGATCGTCGCCAACGCCGACGCCGAGCATCCCTCGCTGCGGCGCGCCAATAAGTTGGACGGCGTCCAGTTCTACCAGGTGATCCGCGTCGATCCGGGCCAGTCGCGCGTCATCGCCCGGCTCACCAACCAGGTCCCGCTGCTGCTCGAAAAGCAGGTCGGCGAAGGCCGCGTGCTGGTGTTCACCTCCACCTTCGACAAAATCTCCAACGATCTGCCCCTGCACGCCGCCTTCGTTCCGTTCGTCGAAGAGACCGCGCGATACTTGGGGGGCCAGCAGGAACTTTCCACTAATGTTGCCGTCGATTCGTATGTCGAGCTGCGATCCGCCAAGGAGCACAGCGCGTCGGTCGAGCTGATCGATCCGGACGGGCAACATCCGCTCTCGCTCAAGGAAGCCACCACCGCAACTTCCTTCCAGGTGTCTCGTGAGGGGTACTATGAGATTCACCGCACCAACGGGCGCCAGGAGTTCGTAGCGGTGCACGCCGATCGCCGGGAGTCGGATCTGACCCCGGTTCCTAAAGAAACTTTGGATTTATGGCGAAATACCGGCCGCGGCATCGAGACGTCCGCCCCCGGTGAAGCGTCTGACAATCAGGCGCGGCCCTGGAGCCTGTGGCGCTACGCTTTGCTATTGGTATTAATAATCGCGATAATCGAATCAGTGATCGCCAGCCGATACTTGTCGGTGGAGAAGGAGGCAGCGTAGATGAACGCCCTCGATCAACTTAACGCGTACCTCAAGCGCGTCGAGAGCCGGCTTCGCCTGTTCGCACTCTCAAAAGGTACGTCGCTTGTCACGGTCTCCGCTCTGGTTGTAACCGTCTTGCTGGTGTGGATCATCAATCGCTACGCGTTTTCGCCGGCCAGCCTGGTGTTCGCCCGCATTCTTCTCTTTCTTTCCGTGGCTACGGCGATCGCGTTTGGCCTCGTAATTCCGCTGCTCGGACTCAACCGGCGCAATGCGGCGCAGCGCGCCGAGCGCAGCTTCCCGGACTTTCAAGAACGCCTGCTCACGCTGGCCGAGAGACCGAATGCAACCGATCCATTCACGCAATTGCTGGCTTCCGATGCGATGCGCGTGGCTCAAGACAGCCGGCCGGAGCGGTTGGCGCCCGGCGGGCCGATTGTCGGCTTTCTCACCTCGGCCGGGCTGGCAGCCGCGGTGCTGCTGTGGTTGATTCTGGCCGGGCCGGGTTATCTCGGCTACGGATCTTCGCTGCTCTGGGCCGGCGCGCCCAAGGCCGGAACGCACGCCTTCTACGACATCGCCGTCGCGCCCGGCGATAAAACGGTCCGGCGCAAAGCCGACCAGCTCGTGACCGCGCAGCTCCTGGGCTTTGAAGCGCCCAAGGTCCGGCTGTTCGCCCAATATCGCGGCACGTCCAAATGGGAGCCGGTGGACATGCTGCCTTCGCCCGGCGCCTCCAGCTACGAGTTTCTGTTCAGCGCCGTGGCCGACAACGTCGAATATTACGTCGAAGCTGGCGCCGTCCATTCCAAACATTACACCCTGCGCGTGATTGATCTGCCCTCCATCAAGAAGATCCGCGTGACGTATCATTACCCGGCCTGGACCGGTCTGAAAGAGATGGTGGAAGATCCGGGTGGCGATCTGCGCGCGGTGGAAGGTACCGAAGCCGAGGTCGCGATCCAAACCGATCGGCCGCTGAACAAGGGCGTCCTCATGCTGAACGACGACCACCAGCTCGAGCTGAAGGGCGGGGAAGGGAATTGGCTCACCGCCCGCGTTTCCATCAGCAAGGACGGCATGTATCATGTCGCGGCTATCGAAAACGGCGAAAACGTGCGCATGACCGAAGACTTCTTCATCGAGGCGCGCAAGGCCAACGCGCCCACGGTCAAGATCGACCGGCCCGGACGCGACGCCAAAGTGAACCCCGTCGAGGAAGTCACCATCGCGTTGGACGCCGCCGCCGATTTCGGGCTGGACGAGATGAACCTGCACTACTCGGTGAACGCGGGTCCGGAAAAGGTAGTGTCGCTGCTCGGACAGAAAGGCGCGAAGACCGCCGAGGGCAAGTATCTGATCGCGCTCGAAGACTACAAGCTCGCGCCCGGCGATCTGGTGACTTACTACGCCACCGCGCGCGACGCCCGCAACACCAGCAAGACTGACATGTACTTCATCCAGGCCGAGCCGTTCGAGCGCAACTATTCGCAGTCGCAAGAGGCTGGCGGCGGGGGCGGCGGAGGAGGCGGAGATGATCCGACCGGAGAAATCTCGCAGCGCCAGAAGGATATCATTGCCGCCACCTGGAACGAGCAGAAGACCGGCGCCAAGAACCCGGGACAAGCCGGCGATGACGCCAAGTTCCTGGCCGAGCAGGAAGACAAGCTGGCGGCGCAAGCGCTGTCACTGGCCAATCGCATGAAGGCGCGCGAGCTGTCGGACGCCAATTCGCAGTTTAAGAGTTTCGCCACCGACATGCAAGAGGCCGCCAAGGCCATGACCGAGTCCGCGCAAAAGATTCGGACCCAGAAATGGAACGACGCGCTTCCGCCCGAGCAGCAGGCGTTGCAGCATGCTCTGCGCGCGGAGGCGACCTTCCGCGACATCCAGGTCGCTTTCGGCAGCCGCGGAGGCGGCGGTGGCGGCGGCGGCATGGGGCGCGACCTCCAGAATCTCGCTGACCTCGAGCTGGATCGCGAAAAGAATCAGTACGAAACCGGACGGCAATCGGCCAGCGACGCCCGGGCCAAGGAAATCGACGACGCACTCCAGAAGCTTCAGGAGCTCGCGCGCCGGCAGCAGGAGCTGGCGCAGCAGCAGAAAGATCAGCAACAGGCGTTCCGCCAGCGGTGGGAGCAGGAGATGCTGCGCCGCGAGGCCGAAGAGCTGAAGCGCCAGATGGAGCAGCTGAGCCGCGGCCAGCAGCCGCAGCAGTCCGGTCAGCAGGGCCAGCAGTCGAGCCAAGGCCAGCAAGGCCAGCAGGGCCAGCAGTCGTCTTCCGGCCAGCCGGGACAGCAGGGCAGTTCAGGCCGCACCGGCTCCATCGCCGATCCGCAACTCCAGCGCGCCATCGAGCGCCTGCAGCGCGCCACCGACGACATGCGCAACGCCGAGAATCCGCAGAATAATAATTCCGAGCAGGCGCGGGCCAGCCAGCAGCGCGCGGCGCAAGGTTTGCAGGAATCGCGCGACATTCTCAACGGCATGCAGCGCCAGAACGCCTCCGCCGCCCTGGACGACCTCGCGCAACAGGCCAAGCAGCTCGCGGCGCACCAAACCGAATTCCAAAATCGGCTGCGCCAGATGGTCACTGGAAACAACCCGGGCCAGATGCAGCAACAAGCTAACCGCATGGGCAGTGAAAAGGATCAAATGGCCGATCAGCTCAAGCAGATCGAGAAGCAGATGGCCGACACCGCGCGCAGCCTGGCTGGCGCGCAGAATCCGGTTTCTTCCAAGCTCCGCGACGCGCTGGCCGGAGCGCAGCAACAGGAGCTCGAGCTGCACATGCGCCAGCTCGGCCAATGGATCCGTCAAGGCTACGGAATGCAGGCCTGGGTTCGTGAATCCAGCATCACCGCGGGCCTCAACGATCTGAACCAGAAGATCCAGGAAGCGCAGGCCGCCATGGGGCAGAAGGGCCAGCAGGCCGGCAAGGGTTCCGGCGATGACAAAGGCGAGCTCGAAAAGGCTCTGGCGCAGCTCGAAGCCGCGCGTAACCGCCTGGAGCAGGCGCAAGCACAGCAAGGGCGCGGGCGCCAGCCCAACGGGCAACGTCCCGGCGATCAGAACGGCCAGGGCCAGCAGGGCCGGCAGGGACAGCCCGGCCAGCAACCCGGACAATCACAATCCGGATCGCAACAGGCCAACAATGGGCAAGGCCAGCAAGGCCAAGGCCAGCAAGGCGGGCAAGGCCAGCAGGGCGGGCAAGGCCAACCAGGCGGACAACCTGGCCAAGCGAACGGCCAACAGGCCGGCGGCTATGGACCGGGCGGCACATGGAACGGCGGCGCCTGGGGCGGTCCGTTCGGCGGCCCTGGCCCGGTGGCTCCGTACAACGGATGGGTGCCGCTCGATCAGGCGTATCGCGAATCGCTGCGCGACACGAATGCGCTGCGCGACTTCTTCCGGAACAACCCGGATGTCATTGGCGACTATCTGCAGTTGATGCACTCGTTGAACCCGGCGTATCAAAACGACGCCGAGCTTCAGGGCCGCATCAGCCGCGAGGTGTTGCCGCAGATGGAACGCCTGGAGCTCGATCTGCGCCGCAAGCTGGACGAGAAGAACGCCGATCAGGTTCGCAGCGCCGGCACGGAAACAGTTCCGCCCGGCTACTCCAACGCCATCGCAGACTACTTCCGCAAACTCAGCAAGGGTAAGTAAAGCCTGGCGCCTTGGGTTGCCGCGCCGGCCGGGGTGGCGTTGCTCTCGCGCTAGCGGCCATCCGCCGCGCAGAGTAGGCTGGGCCGGTGGCTGCCGCCTCTCCGCTAGTGCGGGTCCGTGGTTGTGACTTGCAAGCCCAGCGCTTGCGAAATAACTCCCAGGCCGGTGGTTACGCTGATGCGGCTGGTTGGCACCAGCGCATTGGGAGTCACCACGACGCTGAGCTGTGTGGGGCTCAGCACGGTGATCTGCTTCACTACGACGTCGCCGGTTCCGAATCCAACCCGTGTCTGTCCGTCCACGAAGTTTGTATTCGTTCCCGCGATCGCGACGGTCGTGTCGGCGCCCGGCGTCAGCACGCTCGGAGAAACCACAATCGAAGGAGCGCCGGCTGGATCATACGTATAGGTGGGAGGCACATTCTGCAAGAACAGGGAACTCTGTCCATCGGAATTCAAGGCCACCACGGTCGCCGTATAGCTGCCGGGAGCCTGCGGCGGCGTCAGCAGGAGCGATCCATCCGGCTGAACGCTTTGGATCACGCCCGGCAGTCCGTCGAAGAAAATTCTGGTATCGGGCTCAAAGTTCGTTCCCGAGACCGCCACTGCGCGATTGCCGTTTGCATCGAAGGTCGGAGCAACCGCGCTGACGAAGGGCGGAGGATTATCCACCGCCGTGAATGCGCCCGGCAGGACGTACAAATCGTTCGGCGTAGAGAACAGTAGATGCTTTGGCCCGGGCCCCACCAGGGTGCTCCATTTCAAATAGACCGCGATATACGGATTCGGGGGAGGATACGGGTCCAGTTGGAAGGTGTAGGCAAAAGGTCCCAAGGGGCTGATGTTGAGCCCCGGCGACAGGCTATTGTCCGGTTGCAACAAACCCGCGCCCGTGGCGGCCACCAGCGTGGGCGCTGTTGTTCCCAGCGTGGCGGGCGCCGGGCTCACATACAAGCCGGCCTGCGTATAGCCCAAGGTCCGAACCGAGTAAACGGCTTGGGAATTCCGGGAACTCACTTGGAAATCGATTCCTGAGGTGGTATTGGCCGCGGACACCAGCAGTACTTGAGCCTGATTGGGATTGCGAGTGCCGCTCGGGCCGCTGTAAAACTGCGTCGCGAACGCCTTATAGTTCGGCGGAATCGGAACCCCTCTGGGATCCTTCGTAATGTCTTGCGGGTAGGTGATATTGTCGGGCGAGCCCTCCCCGTAAGCCGGAGGCGGCAAGGGATGTACGTACACGAAATACTGTCCCGGCGGAATCCCGTTGATCTGATAAGTTCCGTCCGGATTGGTGAGCGTGCTGATCGCGGGATTGCTTGGAGAAATCGCCACCACCGAGGCCAACCCTACGCCTACGCCGTTCATGGTCACGCGCCCGCTGATGCTGCCGACGGTTGAAAGATAATTGCCGGCCGGATAGAGCAGGGAAATGGCCGCGATGTCATCCGCCCCCAGCGGTGTCGCCCGGCTTGAAGCGCTGGTCACCAGAGTCGACATCACACTGGAAGTCAAGGTGTGCTGCAGACCGAGCGTGTGGCCGAATTCATGCACCAGCGTTACCACAAACTCTTCGCTATAGCTCGGCATCGGACCATAAACTGGAACAGCCGTGAAGTCGCTCGGCAGCACCAGCAGCGACCGCGTGATCGGCACGAAAGGTCCACTGGGCCCATTGGTGGGACCCGCCAGAGTCTCGGGCACGCCATACGCAATCAAGCCTGGCGGCACCTCCTGGCTGAACTGCACGTCGATGCCGGGCGCGGAGTCGGTCCGCCCGGCGGTGAACAGCCCGCCGTATGCCAGGTGGATGTCCGAACTTCCGACGCTGTTCCAAACATCCGCAGCGGCTCGAATTTCGCTGATGATGGCCTGGAACGAGTCGCCCGCAACAACCGCGGCCGGTCCCTGATCGGAAATGTAGAAAGGAACCTTCTTGTTCACCAAAGCGTTCAAGTCGAATTTGGAAGGGATCGGCGAACCGTTGTTGAAATACAAGTAGTAGTAATAAGCCGAACCAGTGCCGCTCAAAGCCAATGCGCCCAGTACCAGCGCCGCTAACCGTCGAAGCACGCCTGGGCTCAATGTGCACCTCGATTGGCGAGGACGGTTTGGATGCGGGTTCTCAGGTCGCCCAACAGAATCCGAATGTCGGAATCCACAACCGGCTGGCCGGCCGCGTTCAACATTCGTTCCGTGGAAGCGGCGCGCACCGCCGAAAACTGGCCCGAGGAATCCTGGATCACCGCGAATAGTCCCTGCGATAGCCCGATCACTTGCGTCAGGCCCGTCTTGCTGGTCCAAAGAAACAGAACGTAGTCCTGACCGTTCACTAGCCTGGGCGCTCCGGCGATATTCTGGCGCAGTCCTCCGCTTGTGCCTCCCAAGACCGCCACGTCCAGACTTGTCGCCGGAACCCCTTTGAGCGTCTCGGAAACCTGAACCTGATAGTGCGTGTAAATGATCGAACCGCGGAGCGCCGCACCGGAGAGCACGGGCTTGCCGCGCACGATGCTGGTGGACTTACGAATCATGTCGTCCAGGCTGAGTTGTTGCAGAGTGGAGGCGTGGAGCCGCACCAGCGCGGCAAGCGCCACTAACCCGCAGACGAACAGTCTTCGCATGATTCCAACTTAGGTCCTAGCAAACAATTCGCCAACCCATGTTGTTGAAACTAGGAGCTTTCCAGCGCCATTCCCAGCCCGTGTGTATCCCTTCGACACAACCCCCGCCCTGGAGTAGCGCAGCCGCCGGAAGATATCCTCGGCAAAAACGATGAACGGCTCTCCGCGATTCACGTCCAACTTTAATTATAGACCCTAAAGACAAGTACCTACGGTACTAAGTTCGTCGCGATACCGCTTCAGCCGCCCTCTCGCACCACCAGCAAGGGCGCCTTCAATTTGTGACGTACCCAGTTGATCGTGGTCCCAAACACGATGTCCTTGATGCCTTTATGCCCGTGCGCCCCCATCACGACCAGGTCCGGCTTCAGTTCGCCGGCGTAACGCACGATTTCCTTTCTGGGATTGCGGGAGTACCGCACTACCATCTCCACAGCCACCTGTTGCTGAGCCAGATCGTCTGCAATTTGGCGGAGATACTTGGCGCCCGCTTCCACTTCCGCGGTCGAGGAGAGAGCTCCATACACCTGGCTGGTCACGTCCTCTTCGACATGCAGCAAGTACAAAGTGGCATGATGTTGCTTGGCGAGCGCCGCGGCATGCGCGATGGCGTCCCGATCCTTGCTGGAGTGATCGAGCGGGACCAGGATGCGCTGGTAGGCCAGGCTCGGCAGATTGGTGGCGACCCGTTCGGGAAGCTGAACCGGAGCCCGCCCAAAGCGGCGCAGCCACGGCGGAAGCACGGGCTGGAAGGCCATCCAGGCCAGCAGCAGTCCCAGCACGAGGAGCAGCGGCAGAACAGCGAGTTCCAACCATCCGCGCCATGGCCCGGCGCTCGCCAGCCAGTCTTTCATCGTGAGCGTCACCAGCCAGATGTCCAATGTGAGGATGAGGACCGCCGCGCTCCAAGCCAGCATTCGCAGCCACAAGCGATTGGCGAACGCTCCCATCCGCTGGCGATCGCTGGTGAACTGGATCAGCGGAAGCACGGCGAACGGTAGCTGCATGTTGAGAATCACCTGGCTAAGAATCAGCAATTGATACGTGCCCCTTCCACCGGCCCAGTAGACGGTGAGGGCCGCCGGGATAATGGCAACCGTACGCGTGATCAGGCGGCGCAGCCAAGGCTGCATGCGGAAGTTCAAGAAGCCTTCCATGACGATCTGGCCGGCCATGGTGCCGGTCAGCGTGGAGGATTGCCCGGAACACAGCAGAGCGAGGGCGAACAGGACGCTCGCGAATGTCGTGCCGAGCAGCGGCGCGAGGAGTTGATTGGCTTGCTGGATCTCGGTCACCAGGATTCCGCGTTTGAAGAACACCATCACCGCCAGCACCATGATCGCGGCGTTAACCAGCAAGGCGCCGTTGAGCGCGATGGTGGAGTCGATCAGGTTGAAGTGGCATGCTACCCTCTTGGCGGCGTTGCTCGCGCCGATGCGCCGGGTCTGAACCAGAGCCGAGTGAAGATACAGATTGTGGGGCATCACGGTCGCGCCCAGAATGCCGATGGCGAGGTACAGATTCCCAGTCGTCAAATGCGGCGCCAGTCCGTGCGCCAGCGGGGCGAGCGCAGGCCATCCGGCCCAGGAGATCTCTACTAGAAAGCAACTGGCGATAATCGCGATCAGCGAAAGGATGAAGCCTTCGATCACTCGGATGCCGAGCCGCGTGAACCACAACAGCAGCAACGTGTCCGCGGCGGTCAAAAGCACGCCGGCCAGCAGCGGAATGTGGAACAGCAGATTCAGAGCAATGGCTGCGCCGAGCACTTCGGCCAGATCGCAGGCTGCGATCGCGATTTCGCACAAAACCCAAAGCGAGTACGAGATCGGGCGCGGATAGGTCTCCCGGCAAGCTTGCGCCAGGTCTCGCTGCGTTACGATCCCCAACCTCGCGCTGAGGGTCTGCAGCAGAATTGCCATCAGGTTCGACAGCACCAGCACCCAGAGCAGTTGGTAGCCAAAGCGCGCGCCTCCCTCCAGGTCGGTGGCCCAGTTGCCCGGATCCATGTAGCCCACGCTGACTAAATAGGCGGGTCCGGCGAAGGCGAACATGCGGCGCCACAGCGCGGGTTGGGCCGTGCTGACGCTGGAGTGCACCTCGGGAAGCGAGGGGTTGACCGTGGTTGCCGGATTCAAGTTAACTATAGTTTACTGATTTGCCATCCCAATGACAATACGGCTCTTTCCGAGCAGCCTGGTGGTTTTCGGCCAGGAACGAAGCCCGACCGGCGTCATTCATGCCGCTGAAAAACAGCGAGTTATCAGTTGGCTATTGGAATGCCATTTAGCGGGCGGAGCACGAAGGCTCAGTTTATGAAACGCAATCTTCTGGCAATCCTGGTGGTGGCAGGTTGCGCGGCATCCTTACTCGCCCAGGAACCGGATGGCCAATATGAACCGGGAAGGGCTGTCGCCCGCATCAGCGTCCTGAACGGAGACGTTTCGGTTCGGCGCGGAGACTCCGGGGACGTGGTCGCCGCCGCCATCAATTCCCCCGTCATGGCCGACGACAGAATTCTCACTGGCTCGTCCTCGCGCGCTGAGGTAGAGCTCGACTTCGCCAACATGCTGCGCGTCGGGCCCAGCTCGGAGGTTCGTTTCGTTGGAATGGACGTGAAGAGTTTCCAGATGCAAGTCGCCGCCGGCACGGTGACGCTTCGGGTCCTGCGTCCCGGCCAGGCGCAGACCGAGGTCGACACTCCCAGCGTGGCCGTCCGTCCGCTCGGACAGGGGACTTACCGCATCACTGTGCTGGACGATGGAAGTTCCGCCGTCACGGTTCGCTCGGGCGAAGCCGACATCTATGGCTCGAACGGCAGCGAACAGCTGGCCGCCGGGCAGACCATGAACGCCCGCGGATCAGCCGCGGACACCGAGTTTCAAATTGTGCAGGCCATTCCGCTGGATAGCTGGGATCGCTGGAATGAAGACCGGGACCGGTATCTCGAGCGCTCGCAGAGCTACCGGCACGTCAGTCCGGACGTGTCGGGAGCCGAGGATCTCGATCAATACGGACAATGGGTGAACGATCCTACCTACGGCTCAGTGTGGGCGCCTACGGTGCCGTCCGGCTGGGCGCCGTATCAGGCCGGACGCTGGGTTTGGGAAGACTACTATGGCTGGACCTGGGTCAGCTACGATCCGTGGGGCTGGGCGCCCTATCACTACGGGCGTTGGTTCTTCGGCCCGGTGGGCTGGTGCTGGTATCCCGGACCGGCCTTCGCACGGTATTACTGGTCGCCGGCCCTGGTTGGATTTTTTGGATGGGGCGGAGGAGTCGGCATCGGCGTCGGCTTCGGCTTCGGCGGCGTGGGATGGGTTCCATTAGCGCCGTTTGAAGCGTTCCATCCTTGGTGGGGACGCGGATTCTATGGCGGCTTCCGCAATGGCGTTGTCAACAACACCACCATCGTCAACAATGTGAACATCTACAACACGTACCGCAACGCGCGCGTGAACGGGGCGGTGTCGGGCATAAATGCCGCCGACTTTGGCCGCAACACGCACTTCACGGCGCTCAATCGCAGCCAGATCCAGCAGGCTGGCATGGTGCATGGCGCGGTTCCAATTGCGCCCGATCGGTCCAGCCTGCGGATGTCGGACCGCGCGGTCAGCGGAAACTTCCCGCAGAGCCGCGTCCAGAAATTCGCCAGCCGGAGCCAGGCGCCTGCCGTGCAGCACGCTTCTTTTGATCAACAGCGCAGCGCGATGCAGCGAATGTCGGGCTCGAGTTTCGGCCAAGCCAGCCGAGCCGGTGCAGGGAACTCGGTCTCCTACGAGCGGTCCATGCCGAACACCGGCCGTGCAGCGCAGCGCCCCGGCGGCAACGTGCCGAACAATCCGAGTGGGGAGGCGATGCGAGGTTCCAGCGGCGCGAATTCCTCGCCAGCGGTGAGTCACGGATGGGGCCGGTTTGGTGAGCCCATCCATGGTGCCGCGCCACAGTCCCAAGCGCCCGGCGGCCGGTCTTTCAATGCAGGCTCGAGTGGCGGCTGGCAGCGCTTCGAGAATACTCGTCCTGGCGGCGGTTCAACCCAGAATTTTGCGCCAGGGCCCGGATCGTTCGGTGGAAGCCAGGCTGTGCACATCAGCCCATCCATCGTGCAGCCTCGCACGGCGCCGCGCAATTACGAAGCGCCGCGTTCGTTCGGCGGCGCAAGTCCAGCGCCACGGAATTATGAAGCGCCTCGATCTTTCGGTGGTGGTGGCGGAATGCGGAGCGCGCCGAGCTCTGGTGGCGGAGGAGGCGGTCAGCGCGGCTTTGGTGGCGGCGGTGGCAGCCACGCCGGCGGTGGAGGTGGTGGACACTCCGGTGGCGGCGGACATGGCGGAGGCGGCGGCCATCGCTAGTGAGCAGCTCTAAGCAATTTCAGAATTCCTTTCAGTTTCTTCCCTCGGCCCGAATGAGCACCTCCCAGCGAATTCGGGCCTTCTTTTTGGGTACCCACAAAATGCTACATAATATGTGTTATCGGAAACATCCTCAACCCTCTCTGCCAGCCTAAGATATGTTCTTGGGCTCCATCTACACCCGCGAAGAACTCCTCTCCGCGCGCACCGGCTGGAAGCGCGCCGGCCAGACCGTTGTCTTCACCAACGGCTGCTACGACGTCTTGCATCCCGGCCACATCCGGCTGCTCGAAAGCGCGCGCTCGCTCGGCGACATTTTGATCCTCGCGCTGAACACCGACGCCAGCGTCCACCGCCTGAAAGGTCGCACGCGGCCGCTAGTCCCGCAGGAGGATCGCGCCGAACTCGCAGCCGCGCTTCAGGCCGTCGACGCCGTGACCTTTTTCGACGAAGACACGCCTCGCGAACTGATTGCCGCCTTGCTGCCCGACATTCTGATCAAAGGCGCCGACTGGGCGCACTTCATCGCCGGTCGCGAGGAAGTGGAGGCATCGGGCGGCAAGGTGCTTGCCCTGCCCCTCGAGCCGGGCTACTCAACCACGGGGATTCTGGATGAGATCGTGGCGCGCTCGGCCGAAGCGCGCTAATGCGGGCCGGCGAGCTCCTTACTCGACGCACTTCTCTCCGGTCGGCACCCAATCCGCGACATCCACCGCGAGGCCCTGTCTGCAAGGCGTGGGTCCACGGTGCGCGGCTCCTTGAATCGTGATCACGGCGCCGGCTTCCGGCTTGGGCGCGGCCTCGAAAGTGTAGGTCGTGGCTCCGTCCAACGTCTTCAGCAGAATGCATCCGTTCTGCGCCAGACGAACGCAACCGGTCGCGCGAATCTCGCCAACCTGAGGTTTGGGCTTCGGCGCGGGCTTGTTGTTCTGAGCCAGTGCGGCGGCGATAGCGGCGGTGGCGAGCAGCATTCGACTCCACTTCATCTTGCCTCTCCTCTTTCAGTGTCGCATTGCCGCGTCTGTGTTATGCTCGCCAAAGCAAATGGACATTCGGGGCAAAGCGGTGGTCGTTACCGGAGCCGGTGCGGACGGATCCGGACGTGCGATTGCGCTCCGGTTCGCGCGCGAAGGCGCTCTGGTTGTAGTTTCGGACATCGATGAAGCCGGAGGCCACGAAACAGTTCGGCTAATCGAAAGCGCCGGCGGCCGCGCGGCGTTTTGTCCGGCCGACGTCCGCAAGGAAGAACAGGTCCGCAACCTCCTGGGCTTCGCGGAGAAGACATTCGGCGGTCTCGCAGTGCTGGTCAACAACGCCTCCGGGCCGGACATCGTGCCGGGCGAGCCGCTCGAACATTGGACCGATAATTTTCCAACCGACGTGTTCGGAACCATGTACGGCACGCGGCTGGCCATCGATGCCTTGCGGCGCGGCGGAGGCGGCGCCATCGTCAATATGACCTCCATCACTGGGCTCTGGCATGGCCGCAAGAATCCGGTGCCCGGATACGATCTCGCCAAGGCAGCCGTGATCCGGCTCACCACCGCGCTGGCCTGGCTTGGCCCAAAGGAAAACATCCGCGTGAACTGCCTGGCGCCGGGCTGGATCGCGTCCCAGCATGTTCGCACCTACTGGGAATCGCTGACACCGGAGCAGCGCCAGGAGCGCAACGTGCCCGCCCGGCTGCTCTCGCTAGACGAAGTCGCGGCTGCCGTGTTTCGACTAGCTACTGACGATGCGCTCGCGGGGCGCGTGCTGGTGTGGTGGTCGGAGGATTCTCCGGGACTGATCCCGGCCAACGATCGTGGCTACGCCGCGCTCGAAAGTGTCGCGATCTGAGCCGCTGTCCGCTCCAATTGTCATAGGTTTGATAAGATTTTGACATGCGAATCCTCACCGGCTTGGTGCTTTGTGCCGCGGCCGCTTCGGCGGCGAACCTCGCGCCCGATCGCATCCGCGATGCCGCCTCGAAGGCCATCGCACTGCTCCAGGTCCCGCAGAAAGACTGGTACGCGAAACAGAGCTGCTACTCCTGCCACAACCAATTGATGCCGGCGCTGGCCTTCCGCGTCGCGCGCCAGCATGGCATTCCCGTGAACGAGAAAGTAGCCCACGATGATGCCGCCCGCGGGTTCGGTCCGTATAGCAGCCTGGACCGCGCGGTGCAGTACACCCATATCATCGATCCGTCGATGGATGACAACTTCCGGCTGTACGCGATGGACGCGGTGGGCGTCCGGCCGAACTTGGTCAACGCCGTTTACGCGCGCCACATCGCGCTGCGCCAGCGGCCTGATGGCCATTGGGTCACCGGCGACCAGCGGCCGCCACAGGCCTACAGCTATATCACCGCGACCGCGATCTCGATACGCGCCATCCAGCTTTATCATCACGCGTCGCTCGCCGCGGACACCGAAAAGCGCGTGGAACGGGCGCGGGCGTGGCTCGCCTCCCAGCAGCCGCGCGATACCGAGGAGCGAACCTATCAACTGCTCGGATTGTTCTGGGCCGGAGCTTCGCGCGACGAGCTTTCAAAGCGGGCCGCCGAGCTGGCTCGAACCCAGCGGCCGGATGGAGGCTGGCAGTCGGTGAACCGCCGTCCGAGCGACGCCTACTCTACGGGCGAGGCGCTGGTCGCTTTGCACGATGCCGGAGGAATGCCGGTGAACGATCCGGTCTGGTCGCGTGGCCTGCAATTCCTCACCGACACGCAACAGCCCGATGGCTCCTGGCATGTCGTCTCGCGGCTGCATCCGCCCGCGGCCGTGAGCCCGCCGTACTTCGAGAGCGGTTATCCCTATGGGCACGACCAGTTCATTTCCGCCATGGCCGCGAGCTGGTCCATCATGGCGTTGGCGGAATCGCTTGGACCCGCCCAAAAGTACACGGCGCCGCGCGTCCCGGAGGCGGAGCCCAAGGACATCGAGCCCTGGGCCGAGACGGTTCTCTTTGGCACTCCGGCTGAACTGCGCGCTTTGCTCGACAAGAAGTTCGATCCGAATTCGGCGACCAAGGACGGCACCACCGCCTTGATGATGGCCATGCCCGATGTCGAGAAAGCCAAGCTTTTACTCGATCACGGCGCCAAGCTGAATGCGCGATCCAAGACGCGCTACTCGGCCCTGCTGGTGGCGGCCCAATATCCGGGCTCTTCGCCGGTCATGCGACTGCTGCTCGATCATGGAGCGGAAGTGCGCCTGCCGAAGGGTGCGGGCGCGCCGTTGTTCAACGCCACGGTGCTCGGTCTCTCCGCCATGTCCGGCAACGCGGACATGATCCCGCTTTTGCTGCCCAAGGGCGACCGGCTGGACGACCAGTTCATCTCCTTGGGTTTGTTTCCAGGCAGCCCGTTTACGATTCCGATTGGTTTCGACGATGTCAAGACCATGGCCGCGCTGCTGGACGCCGGACTGCCCGTCGATCTGACCGACAAGGATGGCGTCACGCTGCTGGACCTGGCGGTCATCAACGGGCGCGTGGAAATGGCGCGGCTGTTTATTTCGCGCGGCGCGAATGTCAATGCATTGGACCACAACGGGATGACGCCGTTGCTGTACGCCGCTTCCATCGATTTTGGCGACTCGGCCATGGTTGACCTGTTGATCAAATCGGGCGCGAACGGCAAGACGCGGTCCAAGGACCGGCTGGCCGCGCTCGACCTGGCGCGAAAGTACAACAATGCGAACCTGGTGAAAAGCCTGGAGCGTTAGTGGACGCCTCGGGCCACGCGTTCAGACGAGTCTGAACGCGGCACGCACTAGTGCGTACGCTACACGTCCTTCAACATCCGGCTAGCAACGCGCCCCAGTGGAAGCCCGCGCCGAATGCGGCGAAGCAGATGAGCTGGCCGGGCCGGGGCCCGGGATTCTGCCACCATTCCGCGGCCGCTATCAGCATGGACGCCGACGAAGTGTTGCCGTAGCGGCGAATGTTCGAGTAGAATTTCGCTGGTGCTACCTCGACGGCGCGCGCCACGCGGTCGATCAGGTTTTGATTCGCCTGGTGCATCAGGAAAACCTCGACCGCCGAGGCCGGCTTCCGATTCCGGGCCAGAATTTCGCTGATCGCCGCGGGTATCTTGCGCGAGGCTTGCATGATGACGGAGCGGCCGTTCATAACGAGCGGCGCGTCGAAGTCCAGCTTCAGGTCATCGGCGAACGTACCGTCGGAGTGCAGGACGTGGTCGACAATCTGCGCCGAGCCGCTGCCGGGTCCAATGACGCAAGCGCCGGCGCCATCGCCGAACAGGATGGCGACGCCCGGATCGGCTTGCTCGTGCCCCGCCACGCTCGACATTTTCTCCGAGGCAACCACCAGGACGTTGCCATAAACGCCGGTGAGCTTCGATGCCAGCGCCATGCCGAACAGACTGCCCGCGCTGGCCATCGGCAAGTCGACAACGGGTGTCGAGCCGAGGCCGAGCTGGTGCGCGATAGTCGCGGCGGGTCCGGGGAACCGGCGTTCCCAGGAACCAGACGCCGCGATCAGCAGGCCGACCTCGCCGGGCGTGCTTCCGGCTCGCTCGAGGCACTGCGTTGCCGCGGCCACCGCCATCGCGGCTACGGATTCGTCCGGCCCGGCATAACGTCGCTCTTCAATGCCGGAGACTTCGTGGATCCACTTAGGGTCGCGGTTGAATCGCGCGGCCAGGTCGGCGTTGGTGACAACACCTGCGGGCAGGAAGGCTCCAAAAGCCAGGATCGACGCCACCGGCTACTGCCTGCTCTCGATATAGGTTTCTATGCGGGCGATCGATTCGAACTTGCGCGGGCTCAGGTCCGAATCCGGAATCTGAATTTTGAACTCGCGCTCCAGCTCGCCCACCATGTCGGGCAGCGCGAACGAGTCCAGGAAGCCGGAATCGAAGAGCGATTCGTCGGCGTCCGGCACCGAAGTTTTCTTCGAAACGCTCTTCAAGATGGCGACGATTCGTTCTCTATTGTCCATCCCTTCGCTCCGCGCGGGCGCTCAAGAAGCGATCGTATTGGGTCATCAACTCGCTGAAGAGCATGTCGCCGACCATGCGGTAGCCGGCGCCCGTCAGATGCGTATAGTCGCCTTGGCCGAGGCCGGCCTGCACCCATTGGCGTACTGATCCGGGGCCGCCCATCCGAGCCCGCCAGTCCCAAAACGCGCAGCCATTCTCGAGCGCGACCTGGCGCTGGATCTCGATCACTTCGTCCAGGTGCGGGAACGGCAGGCGGCGGCCGTTTCGCAGACGGTACTGGCAGTCCGGCGGACCAATAAGCAGAATGCTGGCCAGTGGAGCGTCCGCGCGCAGCCGCCCGATCACTGCCGTCAAGGCTGCGCGATATTCGTCCGCAGTCCATTTCTTGCTGAGCGCCTCGTTGGTGCCGTATTCCAATACGATCAGAGCCGGATCGCGATTGGCCAATTCGCTCGCGAGGATCGCCGGGTTCCAGTCGAGCTGCAGGTTCGCCTGCGCTCCGTTGATGCCCAAAGTTTCGTACGTGACGCCGGACTGGTTTTGCGCCACCCAGCCGAACAGGCGCACCGGATCGGCGTTGAGCGTTCGCAGCGCGAATTGATGCGGACCGGGAGCGGGCGAGTAGCGATAGACCGCGGCGCCGGATTCGCCGTCGGTGCTGATGGTATCGACCGCGTTTCCGTCGACCGAGAATTCGAGCCTGCCGCCGCCCGGCTGCTGGAGATAGTGCAGTTCGAGCAGGGCGCATTCGGCCGAAAGCGTGACCGTTTGTCCGGCCGAGTGCGCCGTGAGACTGATTCCGCCCAGCCCGTAGACGCCATCGCCCGGGCGCGTCACCAGGCCGTCGGTGTGCCAACTCGCGGAATTGGCGCCATGGCTGTCGAAGCGGCGATAGCCGAGGAACGGATGGCCCACCAGCGTGAAGCCCGGTCCCCCGCCCCCGAAACGGTGTTGAAAGGCCTGGCGCATCTCGTCGGCCCAGTCGTCCGAGGCGGTGTGCGAATCGCCGTATTGCAGGATGCGTACCGGGCCGTTGCCGGGCGGATGCGAAATCTGCTCGAAGAACGGCACCAGCGCGCTAGGGTCTTCGAGTGCGCTGCCGGGCTGGGCCGCGCGCGTGCTGACAGCTTCGAAAGCGGAGTGGCGGACGGCTGCCGAGACCACCACCACCGGACGGCTGGAGTGTTTCTTGTGCGCGGATTTCTTCTTCGCTGTCTTGCTCACTGTGGCGGCCACGGACGCGGCTGGCGCCGCAGCCATCGAGAGCGCGAGCGTGAAGGCCAGCTTTCGCACTACGGTTGCGTTCCCTCGGTTTGCCGCGCGAACTCTGGCCGGTGACTGGCCTGAAACTGCCGGTAGCCCGATTCGAGCGCCTGATCCAGCAGCACCCCAACTTTTCGAGCGCCGCCCGGCAGCGGATGCATGAAATCGGCGCTCACCAAGCGCGGCTGGCTCTGATACCAGCGTCCCATCGTTCCCTCACCGCCCATGGCCTGAAAGGTATTGAAAAACGCGCAGCCCATCTCGGCTGCGATCTGCTGCTGGATTTCGACCAGGCGCGGAAGGGTGGGAACGGTGGTGATCTGGCCGGTCGAGTCGCGCTGCCCGCGATCCATTGGGCTCATCACCAGAACGGAGGCGTTGGGAACGGCGGTCTTCACGCGCCGGATCACCTCGCGCAACTCGCCGGGATAGTAACGCTCGATATAGTCGGCATAAATGCTTTCGTTGGTGCCGTAGTTCAGCACCACCAGATCGGGACGTTGATGCTGAAGCTGAGCGGCCCACTGCGTTTTCTCGAAGTACCGGACCACCACCTGGACCTGGCCGCCGTTCAGCCCTAAACTATTGTAGATCACGCCCGGCTGGTCCCGTTCGAAACTGACGCCAAAGAGGCGCACCGGACCGCGCTCGACGGTGAGGTCGATCTCGCGCGCACCGGCCGGCAGCGGCACAACGTAAAAGCCTGGATCGCTCTCCGCCGCGCTCGTGTCGATCTGGCCAATTCCCTGCCCTGCCGAGCTGATCGCGAGCGCGCCGCCGCCGGGCTGGCGGAGATACTGGACTTCCATGCGCGCGTGGTCCTCTTTGAGAACGATGTGGGACGAAGCGCCTGCCTCGCCTTGAAAGCTGACGCCGCCCAGGCCGTGGAATCCGTCGCGCGCGCGCGCCTGGCTGGCGGGAGCGATGTGCCAGCCCTTACCCGAAACCTCCACGCCGCGATGACCATACCAGGCCCAGGGCTTGGCCACCAAAACGAAGCCATGGCCGGCATCGCCGAAGTGTTCTTGCAACAGCGAGCGGACATCGGCCGTGATGGAGTCGGCCGTGACCGGCGAATCGCCGTAGTGCAGAACGCGCGTCACTGCGCCGGGAAGCTTCGATTCGGTTCGCCACAGGGCTTGATAGAAAGACTTCAGGTTCTCGTGCTCGTCGATCAGGTTGGACGCCGCCGGCGCCGGCTCGCGCGGCGAAACAACGCGGGGCGCAACCGCAGGCGCCGGCGCTTCAATGACGGCGCTGCTGGGACGCGGCCGAAAATCGATTACCGCGCTGACCGCGAGCGGGCGTGCTATCCGGGCCAGGCTGAGAACCAGCAGCAGGCTGCCGAAGGTGAGGATCGCGAGCGTGGTCTTCTTTGGCAGCATTTCAGAACCGGCTGTAGATGAACGGCGCGGGGCTGCTCGCGGCGACGTATTGGATCGCCAGCAGCACGAGCGCCATGGCGGCGGCCTGGGCGTAGTAGGGCGACGCGCAGAAAACTTCCAGGCTGCGGTCGTACCAACGCTTCGGCAGAAAATGCACGCAGACGGCAATCGCCAGCACCAGGGCGAACGCGGGCGTCACGTTGATGAACGAAACCGTGCCGGAGAGGATCTGAGCCAAAATCTCCCGCGCGGTGGAAACGCTCGAGGCGCGGAAAAAAATCCAGCCGGTCAGCACGAAGTGGAAGGTGATCAGAGCGCCGAGAACGCGCCCGACGCGACCCTGTGAGGGCGCACGCCGGCCACGCAGCGTCTGCCACCAGCGATGCACGGCCAGGCCGCTGCCATGCCAGATTCCCCAGATCAGGAACGTCGCAGTCGCGCCGTGCCACAGCCCGCCGATCGCCATGGTCACCACCAGGGCCAGATACGGGACGACCTTCCAGCGCGACCGCAGGCCGGGCAGCGAGAAGTAAAGATAGTCCCGCAGCCAGGTCGAAAACGAAATGTGCCAGCGGCGCCAGAAGTCGGCTATGTTTTGCGCAATGTAAGGGCGGTTGAAATTCGCGGGCAGCTTGATCCCGAGCAGCAGCGCGGAACCCAGCGCGATGTCGGTGTAGCCTGAAAAGTCGTAGTAAAGCTGGAAAGCGTAGGCGTAGACGCCGGTGAGGACCTCGGCGCCCGAATACAATTTGGGCAGGTCGAACACGCGGTTGATCAGGTTCTCGGCCAGATAGTCGGCGATAAGCAGCTTCTTCACCAGGCCGAAACCGATCAGGAACAGCGCGCGCCCGCCGTCCTGCGCACTCAACAAGTCGCGTTTGGACCACTGCGGGACCAGCGTCGTGAGCCGCGTGATGGGTCCGGCCAGCGTGGTCGGGAAGAAGCTCGCGGATGCGAGATAGGCCAGGTAGCTGGCAGCGGGTTGGGCGTCACGGCGGTAGATGTCGAGCGTGTAAGTGAGCGACTGGAAGGCGTAAAAGGACAGCCCCAGCGGCAAAATCCATGGCAGGCGCGGCGAGTATTTCACCGATGCGATCAGGCCCATATTCAAAAGAATGCTCAGCGTGATGAGAGCGCGGCGAACCAGCGGGCGCTGGCTGCGCTGAAGCCCTTGGCCGATGAAAAAATCGCAGCTTGACGCGAGCGGAATCAGCGCCAGATAAACCAAATCCCAGCGCGCGTAGAAAAAGTAGTTGGCAAACAGAATGACCACCAGCGGACCAAGCCGGAAGCGGCCGGCCAGCCAGTAGGCGAAGAAGATGGCCGCCAGGAATGCGAAGTAGGCGGGGGACGACAACACCATCGCGCGAGACCTTTTCGGGGCTGAGCCCAGTATACTGTAGGTCGCGCGAACGCGATCCGCGGTGAAAGGAAAATAATGTTGAATTCCGTTCAAACTCAGGCGAAAGACGACGTTCTGGTTGTCACGATCAACCGTCCGGAGGTTCGCAACGCCGTGGATGGCCCCACCGCGCGCGCTCTGGCGGACGCTTTTCGCAGCTTCGATTCGGACCGGCGGCTGCGCGTGGCCGTGCTGACCGGCGCCGGCGGGAACTTCTGCGCGGGTGCGGATTTGAAGGCGGTTGCGGAGGGCCAGGGCAACCGGTTGGCGGAGGACGGCGATGGTCCCATGGGTCCGACGCGCATGCTGCTCTCGAAGCCCGTGATTGCGGCCGTGGAAGGCTACGCGGTGGCGGGCGGGCTGGAACTGGCGGGTTGGTGCGATCTTCGCGTGGCGGCGCGCGATGCCGTGTTCGGCGTGTTCTGCCGCCGCTTCGGAGTGCCGCTGGTGGATCTTGGAACGGTCCGGCTGCCGCGGCTGATCGGGCACAGCCGCGCGCTCGATCTGATCCTGACCGGCCGGGGAGTGTCGGGCGAAGAAGCGCTGCAGATGGGGCTGGCGAATCGGTTAGTGGAGCATGGACGCGCACTCGACGCGGCGCTCCGGCTGGCGCGCGAGTTGGCCAAGCTGCCGCAGACTTGCCTGGGATCCGACCGGCTGTCATCCTACGAGCAATGGGCGCTGCCGTTCGCTGAAGCCATGCGGAACGAGTTTCGCCGCGGCATGCAGGTGATCGAAAGCGGCGAGACTGTGGCGGGCGCGCAGCGCTTTGCAAGCGGAGAAGGACGGCACGGCGCATGATAGACACTCGTCGGACATTTCTACAGGCCAGCGGCTGGGCGCTGCTGGCCGGCATTCACTCCTCCCGGGCCCAGGCTCAAACGGGGCAAACGACAAAGTCCATTGAGACGCCCGTTCTCCGCATCGCCTATGAAGACAGCGGCGCGGGTTTTCCGATCCTCCTGCTGCACGGTTTTCCCGATGACGTCCACGCTTATGACGACGTCGCGCCGCTCTTGGTCAAGGCCGGGTACCGCGTACTGGTGCCATACCTGCGCGGCTACGGGCCGACGCGGTTCCGCGATGCCGCAGCGCCGCGCATGGCCGAGCAAGCTGCGATCGGCCAGGATGTGATCGATTTGGCCGACGCTCTGCGCCTGGATCGCTTCGCTGTGGCGGGGTACGACTGGGGCGGACGCGCCGCCGCGATCGCCGCCGCGCTCAATCCGGAACGCGTGCGCGCCGCGGTGCTGATCGGAGGCTACACCATCCAGAACACCACCGCTCCTCCGCGCCCGGCCCCGCCCGAAACGGAACGTGCGCTCTGGTATCAGTGGTATTTCAACACCGAACGCGGACGTGCCGGACTCGCAGCCAACCGCCGCAGCCTCTGCCGGCTGTTGTGGGCGACCTGGTCGCCGACCTGGCATTTCAGCGACGAGACCTACAACCGCACCGCACCGTCGTTCGACAACCCCGACTTCGTCGACGTGGTGATTCACTCCTACCGGCATCGCATCGGCAACGCTCCAGGTGAGCCGCGCTTCCTGGAAATGGAAAAGCAACTGGCCGAGCGTCCCAAGATCCGGGTTCCCGCGATCACCCTGCATGGGGCAGACGACGGCTTAGGCCGGCCGCCGGCGGACTCCCCGGCTGAGCGCGCCTCTTTCACTTCGCTGCTGGCCCGCCGCATCGTCGCAGGCGCAGGGCATTTCCTGCCGCGCGAGAAACCAGACGCAGTGTCGCAGGCGCTGCTGGAACTGCTCGCTAGGTAACCTTCCGAGCGACCCGCCCTCACGCCAGCGCAATGCGCCGATGAAATGTCCAGGCGGTCATCTTCGTCCAACGAGCGTGGAGGTGGTGTCTTGGGTCGAACAATGGTGCTA
>DASQHQ010000087.1:0-17299 GCA_035632015.1 Bryobacteraceae bacterium
ATGATGGCGAAGGTGCGTTCCATATTAGAGTGCTGATTTTACTTTCTCGCCGATGTCGGCGGGGGTAGGGCAGACAATGATGCCGGCCGCGGTCATGGCGGCGATTTTATCTTCGGCTTTGCCGCTGCCTCCGGAGATGATCGCGCCGGCGTGGCCCATGCGGCGGCCGGGGGGCGCGGTCTGTCCGGCAATGAAGCCGATCACGGGCTTTTTCACGTGTTCCTTGATAAACGCCGCAGCCTGCTCTTCGGCGTTGCCTCCGATTTCGCCGATCATGACGATGGCCCGCGTATCCGGATCCGAACTGAAAAGCGCCATTGCGTCCAGGAACGTCGTCCCGATGATCGGATCGCCGCCGATTCCGATGCACGTGGATTGCCCGATCCCCAGGGCGGTGAGCTGCCCGACCGCTTCATAAGTCAGCGTTCCAGACCGCGACACCACGCCCACGTTGCCCTGGCGATGGATGTGCGCGGGCATGATCCCGATCTTGCATTTGCCCGGCGAAATGATGCCCGGGCAGTTCGGCCCGATCAGCCGCGTGGGCCGGCCGCGCAGAAACGCGGCGGCGCGCACCATGTCCGACGTCGGAATGCCTTCGGTAATGCAGACCACCAGCGCCACGCCCGCTTCCGCCGCTTCCATGATGGCGTCCGCGGCGAACGGCGGCGGAACGAAGATCACCGAAGCGTTCGCGCCAGTCTGCTTCACAGCGTCGGCGACGGTGTTGAATACCGGAAGGCCGAGATGTGTCTGGCCGCCCTTGCCAGGCGTCACGCCGCCGGCTACTTTGGTGCCGTAATCGATCGAGGCCTGCGCATGGAAGGTGGCTTCCCGGCCCGTGAAACCCTGAAAAATCACGTGAGTGTTTTGATCCACCAGGACGCTCATGCGGCCGCTCCGGCGCGGGCTGCGCGCACCACTTTTTCGGCCGCGTCTTTCATTCCATTGGCCACCGTGAAGTTGAATCCGGATGCTTTCAGGATTTCCTGGCCCTTATCGACGTTGGTGCCTTCCATTCGCACGACGATCGGGATCTTTATGTGCAGCTCGCGCGCCGCATTCACAACGCCGGTCGCCAGCACATCGCAGCGCAGGATGCCGCCGAAGATATTGATGAGGACCGCCTCGACGCCCGGGTCCGACAGCAGAATGCGGAAGGCGTTCTTGATCTGCTCGGCGTTGGCGCCGCCTCCGACGTCCAGAAAATTCGCCGGGCTGCCGCCGGCGTACTTCACGATGTCCATGGTGGCCATCGCGAGCCCGGCTCCGTTCACCATGCACGCGATGTTTCCATCCAGCTTGATGTAGTTCAAGCTGAAGCGCGACGCCTCCACTTCGAGCGCGTCTTCTTCGTTCAGGTCACGCAGCTCGAGCAGGTCCTTGTGGCGATACAGCGCGTTGTCGTCCAGGGTGATCTTGGCGTCCAGCGCGTAAACCTTGCCCTCCTTGGTGAGGATGAACGGATTGATTTCCGCCAGCGACGCGTCGCAGGCGTTGTAGGCGTTGGCGAGCGCCGTCATGGCAGCCACGGCGCTGTTCACGCTGGCGGCTGGAATTCCCATGCCGAACGCGAGACTGCGGCCCTGAAACGGCGCCAGCCCGTAGCCCGGCTCCAGCACCTCTTTGAGAATCAATTCGGGCGACTTGGCCGCCACTTCCTCGATCTCCATGCCACCCGCTGAAGAAGCCATGAACACCGGCTTGCCTTGCGCACGATCGAGCACGATACCGAGATACAGCTCGCGCTCGATGGGCAGCGTCTCTTCGATCAACAGCCGCTGCACGATGCGGCCTTCCGGTCCGGTCTGGTGCGTGACCAGCCGCATGCCCAGAATCTTCTTTGCGATCTCGACCGCTTCGTTGGCGTCTTTCGCTACTTTGACGCCGCCGCCCTTGCCGCGCCCGCCGGCATGAATCTGCGCTTTAACCACTACGCTGCCGCCGATTTTCTTAGCCGCGGCCTCGGCCTCATCCACCGTGAACGCCACTTCACCCCTCGGCACAGGGACATCGTATTTGGCCAGGATCGCCTTGGCCTGGTATTCATGAATTTTCATGGGATCAAAAGTTTTAGTGTAGCAAGCGCACACGCCGCCGCGGCTTCCTCCTGGAGGGAAACCCGTGGCAAACGCACTCGTGCGTGCCGCGTTCACACTCGCGTGAACGCCCGGCGATTTTTTCCGCGCGGACGAAGCATCGCCACGATGGGCGATGCGGCGCCAACGTGCGTGCGCCACGAAACGGATCGACGCTTGCAGACGACGGACGCTTTTTCTCTAAAATGTGTGTCCGCCGAGTGCTAGTGTATGGAGAGCCGATGCCGAATCGCGCGTCCTACATGGAATTCTTGCTGGAGCAACTGTCGCCGCTGGGCGATATCACCGCGCGCAGCATGTTTGGCGGCCACGTCATCTACTGCCAGGGGATCGTGTTTGCGCTGGTGGCGAACAATGCTTTGTATCTCAAGGCGGACGATCACAACCGGCCCGCATTTGAGGCCAGAGGTCTGGAGGCGTTTCATCCCTTTGAGGACGCCAACGCGGTGATGCAGTACTATGAAGCGCCGCCGGAGCTATTCGAGGATCCGCGGGCGCTGCTCGATTGGGCCGGAGGAGCGGTGGCCGCCGGGCGGCGGGCGCAGTCCAACAAGAAGTCGCGCCAGCCACGGAAGCCCGGCTTTCGCAAAAAGCCTCGCATGCTCGGGTGAAGGGCACGTACGAGCGCGTCGCACGAGTGCGTGCGCCACTGGCTCAGCGGAACGTGACCTCGCGCAAGTGCGGCGTCGCGTTGAAGATGTCCAGCGACACGCGCTGGCCCGTGAAGACGATCTCGGTCAGCGAGCAATTCCGAATCCGCCAGTGCAGCTCGATGGCCGCCTGTTCGGGCGCGCACAGCACGCCTTGGAGCATTACCCCGATCGGGCCGGCCGAAGTGAACACCACCACGCGCCGGCTGGCCTTTTCGGAATCCACAATGTTTCGGAAGCCCCGCCACACGCGCGCGTGGAAACTCGCCCACGTCTCAAGCCCCGGCCCTTCCAGCTTGGCCGTGATCCATTGCGGCATCGCGGTCTCGAACATTCGCTGCAAGTGGCGATTGTCCGTAGGCGGCGCCCAATCCGGATGCGCGCGCAGGATTCCTTCGGCGTCGTATTCGTTAAATTCTGGAAGCGCCTGAGCGCCTTCGAACCCGGCCAGCCGCGCGGTTTGGATGTGGCGCCTCATCGTGCCGCTGTAGGCCTCATCGAACTGGACGCCGCGCTCGCGCCAATATTCGCCTAAGCGAATGGCTTGCTGTTCGCCGGTTTCAGAGAGCGAATCCGAATTGGGTTGAAACGGCCGAGCCTGCGCGTGTCGGACCAGGACCAGCGTGCTCATCGAGCCGAAGCGGAAGCCCCAGCCTTGCCCAGCACTTTTTCCAGCTCCTGCTTGGCCACCGCCTCGCGATGCACCTCGTCCGGGCCGTCGGCCAGGCGCAGCGTGCGCGAGTTCGCCCAGGCCGCCGCGAGGAACGTGTCCTGGCAGACGCCGGCGCCGCCATGCGCCTGAATCGCGCGGTCGATCACCCGCAACGCGACGTTGGGCGCCACCACCTTGATGATCGCGATTTCGCTGCGGGCGGCTTTGTTACCGACGGTATCCATCATGTAAGCGGCCTTCAAGACCAGCAACCGCGCCTGCTCGATCTCCATGCGCGAATCGGCGATATCGGCGCGAATGGTCCCTTGCTCGGCCAGCCGCTTTCCAAACGCGACGCGAGCGCCCACGCGCCGGCACATCGATTCCAGCGCGCGCTCGGCCACGCCGATCAGCCGCATGCAGTGATGAATCCGCCCCGGACCGAGCCGCCCCTGCGCGATCTCGAATCCCCGGCCTTCGCCCAGCAGCATGTTCGAAACCGGCACGCGCACGTCGGTGTAGGTCACTTCGCCGTGGCCATGCGGGGCGTGGTCGTAACCAAAAACCTTGAGCATACGCTCGATCTTCACGCCGGGCGCGTCCATCGGCACCAGAATCATGGACTGCTGCTTGTGCTTGGGTGCGGTGGGATCGGTTTTGCCCATGAAGATGGAGATCTTGCAGCGCGAGTCGCCCGCGCCGGAGGACCACCACTTGCGTCCGTTGATCACGTAATGCTCGCCATCGCGCACGATGCTGCTCTCGATGTTGGTCGCGTCCGAGGACGCCACGGCCGGCTCGGTCATCGCAAAACACGACCGGATTTCGCCGTTGAGCAGCGGCTTGAGCCAGCGCTCCTTCTGCTCCGGCGTTCCATAGCGCGCCAGCACTTCCATGTTGCCCGTGTCCGGCGCCGAGCAATTGAACACCTCCGGCGCCATGGGCGAGCGGCCCATGATCTCGCACAGCGGCGCGTACTCCAGGTTCGTCAGCCCCGCGCCGTGCTCGTCGGGCAGGAACAGGTTCCAAAGGCCGGCCGCCCGCGCTTTCGGCTTGAGCTCCTCGATCACCCGGGATGGCTGCCAGCGATCGCCTAGATCCACTTCATCGCTGCAGCGCTGCTCGTTCGGATATATGTGCTCGTCCATGAAGGCTTGCAGCCTCTTCTGGAGCGCCTTCACTTTGTCGGAGTAGTCGAAATGCATATTTTTATCTGCCGGTGAACGCGGCCGCTCGCTTCTCCAGGAAATGGGCGACGCCTTCCTTGAAATCTTCGCTCTGCAGGCTCTGCACCATTTCGTGTCCGGCCGTTTCACAAGCTTCGGACAAGGTTTGAAACAGGCCGTTGTAAACCTGATCCTTGATGACGCGCAGGGAGCGGGGGCTGACGTTGTAGGCCACTTCTTTGGCGTAAGCGCGAACGCTGCCTAGAAGACTGTCTTGCGGAAACACCTGGTTCACCAGCCCCAGCCGCAGAGCTTCCTGCGCATCCACCATCCGCGCCGAGAAAAGCATGTCCAGCGCGGCGGATGGGCCGATGAGCCGCGGAAGCATCCACGCCAGGCCGTATTCGGCTATCAAGCCGCGCTTGGCAAAAGCGGTACCGAAGCGCGCGGTGTCGGAGGCAAAACGAAGGTCGCAATACAGCGTGATGATGAATCCCAAGCCAACCGCCGGGCCATTCACGGCGGCGATCACCGGCTTCTGAATGGCCGGAAAATACGAATATTTCTGTTTGAAGTCCGGCCGGACGTTGGGGCGCTGGCCGTTGCTCTGGCCGAAGAGGTTTTCCGGGGTTCGCTGGCCCAGTCCTTCCCTCGCGATGGAACCCAGCAGCGACATATCGGCGCCCGCGCAAAACCCGCGCCCCGCGCCGGTGATAATGACGACCCGCACATTCTCGTCTTTCTCGGCCTCGTACATGGCCGCGCGCACTTCCTGTTCCATGGTCGCGGTCCACGCGTTCAGCTTGTCGGGGCGGTTCAGCGTGATCGTGGCGACGCGGTCCGCCACCTGGTAAAGCGTTTCCTGATTGGCCATGTTGTTTGGATTATATCAATGCGGCGGCTTGTTCAATGAGATTGTGAACGCGTTTATCGAAGTGGCGGAAGCGTTCATCCTGGGTCTGCCCGCGGTGGAAGCGTATGTAGATCTGCTGCAGTACAACCGCCAGTTTGAAAATGGCGAAGACTTCGTAATAGTTGATCAGCGAGATGTCGCGCCCGGTTTTCTCCGCGTAACGGCCCAGCAGCTCGTCGCGCGTGAACCAGCCGGGTTGCGCGGTGATGGACGCTTTGGTGCCGCCCGGATCGCTGGGCTGCGCCCAGTAGCACAGGATCAGGCCCAGGTCCACCAACGGGTCGCCTACCGTGGCCATCTCCCAGTCCAGCACCGCCTCGATGCGCCCGGGGTCCTGGAGGTTGAGCATGACGTTATCGAGCTTGAAATCGTTGTGGACCAGCGTAGGCGCGGGCGAAACGGGCATGCGTTCGGTGAGCCACTGGATGAGGCGATCCATGGCAGGGATCTCTTCGTGCTTGGCGCGGTTCCAGCGCTCGAACCAGCCGCGCACCTGCCGCTCCAGAAAACCTGCCGGCTTGCCGAGCGAAATGAGCCCATGCTTTTCAATGTCAATCGAATGCAGTTCCACCAGGCAATCCACAAATCCCCGGCTCACGCGCTGTGGATAATCCGGAAACGCCGCCAGCTCCGGCGGCACATGGTCGCGCACCACGATCCCGCGCCGCCGCTCCATAATGACAAAGATCGCGCCGATGATGGACGTGTCCTCGCACAAATGAAACACTTCGGGCGCCCGCGCAAAGAGCGGGTGGACAGCTTTGAGTACCGTGTACTCCCGCGCCATGTCGTGCGCCTTCGGCGCTACCGGGCCAAGCGGGCCGCGCCGCAGCACGTACTCGCGGGCCGGGGTGCGCAACAGGTACGTGAGATTGGAATGGCCGCCGGGAAACTGCTCGATGCGGATGCTCCCGGCGCCCTCGATTTTTCCGTGCAGATATTGGGACAGCGCTTGCTGGTCCAGTTCTTCGCCGGCTCGAACAGCCGCGGTATCGATCATGCTCGCTCAATTCCTTGCTGCTTAGTTGTGATCCATTGGCTATCATAGCGGTCGCGGGCCAGCCGTGGCGCACGCACTCCTGCGTTCCGCGTTCACACTCGTGTGAACGCTCGTCCGCCCTGGCGTCGTGATCGAGACCGTGCGCCACGAGTCGAATCGACCTTTACATACAGATCACGCTCTGTGCGCGGCGCCGCGCGGCTTCACGCTATGCTGAGTCCATGCTGGGCATCGACCCCCGCGCCGCGCGCGCCGCCTGGACCGTTTTCCTGCTGGCGCTGGTGGTGGCCGCAGCTTACAGGATCCGGGAAACGCTGGTCGTCTTCATGGTGGCGGTGTTGTTCGCCTACCTGCTCATGCCGCTGGTAACGCTGATCGCCCGCTTTACTCCGCAACGCGTCTCGTTTGGCTTCGCCTTGGCTATTGTGTATGTCCTGCTGGTGGGTGTAATCGTCGCATTGGCCCTCACCATCGGTTCCCGCCTGGTGGATGAAGCCAACAGTCTGGCTGCCCGGCTTCCCGACCTGCTCAAGAACCGCCAGTGGATCGAGCAACTGCCGCTTCCCTCCTGGCTCGAACCCATGCGCGAACGGCTGGTGCAGACTCTGCAAGACGAATTGAACAGCGGCGGCGCCGACATTCTGCCGTATGTCAAAAGCCTGGGAGGCCAGCTTATCTCCGGCGCGAAATACATCGCTTATATCGTTCTGATCCCCATTCTTTCGTTCTTTTTTCTGAAGGATGGCCGGGAGATCCGGCAGAATGTGGTCGACAGCCTGGTCGAAGAGGAGCGGCGCCCCGTGGTGGAAGGCATTCTGGAGGACATCAATCACCTGCTGGGCGAATACATCCGCGCGCTGGTGCTGCTCGCCATTTCCAGTTTCCTCGCCAACCTGCTTTTTCTTTTGTCGAGCGGCGCGCCGTATGCGGTTCTGCTGGCGTCAGTGGTCGGGGCCGGCGAATTTCTGCCGGTGGTCGGACCATTGGCGAGCGGCGCGGTGGTGCTGTTGGTCACCGGCCTTTCCGGTTATTCGCACTTGCTCTTGTATGTGATTTTTTGGATCCTGTTCCGGGGATTTCAGGACTATGTGGTTTCGCCCTACCTGATGGCCAAAGGCGTCAAGCTGAATCCGCTGCTGGTGCTGTTCGGCGTGCTCGCGGGCGAAAGGATTGCCGGCGTCTTCGGCATGTTCTTCTCGGTGCCGGTGATCGCTACCTTGCGCGTGGTTTTCATCCGCTTACGTCGCACGCGATCGCGGGAACTCATCGCGCCGCGATCCGGCCTATGAGAAGGCTTTGGTGTTGGCTCGCCGCGCCGCTTCCGCTGCTGTCCCACATGGTGAGCATGAGCAGCGGCGAGCTGAAGGTGGAAGGCGACCGCGCGCACTACGAGCTGCGCATCCCGATGTACGAAGTGGCGCACGTGCGCGAGCCCGAGCACACGCTGCTCGATCACGTCCGCTTCCGGGGCGCCGGGGCCTGGGCCAAGCCATCCGGACAATCCTGCAGCCAGCAGCAAGACAGCTATGTGTGCACGGCCGACTACCAGTTTCCTGCCCCGGTGGATGCGCTGGAAGTCGAATGCACGCTGGCCAAGGTAACGGTCCCCAATCACGTGCACCTGCTGCACGCCTATCGCGGCGACAAATCCGACCAGGCTGTGTTTGATCTCTCTTTCACCACCGCCGAAATCCGCTTCCGCCCGCCCACGCCATTGGAAACCGCAACGCGAGAGATGACCGGGGGATTCATGCGGGCGGCCGGAGGACTCGCGCCACTCCTTTTTCTCGCCGCCCTGGTCCTGGCGGCCCGTACGCGCCGTGAACTGGCCGCGTTAACTCTCTCGTTTCTGGCCGCCGAAGCGGTAGCCTGCGCCATCGCACCACGTATCTCCCTGTCGCTTTCGCCGCGCTTCATCGAAGCCGCCGCCGCCCTCACAGTCGCCTATCTGGCGTTCGAGATCATTCTGCTTCCCGACTCTCGCCATCGTTGGCTGGTGGTGGGAGTGCTCGGCCTTTTTCACGGGGCGTATTTCTCCATCTTTCTGGCCCAAAGCGGATACCACGCCCGGACCTTCCTCGGCGGCGCCGTGCTGGCCGAGCTGCTGCTCATCGCCGTTTTCGGGTTGATCCTCGGCCTGCTCGCGCGATTCCGCTGGATGCATCGCGCCGTAACCGTTTCGGCGACGCTCCTGCTTGTGACCGGCGTAGTCTGGTTCTTTTTCCGGCTTCGCACCTAACAGTAACAGCAGCGCGCCCGCGCTCCCCAACCGGCATACTGGACCTATGCGCAGCTTTGACAGTCTCTCCGAGCGTGAGATCCTGGCCCTCGCGATTTCGCTCGAAGAGGAAGACGAGCGGGTCTACGCCGAGTACGCCGAGGGTCTGCGGGAAAACTTCGCCGCCTCTGCCGCGGTCTTCGACGGCATGCGCGAGGAGGAGTCCGGCCACCGCCGCCGCTTGATCGAATTGTTTCGCCAGAAGTACGGCCAGCACATTCCGCTCATTCGGCGGCAGGACGTGCGCGGGTTCGTGCACCGCAAGCCGGTCTGGCTTATGCAGCCGCTGGGCCTCGACACGGTGCGCGATCAAGCCGCCGCCATGGAGGTGGAGAGCCGCCGCTTCTATGAACACGCCGCCGCCCGCGCAGAGGATCCCGGCATCCGGCAACTGCTGGATGATCTCGCGCAGGAAGAGCGCTCGCATGAGAATCGCGCCGAAGAGCTCGAAAAGACCAAGCTCCAGCCGGACATCAAACGGCAGGAAGACGAATCCAACCGGCGTCTGTTCGTGTTGCAGGTAGTGCAACCCGGTCTGGCCGGCCTGATGGACGGTTCGGTCTCGACGCTGGCCCCCGTCTTCGCGGCCGCCTTTGCGACCCACAACAGTCGGGATGCTTTTGTGGTGGGACTGGCGGCCTCGGTCGGCGCCGGCATCAGCATGGGCTTCGCCGAAGCGCTCTCGGACGACGGCAGCCTCACCGGGCGAGGCCATCCCTGGGCGCGCGGCTTCATCTGCGGCGCGATGACGGCGCTCGGCGGCATCGGACACACGCTGCCGTTTCTGGTTCCGAGTTTCCGCATCGCTATGATCGCCGCGGTCGTGGTGGTCCTGGTGGAATTGGCCGCGATTTCCTGGGTGCGCCACCGCTACATGGAAACGCCGCCGCTCTCCGCCGCGCTGCAAGTCGGCCTCGGCGGCGCGCTCGTCTTCGTGACGGGTGTCTTAATCGGCAGTTCGTAGCGAGGACGCTAGCCGTGCTCTCGTTCTGCTCGAATCACATCCGCCAAGCTGCTTTTCCCCGCCCAGATTCGCTGGAGTTCCCCCCAGATTTCACGCGAAATCAGGCCAAGGTACGGTTCAAACTGTTCGTATCCGCCGGGCCTCCAGGAGGCCACATTCTGCAGGGTCTCAAAGAAGCCGAAGCCGATTAGATTGCGTGTGTCCTGATCGGACCCAACAAGTAACTCTTCGATGAGATGAAAAACTCGGCGTACCTCATCCAAGTTTCCTTTCTCGTGCAAGTCATCGATGACAAAATGGACAAATTCAGCCATGTCATTGTAGGCGCCAGCCGGCTCATCACCCCAATCTGCGACGTGCTCCTGCCAACGCGCCGAGAATGCCGGGAATGCTTTAAGCAGGCGCGAAATCGGTTGACTAATTGCTCCGTTTGCGGTACGCACCAGGCACTCCATCGCCTGCTCTTTACTAATAACCGGCAGTCCTAATTCAGCGACCGCACGGTCTGGCAGTGTACCCAAGTCACTTAGCGTCGGATTAGTTAGGCCCGCAAGCTGCTGCAAAGCATTCCCGCTATAGCCATGCTGCAAGGCTATAAGTGCCTGGGTCACCAGCTCTTCGGCACTCGTTTTGCCCAAAATCCAACGAGCTTGAAGCCGTCTCGGGTCGAACTTCGGCAACAATTCCCCGCCGTTTGCCATGAACGAATAATAACGCCTCCCGAAGTGCTCGAGGCGCGATATCAGCCGATGCGCATGAACTCAATCATCGATGCCCGCGTACACGTGAGCCCCTCGGTTTAATTGATATGCCCTTGACAGAATAGTGCTTCTATGGCATATTAAGGGTGTTTGATCTGGCAGGTCGAATTCACCGATGAATTTGAGACTTGGTGGAACACTCTGGACGAGCCCCAGCAGATCAAGATGGACGCTGCGGTGCGGCTGCTGGAAGCCTACGGTCCCGACCTGCCTTACCCGATGAGTTCAGGCGTGAGCCGCTCCCGGCACTCTCATATGCGCGAGCTTCGCGTTCAGGTCCGCGGCAGGCCGTTCCGCGTGCTTTACGCGTTTGATCCTCGGCGCGTGGCGATCCTGCTGATCGGAGGGGACAAAACTGGCGATGATCGCTGGTACGAAGTCAACATTCCCATTGGCGACAGGTTGTATGATCGCCACGTGGAGGAGTTGAAAAAAGAAGGAAAGACGGAGGACACCCAGGATGGCTAGGAAATTTAGCGAACTTCGAGCGAAAATGTCTCCCGCAGCGCGGACCGAAAGCGAGCGTGAGTTCCGCCGCATGGTCGAGGAGATGCCTTTGCAGAAGTTACGCGCCGCTCGCGCCCTCACGCAAGAGAGCCTCGCCAACATGCTCCACGTGCGTCAATCGGAGGTTTCTAAAATCGAGCGCCGCACCGACATGTATCTAAGCACTCTCGCGAGCTATATCAAGGCGATGGGCGGAACCTTGGAAGTGCGGGCCGCCTTCCCAGACGGCGAGGTGGTCAGAATCAACCAGTTTGAGTCTCTGACGGAACCGGAATTGGCGCCCACAGTTCGGCGCACCAAGGCGAAGTAGCAGACCTTTGAGACAATAGGTACAGGGCCTGTTCGGACGGGTGGTCGCCTGGACGGTGGGTTGTACCCGCCGCTCCGGGAGGAAAGTCCGGTCTCCCCAGGGCAGCATGCCGGCTAACGGCCGGGGGAACCCGCTCAAAGCGGGCTTCACGGAAAGTGCCACAGAAAATATACCGCCGGAGGATTCGGCCGCAAGGCTGATTCTTCGGTAAGGGTGAAATGGTGCGGTAAGAGCGCACCGCGGGCGGAGCAATCCGTTCGGCAGGGTAAACCCCATGCGGAGCAAGACCAAATAGGAGAGGAGGAGCGGCCCGCTCCGTTCGACTCTCGGGTAGGTCGCACGAGCCTGGCAGCAATGCCAGGCCTAGAGGAATGACCGCCGCCCTTTCGAGGGTACAGAAACCGGCTTACAGTCCGGGCAGGCCCGCAAACCCGCTGGCATTATCTGCGCCGCCGCCACTGGCTCGCCTGTCACAATGGAAGCATGCCCGGCCCTTGGTCCCGTCTGCATTCCGCGCTCGACCTCGGCACCCGCCAGCAGGTCACCCGCCTGGGCCTGCTCTTCACCATGACCTGCGTGCTGGTCGCGCTGGCCGCCTTTGCGTCCGCCAATAATCTTCTGTTTCTGATCCTCGCCGTCCTGCTCGCCACCCTCATGGTCTCCGGATTCATCAGCCGTCTCTCCCTGGCCGGCCTGGAGCTCGACTTCCTGCTGCCCGAGCACATTTGCGCCGGCCGCAAACAACTCGGCCGCATCGTGATTCGCAACACCAAGAGCTGGATGCCGTCCTTCTCCATCCATCTCACCGCGTCCGGCGAAAGCGGCCTCTCGGCGCCGCTTTATTTTCCGGTGATCCCGGGCGGAACCCGCGTCGAAGAGCCGGTGGAGCTGTTCTTCGCCCGCCGCGGCTCCTATCGCCAGAACAGCTTCCGCTTCTCTACCCGCTTTCCTTTCGGTTTCGCCGAGCGCCGCATCAGCGTCTTGCTGCGGCGGGAAGTGCTGGTTTATCCCTGCATCGATCCGCGGCCTGGCTTCGAAGATCTGCTGGTTTCTCTGCAAGGCGAAATCGCATCCTTTTATCGCGGCCAGGGCCATGACTTCTACCGCATCCGCCCCTACGAGGTCCTGGAAAGCGCGCGCTTCGTCGACTGGAAAGCCACCGCCCACACCGGCGACCTTCAGGTGCGCGAGTTTGCGCGCGACCAGGAGCAGGCCGTCGCATTCTTCCTGGATCTCAACGTTCCCGCCGGCCAGGAAGCCTGGTTCGAGTCGATGGTGGATTGTTGCGCCTTCCTGGCCTGGAACATGGCGCAGCGCGGCTGCCGCGTACGCTTTTGCACGCAGGAGGTCGACTGGCAGCTTCCGGAGGAGGCCAACGTCTATACCATCCTCAGATACCTGGCGGTGGTTGGCGCGCGGCAGGGAAAAACGCTGCCGGCTTCGAACGAGCGTAACGTGTTTCAGATCGTCTTCAGCGCCTCGCCCGATCGTCTCGCTGAAGCCGGCTGGGAATTGGGCGCAGCCAACATCCGCCTCCTGACGCCTGGAGCGGCTGTGGCCGGCGTCAGGGCCGGTTCTTGAAGCGATCCTTACCGCTTCCGGCTGGGCTTTATTTCAAACTGGATTTGATTCAGGATCTCGACGGCGTGCGGCAGGTCCGCCGGGCCGGGTGGAAAATGATTAGAGCTCAGAATGTACGCCAGCACGGCGGCGTTCACTTCCGGGCTCAACTTGCCGGCGTCCCTATTCAGCGGCATGTCTCGTCGAATGCGAGTGTACAAGTTGCCCAGCGCCACTCCGTCCCAATTGGTTTGAAACGCGCCACCGGAAAGCGCCGGCGCCTCGGCGTCGCCCTCCAGCTCGTCCCCGTGGCAATCCGCGCAGTACTCCCGATACAGCGATTCGCCGCGCTCGGCTTGCTGCCGCGTATACACGCCATCCCAAACCGACAGCAAACGCTCCTGCGCCCGGAGTGCGGAACAGGCGGCCCAGATCGCCGCGCTGCCGGCCATCGCCAAGACTGCGTTTGCGATTCTGACGCGCGCCATCAAGATTCTTTAGCTTAGCAACTATGACGCGGTCGCACCCTGTGGCGCACGCACTCGTGCGAACGCTTGTGGGTGTCGCCATCCTGCTTGCCGCGTCGCGACTCAGAGTGCGTGCATCAAGAATCGGATCGACCTTTACGGACGGACTACGGGCGCACCCGCCACGCCACCCGGAAAAAACCGGTGTGTTTGCTAAAATCGGATTAGACTGCCGGAACAGGCCCTGCACCAGGCGCTCGCTCCCCCCTTGATTCAAACAGCGGCCCTGTTTATACTGGCTTTTTTCGTCGATGAGTAATTGGAACATGACGCCCCGGGAAGACTTCGATCCGCTAGCCCCGCAGCGGGAAGCCGCCATGTTTTACGGCCTCTTTCTGCGCGGCCACTCCGCCGACACCTTGCGCCGCGACATCGACGTCCCCAAGCCGCTGCTGCAGAAATGGCTTAAATCGCAGCGCTACGAACTGGGCTTTCGCAACTCCCTCAAGCGCGTTTATCAATACCGCAAGCAGGTCCTGGCGATTTTCGACGAGCTGGTGTTGAACGAGAAGAGCCGCATGCGCCTGCAATAGCGCTGGCCTCACTTCCCTCCGCCCGCGCCCCCCTCTACACTAGAAAAGATGAATCCTACACACGCTTCGCCCGCCGAAGAAGTGCACGACGCGAAACAACGCATCCTCTCCACGCCGACTCGCCCCTTCGATCCGGTGGGCGCAACGTCCGCTTCCGAAATTCTGACGCGCATGCAAGGCACCGCCTTCCAGGGCAAGCAGCTCGGCCTGGCATTCGAGGTCTGGAAAAGGATGCTAGGCGACCGGTGCACCATCCTGATGGGCATGTCGGGCGCCATGGTGCCGGCCGGAATGCGCAGGCTGGTAGTACGCATGATCGAGAACCGGCTGATCGATTGCCTGGTTTCCACCGGAGCCAATTTCTTCCACGATCTGCACGAGACGCTCGGAAATTTCCACTATCAGGGCTCGCCCGCCATCGACGACGTGCTGCTGGCCGAAAACCTGATCGACCGTATGTACGATGTCCTGGCCGATGAAGAAAAATTCCGCCAGCACGACCAATGGATCGGGCGCTTCGCGGCCTCGCTCGATCAGTCGCACGCCTACACCACTCGGGAGTTTCTGTACCTGCTGGGACTGGAACTGGCCAAGCATTCCAAGGAAGACGGCATCGTGTCGGCCGCCGCCAAAGCTGGTATCCCGCTCTATTGCCCGGCCGTGGCCGACAGCTCCATCGGAATCGGAATCGCCGCGAATCGCTACGCCGGCGGCAATCGCTTCACCTTCGACGTCATCGGCGACGTCGTCGAAACCGCGCGCATCGTGGCCGAATCGCATGCCACCGGGGTCATCTATTTTGGCGGCGGCACGCCCAAGAATTTCGTCCAGCAGACCGAGGTGACGGCCATCATCATGAACACCGGCGTTACCGGCCACAAGTACGCTATCCAGTGCGTCACCGACTCGCCACACTGGGGCGGGCTCTCCGGCTGCACCTTCGAAGAAGCGCAAAGCTGGGGCAAAATTGCGAAAGACGCCTCCATGGTGACGTGCCACTCGGACTCCACCATCGCCATGCCGATTTTGGTGTCGGCGCTGCTCGAGCACCAGGATCTTCTCGCAAACCGCCACCGTCCCAGCTTCCAGATGGGCCGCGAGCTGGGCGTTTCCGCGTGAGCGCCGCGCGGATTCCAAGGAAGAGCGCGCAAGCGGAAAGGGCGGCACGTCCTGCCCCGCTTCACAAGTGCCCCTGAGCGCAAACCGCGCTCCGGACACGCACGCCGGTTACCGTCCTTCTCCGACCGGGAGAAGCAGTTCCAAACCGTATTTGGCAGCGGCCTTTGTCAGTCGCCCAATCAGTGCTTCGCTGATTTGGGGAATGTCGACGACGTCGGCGGCCGGAAAAAAAGCCTCCGCGAAGAAGTTTTCGATTCCCGCCGGCGTCGCCACCACCAGTAGTTTCGCAGTTTCCTCGCCGACGTTTTTGAAGGAATGCACGCTCCCGCGCGGAATGTGAATGAAGTCTCCGGCCGACGCGTTCAAACCCTTGCCACCCACCTGAAGGGCCAGGGTTCCTTGTTGCAGGTAAAACGATTCATCCTCACGAGAGTGAACGTGGGGCGGCGGACCTCCTCCGGGCGCTACGCAGGCCTCGGCCATAAAAAATGCTCCGCCGGTTTCCGCGCCGGTGATCAAGAAGGTAATCCGGTCTCCAGGGCCGCAATAGGCCGGCCCAGTTCCGGCCGGTACGTACTTCGCTTGATTTTGCTTTGACATGACGTATGAGCCTCCTTTCTAAGGCAAGTTCAGAATATCCGGGATACAGCGCGCGCGTTCCTAAATGATCCCTCGAAGATTCCTAAATATTTGCTAAGAGGCCGCTCCACAGCGCCGCGCAGGCCTGCGATAGCCTGAATGTGAGCATGGCGAGCGGGCATCCGGTCTCGATCGACGACGAGCTGAAGGCTTTCCTCCAAGGCCCCGTGTCGGTTCTGGTCGGCACGCGCGACTCGCGTCTCGTCCCGGAAATCACTCGCGCCTGGGGTCCGCGCGTTTCGGAGGACCGCCAGCGCGTCAGCCTGTGCGTGCCGCTGGCGACCAGCCGCAAGACCCTGGACAACCTCGAAGCAAACGGGGAAATCGCCGTCACTCTTTCGCTTCCCACGAATTACCGGACGTTTCAGTTGAAGGGCCGGCATGCCACGGCTGCCGAGCCGGACAGTACGGACCTGGCCGCGGTCGCTCGGCATCGTGATGCGTTTGCGGCGGTGAATGAACCCCTGGGACAATCTCGCCAGCGCGTGGAGGCTTTTTGGCGAGCCGAAATGGAGACGTCGGCGGTGCTGGTTAAAATCCAGTTTGTGCCCGAGCGGCTCTTCGATCAAACCCCTGGACCCGGCGCTGGCAGAAGCCTATGAGCGCGCCCGCTCCTCTGGCGGTTGCGCTTGAAAGCATTGCGTCGTGCTTCGAGGGGATCATTCCGGCATCCATTTGCTCGTGCTCCCGGGACGGTACGCCGAACCTGACCTACCTTTCGATTGTCCACCGCGTCGATAGCCGGCATGTCGGCCTGTCCTACCAGTTCTTCAACAAGACCCGCGAGAACATCTTGCAGAACCCTTTCGTGCAGGTGGTTGTGGTTTCGCCAAGCAGCCTGCGGCAATACCGGCTGGATTTGCGTTACGAACGAACCGAAGCCGGAGGCGCCGTCTTCGACCGGATGAAAACGCGGCTCGACGCGGTAGCGTCGCAAACCGGCATGAGCCAGGTTTTCAAGCTGCTCGGAGTCGACATTTTCGAGGTCCTGGACTGCCGGCCGATGAACGCGGACACCAGTGCGGAAGGACTTCCCAGGGTTGACTACCTTCCCCAGATCGAAGAGTTCACCGCGCGGCTCGCTGCCTGCAAAGGGCTCGAATCGATCATCAACGTTTCGCTCGATGCCCTGGCCGCGCTCTTCGGCTATGACCACTCCTTCCTCATGGTGCCGGATGAGGATGGCAAGCGCCTGTTCACGCTGGGAAGCCGCGGGTTTGGTGAATCCGGAATCGGCTCGGAAGCCTGGATTGGGGAAGGAATCCTCGGCGTTGCGGCTGAGCGTCGCGAAGTGGTGCGGACCACAAACTTCAGCCGGGACGTACTGTACTCGAACGCCGTACGATCCGCAGTCGAGCGTCGTGGCGAGGACAGCCTGCTGGAACGGGAGATCGCTTTGCCTGGGCTGCCCCAGGTCCAAAGCCAGCTAGTGGTGCCTTTGGTGGCTCACGAAAGACTCCTTGGGATCCTGTGTCTGCAGAGTGAGATGGCCGGGCGATTTCTGTCCGATGACGAACGCGTGATGCGGATTGCCGCGCGCCAGATGGCAGCCTCGATGGCCCTGCTGGAGCGGCTGGAATATGTCGAACCGAAAGAGGTCCCTCGCCGCCGGCGTAGGGCG
>DASQHQ010000088.1:0-80047 GCA_035632015.1 Bryobacteraceae bacterium
GTGGAATTACCGAAGAGCCTAGAGCGACTACCGTTAAAAGCCCTCCTGGAAGTGCCAGGGATACCATCAGCCCCAGGGCGACCGACGTGCGCCGAAAGAAGGGCGGCTCTACCGCGCGCAGCAATCGACCCCATAACAAAATCAAACCTGGCACGGCGGACAGCAAATAACGCTCATCGAACAGCCGAAGGCTGGTCAGCCTGGACAGCGCGAAAAGGCCGAACAGCGGGACGAATAGGAGGGCACAGCCTAGAATAACGACATCAGTGCCCTTCTCGAGTTTCACCCAACGAAGCGGCCTATGCGCGATCCACGCGAGTAAGGCCATCAATGCAACCGGGGTCAAGAGATAGAAGAGTGAAATTGTGGTCGCGAGCGCCGTAAACTTGGGAACTTCGGCGAAGGCCAGAGAGGCTCCCTGCCGCGACATCGCAATGGCCTGAGGGAAAGCCGGCAGCAACGCCACGAACCCCAGGAGCAGGTTCGCTAGTGTTTGGCGTACGGAAATCGGCCCGCCACGCAGCGCCCAATAGAGGACATACGAGCTCTCTATCGCTAGCGGGATGACGAACAGATGATGCATGTGACATGCCGCAACGGAACACAACACCCACAGCAGCCCGGACTGGTAACGGCCTGAGCGCAACCAGCGCAGGAGCCAAAGCAGGGCGGCCGCCTCGGCCCACAAGGCCAGCGAATAAGGCCGGACGTTCGGCGCTTCATGTACCATTTGCGGTAGCGCCAGGCAGAGGCCGACGAAAATGACCCCGGTCTCTTGATCCATGAATTCTGCGCCGATGCGGTAGTACACATACAGGCTCGCCAGCGACGCGAGCACAGAGAGCAGCCGAAGACTGACCTCGTTCAGGCCGAAGAGCTGGCTCACGATCCACTCCAGCCAGCAGAATGCGATGGATTGAGTGGCTGGAGCGTTGTGAACGATTTGGCCGACTCCGTCTCGGATTATGGAAACGATCAGCGTCTCGTCCAGCCAGTAACTATTGACCATCGGAAGAATCCACAGCCGGAGGACAGCTGCCGCGGCGACTGCGGCAACGGCCATACGAGCCCAGCCGCGTCTTCCAGAGGCTCCAGCAGTAAGAATCTCCGGCACAGTGCGTTTGAGCTTCATCGCCACGATCTCACAATGCGCGTGACCTTTTGCTTCCCCATAACACGGCCAAGCTCCCCGGACCGTAAGCCCGAGGGAACCAGATGACTACCAGCTCCCAGGTCAGCGCCGCGCCGGTTGTTGATAATGAATTGTGCAACACCTATGACCCTTGCGCGATCATATCGCCGCTCGCAACGGCTGTGCTGAAGGACTACATCAGCCGGGACATCGGAGATCTGAAGGCTCGCCGTCCAGCCGCTGCCCGTGAAATCGGCCGGGGATGAAACCAGTTTCCACGACCCCTCAGCGCGACTGGTATTCAAAACGCATGATGTCGGCCCGAATGCTGTTGCGAAGTTCGATGCAGGGGCCTACTTTGAGCTGGTAGCCGGGCACAACGGAATCGAGCTGGCCTTGAATCTTGCGCACGTCGTCCATCGAGAAGTCCTCGGAATCGAATGCGATGCGCGGGCGGTACTTGCGGATGGTTTCGCGCGCTCCTACCAATCCGCGAAACTCCGCGCCTTCTACGTCCAGCTTGATCAGATTCACTCGTGGCAGCCGCAGGCGCTCGACAATTTTATCGATCGTAGTCAGGCTGACGTCGGGTCCTTCATTGCTGCGGTCGTCATGGCTGACGACGCTGTCAATTCCGCTGCCCAAGACCCTGCTGGTATAAAGTTTCATTTTGGCGTCCTGGTCCCAGACGCCGTCGCTAACGACGACCACGTGCCCGCGGCTCATTTCGTCCCTAAAATTGCGGCGCAAACATTCGAGATTGCCGGGAGAGATTTCGATGGCGACGACCGAAGCCGCTCCGTCGCTCAGCGCCGAGCGGGTAAAATCGCCGATATTGGCGCCGCAATCGAGGACAATATCGCCCTTTTGAATCGGGCCGTAGACGCGTAATTCTTGTTCGGCAAGCAGAGGCACAAAACCGAAGCCGTCACGAGTTTGCACCCAGAATCGGCCCTGGGGTGTATCCCAAAGCGTAAATTCTCCATCCTCGGCGATTTTGTGCACCGAGTTTTGGACGTGGTCCACGGCGGCCTTGCGCCGCTCGAGATACTGCGGCGCCGACAAGGACTCGCGCAGGCCACAACATCCATGGCGGCCGAGAATGTACCGGGCGGCCGCCCTGGTGGGCGCGTACGAGAGACACAAGACCCCCACGCCCAGACAGGCGGCGCCCAAGTCCGCCACAAGGATCAGGCCAATTAAGGCGGCAATACCGCGCGACAGCCACACCCGCATGATCCATGAATTATTTCACCTTCCGACGGCGCCGGGCAAGGTACCCCGCGGCGCATCTGTACCAGGACCAACGCCGCTAGAGCCCCAGTATTCCCGGCAGCGAAACCAGGTTTGGCACGTTCGACATGGCTCGGGGTGAAGCGCCTCTAAGGTGGCGTCTTTGCGAACCATCACAATCTCACAAAGCGCCCGGGCTCAAGGGAACCGATCGGGGGCTGAAATTTGCAGACGCCACGTTTCGCACATAGTTGATGCGTCTGGCAACCGAACTGTAGACTACCTCTTGGCCCTCGCGTTTACTCAGGAGAATTCTGCGAGCCGATTGGCAACCGGCAAGAAACAACTTCGCGGATTGGTGCGCGTGGCGTTGTTTGTTTACCTGGCGGTTCTCACGTTACCGTTTCGCTATTTTCAAGTGCAGCGCTTGATGGACCTCGACGCCTCCTGGGCCTACGCCACCAACGTTGCCGTTACGCAGGGACGCCAGTATGGCATCGACCTGTTCTGGACCACGGGCCCGCTCGCTCATTTTCTCCATCCTCTGGACGCAGGACCAAATCCGCCGCATTGGTTGCTGGTCCAAGGCATGATCGAAGCAGTCCTGCTGGCGGTGATCGCGCTGGTCTGCTTTGGGTCGGGGCTATCTGTTCCGCGGCTGGCGGCGCTTTGCTTTTGCGCGGCCGTGGCTTCTCCCTGGTTTCATTTCAACTTGATGGGAGTAGAAAACCTGCTCCTGATGGCCGCTCTTCTGCTGATCTCTCTGCTTCTGGCCAGGGAACCCTTTCGCTGGCGGCTCTTTTTCTTGCTGCTCGCGCTGGCGCCCCTGATCCTCCTCATCAAGTTCACAGCGGCCGTAATGGCGCTGGGAGCGCTGGCTGGCTTTCACGCGGCGCTTTTTCTCAGGCGGAAGCCGCAAGCTTGGACGTGCTTCATCCTGTCCATTTCCGCCCTGCCTGTGATAACGATCCTGGAGCATTGGCTGGCTACCGGCTCAGCGGCCGTGCAACATTACATCCGAGGCGTCCTCGAAGTATCATCCAACTACAGCGTCGCCATGTCGCTCGCCGGCCCGCGCGACGAGGTGCTGAGGGCGATCGAGGTTGTGATCCTCGTGATTCTGATTTTTGCAACCGCGGCTTTTCGTCGCGACGCCGCAGCGGCCGCGCTATTCCTGCCGTTTGCCGCGCCGCTGTTTGTGAGCTGGAAGCACGCCTTCGTCCGGCAAGACGCAGGACCGACGTATCATGCGACCAACTTCTTCTGCTTCGCCGCGTTGCTGGCCGGGATCTTTCTCATGTTCACGGAACGCAGCCGGCTCAGCTCTTTGCTTAGCGTGTGGATCGCGCTGCTGCTGGTAGCGTGCACGTTTTCAGTTTTGCTGCGGCTGGGTCTTGGCGAATGGCTGTACGAAGCGTCGGGCCGGGCCAATCTGGCGCGCCTGCGACTGGCGATCGAAGCTCCCCATGGCCGATCCGATGAGGGCCCGATACGTTCCATGCCCTGGACTACTCCTCCGCCCGCGGACGAGCGCCAGATGCAGAAGGCGGGAGGCATGCCCATCACAGTGATCTCTCCTGATTACCTGTCGCCACCGCTGAACCGCCTGCGCTTCGTGCCGCTCCCGATCCTGCAAGGCTACCAGGCGTGCACGCCGGACTTGGACCAACGCAATGCCGGCTGGCTGGCGAAATCGGCTCCAGACAATCTGGTGCTAGAATGGCGCGAAATTGATGGCCGCCACCCGCTGGGCAATCCTGCCACGCTGCTCAGCCTGCTCCGGTGGTACCAACTCGACTTGCCGGGAAACGAATCGCTGCTGCTCAGGCGGCTCCCGGCGCCGCGTTTTCAGAACTTGACGCCGGTAACAAACAATGTCCAGGAAGCGCGTAGCGACATTTCTGTTCCGGCGGGCCCCGGGCTTCTGTTCATGCGCGCATTTTTTGAGTTGAGCTTCCGAGGCAATCTGGTAAAGACTCTCGCTCGCATTCCTGAAGTAGATATGAACGTGACAAATACGCAGGGGAAGCAGTTCCGCTACAGGATCGTACCGGAGCTAATGCGCTCGCCCCTCCTGATGTCAGCTCTGCCGAACTCGCTGGAAGAAGCTGCACAACTGTTCGGAGAACAGATGCAGCCTGCGTCCCGCGTGACTCGAGTTTCGTTTTCGGGCGCAGGGCTGGACTATTATCGCGACAGCCTGCAGATCGAGTTTCTACGAGTAGAATAAGCTTGGGTGGTCCAATCCGAAGCACAGCGGCGCCAATTGCCAGGGATCACGTGCCGCCCCGGTCGCGGAATCGGGTCCAGCGGATCCCAAGCATTGCGCGCCTCGACCGGATCGCGGTTCCCGAAATCGCCCTTGGATTACCATAGTATTGTCAGATGATTAGGGTACCGAAGCCCTAGGCCGATCTAGGCCGGGCTGGCTCTGCCGCATCGCGTCGCTTTCGCCCATGCTAAAGATGTAGGACTACCCTCCAGCAATGGAAGCACACGTGGCGCCAATTACTATCGAGCCGGTCCCAGCCAGCCGAAGATCCGGCCTCAAAGCCGAGGTTCTCATTCTTTTTGTCCTTGGCTCCCTGGTCGGCTACTTTTCCACATTCGACATTCAGGGCCCGCTGGCGAACCGTGTGAAAGACTGGACTGACCGCCCGGGAGTGGAGCCGCTGTCCATCGCGCTGACCCTCGCGCACACGGGCCGGTTCGCGGATCCGTACGGCGCGCCCACCGGGCCGAGCGCACACATGGGCCGCGTTTTTCCGATGTACTTGGCGGGCGTCCTACTGGCCGTGAAAAGCGGCGTGGCGCGGGCCATTGCGTTGCGCCTAGGCGCGGCCCTGTTCCATGGACTCGAGCTGGCTCTTTTGCCGCTTCTCTCCGCGGCCGTGTTTGGAGAGGCTGAGATCGGTCTGGCGGCGGCCCTGCTGGCCATCGTCATCCCCTGCTATGCAATTACGCCGCTGTGGGACTCGTCGCTTGACGGTCTCGCGACCATCGGCTTCTGCCTGGCTGTGACTCGGATCGACGCGCGATCCAGGCTTCAGATGGCGGGACTCGGCGCATTCTGGGGCTTGCTATTGCTGCTCAGTCCCACGCTCGCGATACCGACAGGAGTATGGGCCTTCTTTGCAGCCCGGAAAGGCCGATGGCCGCTTGGCCCCATTGGCCTCGCCTTCGCCATGACATTAGTCGTCTGCCTGCCGTGGACCATCCGCAACTACCGTGTGCTGGGAGGGTTCGTTCCGATCCGCGACAATTTCGGACTGGAGCTGCAAGTCTCCAACAATGACGGCGCCAGGCCCGGTATCCGCCAGAACGCCGCATCCTTGATGAAATTCCATCCGTCCCGGAACCCGGAGCAACGTGCGGAGGTCCGGCAGCGGGGCGAGCTCAGGTACAACCAGGACAAGATGCAGCAGGCGATGGCGTGGATTCTGAGCCATCCGAACCGCTTTGCCGTCCTGACCTTCCAAAGAGTGATCGAGTACTGGTTCCCTACGACAGTCGATTTTCCTGTGGCCACTGTAGGCATTTGGATCGTGACGCTGCTTTCGATTCCGGGGATGATTCTTGCGGCCGTGCGCCGGGACCGGGCCGCGAGCCCGCTGCTGTGGATGCTGGCCCTCGCCCCGCTGGTCTATTACATTGTCGAGTCCGACCCGCGCTACCGCACGCCGCTGCTTTGGATCTCGCTGCTGTTCGCCGGCTACGCGCTGCATGCGGCGATTCACTGGCGCGGCCGGTCAGTTCCTGCCCGGTGAAGCAACGTTGCGTCCGCCGGCTGAAGCGGCAATGGCGGCGCGATGGAAAACGGCAATCTCGACGTTGGTAAATTGCACGTGGCTGACGGGCCGGAACCCCGCGCCGGATAAACGTTCGGAAATCCAGTCGAGCCACGCCGGTCCCCAAAAAGAGCGCAGAACAATCACCGTGATGGTATCGCGATCGCGCAACGGCCCTTCGAGCATGCGCGCTTGGTAAGCCTGTTCGGCAGCTCCGAATTCGAATGGAAGCGGGAATCCGTTCTCGCGTGTGGTCGAGGACCGATAGGCGAGAACCGGAGCCATCAGATAGCCCCAGCGGGCCGGATCTTCGAGCCAGTCCAAGCGGCGCGCTTCCACCAGGCCGCTGTAGAGCAGGACGGCGCCCGAGTCCGGCATGCTCCTTACGGCGCTCCGCCAGTCCTCGGGCCGGTAATTGGGGAACACGGAACCTCGTCCCAGAAACACCAGCGATACCACCAGCGCCGAAGCCACCGACAGGCGCCGGAAGAAGGGCGGCTCCAGCGCGCGCAACACGCCGCCCCACAGCAGCACGAAGCCGGGCGCCGCCGGCAGCAGGTATCTTTCCTGAAAGAGCCGAACGGTGGTGAAGCGGGAAAGCGCGAACAATCCGAACGCCGGGAGCAATAGCAGAAGCGCGCCGAGAGTGACGACGCCGGAGTTCGCTTGGACTCCCCTCCAGCGCACCGATTGTCCTTGCGTCAGGACTACCAGCGCGAAGAGCGCGGCTGGCCCGACCAGGTAGAGGGGAGCAATCGCGTCCACCAGCGCGACCAGCGTGGGAGTCGCGGCAAAGGAGAGCAGCGTGGCCTGGCGCGACATGGTTAGAGCCTGGGGAACGGCAGGCAGCAGCAGAACTACTGCCAGGAACGCACCTGCCAGGATCTGGCGCAGGGGGATCGGCCTGCCGAGAGCCCGCCATAACACGTAGGCGCTCTCCAGCGCCATTGGTATCACGAACAGATAGTGCAGGTGGCAAGCCACCGCTGAGCAAGCGATCCACAGCAGCCCGGCTAGAATCCGACCCGAGCGCAGCCAGCGCAATAGCCACAGCAGTGCGGCCGCCTCGGCCCACAAGGCCAGCGAGTAGGGCCGCGCGTTGGGCGTCTGGAACGCTACTGTCTGGAGCGAGAGATAGAGAACTGCGAAAAAGACACCGGCTTCCCGGTCGATGAACTCCGCGCCGATGCGGTAATAGACGTACAGGCTGGCAATCGACGCGAGCACAGGAAGCAGCCGGAGACTGACCTCGTTCACGCCGAAGAGCCGGCTGACCAGCCATTCCAGCCAGCAAAACGCGATGGACTGCAGGCTGATCTGGGCGTTCGAAACAATTTGAGCAAACCCGTTTCGAATGGTCCAGACGATCAAGGTCTCATCCACTCGAAAGCTGTGGACCACCGGCAGGATCCAAAGGCGGATGATCGCTGCCGCCAGGATCGCGGCCAGGGCCAGGCGTATCCGGCCGTGCGTTTGAAATGCCGTGGGATGTTCTGGCATGGCGCCTTCGAGTTTCGCTCCGGTTTGCCGCCTCACATCCCCTAGGTAATGTACCTTATCGCTGCGGCTTGGATGCGAGCCGCAGCTTTTCTCTCAGCCCGCTTCGCGACAGGCTGCGTTCGGCAGCTATCGCGCGGATTTCCGCGGGCCGGGTTTCCGAAATTCGACCGGGCGGCCGCTGCTCGATTGTTGATAGCTTATTAGTATCCATGGATCGCGTTGCTTTGTACACCAAAGAGGCCCACACGGTCGAAGAAACGGGCCTGTCCGAGTCCCTGCTCATCGATCTGGTCTTGAAACACACCTTCTTCGCCGGCACGCCCCTGCTGGCCGACCTGGCTGCGGCGACCCGGCTGCACAATTCCATCATTCACACGCTGTACCGCGAGCTGAAGAAAGAACAGCTCTGCGAAACCAAGAGCATGATCGGCGAGGACTACCAGATCACGCTGACCACCCGCGGCCGCAGCATGACGCAAGTGGCGCTGGAGAAGAGCCACTACGCCGGGCCCGCGCCCGTGCCGCTCGAACAATACAATAAGGTGATCGCGCAGCAGGCCGTTCACATCAACCAGACCGCCGAGAGTCTCAAGTCCGCCCTGGGCGACCTGGTGCTTTCCGATGACGTGATCGCCGACCTCGGAACAGCGCTGGTGTCCGGCGGCACCTTGCTGCTGTATGGCGCGACCGGCAACGGCAAAACCAGCATTGCGGAGCGGCTGCATCGCGTGTTCGACGACATGATCTACATTCCTTACGCGGTCGAGGTGGGCGGCCAGATCATCACTGTGTTCGACTCGCTGGTGCACCGGGCCGAGAAAGAGCCGGAGGACAGAACCGACCGGCGCTGGGTGCTGTGCCGGCGGCCGCTGGTCAAGGTCGGCGGCGAGATGCGCATCGAAATGCTGGAGCCGCGCGTGGACGAGCACACCCGCATCTGCGTCGGGCCGCTGCAGATGAAAGCCAACAACGGAATCCTGCTGATCGACGACTTCGGACGGCAACACATATCGCCGCGCGAGTTGTTGAACCGCTGGATCGTGCCGCTGGATCGCCGTACCGACGTGCTCTCGCTGTGGACCGGCATGAGCTTCGAGATCCCGTTCGAGCTTTTCGTCGTCTTCGCGACCAATCTGTCGCTCAGCGATCTGGCCGAAGAAGCGTTCCTGCGGCGGCTCAAGAACAAGATCAAGATCGACGCGCCGGCCGACGAGATTTTCAAGAAAATCCTGGAGCGCGTGTGCCGGGAGAAGAACCTGGCCTATTCGCCGGAAATCGAGCAGTACCTGCTGGATCAATGCATGATCCATTCTGCCCAACGACTGCGGTCGTGTTTTCCGGTGGATCTGACGCAGATCGTGTGCGGCGTCGCGACCTTCGAGCGGCGACCGCCCGTGCTGGACAAGACCAATATCGATCGCGCGATGCGGATCTATTTCGCACACTAAAGAGGCAGTTGAAAGACGGGAACTAAGTGCGCGGTCAGCCCGCGTCAGGGAGCGGCCAACGGCTGTCCGGCATCCGATCGGCGGCCGTGCGCAGCCTGGCCAGATCTCAATGCGCGAAGGTAAGCACCCGCAGGATCACGCACAGGTTCCAGACCACCAGGCCGGCGTACCAGTAATTGATCCAACTGATGATGCGGTCCTTCTTCAACCACACGCAAACGGCGCCCAAGCCCACCGCCAGAACTTTGGACAGCGCGACGGCGAGAGCCGGGCCCAGGTGAAACAGCAACCGGATAAAGGGACTTGCCTCGGCTGCGCCGAGCCGAAAGCCCAGAAGAGTTGTCATGAAATCCAGCAACTGCAGGTAGATAAACAGTTGAACCAACATTCAGGCCTTTCCGTCGTTGTCGGACCTTGCTGCTAGTGCTTTTTTATCGGCTGAATTCTCACATTCCTTTAACATTCTTATCGCGGCGCCCAGAGCCAGGCGGCGCCCATATATAAGACGCATCCCCAGGCGATCATGACTCCGTGCGGCAACTTGATGGACTTCTGGCTGGTGATATCGAGTTCTTCCTTGCGCGCGTAGGGCAGACGGAAGGAAAGCAGTTGCATAATCAGATATCCGACGTTGGAAAAGCCCCGGGCCATCTGGCGCTTACCGATCAGCAACGCGATGGCCGCTATTCCGCCGACGATGGCGGTGAGAAAGAAGATACCCAGCCAGTTGGCCCACCCGCCAATGGCGCCCACGGCGGCCATGAGCTTCACGTCGCCGGCGCCCATCCCTCGCAGCAGGTACAAGGGGAAATAAATCAAAAAGGCCAGCCCGATTCCCAGCAGCGAGCTGCGCAGTCCCGCCCATTCGGACAAGAACGCATTGAGACCAAGACCGAGGAGCAATCCTGCCAGAACCAGCCAGTTCGGTATCCTGCGATAGCGGGCATCATAGATCGCGGCAACGATTGCAACGGCCAGCAGGACGGCTTGCAGAACCAGCGGCAGGAAGGTCATTTGTTGGCCGCACCATCGGGCGGCGTCTCGCCCTCCACTTTGCTCCTTTCCACGCTGCCCGCTTCGGCCGACTTGAGCAAGTCGTACAGAGAATGATGCGCCGACAGGTTCTTCTCGACGTAGTCGACGCCGCGGGATGTGATAACTAGATTACTGTTTTCGTCCTGGCGGACGAACTCGGCATCCTTGAGATACCAGATAGTGAACATCAAGTGCTCGCGCGGAAGCGACATGAGGTTCTCGAATTCCAGGATGGACATGCCTGGATAATCGGAGCTGGTGCGGCGCCGGTTGTAGAGCAGGCACAGGATTCCCATGCGGCGGTTGGCCTCGCCATCAATCCCGGCGGCGAACTCCTGCATTTCAAAAACGGTCATGGGCTGAGACATGCGCAACTGGTACTGCACGTCGTAGGCGGCGCGCGTTTCCTCGTTGGACAGTACTTCGTAGGCCTGCCGCAGCTTTATGAAACGATCGGGATCGCCGGTTCGGGGATTGTCGGGATGGTAGCGGGCCGCCAGCATGCGATAAACGCGCTGCACGGTCTCAGGCTCGGCCTTGGGGCTGATCTGCATGAGCTCATAGAAGTCCAGGAACGGGTCGTTCGACATGGGGGAATTGAGTCCATTGTACTGTGCTTGACTGGTACTTTTGGAGATTTCGGCCGTACCTATACGAAAGATAGGGTTGTGCCTGGGGGCGGCTCATGATTCACTGAAGTGACACTGAAAATGGAACGCCGCAGAGCTCAGAGATACGATCTCCGTTTGCCCTTTGAATTGGTCCGCTGGGGCCGAACGCCGGCTTCGGTCCGTGGAGAAACCAAGAATGTCAGTTCGTCGGGCGTCTTGTTCAGTTCCGAAGCCAAATTGGGCATCGGCGATCCTTTGGAATACATGATTACTCTGGCGTCCCCCCCGGATCACGCGCTGCCGGTGCGTCTGCATTGCATGGGCAAGGTGGTGCGGTGCACCAGAGAATCTGAAGTCGCGGTCACGCTCGAGCGCTACGAGTTCGTTCGCGCGAGCAAGAGGGCTCCCGACGCGCTGTTTGCGCTTCCGCTCGCTCGAATCTGAGGCGCTTTGGCGGCGGGCCGTTGCAACAAGGCGTGGCCCGCGTCGCGAGCGAACTGGCGGCCGTTCCGGAAGCGCCTTTCACTAAACAGCAGCCCTCCCCGCACACCGCTTCGGGATTGCCGTCCCTCGGGCGTTAAGACGATGAACCACTGGTCCCACGCTCTGTCCCGCAAGCTTGCGCAAATGCCCCGAGCCGGTGGCCGGAACTCAGCCGCCGCCAGGATGACCAGTAACCGTTGATGCATTGGAATACGCACCCGGGCTGTGGGATGCTGGTGGAAGTTTGAAACGCATCCGCCTCTATCTGTGTTGGCCCGCGGCGATCAGCATTCTGTTCGGCGCCGAACAAGCGCCGCCAGTCAAACCGCCCAAGCTGGTGGTCGCGATTGTGGTCGATCAGTTCCGCTATGACTACCTCATTCGCTTTCGAAAAGACTACACGAGCGGATTGGACCGCCTGCTGCGCCAGGGAGCAGTATTCGCTGACGCGCACTATCTGCAAGCCGCCACTGTCACGGCGGTCGGCCACTCCACATTTCTCTCCGGCGCGACGCCGTCGGTCAGCGGCATCATCGCCAACGAGTGGTATGAGCGGGAACACAGTCGAACGGTCACCAGCGTCTTGGACCCACAGTCGCAGATGGTGGGCGGCGCGCCGGGTTCACCTGGTTCGTCGCCGCGCCGGCTGCTGGTCAGCACCGTCGGCGACGAATTGAAGATCCACGGCATCCCCTCCCGTATCATCGGCGTATCCATCAAGGACCGTAGCGCGATTCTTCCCGCCGGACACATGGCGGACGGCGCGTATTGGTACGACTCGGATTCCAAGCACTGGGTCACCAGCACGTATTACCGCGCCGAGCTCCCCGACTGGGTGAGAAAGCTGAATTCTGAAAACGGCTATCGCCGATACTTGGGAGCGCAGTGGTTTCCCTTCGATGCTCCCGACGGTTCAGGTAAACCGTTTTGCAGCATGGTGGCCGGCGGCGAGACCCGCTATTGCGGCAGCCTGGAAGCCACACCGTGGGGCAACGAGATGATCGAGGAGTTCGCCGAACGTGCGATTGACGGTGAGGGCCTCGGTTCGCATGACGGCATCGATATTCTGGCCGTCAGCTTTTCATCCAACGACTACGTCGGCCACGCAGTCGGCCCGGACGATCCCGCGGTGCGGGACATTTCGATTCGAACCGACCGGCTGCTCGGCAAATTCTTCGATTTCCTGGATGCGCGCGTCGGCAAAAACAATCTGCTGGTGTTGTTCACGGCCGACCATGGCGTCGCGCCGGTGCCGGAAGTCAACCAAGCCCGCCACATGCCGGGAGGACGGCTGTCGGCCGTTCGCATCCAGCAAAAGATTACTGAGGCGCTTGCGAAGCGCTTCGGACCGGGCCAATGGTTGCTCCCCAGCCCAGCGGGTATGCCGTACCTCAACCAGGAATTGATCCAGACGCGCCGGCTGGACGCAGCCCAAGTGGAGCGGGTCGCGGCCGATGCCGCCCAGTCGGAACCGCACATCGCTCGCGTGTACACCCGTCATGAAATACTCGGCGGACTGGTGCAGCGAGACGACATTGGACGCGCCGTCAGCCTGGGGTTTTACGGGCCCCGCTCCGGCGATCTCATCATCCTGCAAGAACCCTATTACATTTTCGACGCAACCGGCACGTCCCATGGCACGCCGTATGGTTACGACAATCACATTCCAATTATTTTTCTCGGGCCGCAAGTGAAAGCCGGGACATATTCCGAGAAGATTGCAGCCAATGACGTTGCGCCCACGCTGGCTGCGATTCTCAGCGTGGAAGAGCCCAGCGGAGCGAGCGGGCGTATTCTGACGGAAATCCTGCACTAAGCCGGCTCTGTTCGGCCGCGCGGCGCGATCGCATCGCGAGCGTCATCGCTCTGTGGGACGCTCGGCGAAGGCTCCGACACAAGAACTCAAAGCTGTGGACAAACCAACTTGAGTGCTACGAAGCCGAGCGAACCGGCGCGAGATTTTGGTGTCTTCGCGCTCACTTCGAAGCACAGGGCCGGTGCAAGGCGAAGTCAACGCGGGCCGTGAACGCAGAACGAGAGGTGAAGCGGGCTGCAATTCGTGAATAAGGCTTTACTTAAGACGCGAATCCATTCATAATAGGGCTGCGCATCTGCAGTGCAATCCAGACAGCGTGTCATCGGAGAGTATGGACTCCGACGCCGGCGGAGAAGGCGCTAGTTTGGATCCCCCATATTCGCTTTCCTCCAGGACGTTGCATTACATCCCCATCATCCACACGCCCGCCGATATGGGCGCCTTGGGGGCGTCACTACAGCGGATGAAAGCGGCTACGTTCGGGCGGCAGCGATTAAGACACAGCGCTGACCTGGTCGATAAGATGTGGCAGAACATTGAGCGGACCGTGGAGGCTCTGCCCGTAGCGGCCGGCCAAACACGCGTCTATCAGGACGGGCTGCCGGTGTGCGGGCAGGAGTTGCGGATCGTTTCGGAATTGGCGGAAGCGGGAAGCCGCAATCACAAGTTGTTGCTTAGTCTACATGGCAAGGGCGCGATACTGATGGGAACCGAGTCTCCGGAACTGCTGGTCGAGGAGTACGAATTGACTACCGCGGCTCTGAATGCCCCGGCGGGAGGAGACGCCCGACGGCGCCAGCAGTGGAGCGCTACGCTGCTTGAGAAGCGCGACCGGTATATCGCGGCCCGCATCAACCACACGCTGCAAAAAGGCGAGACAGGGATTCTGTTTGTGGGCATGCTGCACGCGGTGCAGCGCTATCTGGAGCCGGACATCCGGATCGTGTACCCAGCTCAGGCCGTGAAAGAGCCATGGAACAGAACTTGATCGGCGCCAAAGTCTTGATTGCGGACGACGAGAGCGAGATGGTACGGCTCCTGGCGGAACTCATGCGCAGGCAGGGGCTGGCGCCGGTGGTCGCGAGCGATGGCGATGCGGCGTTGGATTGCATCCGGAAGGAACATCCCGACCTGCTTCTGGTGGACTTCCGAATGCCTGGCAAAAACGGCCTGGAAGTGCTGCAGAAAGCCAAGGCGCTGGATGAAGATCTGCCGGTGATCCTGATCACCGGATTCGCGGAGGTGCGTGGCGCGGTGGATGCGATGCGCGCCGGAGCGTACGACTATCTTGCCAAGCCGTTCGAGCATCACGAGGTCATCCGGGTGGTGCAGCGGGCCTTGAGTGAGCGGAGCCGGAGAGGCCGGTTGCGGACTTCCCCGCAGCAGGTGCACCAGAGCGCATCGCTGCGAGAGATTCTGGGGCCGAGCGAGGCAGTCACCAAGCTCATCAGCGATGTGCAGCGGGTTGCCAAGTCCAACCTCAGCGTGGTCATTTTGGGCGAGACCGGCTCGGGCAAGGAAGTCATCGCCAAGGCCGTCCATCAGGCCAGCCTGCGGGCGCGCCATCCTTTCGTTCCGGTGGATTGCGGCGCGATTCCTGAGACCCTGCTCGAAAGCGAGTTGTTCGGACACGAGCGCGGCGCCTTCACCGGCGCCAGCCAGCCCAAGACGGGCCGGTTTGAAGCCGCGCGAGGCGGCACGCTGTTTCTGGACGAAATTTCCAACCTGCCGCTGGCTTCGCAAGCCAAGCTCTTGCGGGTCCTGCAGGACAAGATCCTGTACCACGTAGGCGGCACGCGGCCGGTGAGCGTGGATGCGCGGCTTCTGGCGGCCAGCAATCACGACCTGCAGCTGCTGGTGGACCAAGGCCCATTCCGGCGAGACTTGTATTTTCGGCTGAACGAATTTGTAATCCAGGTCCCGCCCCTGCGCCGGCGCCGGGAAGACATCCCCTACCTGGCCGAGCATTTCCTGCAGAGCACCAACGCCGAGCTGTCCAAGCAGGTGGACGGCTTCACGGACGGCGCGCTCGAGGCGATCCTCACTTATGACTGGCCCGGCAACGTGCGGCAGTTACGCTCGGTGATCCGGCGAGCGGTTTTGATGGCCGAGGATCACGTAACAGCCCAGCATCTGGCGCTCCTTCCGGCCCCCGTCAGCCGCCCAGCGATGGACGAAGGGGAGCTGAATTCCTTACCGCTGCGTGAGATCGTCAGGCGGCACACGCTATCGGTTGAGCGCGAGGCGATCGCTCACGCCCTTCGCAGAGCGCGCGGCAATAAAGCCGAGGCGGCGCGGCGGCTCCAGGTGGACTACAAGACCATGCATTCCAAGTTGAAGCAATACGGCATCCAGAACAATGGAGAACAAATTCTATGACCAGGAAAAGCAGCAGGAGACAGACCCCTTCGCCGGGCGGTTCCGAAGGCAGGTTGCGAATTGGCGGCATTCTGAAGGGGCTGGCCGATCTGGTGGAGAAGCTGGACGACCTGGCGGAATCCGGCGGAGAGATATCCAAGACCGGAGAGATCCGCGGAACCGGGCAGGAAGTGAAGGGCATCTACGGTTACACCGTAAAGGTGGGGCTGGGAGATGAAAAGCCGCGCGTTGAGCCATTCGGAAATATCCGCAAGGACAGCAAATCCGGGCGCACGGTCGTCGAGGAGGTGCGCGAGCCCGTGGTGGATGTATTTGAGGAAGAGGGCCATGTGCTGGTGATGGCGGAGATGCCTGGCGTCAGCGCCGAGGACGTGCGCCTGGATGTGGCAGGCGACCTGCTGACGGTCTCAGCCGAGCGGGGCGACAAGAAATACCGCAAGGAAGTGCTGCTGCCCGAGAGCTTTTCACCAGAGCAGATTCAGGTGAGTTGCAACAACGGCGTGGTGGAGATTCGGTGCGCGAAATCGCACTAATGTCGTATGCCAGTCACCGTGGAGGCGACTCTTAAGCTCAAGGTCACCGAGGCCCTGAGCAAAGACGTCGGCCGCGCGTTCGCCCGCATTGGGCCGGAGGACCTGGAGAAGCTTGAGGCCTCCAGTGGCGACATGGTCGAGGTCGCTGGAAAGCGCAAGACCGTATGCAAAGCCATGCTGGCCCACAAGGAGCTGCGCGGGCAATCCAGAATCCAACTGGATGGGCTGGCGCGGGAAAACGCCGGCGCCGCCCTGGACGAATGCGTGCAAGTGCGCAAGATCGCCTGCCGGCCGGCCGAGCGAGTGGTGCTGGCGCCGGTCAACATCACCCCCTCGGAACGGGATCTGGACTATATCGGGAGCCTGCTGGACGGGCTGCCAGCGCTCGAAGGAGACCGGATTCGGGCCACGTTGTTTGGCAGCCGCTGGGCGGACTTCAAGGTGGCCAGCACGGCGCCCAAGGGTCCGGTCCTGATCCATCCCGCGACGCAGCTGGTGATCGGCCAGGCCGAGCCGCTGGCCGAAGCGCGGGGCCAGGACATCTCCTACGAGGACATCGGGGGACTGAAGCCGCAACTCAACCGCATTCGCGAAATGATCGAGCTTCCGCTGCGCTATCCCGAGGTTTTCGAGCGGCTGGGGATCGGCCCGCCCAAAGGGGTGCTGCTGCACGGGCCGCCGGGTTGCGGCAAGACGCTGATTGCGCGCGCCATCGCGCATGAGACTGAAGCCGCGTTCTACTCGGTGAGCGGGCCGGAAATCATTCACAAGTTTTACGGCGAGAGCGAAGCGCACCTGCGCAAGATCTTCGAGGAGGCGACGCGGCACGCGCCCAGCATCATCTTTCTGGACGAGATCGACGCCATCGCGCCCAAGCGCGAGAACGTGGTGGGCGAGGTGGAAAAGAGGGTGGTGGCGCAGTTGCTGGCTCTGATGGACGGTCTGGCGCGGCGCCAGCACGTCATCGTGATCGCGGCCACCAACCTGCCCAATGTCCTCGACCCGGCGCTGCGGCGGCCGGGCCGGTTCGATCGCGAGATCGCCGTTCCAATACCGGACCGTTATGGACGCGCCGAGATTCTAGGCATCCATAGCCGCGGCATGCCGCTCGCCGGGAGCGTGGATATGGAGCATCTGGCGGACATCACGCACGGCTTCGTGGGCGCCGACCTGGAGGCGCTTTGCCGGGAAGCCGCGATGATCCGGCTGCGGCGCATTCTGCCGGAAATCGATTTTGAGCTGGCCCGCATCCCCTACGAGCAGCTGTCGCGGCTGGAAGTGGAGATGGACGATTTTCTGGACGCCTTGCGCGAAGTGGAGCCGTCGGCGATGCGCGAAGTATTCGTGGAAGTGCCCAACGTCCGCTGGGAGGACGTCGGGGGCCTGGCTTCCGTCAAACAGCAGTTGGTGGAATCCGTGGAGTGGCCGCTCCGCTATGCCGGAGTGTTTGAGCAAGCCGGAATCCGCCCGCCCAAGGGGATTCTGCTGGTGGGCCCGCCGGGCTGCGGGAAGACGCTGCTGGCCAAGGCCATCGCCACCGAGAGCAGAGTGAATTTCATTGCCGTGAAAGGCCCGGCGCTGCTTTCGAAATTCGTGGGCGAATCGGAGAAGAGCGTGCGCGAGAGCTTTCGCAAAGCCAAGCAGGCGGCTCCCTGCATCATTTTTTTCGACGAGATCGATGCGCTCGTTCCGGCCCGGGGCGCGGGCTCAGCCGACTCGCACGTCTCTGAGCGGGTGCTGAGCCAGTTTCTGGCCGAGATGGACGGCATCGAGGAATTGAAGGGGGTCTTGATTCTGGGCGCCACCAACCGTCTGGACCTGGTGGATGCAGCCATGCTGCGGCCGGGCCGGTTCGACGAGATCGTCGAGATCGCTCCGCCCGACCGGGAGAGCCGGCGGGAGATCTTCGAAGTACACCTGAGGCGAAAACCGCTCGCGGCGGGGATCCGAGCCGAGGATCTGGCGGCGCGTTCCGACGGCTTCAGTGGCGCCGAAATCGAGTCGGTGTGCAACAAGGCGGCTCTGCGCGCCGTACGCCGCGCCGTCGAACACGCGGCAGGAAAGCCGGCCGGGGAAATCACGGCGCGGGTCGAAGCCGAAGACCTGGAGGCGGCCTTGCAGGAGGCCGGCAGCGCTGAATGAATGACCACGGCACCGCCTACTATCTCTACTGCCTGGCGCCTGGCAGCCCGGCGCTGGCGCTCCGCGAAGCGGACGTCTTCGTGCGGGTGTGGGATGAGATTGCCGTGGTGCTCAGCGAGGCGCGCCGTGAGGAATTCTGCGGGGCGGCGGCCGAGGAGCGGCTGCAGGACCTGGCTTGGCTGGCCCCCAGGGCCTGCCGGCACGAAGCCGTAGTGGAACAGGTGATGCGCCAGTCCTCCGTGCTGCCGGCTCGCTTTGCGACCTTGTTTGGCTCGCTCGACAGCCTGGAGCGATTCGTGGGCCAGCACCGCTGCGCAATTCACGAATTCTTCACGCGTTTCGGCGGCCAGCAGGAGTGGGCGGTGAAAGGACTGCTGGATCGCACGCTGGCCAGCCGGCCCGCGCAACCGGCGGACCTCTCGGGAGAATTGCTTCCAGGGCAGCGCTATCTCCGGAACAAGCGCGTGCAGGCGGAGGCCAGGCAAGAGATGAACCTGCGGCTGCAGGCGGCCTGTCAGGAAGCCGCGCGTCTGTTGGAACAGCAGTCGTCGGCTTTCCGCGAGCTGAAAGTGTGGATGGGAACCGGCTCCGAGGCCCCGGCCGAGGTGATCCTGAACTGGGCTTTCCTGCTGCGCCCGGCGGCGGAGCAGGATTTCCGCCAGCGCGTGAAAGAACTCGACCAACGGCACAGCGCTAGCGGGCTGAGCTTCACCTTCTCGGGCCCCTGGCCGCCCTACAGCTTCGCACCCGTGCTGGAAGCCGGGACGCCATGAGGCGCCTGCTGCATTGCATTTTTCGCCATGACCAGGCCGCCGCCGGCGAACCGATTGGGCCAGACGTATGCGTGGTGCACCATCGCGGTTTAGGGGCGGCCGCTTCCGACTGGCACGAAGACGGTTCCGCGGCCGGTCTGGCCCGGCTCCTGGCCTACGAAAAAACGATCGAGCGGCTGCATGCTTCCCGCACCGTCATTCCTTTGCGCTTCGGCTGCCTAATGGAGGACCAGGCGCAGATCCTTCGACTTCTGGACGAGCATCGGGAAGAATTCGCGCAGCTCCTGGACCAACTGGAAGGGCTGGAGGAGATGGGATTGCGGGTCTGGTGGGAGTCCGTTCCGGAAGAACCGTTGCCCTTGACTCCAGGCGCGCGGCACCTGGCAGCGGCCCGCCGGAGCCGGGCCGGCCTGACTCGGCTGGAGGAGCACTGGGGCAACCGGATCTGCAGCGCACTGGCGGGACTCTATGTGCAGCAACGTAGAGAAGGGCGCCAGGCATCCGGTGGCCGTCTGGTTTCGTTGCATTTCCTCGTCCCTAGAGCCTCGGCGCAGAGCTTTCGGGACCGAGCCCGGTGGATCGCATTTCCCGCCGGCATGAAGTCCTTGGTCAGCGGCCCATGGCCGCCTTACCATTTCGTCGACCATGTTCAGCACTGAATCCGCCACCGTTGCCAACGCCGAGGAGCAGTTCCGGCGCTTGTTCGATGCCGGTCCCGACGCCATGTTCCGCATGCTGGTGGATAGCATTCCCTCCTCGGTGGTGTTGATCGACGAGAACCTGCACGTGGTTCTGGCGAATCGCAACTTTCTTGAGAAATCGCGGAGACGTGACGCGGAAACGCTGGGCCGGCGGCTCATCGAGGTGTTCCCCACGGTGATCGTCGAGGAGCTGCAATTGGAGAAGCAGATCCAACGGGTGTTCGCGAGCCAGCACGCCTTCGAGGGACAGCGCCTGACTTATCGAGCGCCGGGCGTGCCGCTGCGTACTTACTGCTACAGCATCATCCCCATGCTCTGGGGAGCGCGGGTGGGCCTGGTGATGCTGCTGATGGACGACGTGACCGAACAGCTCCGGCTGGCCGAGGAGATCCGGCAGGTCGAGCGGCACTTGGCCAGCGTGGTGGAGAGCGTCAACGAGATCGTACTTTCGACCAACACCGCGGGCCGGATTCTGACCTGGAACCGCGCGGCAGAGCGGCTCTCGGGCTACGGGCTGAACGAGCTCCGGGGCCAGGCGCTTTCGGCTTGTTGCGCCGAGCACGGTTCGGAATCGATTGAGGAGTTCTTCGCCGTCGAGGCGTCGCGCAGCGGCTGCGGTGCGGCGGAGTGCGATCTGGTCACCAAGGGCGGCGTGCGGATTCCGGTTTCCTGGACCTTCTCGCCCATGCGGGACGACCTGGAATCCATCGTCGGGATCGTGGCGGTGGGGCGGGACCTCACCGAGCGCCGCAAGTTCGAGCAGCAATTGCTGCGGTCACAGAAGCTCGCCGCCCTGGGCGTCATGGCAGGCGGCATCGCGCACGAGGTCCGGACGCCGCTGGCCATATCCTCCTCCGCCGCGGAGTTTCTGATGGAGGACGACATCACCCCGGAATTCCGCAAGGAATGCGCCGAGAAAGTGCACATTGGAATCTGGCGGGCCTCGGGGATCATCGAGAATCTGTTGCGTTTCGCCCACCCTTCGACCAAACTCGACATGACCAGGATCGATCTATTGTCGGTTCTTCGCGATGCCATCACGCTGGTGGCGAACCAGGCCCGGATTCAGAAGGTCGGAATTGTCTGCCAGTTCTCCGAACAACCCGTCCAGGTGCGGGGAATCGCGAGCCTTCTGGAGCACGCTTTCCTCAACCTCTTTCTGAACGCTCTGAACTCCATGCCCGACGGGGGCACCCTCACCATCTCGGTGGACGCGAGTTCCGCAGCGGCTCAGGTGCGGGTCTCCGACACCGGTTGTGGCATCGCCGGTTCCGATATCGACAACATCTTCGACCCTTTCTACACGCGCGCGCCGGTGGGAAAGGGCACGGGGCTGGGCCTGTCCATCTGTTACTCCGTCATCCAGCAGCACGGGGGCTCGATTGAGGTCGAGAGCGCTCTGGAAAAAGGGAGCACGTTTACCGTAACACTGTGGGAACGGGGACGAAAGGGTGCCAGACCAGCAGCCCATCTGTCTGATCGTGGATGACGAGCCCGACACCTGCTGGGCGTTGGAACATGTTCTGCGAAAGCAGGGCCTTCGAACCCAGCGGGCGCTGAGCGGCGCGCAGGCCCTGCGAGAGGTCGAGCAGCGCTCCTATGCGCTGGCGCTGCTCGACGCCAAGCTGCCGGACATGGACGGACTTGAACTGGCGGTTCGGATTCGCGCCCTCGATCCGGGCCTTTTGATCATCGTGGTGTCGGGCTACTTTTACCAGGATGCTCCCGCCATTCAGCAAGCGCAAGCCAGCGGGCTTATTCAGGATTTTGTTTGCAAACCGTTTTTGCATGAAGAAATCACCCGCGCGGTACGAAAAGCCCTGGCGCGGCGTCGTTCAGGAAGCTAGGGAGCCGGCGCTAGGGAACGAATTCCGTACTATCTCCGAAAAAAGCCGAGGAGCATTGGAGAAAGCGTGGAAGACAAATCCACTTGTGTGTTTGGCGGCCGGCGGCCGGCTTGGCTGTTGGGTTGCACAAGTAAGGATGGGCCGCGCGAAAACGAGGTCCGATCTGGAAAGGAGAATAGAACGATGGCGAAAGTGCAGAAGTCTACGGATTCATCGAGCCTGGCTGAAGTTGTTGACCGCATTCTCGACAAGGGCATCGTAATCGATGCCTGGGCGAAGGTGTCATTGGTCGGCATCGAACTGCTGTCGGTGGAAGCCCGAGTGGTGATCGCTTCGGTGGAAACATACCTGAAGTATGCCGAAGCCATTGGCTTGACCGCCAGTGCCGCAGCGCCGGCGTAAAAGCGCAGTTGAGAAGTTCCCGTTGCCGGCGGAGGTCCTCGGACGGGCCTCTCCCGGCGGATGGGAGCCAGCAGCGAAGTCAGCAGAAAGGGAGAAGACCAGGATGATGTTAACCGACGATATGACTCGCTTGTGCGCAGAAATCGTCGCTATGCGCAAGGGCCGCGGCGAGCTATTGAGTGAGCTGGAGCGCGGAAGCCGGGATAGAAGGCAGTTGGTGTCCGGATTATGCGATCAGTTCGGCAGCGCTCGCGCTGGGATGGCCAAGAGAACCAAAAGCGACCGGCAAGCGTTACTGCGGAATCTGAGGCGCACGGTGCACAGCGCGCGGCGCGAGATGAGATCCGACCTGGCGGGAGTCCGCCGCGCCTGGACCGGCCGGGCTGCCTGACAGATGGCGGCGTGTGCTGTTCGTCCCTGTGAAAAATCAGCGGAGCACGGCAGCCGTCCGGAGCCTGGGTTGTTTCACACCAGAAGCGCCGCCTTCGAGAGGTAGCATGGGTGTTCTCACGGAGAGCATGACGCGTCTGCGGGACGAAATCCTGGCATGGCGACAGGGGCGAAGGATGTTCCGAACCGAGCTCGCACGCTCCAGCAGATCGGCGCAGCTTGGGATTTCCAAATTGCGCTTGGGCATCGCCAGCGATCTCGCGGGAGCCCGCCGGGCGTGGTGCGGATTGAATTCTGCGGAGGGCCGAATTCCGGCTGTAGACCGCGAGCAGCGGATAACCCCAGACGCCCGGACCCGCCCAGGGCCGCCCGCGCCGCCGACATACACAACTTCACTGGATACGGGCCAGACGCAAACTCCGCCACACACCGCGGCGCCGCAGGCCCGGATTCAAGCAGCGAATAAATTCCGGCGCAAGAAACGCAAAGAACTGGATCCCAGGTAGCGGCCAGCGCTCTGGAATGCGGGCGGCTGTCAGGAACGTGGGCAAGCTGAGAGGAACGCGCCCGGCTGCCAGGAACGCGGCCGGCGGTCTGGATGCGGCCGGCGGTCGGAGTGCGGGCGGCTGTCAGGAACGTGGCAGGCTGTCTGGAACGCGGCCGGCCGCCGGGAAAAAGGAGAGAGGACCTCGAAATGGCAGACACCGATACTAGCGAGCGCACGGCCATGACCGTTAGAATACAGCCCGAAGACGACCACGTGCTGCCCGAGGCCAGCGAGGAGTTCGTGGCGACGCCGCACATCAAGGACTTGACCGAGCGGGCGCTCGCCTATCTCGAAGTCGGATATGCGGTGCATTTCGCCGGTCCGGCTGGAACGGGAAAGACCACGCTGGCTTTCCACGTCGCCGCGCAGCGCAACCGGCCGGTGGCCTTGATCCACGGCGACGACGAGTTCAGCAGTTCGGACCTGATTGGCAAGGATACCGGCTACCGCAAATCGAAACTCATCGACAACTACATTCACTCCGTTGTGAAGACCGAAGAGAACCTGAACACGGTGTGGATGGACAACCGGCTTACCATGGCGTGCCAGAACGGTTATACGCTGATCTACGACGAGTTCAACCGCTCCCGCCCGGAAGCCAACAACTCTTTGCTGAGCGTTCTGGAGGAGAGAATTCTGAATCTTCCGAGTCTGCGGCGATCCGGGAAGGGGTACATCGAAGTGCATCCGGAGTTCCGCGCGATCTTCACTTCCAACCCGGAGGAGTACGCCGGAGTCCACAAGACACAGGACGCCCTGATGGACCGGCTGATCACCATTGACATCGGCAATTTCGACCGTGAGACCGAGGTCCGGGTGGCCGTGGCCAAATCCGGCGTCGGCCGCGAGGACGCGGAAGTCATCGTGGACCTGGTTCGCGAGCTGCGGGCCATCGGAGTGAACAATCACCGGCCGACCATTCGCGCCTCGATTGCCATGGCCAAGATCCTGGCACATCGCCAGGCGCGCGCGCGGCCGGACGATCCGGTCTTTCAATGGGTGTATCGCGACGTGTTGCATACGGACACGGCCAAGGTGACGCGGGAGGGCCATTCGCTGATGCCGCAGAAGGTGGAAGAGGCGGTGGCCAAGGTGTGCGGCGGTTCGCGCCAGCGGTCGAAGCCACCGCAGACGCTCCCCGCGCAAAGATTCAAAGGAAAGGATTGAAGCAGATGGCAGTGCCCAACCGAGGTCTGAAGAACATTCGAACCCTCTCCAGCAGAGTGGATGCGGGCGCACTCCCCTACCGCGGCTACATGCAGATTACCTGCCTGGAGATGGAAAAGGTGCGGAGAAGCTCGGAGCGGAACAGCGCGGCGCGCCGGATTCGCGAGATCGATCTGCGGCTCCAGGAGATCGAGAACGAGAAGCAGATCCTGCTGGCGGCGATCGGTAGCTCGGGTGCGCTCGCGTCGCGGCGGCTGCCGGGCATCGAAGTCCGGCCCTCGCCACGCCCCAGCGCGCGCGGATTTCGCATCCGGTATTGACCTGAGCCATGCCGACGGTCAACAGCCCCGCGCACCTCCGCAACAAGCGGCGCCTGGCTGGCAACCGCCACTGCCGCAGCTTCCGTGGTTGCCGAACCTCGGCCGGCGTGCCTCGGTGGCGAATGGAAGCAGCCACACAGATTCCGGATCGGATTGGCCTGCTCCATCCAGAAGCTCGGCGCATCTGGCTGGGCATGGGTTGGCCAGGCCGCCGCCGGAACAGAACTGGATGTCAGGGAGAATGCCAATGAGCGATCAGGGCCGCGCCATGGTTTTGAAGTCATCGGAGCCGGAGCAGACCAGGGCTACGGCGCCGGGGAAGAGATATCTGTTTGCCATCGTGCTGGCCGGGGAACTGCGGAACTGCAATTTTCCGGGCATCGACGGAAAGCCGGTCGAGAGCATCACGGAAGGACGCCTCACCGCGGTCGTCAGCGGCATCCCGGGCGAGAAGGTCCGGCCCGAGCGCCGGCACCTGGCGGCGCACCAGGCGGTGTTGAAACAGTTGCTGGCGGACATGACGCCGCTGCCCATGTCATTCGGGATCCTGGCGGATCATCCGGACGCGGTTCGCAAGATTCTGCGGCGCAACCAGCGCATGTTCCTCGAGCAACTCGAACACGTCGCCGGAAAGGTGGAAATGGGGCTGCGCGTCACCTGGGACGTTCCCAACATCTTCGAGTATTTCGTCCAAACCAATTCCGAACTGCGCTCGGCGCGGGACCGGCTTCTGGGCGGCAACCGGCATCCCACCCAGGAAGCCAAGATCGAGCTCGGCCGGATGTTTGACCGGCTCCTCAACCAAGACCGCGAGAGCCATACCGAACAGGTGGAACAGATTTTGTCCAGCGCCTGCTTTGAGACCAAGGCCAGTCCCTGCCGCAACGAACACGAGGTGATGAATCTGGCCTGCCTGGTGAGCCGCCGGGCGCAGGAGAGCTTCGGAAACGCGGTCTTCCAGGCGGCGCAACTGTTCGACAACAACTTCGCCTTCGACTATAACGGGCCGTGGGCTCCTCACAACTTTGTCCAAGTCGCGCTGGCGCCGTAGTCGGGAGCGGCCATGTTGCTGATCGACGACATCCTGCTTTCTCCGTTCCGGGGCATCCTGTGGATCTTCCGCGAAATCCACAACACGGCGCGCGAGGAGCTGGACAACGAGCCCGAGTCGATTGCCCAGCAGCTTAGGAATCTGTACATGCAGTTGGAAACCAATGCCATCTCCGAACAGGAGTTTGAACAGCACGAAAAAGTGTTGCTGGACCGGCTGGACGAAATCGAAGCGCGCTCCGAGCCCGGCGGAGACGAAGAAGAAATGGATCGCCAGGAGGTCCTCGAGCAAACTCCAACCCCGGGGAAGGTCCGGTGACTGCATCAATGAGACCGACGCGCCCGTCCTTCCTGGACTCGAGCAGCGTTCACCTGTTGCTGTTCGGAGGCAAAGGAGGCGTGGGAAAGACCACCTGCGCCGTCGCGGCGGCTCTGCAGCTGGCAACCGAAAGGGCCGCGGATTCCTTCCTGCTGGTCTCGACCGACCCGGCCCACTCGCTGGGCGACAGCCTGGCCGGTCTAACTCCTCCGGCCAACCTGACCGTGCTCGAGTTGGATGCGCAGCAGTGCCTGGCTGCCTTCCGGGCAGAGAACGGTCCCACGCTGCATGAGATTGCGGCCGCGGGCACGTTTCTGGACGACGAAGACATCCGCCGCTTCCTCAACCTGTCTCTACCCGGCCTGGACGAACTCATGGCGTTTTTGCAGATCGCAGACCGGGTGGCAGGTGGCCGCTACGCCTGCATCGTAGTGGACACGGCGCCCAGCGGTCACACCCTGCGGCTGCTGGGCATGCCGGCGCTGCTCGGAAACTGGCTGTCCATGCTGGACGCGCTGCTGGCCAAGCGGCGCTACATGCGAAAGGTGTTCGGCCGGTCCGAGAACCCGGACTCACTGGACCTCTTTCTGCGCAAGTGGCGGCGCTCGCTGCGGTGCATGGAAAAGCTGCTCACTGATCCGGCGCGCTGCCGGTTTGTTCCGGTGACCATCGCCGAACCGCTCAGCGTCCGGGAAACAGCCGGGCTGCGGAAGGAACTGGAGCGCTGGCGCATCCCGGTGTCTGAGGTGATCGTCAACCAGCTTCATCCGCCGGGTCCGTGCGCCACCTGCTCGGAGGCGCACATGCGGGAACAAGCCCAGATCCGGCAGTTGTGTCCGGCGAATGGCGCCCACGCGCTGTGGGCGGTCGACCTGTTCGCGGACGAAGTTCGCGGCGCCGAGATGTTATCCCGCTTTTGGCGCCATACGCGCCTGATCGAGAAAGCGCCGGAAATCGTTTTCAAGTTGCGGGGGACTCCCCACCAGCGGGTTGAGACACCGGCGATGCAGCCACCCCGGCAAGTCCGGCTGGTTCTGTTTGCCGGCAAAGGCGGGGTGGGCAAAACCACGCTTTCGTGCGTCACTGCGGTGCGGCTGGCGCGCGACTTCCCCGAAAAGCGAATCCTGCTGTTCTCCACCGATCCGGCTCACTCGCTTTCGGCCTGCCTGAATCTGGAGATCGGCCCCCGGCCGGTCCGCGTCGCGGCCGGGCTGAACGCCATGGAAATCGATGCGCCGGCCGAGTTTGAGGCTCTGAAAGCCCGGTATGCGGCCGACATCCAGGAGTTCCTGGAATCCGTCGCGGGCGGTCTTGACCTGACCTTCGATCGCATCGTTCTGGAGAAGATGCTGGACCTGGCGCCGCCCGGGTTGGACGAAGTAATGGCGCTGGCGCGTATCCTCGATTTCCTGGCCCACCACCGCTATGACGTTTTTGTCCTGGATTCGGCGGCGACCGGCCACTTTATCCGGCTGATGGAACTGCCCGCTCTCATCGACCAGTGGCTGAAGACATTCTTCAGCGTTCTCTTGAAGTACGAGCGCGTCTGGAAGCTGCCGCGCTTCTCCGGAGAATTGATTGAACTTTCCAAGAACTTGAAGCAATTCCGCGGACTGCTTCTCGATCCGGCCCGGGCCATTCTCTACGTGGTGAGCATACCCACCCGGATGGCATGGGAGGAAACCAAGGACTTAGTGGCGGCGTGCGATGGTCTTGGCATTGTCGTCCCGGCGATTTTCCTCAACCTCATGACTCCACCCGGAGACTGTAGTCTGTGCGCCAGCCTGCGGCGGCGGGAGTTGAGCGTGGTCCGAAGCTTCCGCCAGACTTTCCCGAAACAGCAGCACAGCCTGATTTATCGGCAGGGGCATCCGGTGGGACTCGAGCGGCTGGACGAACTGGCCGAGGCCCTGTATCAACCGGCCAGCGTGGAGTTCGCCGGCTCTTATGTCCCAGCGTGAAATGCAGACAAACCGCTCAGCCGAGCTCGATCTGTCCGGGCTCGACGACCGGGAGCGCGTCTCGCTTTGCGAGGCGCTGGATCGCGTGCTGGACACGGGCGCCGTGGTGGCCGGGGAAGTGACCATCTCGGTGGCCGACGTGGAGCTGATCTACTTGGGTCTTCACCTCGTGCTTTCGTCCGCGGAGACCGCGCGCGGCGGGCCGGGCGGCGTGGGTCTAAGCATCGATATTGGAAAGGAGCCTCGGGATGCAGTGGGACGGAATGGCGCAAGTCGAGTCTGAATCGATTTCAGACTTCGCCCGGGTGCTCGAACCCTGCGCAGGCAGGGCGGCGGCGGTCAGGCCCGCGGCGGACCAGCCAAGCGGAATGCCGGCCCGGCTTCGGTTGAACCTGGATTCCGACAGCGTAAAGAACGGGCTGGGCCAACTGGTGCTGACGCTGGTGAAACTACTGCACGAGCTCCTGGAGCGCCAAGCCATTCGCCGCATCGACGCCGGCTCGCTGACCGAAGAACAGATCGAGCGGCTGGGCCTCACATTGATGCGCCAGGCGGAAGAGATCGAACGCTTGCGGAAGGAATTCGGCCTCGACGAAGAGGACTTGAACCTCGACCTGGGCCCGCTCGGAAAGCTTTTGTAGAGAAGGAGAGTCCTCATGCAGCAACATGCGGTGGCGCACGCCGTTCAGACCTCAACGCTGTCCGACGTTCTCGAACGAGTGCTCGATAAGGGCATTGTTATCGCCGGCGATATCAAAGTGAAGCTGGTCGACATCGAGCTGTTGTCGTTGCAAATACGGCTGGTGATCTGCTCGGTGGACAAGGCCCGCGAAATGGGAATGGACTGGTGGGTGAACAATCCCGTTTTCGCGAGCCAGCCGCAACATCAGGAATTGGACGATGCGGTGACTCGTTTGGAAGCGAGACTGGCCAGGCTGGAAACAACAGTCGCCCCGGCTAGCGACGGAGGCTAGCGGCAGCTTCTACGGTCGTTGCGTCCGAAACGGTGTCAGCGTCTCGGCGAGCTTCGCCCAGGCGGCCCGGACTTGAAGCCGTTGTGTTGGCGCACACCACCCCTGCTCGGACGCTCACTTGGCAGCCGCCGGGCAGTCGCCGATTTTTTTCCGCGCTAAAATGGCCGGTATGCGGAACCAATGGATTACTCCCCGGTTGAGCGACGCGATCCGGACTCAGTTGCACTACGCCCGCAAAGGCGTTGTCACCGAGGAGATGCAATACGTCGCGCGGCGCGAGCGATTGGAGCCGGAGCTGATCCGGTCCGAAGTCGCGCGCGGCCGCATGATCATCCCCGCCAATATCCATCACGCCAGCCTGGAGCCCATGTGCATCGGGGTGGCGTCGAAGTGCAAGATCAACGCCAACATCGGCAACTCGTCGACTACGTCCAACATCGAGGAAGAGGTCGCCAAGCTGCACTACGCCGTGAAGTACGGCGCCGATACGCTGATGGATCTTTCCACCGGCGGTGACATCCCGCGCATCCGCAAAGCCATCATCGCCGAATCGCCCATCCCGATCGGGACCGTGCCGATCTATGAGGCGCTGGCGCGGGTGAGGCGGGTGGAGGACCTGAACATCGGCGTGATGCTGGAAGTGATCGAGGAGCAGGCCGAGCAGGGCGTCGATTACATGACCATTCACGCCGGCGTGCTGGTGCAGTACGTTCCTCTGACCACCAAGCGGATCACGGGCATCGTGAGCCGCGGCGGGGCGATCCTGGCCGAGTGGATGGTGAAGAACCACAAGCAGAATTTCCTGTACGAGCACTTCGACGCGATTTGCAGGATTTTCCAGAAGCACGACGTGAGCTTTTCGCTCGGCGACGGGCTGCGGCCGGGTTGCCTGGCGGATGCGAGCGACGCGGCGCAGTTTGCGGAGTTGAAGACGCTGGGCGAGCTGACTCGCCAGGCCTGGGAGTACGACGTGCAGGTCATGATCGAAGGTCCCGGGCACATTCCGATGGACCAGATCCAGCTTCAGGTGGAGAAGGAAGAGGAGCTGTGCCAAGAAGCGCCCTTCTACACGCTGGGGCCGCTGGTGACGGACTTCGCGCCGGGCTACGATCACATTACTTCGGCGATCGGCGCGGCCATGATCGGCTGGTATGGCGCGTCGATGCTGTGTTACGTGACGCCCAAGGAACACCTGGGGCTTCCGAACCGCGAGGACGTCAAGCAGGGGATCATCGCCTACAAGATCGCGGCCCATGCGGCCGACATCGCGCGGCACCGTCCGGGTGCGCGCGACCGCGACGACCAGCTTTCGCATGCGCGATACCGTTTCGACTGGCGCCGGCAGTTCGAGCTCTCGCTCGACCCGGAGACGGCCGAGGCCATGCACGACGAGACGCTGCCCGAGGAAGGCTTCAAGGACGCGGCGTTCTGCTCGATGTGCGGTCCGAAGTTCTGCTCCATGAATCACTCCGCCAAGACCGAGCAGTTCACCGCCGAGGACGCCGAAGCGGTGCTGGCGGCGCAGGCGCTGGTGAAGCTGGAGGGGTAAGGGCGTCATAGTACGTACGAGTCCAGAATGCCGTACGTACGTGTTATAGTGAAGCCATGCGAGTCACCGCCTCTAAACTCCGGGAAAACATCTACAGCATTCTTGACCAGGCCCTGGAAACGGGTGTTCCGGTGGAGGTGATCCGCAAGGGCAAGGTTCTCAAAATCGTCCCCGAGATGAAGCCTGACAGGCTCAGCCGGTTGAAAAAGCGACACAGTCTGGTGGGCGACCCTGAAGACATCGTTCACATGGATTGGCTCAGTGAGTGGAGTGAGTTGAAATGACATACTTGGACACTCACGTAGTCGTCTGGCTCTACGACGGTAAGGTGGATCAACTGAGCCAGGCGGCTGCGGTGCGGGTCCAGAGTGATTCCCTCTTCATTTCACCGGCGGTGATCCTAGAGCTTGAATTTCTCCACGAGGTCCACAGGCTGATGCGAACAAGCCAGACGATGGTAGAGCGGCTGTCCGCAGAGATCGGCCTGTCGGTTTGCGGGCTTCCGTTCGCCGATGTCGTCGAAAACGCCGTACACCAAAAGTGGGTGAGGGATCCGTTCGACAGGCTGATTGTCGCGCAGGCCAGCGTGAACGACGCGCCGCTCATTAGCAAGGACGAAAAAATCCGGCGGTACTACAAGAGGGCGGTCTGGTGAGCATTTTATGACTCAAAAAGTTATGAAGCAGGACCAAGAATGGCGCCAGCAGTTGACGCCGGAACAGTACCAGGTGGCGCGCCGCAAAGGGACCGAGCCGGCGTTTAGCGGCAAGTACTGGAATAATCACGAGCCGGGGATCTACCGCTGCGTGTGCTGCGGGAATCCGCTGTTCGACTCGGAGACCAAGTACGATTCCGGGACTGGCTGGCCTAGCTTTTATGCGCCGCTGTCTCAGGACAACGTCACCACCGAAGTCGATACGAGTCATGGCATGCGGCGCGTCGAGGTGCTTTGCAGCAAGTGCGACGCGCATCTGGGGCACGTATTCGAGGACGGTCCGAAGCCGACGCACCTGCGATATTGCATGAATTCGGCGTCGCTCAATTTCGAGAAGAAACAGAAGTAGCGGCGCGGCAGGAGCGCTAGACCAGCTCCACGCGGTCCATCGCCAGGAACTCCCGGATGTGCGGATGATCGGCTTTGTCCAGGTCTGAGACCGCGCCGAAGTAGATGGCCTTGCCTTCGTACAGAAACACCACGCGGTCGGCCACTTTGCGCATCAGATCCAGGTCGTGGGTGACCACCACCGCGGTCAGCCTCAGCTCGCGCTTCAGCTTGAGCATCAAGTTAATCAGGATGTCGGACATGATGGGGTCCACCATGGTGGTGGGTTCGTCGTAGAGAATGCACTCTGGCTGGGCCGCGAGGGCGCGGGCGATGGCGACGGCGCGCTTGTAGCCGGTGGACAAGTCGGCCGGATAGGCGTCGCGGAACTGGAGCATGTCCACCATCGACAGCAAGCCGTCCACGACGTCTTCCTTGTTCCGCTCGTCGTAGTCGCTGCGCAGTTCGAGCGAAAACAGGATGTTCTCGCCGACGGTCAGCGAGTCGAACAACGCGCCGGATTGAAACACCATGGTCACTTTCTTGCGAATCTCGCGCAGCTCGGCCTCGGCGAAATCGGTGATGTCCTGGTAGGCGACGAAGACGCGGCCCTGGTCGGGCTTGAGGAAGCCCATGATGTGGCTCAGGCTGACCGACTTGCCGACGCCGCTGCGGCCGATGATCGCCAGCGTCTCGCCGCCATCGACATGAAAGCTGACATCGACTAAAACCGGATGGTCGAACGTCTTATAAACATGGCGGAACTCGATGTAGTGGAGTTTTTCGGTCATCCGGGCTGCCCGTCGAATCGAAGCCACTCGTCCGGGGTGTTGACATTGGCGAGCACCGGACCATCCAGCGGGACGATTTCGGCCTCGAGTTCTCGCACTAAGTTCTTCATACGAAAGCGTTTCCCTCGGATCGCGCGGTCCAGCGCCGCCAGGCAGCGGCGATGGTAAACCCCGCACAGCGGCTCAGGCTCGGCGCCAGCTCCGGAGGCCACCAGGCAGTTCGCCGCCGAATGCCGGGAACAAGCCAGAAGCGTGCGCAGGCCGGCGCTCGAAAGGTTTGGCATGTCGCAGGCCACGATCAGATTCCAGTCGCACGGGCTCAGGCTGAGCGCGGTGAAAATGCCGCCTATCGGCCCGCAGCCGGCGACCAGATCGGCCTGAACCGGGAAGCCGAGCTGGGAGTATCGGACAGGATCGCCGAGAATCGTCACGGCCGCGCCTGTCTGCGCGGCATCGAGCGCCCCTTCGACCACGCGCGCGACGTGCTCCACCAGGGTGGCGCCGCGATACGACAGCAGCGCTTTGTCGCGGCCCATTCGGGTACTCTGGCCGCCCGCCAGCACGTATCCGAGGGCCCTCATAAGAGCATGGTAGCATTGCAGTTGAGAATGCTTCGGGCACGGGTTAGCGGCCGCCCTGTTCAGGATTCCGGCCACAGGGAGTTGCGGAGGGGAGATTTCCGGGTATAATCGGATAAAACAAGAGGATGCGCTTTTGTTCGGATATTATACTGGGGGCGGCGGTTGCAACCGCGATGATCGGGGCCGGTCTGCACGCCGACGACGCTGTCACGCCGGCCGCCAGCCAGTTAGCGGCGGCTGAGGCTCCTCGCGTCGTCTCTGTGGTGCGGGTGGATACACGCACTGGCCGCCTGGTGCGCCGCATGATCGTATCGGGAAAGCCGGGCGATGTCGCGAGCGCGAAACCGGACCTGGCTATTCGCGCGACCATCGACGAAACCGCCAGAAAGCTGGATGTCAATGCGCAGCTGGTCGATTCGGTGATCCAGGTGGAGAGCAATTACAATCCGTTCGCCGTGTCACCCAAGGGAGCCCAGGGACTGATGCAATTGATGCCGGCTACGGCGCGACGATTCGGCGTGACCGACACTTTCGATCCCCGACAGAACATCGAAGCCGGCGTGCGCTATCTCAAGTTCCTTCAGGACACCTTTCAGGATGACCGGCTGGCGATCGCCGCCTACAACGCGGGAGAGAAGGCGGTCGCGAAATACAAGAATGTGCCGCCTTATCCCGAGACCATCAATTATGTGGCGAAGGTCGGCAATAAGTATGGCCAAGCCAAGCGGGCGGCTGAAAAAGGCAAAATAGAGGCTAAGGTTGTGGAGCAGGCGAAACCGGCCGGGGATGAACCCCGGCATGTGGTGGCTTACTTGGACCAGGACGGGCGGCTTCACATCGCAACTCGACAGGAGTGATATGCTTCACCTCCCCCGAAAGCGTCCGCACGAGCGCACAGGACGCCGTAGCCTCCTCGCGGCGAACAAAAAGCGTTGCCGCGGCGTTCCGTTGTGCGCGCTTTCTGGAGAGCGGATTCCGTTGCACGTGAGATCGGCGGGCGCGTGCCTGCGTGTGGTGCTCGCGCTCTGGCTGGGCAGCGGCCTGCTGGCAGCCCAGCCGGGCGAACAGAGCCATGTCACGGCGGTTCGGTTTTGGTCGCTGGGGGACGTCACGCGGATCGCGGTCGAGACGGACGGCGAATTTCAGGTTCGCTCCGATCATCTGAGCAACCCAGACCGCATTTTCTTCGATCTGGTGGGGGCCAAGCCCGCGCTGGGCCAGTCCCTCACCGTCATTCCGGTTTCCGACAAGCTGTTACATCAAATTCGCGTCGCCGCGCCGCAGAAGAATGTGACCCGGGTGGTCCTGGACATGGCGGGCGCGGCTGAAGCATCGACGTCTCGCCTGGAAAATCCCAATCGTCTGATCATCGAACTGCGCCCCTCCGCGCATCCAGGGGAAGCGCCGGCGCCGGACCTGGCGCTCGTGGCCCGCCGGCGGTTCAATCCGCCCCCGGCGGCTCAGGCCGCGCTGGCTTCCAAAAAAACGGAAACAAGGCTGGAGACCCCTCCGGTAGTTGAGACGTCGCAGCCTGTGGCCCCGGCGGCGATCAGCGCCAAGCTTTCTGCTTCCACGTTGCGGCCCGGTCCGCCTCCGTTCGTGAGGCCGAGCGTTCCCAATTCGGTGAGTCCGCCCGCTTCGACGCCTTCTGCTGCGGCACCGCCGTCCGGCGGCGCGAGCCCGTCCGCATCGAGCGCTTCGGCGGTTGCTGCGGCGACCGTGCTCGCCAAACTGAGCGTACCGCCCATGGCCAGCCCGGGCCTTTCGAGCGCTTCCGCAGCCGCGGCTTCGTCCGCGATCTCGAAGCCCGGCATCCCAGCCAGTTCTGCATCGAGCCCCACGGCCGCGTCTCCGGCGGAGACGGCGCTTCCGGCCAAGCGCAACGCGACCGGCGACCGGTCCATGATTCGCGTCCTCGGTTTGAAGCTGGGGCGCATCGTTATCGACGCGGGGCACGGCGGGCATGATACCGGAACCATTGGGCCGGAAGGCCTGCGCGAAAAGGACCTGGTACTGGACGTCTCACGCCGGCTGGGCGCGTTGATCGAGGAACGGATGGGGAGCGAAGTCATCTACACGCGCACCGACGATACCTTCATCCCGCTGGAGCGCCGCACTGAAATCGCCAACGAGGCCAAAGCCGACCTGTTTCTTTCCATCCACGCCAATTCCTCTCCCATGCGCTCGGCCGCGGGCGTCGAAACGTATTATCTGAACTTCACCACCTCGAAGTCGGCGCTGGAGGTGGCGGCGCGCGAGAATTCCGGGTCGCAGGAAACGATTTACGAACTGCAGGATCTGCTGCAGAAGATCGCGCTCAAAGACAAGGTGGAGGAATCGCGGGAGTTCGCCTCGCGCGTGCAGACCGCTATGTTCGCGCTGTCGGCGAAGACCAATGCGCACTCCAAGGATCGGGGCGTGAAGAAGGCGCCCTTCGTGGTGCTGATCGGGGCCACCATGCCGTCGGTGCTGGCCGAAATCGGTTTCATCAGCAATGCTCAGGATGAACGCGCGATGCGACGACCGGACCACCGCCAGCGCATCGCCGAAGCGCTGTATAAAGGCCTTTCGAGCTACGCCGGCACGCTGAGCCATTTTCAAGTCGCGCAGCGGCAGTAGTGTTTCTCAGTTCCCGGTTTTGCCGAAGAAGCGGCGTTTTTTCTGCTGTGCCGGTTCCGGCGCCGGAGCGATCACCTGATTGATGGCCTTCAGCGCAAGTTGCGCCATCAAGCGGTATCCGGCGCTGTTGGGGTGCAGGCCGTCATCGGATAGATCGGCCTTCAGGAATCCCGACGAGTCCACCACCTGCGAATAGTAGTCGAGATAGATCAAATTCCGTTTCCCGCACAAGCCCTTGATCCAGTCGTTCAGCGTGCGAATGGTGGACGGCGGGCGCGTCCGCGTTCGTTCGTAATTCGGATCGGCGTCCTTGTGATAGTCGCTGATCGGGAGCAAAGAAGCCAGGACGACTCGGATCTTGTAAAAGGCCGCCAGGTCGGCGATCATCGCCAGGTTGTCTTCAATGGCGTTGATAGGGACTCCGCGCGCGATGTCGTTGGTGCCGCCCAGCACCACGATCGCAGCCGGCTGCAGGCGGATCACATCCGATTCCATCCGGCCGAGCATCTGGCCCGTGATCTGGCCGCCGATGCCGCGATTGACGAAGTCGCGCTCGGGGAAGTATTCGTTGAGCCGCCAGCGGTCCGTGATGGAATCGCCCAGGAACACGACGCGTGGCTTGTCGGGTTTGGGCGGCCCGATGCGCGAGTCCAGGTCGGCGTAGCGCGCGAGATTGTCGCGATCCGGGGCACGGAGCTGTTGGTCCTTTTGCGCAACCAGCGCGTGAACATGGGACTCGAAGCGCGCCAGCAGGTCGCGCAGCTCGTGCAACTGCTTCTGCGCTTCTTCGGAAAATGGAAACGGCCGCGGCACGGCATCCGAGAGCGCGACATAGGCGCGTAGATTCGCGAGGAACGAATAATTGAGATCGCCGCTCGCGGTGTCGAGGCGCAGGTTGACCAAAATCTGCCGGGCGTTCTCGACCAGCGGAGCGCCCGCGCGCGACAGCTCGGGCAGGGCCACGCCGGTGGATTCCATGAGCTGGATCGCGCGCTGGCAGGACTCGATGACCTGCGCGTAGCTCAACAGCGCGGAATCCGGCGCGGGCGCCTGGGCCCGCAACAGCAGCGCCGCGCAGCCGAGCAGCCACAGCCTGTTCACGAATGCTCCTCTTTTTCCAGTTCCAAGGTGATGGAACCGATGGGGAAGCTCATCCGCGCGCGAACCTGCACCGGGAGGTGGCGTGCGTCGTCCGTCAGCCAGATCAGCAACTGCGCCTTGCGGGCGTACAGGAGGCCGTTGAAGACGAACGCCTCGCAGCGAATGGTGTTGAAGCTCCCGGCTTTGGTCTTGATGCTCTCGCGCGCCTGCGCCTCGACGCGCGCGGAAATGGTTTTCTTGCCGTCGCTGAGCGGGATTTGTTCGGACTGGCCAGGCTCGAGCCGCAACGTTCTCAATTTGTACAGCCCGGCCATAATGTCGCTGACGCAGGCCGGAATGTCGGTCTCCGCGGTCTTGAAGACGGTGTTCTTCAGCAGGTCCCGCTCGACATAAGAGGCTTTACCCCGGGCAGAGTCGTAATCGACTTTGGTCTCATGATGGCGGCTCCGCTCTTGTGCGTCCATAGTGGTTGCGGAGGTGCAGAAACGGTCGTCAAAACGAGTGCTGTAATTGTCGTCCAGCCGGTACAGCTTGGAGACCAGGCCGGCGGATTCCAGGTGCAGCTTGAGTTGCCATGCAGACTTATTGGGCGGTCCGTCGGGTTCCACTTCCAAATGGGCGTTGCCGGCGTAGATCAGCCGCCACTCGACTTCATAGGAGAGCTTTTCCTTAGACGGAAAGGTGGCTGGCGCGTTGCTGGGCGGCCAGGATTGGGGAAGAGAGGCGGGGATCAAAGCAAACGCGAGACACAAACGAGCAACCCGGGCGATAGAGCGGCGGGGCATGAATATTGAGTGTGACAGAAGCATGCATGAGCCGCAAATGGCGGGCTGACCTAAGGGTATGGGACGGATCAACAGGCCTCCGCGTTGCTCGGCGCCGCTCATTTCCCAGCGTCCACGCGGCCGAGTTGGCGCGCCTGTCTTGGCCCGCATGTTACGCTGGCCTTTTATGCAGCTTTCGGAGATTTTCCTGGGTCTGGGCCAACCGTCCTTCGCTCAGCTCCTGCGCGGCATTTCGATCGGCAAGCTGAAGACCTACCAGCTGTTCGATCGGATCAAGGCGCGGTTGCATCTGGCCAAGCTCAACTCGGAGAACATCCGCAAGTCGGAGCCGCGCTTGTGGGTGCGGCTGGGCGAGCGGGACGAAGATTTCGCAACGGACCTGGCGCAAGCCATCCTGGTCTCGCATCTGGACATGATCAAAGCCGTGCTGGATGCGCTGGCCATTCCCAATGAAGACGGCTTCTTCGCCAAGGATATCGACGGATCGAAGTACTTCACCGAAGGCTGGCAGCAGAAAATCTACGACCAGTTCAAGGCCAGTTATCCGCCGGCGCTCCTGATTTTCTACATCAACCATCTGGACTGGGAATTGGCGAAAGCGGAGCAAGTGTTCCAACCGGCGGCATGAGTCTCGACGTTGAAATCCAAAAACTCGAAGCGGATGCGGTGGCGCGCATCCAGGCCGCCCAGGATATGGACGCGCTGGAGGCGGTGCGGGTCGACGTGCTTGGTCGCAAAGGGTCGCTCGCGCAGACCAGCAAAGGGTTCGGAAAGCTAACGCCGGAAGAGCGGGCCGGCGCGGGTAAGGCGCTCAACGCCGCCAAGCAGGCGCTCGAAACCGCGCTGGAATGGAAGAAGCAGAGCTTCGCTGCGGGTGCGCTGAACCAGCGGCTGCGCGCCGAATGGCTGGATCTCACGCTGCCGGCGCCCGGGCCGCGGCCAGGCAGCCTGCATCCGGTGACACAGATCCAGAACGAGATCGAGGACCTGTTCACTTCGCTCGGCTTCGCCGTTCTGGACGGCCCGGAAGTAGAAACCGAGTATCACAACTTCGATGCGCTCAACATTCCGCCGGAACATCCGGCGCGGGACATGCAGGACACGTTCTGGCTGGCAGGCGGCAACCTGCTGCGGACGCACACCTCGCCGGTGCAAGTGCGCGGCATGGAAAGGCTGGGCCCGCCGCTGCGCATGATCGCCCCCGGGCGCGCGTTTCGCAACGAAGAAGTGGACGCGTCGCACGAGCATACCTTCTACCAGGTGGAAGGCATGATGGTGGATCGCGACGTGTCGGTGGCGCACCTGATTTATTTCATGAAGACGCTGCTCAGCGCGATCTTTCGTCGCGACGTCACGGTGCGGCTGCGGCCCGGGTATTTTCCGTTTGTCGAGCCGGGCTTCGAGCTGGATATCCGGTGCCTGATCTGCGGCGGGCCGGGCTGCCCGGTGTGCAAGCAGAGCGGCTGGGTGGAGCTGCTGCCGTGCGGGCTGGTGCAACCGAATGTGCTGCGGGTGAGCGGCATCGATCCGGACCAGTGGGGCGGCTTCGCGTTCGGGCTGGGGCTCACGCGCCTGGCCATGATGCGTTACGGCATCGACGACATCCGGCTGCTGCAAAGCGGAGATCTGCGCTTCTTGAGCCAATTCTGAGACGCCATTCGAAGATCCGATGAAATTTTCCTACAACTGGATTCGCGAACTGGTCCCGGCGCTCGCTGAAGAGCCGAAGGAGCTGATGCGCCTGCTGACCATGAAGACGGCAGAGTGCGAGGGGCTGGAGACGGTGGGCGCTCCGCTGGAGGCGGCTTCGGTGGCGCGGGTGGTGGGAGTGGAGTGGATCAAGGGCGGCCACAATCAGATCGCCGTCGTGGACACGGCGCGCTATGGCCGCAAGACCGTGGTCTGCGGCGCGCCCAACTGCCGGCCGGGAACGCTCGCAGTTTACGTTCCGGCTGGCGCCAAGCTGGTAGACGGCGTCGAAAGCGACGGCATGCTGGCGAGCGGCCTGGAGCTGGGAGTGAATCGCGATCACAGCGGCATTGTGGAGCTGGAGGCCGAGGCGCTGCCGGCGCCCGACACGATCATCGAAGTGGACAACAAATCGCTTACGCACCGGCCGGACTTGTGGGGCCACCATGGCATGGCGCGCGAAGTGGCCGCCATCACGCACCAGCCGCTGCGCGATCCCGTGCGTTTGGAGCGGCTGCCCGCGGGCGCGGCGCCCGTTGCCATCCAGATTGAGGATCTGGCGCTGTGCCCGCGATACAGCGCGCTGGTTTTTGAGAACCTGACCGTGCGGCCCTCGCCGCTTTGGCTGCAATACCGGTTGGAAGCCATCGGTCTCAACGCGATCAACAACGTCGTCGATGTGACCAACTACGTGATGGCGGAGCTGGCGCAGCCGATGCACGCCTTTGATGCGGATAAGTTGCATGGCAGCACGGTTTTCGTTCGAAGCGCGCGCGCGGGCGAGTGGATCACAGCATTGAATGAAGAGAAGTACGAGTTGAGCGCGTCGAACCTGGTGATCGCCGATGAGAAAGGGGCGATTGCGATTGCGGGCGTCATCGGCGGCCTCGCTAGCGCCATCGGGCCCGATACCAAGCGCCTGGTGCTGGAGAGCGCCAATTTCCAGGCCGCTAGCGTGCGCAAGACGTCGGTCGCGCTCAAACTGCGCACCGATGCGTCTATGCGTTTCGAGAAATCTCAAGACCCCGTAAACACGGTGCGCGGGCTGGCGCGCGCGATTGAGTTGCTGGAGGAAGTCTCGCCGGGCATTCGCGTGGTGGGTGGGCTGGCGGACCGCAAGGCGCCTTTCAAAACGCCGGCGCCGATCGAAATCACGGTAGATTGGTTGAGCCGCAAACTGGGGCGCTCCATCGACGCGGCCGCCGTTCGCTCCATCCTGGAGTCGCTCGAATTCTGCGTCGACGAGCCCGCGCCGGGACGCTTCTCTGTAACGGTGCCGAGTTGGCGCGCCACCAAGGACATTTCGCTCAAGGATGATCTGCTCGAAGAAGTGGGGCGCATGATCGGGTATGAATCCATCACGCCGCAAGCGCCGCTGATTGCTTCGGTGGTGCCGCCCGAGAACCCGGCTCGTCTTTACCACCGGCGCGTACGCAGCATGGCCACGGCGCAGGGATTCACTGAGGTTTACAACTACTCGTTCGTCAGCGAGGAGATGATCCGCGATTTTGAGTTCAAGCCGGAAGAGCATGTGCACGTGACTAACCCCATCGCATCCGATCAGACGCTGTTGCGAACCAGTCTGCTGCCGGCTATTCGCAAGAACATCGTGGAAAACAGCCGCTGGCGGAGTGCGTTCCGGCTGTTCGAGATCGGCCGCGAGATTCATCCGCGCCCGGAAGGCTTGCCGGATGAGATCCCGCACTTGGTGGCCGCAATGTACGAGCGCGAAGGAGACGGGACAGCCTCGCTCTATGAATTGAAGCGCCTGGCCGAGTGCCTGATGCGCGGGTGCGAGCTGCGGCCGGCGGCAGCGCGGGTCTTCGAGCATCCCGAACGGTCCGCGGTTGTGTTGTGGGGCGGCAAAGACACCGGCCGCCTTTTCGAGTTGCATCCGTCGCTTGGCATCGAGGGCCGCGCCGCCGTGCTGGATCTCGATCTGGCGGTCATCGAGCGTCTCGACACGCGAGAAAAACGCTACCAGCCGCTGCGACGCTTCCCCACCAGTGCGTTCGACCTATCGGTGGTCGCTGGACTGCGGGAACCGGCGGGCGCAATCCAGCAGCGGCTGGCCGAAGCCGCCGCAGCGGATCTGGTGGAAATCGAATTCGTCCGGCAATACACCGGAGCTCCGCTGCCTGACAATCGCAAGAGCGTTTCCTATCGGCTAACGGTGGGAGCGAACGATCATACGCTATCTTCCGACGAGGTGGCGGCGATCCGCAATCGCGTCATCGAGGCCGTGCGCCGAGCCGGCTTCGAGCTGCGCCTGTGAAACAGGCTGATCAATGCACGTGCATGGGATCGCCGAAGTGTCCGATGATCCGCTCGGCGCAGAGCCGGCAGGCTTCCTCTTCATCCGGATCGCGCCCCTCGCAGTGCAGTAGCTGCTCGTCGTGGACGGCCATGCTACGGCCGCAGATCCAGTCGTCGCCGTCACGAGAGTGAATGTGGTTGAAATCGGTCAACGCAAGTCCTCGATTGGAATATCTAGCCAGAATATCAGATCGGTTGCGAGGCTCAGACCGAATTGCTAGACTGGAGTTTCCACCAAGGAGCGAGACGATTATGGCCAAAGTATGCGAAGTCTGCGGTCGCGGTCCCCGGTTCGGCAACCGGATCAGCCACGCGCATAACGTGACCAAGCGCCGCTGGAACCTCAATTTGCAGACCGTGCGAGCCATCGTGAACGGCGCGTCCAAGCGCATCCGCGTCTGCACTGCATGCATTCGAAGCGGCAAAGTCCAAAAAGCCGCCTAGCCTGGTTTTCCAGACGTTCTTCTTCAGCCCTGAGCGTCCATGCGATTGGTCACTTTTCGAAGGCCGGGAGGCCCGGCGGAAGCTGGCGCCATGGTCGGGAATCGGGTGGTGTCGCTTTCCGCCGCGGGCTTTTCCGACATGCTCGCGATCCTGGCGGGCGGCGGGCAAGCCAAAGCCAAAATCGAGAATTGGATTTATCATCCGGCCGATGAATCCAGCTTCGCGCTGGACGCGGTGAAGCTCCTGGCGCCGGTTCCGCGGCCGCCCAAGCTGATCTGCGTGGGCCTCAACTATCGCGATCACGCGACCGAAGCGAAAATGGAAATCCCCAAGGTCCCCACCATCTTCTCGAAGTTTTCAAACGTTGTAATCGGGCCGGGCGAGCCGATCGTGCTGCCGAAAAATTCCGCGCGGCCGGACTACGAAGCCGAATTCGCTTTCGTCATCGGAACGGGCGGCCGGCACATCGCCGCCGGGGACTGGACGCGGCACGTCTTCGGCTACAGCATCGTCAACGACGTCAGCGCGCGCGATTTTCAGATGGCCACCACGCAATGGCTGATGGGCAAGACGTTCGACACTTTCGCCCCCATGGGCCCCTGCCTCGTGAGCGCGGACGAAATTGCAGACCCGCACTCGCTCGCCATCAGCCTCAGCATCGGCGGCGAAGTCCTGCAGCAATCCAACACGCGCGAGCTGATTTTCAAGATTCCCGAGCTGGTGGAATTTATATCGAGCGTTGTGACCCTCGAGCCGGGTGACGTGGTGGCCACCGGCACACCAGCCGGAGTGGGCTTCGCACGACGGCCACCGCGCTACCTCAAGCCGGGCGATGAAGTCACCATTCATGTCGACGGGATCGGGGAGTTGCGGAATCCCGTGATCGCGGAAGTCTAGCGAACCGCAATCACCCCGGTGTCCAAGCAGGTCGAGTTGCGCCGCCCGCGTCCCCGAGCTTATAATATGTATTTCAAATGCATCTTATATCGGCGGCCCTGGTTGGAAGCCTAGGTCTGATCGCGTTAGCCGGGACTGCACAGGCAGCTCGAGACGACGCGGATGATTATCCCTACCTGCCGTTGGATCATCCCGCCCTTCAGTACGCTGAGCACCCGACCAACGATCCTGTCTCGCGCCTTCAGGTGCAGATCGACCAAGGGCAAGTCAAGCTGGATTACGAACCAGGCCGGTGGGGCTACCTTCGGAGTCTGTTGAAGCATCTGCAAATCGATGTGGACTCGCAGATGCTGGTTTTCTCGAAGACCAGCTTTCAGGCGCAGAAGATTTCGCCCAAAAGACCGCGGGCCCTCTACTTCAACGACAACGCAGCAGTTGGATTTGTGCAGGATGGCGAGGTCATGGAAGTAGCCTCGCTGGATCCCACGCAAGGTGTGCTCTTCTACAGTCTGGATATTCAGAAGTCTCAAACCCCAAGATTTGTCCGGCGCGACAGCGAGTGCCTGCGGTGCCATCTGATTCCGGGCACGTTGAACGTTCCGGGCCTGGTGGTTAGCTCCGTCATTCCCAGCAGTGACGGGTCGCCGCGGTTTCCCGGCGCGGGGGTGATTATCGACGGTCGCAGTCCGTTGAGTGAGCGCTGGGGCGGATGGTACGTGAGCGGCACAACCGGAGCGCTGGAACATCGGGGAAATGCGGTGGCGCCGGACCCTCTTCGGCCCGACATGCTGGACCTCCGCGACAGCCAAAATCTTACCAGCCTGGCGAAAAGATTCGATACCAGCGCTTATCTGACCGGTATGAGCGATATCGTCGCATTGCTGACCCTGGAGCATCAGACGCGAATGGTGAACTTGATGACGCGCCTCGGTTGGGAGACACGCGCCGCCATGCAAAACGGGAAGCTGGAGGACTTTCGCGAGCGCCTCGATTTCCTGGCTGAACAGACAGCGCTCTACATGCTGTTTGCCGACGAAGCCCCCATCAAAGATCCGATCACCGGTGTTTCCGATTTCGTCAAGAATTTTCCCAAACGCGGCCCCCGCGACAAACAGGGCCGCTCTCTGCGTGATTTCGATCTATCCAGGCGACTGTTCCGCTATCCGCTCAGTTACATGATCTATAGCGATGCTTTCGAAGGACTGCCTGAGGCCGCCAAACAACGCGTCTATCGCCGGCTGCACGAGGTTTTGACGGGCAAGGATACGAGCGAGAAGTTCGCGTGTCTTTCGGCGGAAGACCGGCGGGCCGTGCTGGATATACTTATTGAGACCAAGCCGAACCTGCCGGGCTACTGGAGAACCAGCCATGCGGCCGCGCCAGCCGTCAGAAACACGGCTCCCTGATAGCCAACGCAATTTCAGGTTTCGGCCGTAGTTTGAAAATGCAGCTCACTTTACATAGCGAGTACGCTCTTCGGGTCCTGTTGTACCTGGGGTGCCACCCAGGGGAGGTCCTATCCACCAAAGAAATCAGTCGGGCTTTTGCGATTTCCCGACACCACCTGGTGCGCGTCATGCAGACCCTCAGTGATCAGGGATATGTTCAATTGATACCGGGCCGTTCGGGAGGTGTGTCGCTGGCCATTGCACCGCGGCTCATCCGGCTCGGCGACGTTGTAAGAAGAACGGAGGCGACATTTCGAATCGCAGAGTGTTTCGACAAGACGCGGAACACCTGTTGCATTGTCCCTGTCTGCTCCCTAAAGCCGGTACTGGAAGAGGCTCTCAGGGCGTTCTTAGGGACGCTGAACACATATACCTTGGAAGATCTTATGAGCCATGGAACCCAGCGGAGGCTCGTAACGATTTTCGAAAGCCAGCGGCCGGCAGCGCGAAGTAGCCGAGCACGGTCTCGCCGGCTTAGCGGAAGCCGGTGATCCTGGGGGGCTGGCCTTCCCGCAAGCCACAATCAACGTTCGGCTGGCGGCTCGCGGTTGAATAGCTCCTCGAGTTCTTTCGCCGTGGGGGTGCCTTGCACCGACTCGTGCATCTCGTGCGCGAAAGTCCGCATCACTTCGAGCAACTCGAACTCACGGCCCAGCACGGCGTACAACTCGACGCCCGCCAGCAGCATCGCCAGCCGCTGGTCTCCGCGTTCTGCGATTTCATGCCTCAATCGCCGGACTAGCTCCAGAGATTCAGGATCAGTGGGTCGCCAGGGCATGAGAGGAGTGAGGCCAAGCCCCACCCCTACAATACCGCCAGGAGCAGGCCGCGACTACGCCGTAATGCCCTTGCGCTGGTCGCCGGTCTGGATCTGAATCTGGCGCGGCCGCATCTTCTCGCCGACCGGCACATGAATGTTCAAAATGCCGTCGTGCAATTGACAATTCATCTTGTCGAGGTCCAGGCCCGGGGGAAGCGTCACCTCGGTACGGAACCTGCCATAGGAAAGCTGCGTGTAGGCGTTCTTTGCAAATCCTTCCGGAGGTTTTCTCTCGCCTTCGATCAGGAGCTGGTTGCCCTGGATGTTGACCTTGAGGTCGTGCTGCGGAACTCCGGGAAGAATTACGCGCAAATTCAACGCCGTGTCTCCCCAGGCGGTTTCCACCGCCGGAGTGAAAACCCATTGCGTTCCGGTGCTAGTCCCGATTGCCCTTCCGCTCTCCACGGGAAGTCCGTAGAAATTTTCGAACAGTTGGTCGACGGAACGCCGGAATTGGTCCAACGTTTGCCGAACGTCGCCAGCAAGGACACTACTCATCATGGATTCACCTCGAACATCGGATTTTGAAGGCGTGGAACGCGGTTCGCGCCCGCGTGCCTTCAAGTGGATTCTAGCACCGGCTCGCAGAATGGGACCCGAAATCTTGGGATGTAACAGTGAACTGTAGGTCAGGCGAAAGAGCGCCTGCGCTACGGATTCTTGGCCGGAAGAAAACGCTGGTCGATTTCGACCTGATAGCCGCTGGCCAGCCGATTGCTCTCGTTCGCCATACCGGTCACGGCCATCAATTCCGCCAGCATGGCGTCCGTCATGCCGGCCTTGCGCGCCGCGGCGGTGTGGGAGGCGATGCAGTAGCCACACTGATTGGTTACGCTGACCGCCAGGTAGAGCATCTCCTTGGTGAGCGCATCCAGTGCGCCCGGCGCCATGATTTCCTTGACGCTGAGCCAGGTGCGGCGCAGCGTCACCGGGTCGCGCGCCAGCGCTTTCCAGAAATTGTTGATCCAATCTGTTTGGCGCGCCGCCATGATGTCGTCGTACACGGCGCGCACCTCAGGACTAGCGTCTTCGTATTCGATGAATCCCAGAATCGCCACGTATCTCCTTTGCGAGCGTCTGCGGCGGGTGGCGCCGGGTGCGCTCTCGACCATCCTAGCGGTTCGGGCATAATAGGAGATACCCCGCATGATTCCAGAAAGCATTCCCGAAGGTCTAACTTTCGACGACGTCCTGCTACAACCGGCGCGCAGCGGAGTTCTACCGGCGCTGACCGATACGCGCACCTGCCTGACGCGTCGCATCGCGCTCAATATTCCTATTGTCAGTTCGGCCATGGACACGGTGACCGAATCGCACCTGGCCATCGCGCTCGCGCAGCAGGGCGGCATCGGATTCATTCACCGCAACATGTCCGTCGAGCGCCAAGCCGAGGAAGTCGACCGGGTGAAACGCAGCGAGAGCGGCATGATCGTCGATCCGGTGACAATCAGCCCCGAAAAGAAAATCTCGGACGCGCTGGACCTGATGAAGCGCTACCGCATCTCGGGCGTGCCTGTCACCAAGGATGGAAAGCTGGTCGGCATCCTGACCAATCGCGACTTGCGCTTCGAGACGCGTTTCGACTTGCCCATCGCGCAAGTCATGACCAAAGAGCACCTGATCACGGTTCCGGTCGGAACGACGCTCGAAGAAGCCGAGAAGATTCTGCACCGGCACCGCGTCGAAAAGCTGCTGGTGGTGGACGATCAATACGTGCTCAAGGGTCTCATCACGGTCAAGGACATCCAGAAGAAGCTGAAATATCCGCATGCGGCGAAAGACCAGCAGGGGCGGCTGCGGGTGGGCGCCGCGGTGGGATCGACCGGCGAGTTTGTGGAGCGCGCCCAGGAACTAGTCGCAAAGAAAGTAGACGTGATCGTGGTGGATTCGGCGCACGGACACCAGGAAGGCGTCATGGATGCCGTGCGGACGCTGCGCCACAAGCTGCCGGACGTGGACCTGATCGCCGGCAACGTGGCCACGTTCGAAGGCGCGCGCGATCTGATCGAGCTGGGCGCGGATGGAATCAAGGTCGGCATCGGGCCGGGGTCCATCTGCACCACACGCGTGGTGAGCGGAGCCGGCGTGCCGCAGATCACGGCCATCGCGGAATGCTCGCGCGCCACGCGCGGCTCCGGCGTCCCGCTGATTTCGGACGGAGGCATCAAGTTCTCCGGCGACATCACCAAGGCCATCGCCGCGGGCGCCGATTCGGTCATGATCGGGAGCCTCCTGGCGGGAACCGAAGAAAGCCCGGGCGAAACGATCCTGTTTCAAGGCCGCACCTTCAAGAGCTATCGCGGCATGGGATCGATGGGCGCGATGTCGCAGGGCTCTTCGGACCGCTACTCGCAGGATTTGAGCGGGAAGCTGGTGCCGGAAGGGATCGAGGGCCGCGTGCCGTACAAGGGGCCGCTGGCGGAAATGGTTTACCAACTGGTGGGCGGCCTGCGCGCCGGCATGGGCTACTGCGGCTGCAAGAGCATTCGCGAATTGCAGGAACGCGCGGGCTTCCTGCGCGTGACGTCGGCGGGCTTGCGGGAGAGCCACGTGCACGACGTGATCATCACCAAGGAAGCGCCGAATTACCGGTTGGAATAGCGAGGGTTTCTCCCGGCTCGCGCGCACCTTCTGTGCTGCCAGGTCAAATCATCTATGGGGCGGATGGAACGGCCGCTTCTTTTTTGTCCACTAATTTGAAAATTTCCGCAGCCACGCGCTTGACGTCTTCCCGCGACAGGTAGGGATGCAGCGGGAGGCTCAGGACCGTGCGCGCGCACTCCTCGGCGGCTGGAAAATCGCCGGCTTTGTATCGGGGGCCGGCATAGGCAGGCATGAGGTGAATCGGGGAGGGATAGTGCACCGCCGTCTGAATGCCCGCCGATCCCAAGCCGCGCTGCACGCCGTCCCGGCCCTCGGCGCGAATCGTGTACAAGCAATACACGTGCCGGACATCGGGCAGCGCCACCGGCGTCGCCACGCCGGCGCGTTCGAGCAGGCGGTCATATTCGGCGGCCAGCGCGCGGCGGGTTTCCGTCCATTGCTCCAAGCGCGCGAGCTTGACGCGCAGGATGGCGGCTTGCAGGGCGGGCATGCGGTAGTTGTAGCCCTTCAGCACGGGATAGTAGCGATGCGCCTCGCCCCAATTGCGCAGCAACTGGAGCGTGCGAGCGTATTCGGGATTGTTCGTGGTGATGAGGCCGCCTTCGCCGGCGGCGCCCAGATTCTTGGTCGGATAAAAGCTGAAGCAGCCGAGATCGCCGATGCCGCCCACGCGCCGTCCTTTGTACTCGGCGCCGTGAGCCTGCGCCGCGTCTTCGATGACGATGAGCTTGTGGCGGCGCGCGATTTCGAGAATCGGGTCCATGTGGGCCGGCTGGCCGTAGAGATGCACGGGCAGGATGGCGCGCGTGCGCTCGGTGATCGCGGCTTCGATCCGGCGGGAGTCGATGTTGAAAGTGTCCGGATCGATGTCGACGTGAACCGGCGTCGCGCCCACGTATTCGACTGCAGCCACGCTGGCGAAGAAAGTGAAAGGAACGGTGATGACTTCGTCGCCCGGCCCGATGCCGGAGGCCAGCAGCGCCAGGTGCAGCGCGCTGGTGCCGGAGTTGACGGCCACCGCGTAGGCGGTATCGCAATAGGCGGCGAACTCCTCCTCGAACGCCTCGGTCTCGACGCCCAAAGTAAACTGGCCGCTCTCGAAGACGCGCGTGACGGCCGCATCGATCTCCGGTTTCAACTCGCGGTACTGCGCGGGCAGATCGAGAAAGCGAATCATGTCAGGACTTGCTCAAACCTTTGCGCTACTCTGTCCCAAGAATAGCAAGCATAGATCGATTCCCTGCTTTCCAGGAGCGGAGATGCACAAAACCGGCGCCGGTTGTACGGGCATTATTGCGCTTCCAGTGTTACGCCAGGGATTTTGTCGTAAGACTGGAAGAACTGCATGGGCCGGTCATGTTCTCTGAGATCGCCAACCATTTTGCGCCAGTCCAAAGGTTCTAGATAGCCGCGAACCCGCTCGATGACTCGGGTGTCCGGAATGGACGACACATCGGCCGCACTGTCCGCGTGGCGCACTATTATGGCGACCAGCGCGCGCTGGGGTTCCGTCTGGTCGTCCTTCGGCAGCGCCATCGTGACGCTCAAGGGTACCTTGAAGAACTTTTCAAGCACCAATTGCGCGGGGCCGGTGAACGCCAGTAACTCATGATCCCCTCCAGGTGATTGGTTGAAGCGGAAGAGTTGACCATTCCGCAGGCCATAACCTTGCACTGAGGTAGGGGGCGTGGCCTGAAAGTAGAGGTTGGCAAGTTCGGAATTTACTTCTGAAAAAAAGAACCCCCGCAAGTGCAGAGTGCCATCCAGGTACCAGGACAACAGGGCCTGATGCTTGGCATTGTGAGCGTCATCGCTCATGTGGGCGTTCTCAACGATCGCGTCGAAGTGAGAAAAGTATTTCTTGACCTCAGCCTGAGGGTACACTTGGCCCGTCCACACGATATCGGGTGCGGGGTCGTGCCAGAATTCCCCGCCGCTCGAGTACCACGGTCCGATCCGGCTGGCGACTGTCGCATAGGATCCGAGCAGTTCGCGTCCGGCCGCCCGGGCGATCTCGGCTTCGTGGACGCGGGGCCTGAGCGAGACAGTCAATTTTCCGCCCCATTTGTCCAGGTTCCAGAAACTTACCATGATCATCACGCCAAACAGGGCCCAGCCAGCCGGCCGGGCGGACGCTTTCCACTTGCTCAAGAGCCAGTCGGCCGCGGTGAGAGCTCCGGCGACAATGGCCGCGCCGTAAATGGCTACTTCGTGGATGTAATAGCCGGCGGTCTGGTGGTGGGCATAGAAGAGAAGGAACAACTGCAGGGGAAGCGCCGCTAAGGCGATGCCTCTCGTGTCGCGGAGAGCGAGGAGAACCGGAGTCGACAGCAGCACCACCGGAATGCCCAACGAATCGGGAATCTGTAACCAGAAGTTACCGGCTTTGTAGAAGCTCCAGAACTGATATTCCTTCAAATGCGCTTGGATCACGTCCTGGATGCCGGTCCCTTTATTCACATCCTGGACGAACTGCATGATCGCGTGCCAATTAGGGACGAGGAACAGCCAGAGGTAGGGCAGGCCGTAAAGCAGGCCGCCTGCCGCCACCGCCAGCACTGCCTTCCAGGCGCGCAAGCGCAGGCTGCCGACCGCCCAAACCACGTAAACCAGCGCGCCCAGGACACCGAAAGCGGCATAGTAGTGGAGACTGCATGCGTACGCCAAAAGAAATGCGCCGGCTGACAGCTCTACGGGATTCCAAGCGTTCAGCCTGCCGGACTCCAGGAGGATTAATCCGGCGAGCCAGGCGACTCCCACGTCGCCTTCTGGCCGCATGCCAAACAGTTCGATGTGAAAACGCGCGAACACGGCCATGGAAATCCACAGGCCGTACAACAAACCGATCTTGACCGGCGCGGTAAACGGCGCTCTGACGGTAAGCCAGACGCACAGTAGGGCCAAAACAAGAGTCGGCGTGGCCTCCGCGTAGTAGAGCGGAAAGCCGGAACGCATCAGGATGCCAATCAACGCGTAGTGCACCGGTGGATGCACGATCATCTTGTCGAAAAAGCCATGCACGGGATAGGTCATCTTGCCGTAGTGCACGTACATGTAGGTTGGATTATAGAGGCCGATTTCGTCTATATCGCCCGTGCGATCGGTAGAGTAGGCCGCCAGAAGCAGCAAGATCGAGACCAGCGCCGCCATACCGAGCACGGCCCATTTCTCCAGCGGACGAGCTGGCGGAGGCGGCATGCTGGCAGACGCGGATACCTCGGTCTCGGCGCCGCGTTTGGAGCCACGGCCGGTTGGCGCTGTTCGATATCTGGCGCGCTTCACGTGGAGCACAGCTGCTGGTTTTGAAGCTCAGAACGGCCGGCGAATCATTACCAGCCCGATCGCCTGAGAATCTTCAGTTTCGCATGTATTGGCGCCTATGGCAGGCGCGCAGAATCATGCGATCGAGTGGCAGCGCCGGTATTGATCTAACATATGAGAGAGTCAGGAATACGAGCGCATATCGCACAACGAACAGGGCATTTTTGCCAGAAACGTGCGGCCTCCTGTTGCAATAGGAACCTCGAATATGGAGCTCGCTGAAATTTCGAAGGGCACAGCCGGACGGTCAAACGGCGCCCGCTGCGTCATTTGCGGAAACGCTCTCGCCCGGCGAGCGGCGGTGCGCATGAAAGAATCACAACTGCTCGCCTGCCCCTCCTGCGGGAGTTGGATCTATCTTCCACGCGGTGGCGCCAGGGCTCAGGCGGTACTCCACGACAATAATCGCTACTTTGAGCATCCTTATTTCAAGCTGCGCCGCCTCATCACGCCAGGACAACGCCGGCGCTGCCGTGACGTGTTCGCGCACCTGTCGACAGCGCTGGAATTCCCGTCCTGGCGTGGCCAACGCATCCTGGATATCGGCTGTGACACCGGTCTCTTTCTGAAAACAGCCCAGGAAGAATTCGGAATCGTTCCCGTCGGGATTGAAGTGGCCGAGCGAGCGGTCGAGATCGCCCGAAGGCAGGGCGTGGAAGCGTATCGAACGAGCATCGAGGAGGCGCCGGCCGAGCTGCGCGATTTTCCGGCCGTAACAGCTATCGACCTCATCGAGCATGTCGCGGACCCCAGGGAATTTCTGGGCCAGGTGCGCGACCGGATTCGTCCCGGCGGCGTGCTCTACCTGGAAACGCCGAACATCCGCTCCCTGGTGTACCGCTTCGGGCAGGTCCTTTTCAGGGCGACCGGAGGCCGTCCCGGTGCGCTGCTGGAAAGGTTGTTTCCGCCACAGCACATTCAGTATTTCACGGCACGGAGTTTGGAGGCACTCGCACGGGCGGCCGGCTTCGACGTGTTGCATCTTAGCGAGCGCCGCTTGCCATCCTCGGATGTAGCAGCCTCTCCGGTTGTACGGCTGGTTATCGGCGCCTTGCAGGCCTGCGATTGCCTGCTGGGAACTGAGATCCTTTTGTGCGCCGTTTTGCGCCGCCCTACAGAAACTTCCCCAGAATGAGGCGAGCCTGAGCCACGCATTCCATACACCTGCTGCTCCGCGTCAGAGCGCCGGCGTATATGTTCTGCTTCCGGTCCTCAACGAAGCCGCCAATATCGGTGCATTGCTGGACAAAATCGAGACCGTTCTGGCGCCGGCTCCCTTCACCATCGGCATTCTCGACGACGGCAGCACGGATGGGACACTTGAATACCTGGAACAACGGATGCGGCGGCCGGACCATCATTTGGTTCTGTTCCGCCGCAGGAAGACCAGACGAGCTTCCCAGCGCGGCTCGGCATTGCGGGAGCTGATGCTGTGGGGGCTTGAGAACACACCGCACGCGGTGTTCATAGAAATGGACGGCGACCTCTCGCACCGCCCGGAGGAGTTGCCCGAAGGCATCCGCATCATTACGGAAGGACGATACGAGGTAGCCATCGCCTCCAAGTACGCCGCCGGCAGCGCCGTCGTCAACCGGCCTTGGGGCCGGCGCGCAATCAGCGCAGTCTGCAGCGCGGCGGTGCGGATGCTGATCAGCCGCAGGGTGCGCGACTACAGCAACGGCTACCGCTTCTACAGCAGGGCGGCGGCGGAAATCGCCGCTGACCACGCCTATCGCTATGGGAGTCCGATTTACCTTACCGAGATTCTGGCTCTGTGGATGCGCTGCGGCTTGCGAATCGGAGAATTCAAGAGCACGTACGTGGGGAGGGGCGAAGGCATATCCAAACTGCGCAGCGCGGATCTGATCAAGGCAGCCATCGGCGTCTTCGAAATCTCCGCGCGATACCATCTGCTCGGTTTCAAGCGCCAGCGAACGCGAGTAGAATACCATCCTCCGCGATCATCCAAGGCAGTTGGCAAGTAAAGCGCGAGGCATATCAGAAGTTGTTCAAACCTACGCGCTACTCGTCCCAAGAATAGCAAGCGGCGACCAATTCCCAGGCGACGGTAGCGAGGCGCCTGCGCGCGGCGGCGTCTTCGAGCAGCGCCAGGCAGGCGGCGGCGAAATCGCGCGGCGAATCGGCGATGAGGATGTTCTCGCCGTTGCGGACATCCTGCTGAGCGAGTCCTTCCCACCGGGTTCTGGCCGGCCCGCTCCAGCGCCGGTCGCAGGCGCGCCGCAGGCGGCAGCACACATTCCTGGGGCGCGAAGACACGCTCGAATGTTGATGAGCGGCGTGCCGCTGGGCGCATTCTTGAGCGGCGGCGTCGATACCATTCAGACGAACTGGGCGGTGTTGGGAGGGCGCAATGACGTCTTGCGTTGCGGCGCTTTCCGGCTACTTTTTCTCCGCCTCCGCGTCCGCCTTGCGGGCGCCGCTCAGGATGTCCGTCATGGCGTAGTTGCCTTCGTGGCAGGCGTACTCATAAATCGGGCCGGGAGTCGCCAGAAACGGGTATTCCATGGTCCAGGGCTGCGTGAAGGTGGTCGGATCGTCGATCGTCGCGCGGTACAGGATAGTGCCGGAATCCACGCGCTGGAAGCGCTCAATCACGTGCAGGTTTTCCGATGCGCCGCGGAACCTGGTCTCGTCAGTAAAATTCGTTGTGTCGACCACCAGCGTGTCGCCCTCCCAATGGCCGATCGAGTCGCCCAGCAACTGCCGGATGCCGGCCGGCTTGTGCGTCCCGTTCATGCGGATGACGCGAACGTCGTGAATCATCTCCACCATGATCATCACGGAATCCTTGGTCTGGAGGATCTGGTACATACTGTTGTAGAGCGCCGGCAGCATGGGCGGACCGGAAGTGGAACCGAACCCGACGATGCAGCGCTCGGCTATCGGCCGGTCCTTGACGCTGTCGTAGCGGTCGAAGCCGCGGGCGCGAGCCGCCGTGTTCCTCTGGCGCGCCTCTGCCGTCAGCGGCGGAACCTTGCCGTCCGGCGGATCGACGATCAGCGAAGTACGCTTGACGCCGTCCACGCGCGCGAGCTCCGATCCGCGGTCGATGAAGAGCGCGTTGTATCCGTCATTGGCGCCGGAAAAAACAATATTGCCCAGGATCAGCGGCTTCCCAGGTTCCGGATCCTTCCCGTTGTCCAGATCTATCTTCTCGACCGCGCGCGCTTCCGCGTCGGTCAGCGTGGGCTTTCCGGCCAATTCCGGCGGCCGCTCCAGGCGCGTCAATGTGGCGTTGGTCCAGATGCCTTGCAAGTCGGGATGGCCATCCGAGGTGCGCGGCGCTTTCCACTCTTTTGCGCTCGCGGTGCGGGGCTTGGCAGCAGCGCCAGCCGTCTGACCGGCCAGGGGTGCGATCAGCAATGCTCCAATGGCGCCGATCAACGCCGGTGCACGGTGGTTCATGTTCGTCCCTCCTCTACTTCTTCGTGGTGTCCGCCTTGCGCGCCCCGCCCAAAATGTCGGTCATGGCGTAGTTGCCTTCATGGCAGGCGTATTCGTACACCGGACCCGGAGTGGCCGCAAACGGATACTCCATGGTCCAGCTCTTCTGAAACGTCGCGGGGTCGTCGATGGTTACCTTGTACAAAATGGTCCCGGGATCGACGCGCTGGAAGCGCTCGATCACATGCAGGTTCCCGGACGCGCCTTCGAACATGGTCTGATCGTTGAAATTCGTGGTATCGACCACCAGCGTGTCACCCTCCCAATGCCCGATCGAGTCGCCCAGCCACTGCCGGATATTGGAGGGCTTATGCGTTCCGTTGATGCGTATCACACGGATATCGTGCACCATCTCCACCAGGATCATGACGGCGTCCTGGGTCTCGACGATCTGGTAGTTGTTGTTGTAGAGCACCGGCAGCATGGGCGGGCCCGAAGTGGAGCCGAACCCGATGAGGCAGCGCTCGGACGCGGGCCGGTCCTTCACGCTGTCGTAAACCATGTAGGTCCGGATGATCGCCGCCATTCGCTTGCCTGCTTCCGGCGTTCTCTTGGGAACCTTGCCGTCCGGCGGATCGACGATCAGCGAGGTGCGTTTCACGCCGTCGACGCGAGCCAGCTCGGAGCCGCGGTCGACGAACAGCACGTTGTATCCGCCGGTACCATTGGATCCGAACTGGGCGAGGAGCGGGCTCTCGGATTTTCCGTCGACGTCCTGGAGTTCCTTGGCGGCGCCCTTCTCGAACTGTGCGGCCTCAGCGTCGGTCAAGGTGGGTTTCGAGGCAAATTGCGCCGGGCGCTCCATGGGTGTGATGGTGGCGTTGGTCCAGACGCCTTCAAGATCGGGGTGGCCGTCCGGCATGCGCGGGATGGCCGAGGCTCGCGGCTTGGCGGCTGGCGATTTCGGCGCTGTTTGCGGAGCCTGGGCCGCGAGCGTCGCCACGCAGGCCAGCGCGCAGAAAGACACCAGAACGCGAGAGTTCATGAAACGCCTCCCAAAAGGTTCATTGTAGCGCTGGGGCAAAAGCATTCGCGGCGGCCCGGTCATGTGCCACCGTCACCGGCCCACCAGGACCGGCCAAACGACGCCTCTGGCCGCAATAAGCTGAAATCACAAAGGCCGGATTCCCATACCAGTGTTTTCACGGCTGGACTACCAGCCTCCTGGTATTTTGAAGCTTCGGGTTCCAGCGTACACTGAAATCACTTCTAACCCCAACCCACAAAAGGGCGCTACCGATTCCAGTCTGAAACCGGACGGGGCGCCCTCTAAATCCAGCGCAAAATCTCTTTGCTCCCCGCGGTTTTTGAAAGTGCTCCCCCGGGAATGCGAGCCGCCTGCCCCATGACGCGCAGGTTCGGCCCTCGCGCTCCGTCTACCAAGTTGAGCCCCGCCGAATACCGTGCTTCAGGTATTCCCCGCTCCGAGTTTCTCGGCTACTCTCGAATCTGGCGCAGGGATCGGGCCTCCGTGTTGCCGCCATGCATTCGATTCTTCAGATTGTCTCTAGTCTTGTCCGGAAGAAAAAGAAGGAAGCGGTGGGGATGCAATTGCATCCCAGCGGCGCGCCGGATGTTGCGCGGATCTCGATCGTCTCGCTCCTGAGCGGCGCGGAAGACCGCTCGGTGGCCGATCAGGTGGGCGGCCGGAATCACTGGGAGGTGTTCTTCGCGAACGGATGCGACGATGCGCGGCAATTGTCGGATCGGATCAAGCCCCAGATCATCCTCTTCGATCGGGACGTTGCCGGCGCCGGCTGGAGGCAGGAGGTGTCCGCGGTTGCCACCGCAGCCGGTGGCGCTTGCGTGCTGCTGCTTTCCACCGTGGCGGACGACAACCTATGGAACGAGGTGGTGCTGAATGGCGGCTACGATGTGTTGCGCAAGCCGCTGAGCGAGCCCGACCTGCTCCGTGCCGTGAGACTGGCCTGGTCTTACTGGAACGGCATCCGGCAAATTCCGGCTAGCGCCAAGAAGTAACCCCTGCCTTCCGGCGCACGCCCCTAGGTATTGATCTACCGACTTAGGGTGCTCCGAAGCAACAACTTTCCGGCATTTCGCGTGTCGCGACCTCTTGTGCTACCCTCAGAGATCGTGAACAGCCTCAGTTCACTGTCATCCCCAATTTTGAGTACCAAAGCCTATGATTTCTAAAGTAGTTTTGCGTCCGCACAGGGCGCTGCCCTGCCTCCTCGCCTGCTTTTGCGTGGCGCCGGCCGCGCTGCGGGCCCAGACCACGGCGCAGACCGTCCTGCCCAACTACACTCGTGGACCAAAGCAGTTTCCGAACCTGGTGGCGCCCTACAAGGAGATGCCCGTACCGCCTCTGGTCTTGGCGAACTCGCCGCGCCTCCACGACCTCATCTTCAACGGAAAAATGGAGTTGTCCATCGCCGACGCGCTCGCGCTGGCGCTCGAGAATAACCTGAACCTCGCGGTGCAACGCTATCTTCGGCCCATTGCGCAGGCGGACTTGCTTCGAACAAAATCCGGTCAAGCGGCGCGAGGCATCAGTGGCGCTCTTCTTCCGAGCGGCCTGAGCGTGGGCGCGATCGGAGTCGGCGTCAATCAGTTCCAGGGCGCAGGCGGTGTCGGAAGCGCCGGGGGTATCAGCGGCGGCGGCGGCGCCGTCCAGGTCCCGCAAGCCGGCTCCTTCGATCCCTCCATCACGCTGAATTCGAGCTGGGACCGAAGCGTGGCGCCGCTAAACACAGTTCAGGTTGCCGGTGTGCCCAAGGTTACTACCTACTCGACCGCATTCAGCGGCACCTACACGCAACTGTTCCCCGACGGATCCAGTTATCTGATCGCGCTGAATGGCATCCGCCAGAGCTCCACGCAGCAGTTTCTTCTCTACAATCCAGCGGTGATCAGCCGCTTCGCGGCGGGTTTTAATCAGCCGCTGCTGAGCGGGTTTGGATTCCTGCCCAACAAGCGCTTCTTGATGGTCGCGCAGAACGACATGCGGACATCGGAGGAATTGTTTCGCCAGCAGGTGACTACCGTGGTGGTGCAGGTGACGGACGCATACTGGGACTTGGCGGCCTCGAGGCAGGCCGTGGTGGCGGCCCAGCGGAGCCTGGATGCGGCGCGAACTCTGTATCGCCAGACTCAAGTCACGGCCGAGCTCGGCACCGCTGCGGCGCTGGATGTGGCGACCGCCAACGCGGCCGTGGCTGCCGCCGAACGCGATCTGATCGTCGCTCAGACGAATTTCCAGCTTCAGCAAACCCAGTTGAAGAACATGCTGAGCAAGCAAAGTGCACCGGACCTGGATGCCGCCGAGATCGAGACCACCGATCAGCTCCCCGAACCGAACGAGCGCGACGTCCCCGAGCTTCCAACGGCACTGGACTCGGCCCAGCGACAGCGCCCCGATTTGCTGGTGTCGGAGCAAGATCTCAAGAACCAGGACATCAGCGCGAGGTTTACCAGGAACGGTCTGCTGCCGAACGTGAGCGTCTTCGGGCTGTATGCCGGTGCGGGGCTGGCGGGTAACGGCGTGCTCACGGCCGCCGGGGCGCAGGAATCGCTGACCCAGGACATCGTGGCGCAATACCCGGAGTACGCCAGCGGCCTCAGCATGGTCTTGCCGATCCGGAATCGCTCCGCTCAGGCTGACAATCTGCGCGCCCGATTGGAAGAAAGACAGCTACAGGTGAATTTGCAGAACAGCAAGCAGCAGGTGGGCCTGGAGGTGCGGCAAGCCATCATCGGGCTGATTCAAGGCCGGGCGCAGGTGCAGGCTTCTCACGAGGCGGTGAAGCTGGCCAGCCAGACTGCGGATGCGGAGCGCAAGAAGCTGCAGGTGGGTCTGTCGACGGCATACAACGTCGTGTTGCGCGACCGGGACGTGATGACGGCGCTGCAGGCCGACATCGCCTCGGTCGGGACTTATGCGAAAGCCCTGGTGGAGCTGGATCGCGCGACCGGCGCGATCCTGGAACGCAACGGCATCGAGCTGAACGACGCGCTGAGCGGCGAGGTCACCAAGCGGCCATCGCCGCCGTATCGCTATCCCCGCTACTCCGGCGTCCCGGAATCCAAATAGTTGGCTGCATGAGAACACTCTTTCGGTTATACCCGCGTACAGGCAGAGCGCGCTGTGTTCTTCCGATGCTGGCGGCGCTGGCGATGGCGCCGCTCGGGGCCCAGACCAGCGCGCGCATCGATGGCGACTTCCTGAGCCGTGGTCCGCGACTCTGGAAGGCCTACCGGCCCGCTCCCCTCCCGCAGCCGAATCTGGCCAACAGCAGCCGCTTGTCCGAGATGCTGCGCGAAGGCAAACTGGAGCTTTCGCTCGACGACCTTTTGAAGCTAGTGGTGGAGAATGGGCTGGCGCTGGAAGCCGACCGCTACAATTACCTGATCGCGCAAACGGACCTGCTGCGGGTCAAGTCCGGACAAGCGGCGCGTGGCGTGCCTGGCGCACCGGTGCCCTCCGGCCTTTTCAGCGGCGCGATTGGCGCCGGCCTGGGAAACAACATCAACGTCACGCCGTTAGGCACAGGAGGGACCTCGATCTCGGCCGCCTCGAGGGAGGTGGTCATCGGCCCGCGCGGGAACTTCGATCCCGCGTTTTCGGCCAACTTCAGCTTCGACCGCGTGGTCAGCCCGCTGAACACGGTGCGCGTCTCCGGAACTCCCACGGTGACTGTTCCTTCCACCGTTCTGCAAACTATCTTCCAGCAGAAGCTGCCATTCGGGACCAGCTATAGCGTGAGCTTCAATCTCCAGCGGCAGAGTTCCACGCAAAATTTCCTTTTGTATAACCCGGCTTTCCAGTCCGTTCTTTCGGTCGAGCTCTACCAGCCGTTGCTGAATGGCTTCGGCTTTGCGCTAACCCGGCGCTTCATCACCTTCGCGAAGAACAACCGCAAGATCAGCGGCGAAATTTTCCGCCAGCAGCTCAACGACAACCTGTCCAACGCCGCCGACCTGTACTGGGATTTCGTTGCTATGAGGGAGCAGGTGCGGGTAGCGGAGCAGTCGGTCGCGGCTTCTCAGCTCTTGTATGATGACAACCAGAAGCAAGTAGAGGCGGGCGCGCTGGCCCGGCTCGATCTGGTGCAGTCGGAGTCGCAGTTGGCTGCCAGCCGGCGCAACCTGGTGGTGGCGCAGACCAACCTGCAACTGCAAGAGGCGAAAATCAAGGCAGCCATCAGCAAAGTCTTCAACCCGGACTTGGACCGGGCGCGCATCGAGCCCACCGATCCACTGCCGCTCGCCGCCGCGATTGAGATTCCATCGCTCGACAGCGCGCTCCAATCCGCCCTGCAGAACCGCCCGGTTATTCGCCAAGGGCTGCTGCAGTTGGAGAATCAGAGAATATCCGCCGCCTTCACGCATAACAACCTGCTACCGGTGTTTAGCGTCTTCACCGAATTCAACAGCCACGCGCTGGCGCCTGGCACCAGCCCCATGTTCCGGCAAATGGCGCAGTGGGCCTACCCGGAATACGCGGCCGGATTCTCGCTGACGTTGTCCGTATTCAACCGGTCGGCGCAGGCCGACGACCTGCGGTCCCGTCTGGATCTCCAGCAAGCTCAAGTTACGCTGGCGCAGACCCGCAGCCAGGTTGGTTTGTCGGTGCGCACCGCGGTAACCGCGCTGATTCAGAACAAAGCCCAAATGGAGGCCGCCCGGCGCGCCGCCGAGAGCAGCCAGCTGGCCTTCACCGGCCAACGGTTGAGACTGCAAAATGGTCTGGCGACGCCGTACGCGGTGATCCTGGCGCAGCGCGATCTAGTGAACGCTCAGTTCGCCGAGATCGAAGCCCGGGCCAGCGCCGCCAAGACCCTGGTGGCGCTTCAGGTCGCCATGGAAACATTTCTACAATCCCACGGCGTGTCTTTCGATGACGCGCTACGGGGAGATCTTTGGACCGGCTCAGCCCAGCCCTGAAACGACGCCGAAAACTGCGACCTTTTCGAGTAAAAGCTTTAGTAAAAGTCGAGATTAACCGAGGCGTCGGATTTTCCCCCATCGCCAGGACGCTGGTAGGTTTCGCACCGTCGCCCGGGTAGGTCGAGACGCTTTCTCGGCGGCGCGCGGGCCGGACGGCGCAGCTACGAAATGACGCGCTTCCGTACGGCGTACAAGATCAGTTCCGCGATGCTGTGCAGGTTCAGCTTGTCTTGCAGGTTCCTGCGGTGTGTCTCAACGGTGTAGAGGCTGAGATTCAACAGCGACGCGATATCTTTGTTGGATTTCCCCGTGGCCAGAAGCCTCAGAATCTCCCGCTCGCGCGGCGTCAGCAGTTCGTAGCTGTCTTCCACGCCCTTGGACCTGATTTCGCGCACGTAATCTTCCACCAGCATCTTGCTGATCTCGGGGCTGAAGAAGGTCTTGCCTTGGGCCACGGTCTTGATGGCTTCGATCAGATCGCCTTCCGCGGAATCCTTCAGCAAGTAGGCCTTGGCCCCGGCTTTGAGAGCCCGCAAGACGTAGCCCTCGTCAGAGTGCATGCTCAAGATGACGACAGCCGCGTTGGGAACGGCGGCTACAATGCGCTGCGCGGCCTCAATGCCGCTGAGGTTCGGCATGGCGATATCGAGCACCACCACGTCCGGTTCGGTGGCCACGGCCTGCTCGAGCGCTTGCCCGCCATCGGAAGCCTCGGCGACGACGCTGAAGCCCGGCTGGCTTTCGAGCAACAGCCGCAAGCCCCGGCGCATTACGGTGTGGTCGTCAGCTAACAGGATGCGAATCTTGTTCGCGCGTGTTTGGGTTTCCATTCGATGCGTTGTTTTGGAACGGCAGTTCCACGGTGAGCAAAGTCCCGCTGCCGCGCGAGGAATGCACGTGGCAGCGGCCGCCCAGCTGAGTCACCCGTTCCTGGATTCCGAGCAAGCCCATGCCTTGGTTCTCTTTGAAGTCGAAGCCTTTCCCGTCGTCCTGGATGGAGAGCGTCAAGCGGCGGGGCTCCTGGTGCACGCGGATGCGCACCTTGCTGGCGTGCGAATGCCGGGAGCAATTGTGCAGCGCTTCCTGCACCACGCGATAGATGCAAGTCTTGTACTCGTCCGGATAGTTATCCGACTGGAGTTCGGCCGCCACGCTGACGTCCATGGAAGTGCGCTTGGAGACCTCGCGGGCCTGCCAGCGCAGCGCCGGCACCAGGCCCAGATCGTCCAGCATGGAAGGACGCAGCAGCAGGGCCATGTTGCGAACCACGCGCACCGTGCCTTCCACCAGTTCCCTGATGACTTCCACCTGCCGCTGCGACTGTTCGGCCGGCCGGGTGCGTAACGAGGAAGAGAGATTGCCTAATTCGATGAGCACCGCCGACAGCGATTGGCCGACTTCGTCGTGCAGCTCCCGGGACAAGGCGCGCCGCTCGACCTCCTGCGCCTGGACCAGGCGCGCCGACAGATCCTTGAGCTGGCTGCGCGCCTGGGCGACTTCTTCGTAGCGCACCTGCGCCTGCCACTCCAATTTCAGAATCTTGCGCATGCTGAAGGCCGCCATTCCCAGGCCCAGCGCCAGCGCCGCCACCAGTGTGATCGCGAGGCGGGTTTGGAACGCCAGCAGCAAGCCGACCACTTGGCTGTTGGCCGCGGTTAACTGCTGTTCGTTGATGGCGGCAATGCGGTCGGCGATCGCCAGCATGTTCTGGCGCCGTGGTAATACTTCGTACCTCACGAACGCGTAGCCCGAACGGCGTCGCTCGGCCGCGTCCCAGCGGAAGACCGGCGCCAGGATTTCCCAGTATTGGGCCAACTCGGTGTTGAGCGCGCTGTATTGTTGCGCCTCGGCCGGGTTCAACTGGCGGCCATAGGAATCGAGCGCGGACTCCATCTGCTTGCGGACCTGTTCCAGGCTCCGGCGGAAGGTGTCGGCGCGCTCGGGCTCGGGTTCAAGCAAGTAGTCGCGGATGTAGGTTCCCGACAGATAGACTTGCGAGCGAATGTCATTCAAAACGTGATTCTGAAACAAGAACTGGCTGCGGATGCGGTCGTCGTCCTTGCGGACATCCTGAAGCACTCGCAGAGCATCCAGGCCCGCCAGCGCCATAATGGTCAAAAGGCCGCCGAAGCCAACAACGAGAGCCACGCGGCTGCCGAACAACAGCCGGTCGTGACCGCGCCCTTCGGGGGTGTTTGTCGAGCCTTCCAAAGATGTTCTATTATCAGCCTAACCGATGCATGTCCGGAGCAAAAGTGCTACCGGACATTTGGCCCGGAAATACCAGCTGGCTGGTATTGGGCGCGCGGGGGTAGATTAGCATAGAGTAGGGACAGAGACGTGTCTGTGCCTGCCGCTCTAATTCTGTATCATGCTCACTAAGTCGCTCGCCGGCGTCGATCTGGAGAAGATCCGCGGTTTGGATACTTGCCGTGTTTCAAACGCCATTGAGAGATTCAATGTCCGGCTGCGGAACGAAGGCTTTATCGCCAAAGCGGTGCGGTGCCGGTTTCCGAATTTCAAACCGATGCTTGGCTATGCAGTGACCGGACGGATCCGGAGTTCCAGCCCTCCCCTGACGGGCCGCTGCTACTACGACCGCATGGATTTCTGGAATTATGTAGCCACGATACCGGAGCCAAGGGTACTGGTCTTGCAAGATGTCGATCACACTCCAGGGTTCGGAGCGTTTATGGGCGAGGTACACGCCAGCATCGCCCTGGCGTTGCGATGCGTGGGGTACGTCACCAACGGCGCGGTGCGCGATTTGCCGGCTGTGAGAGCGCTGGGCTTTCATCTGTTTTCCGGAAGCGTGGCGGTCTCGCATGCCTATGCGCACCTGATCGAGTTCGGCGAGCCTGTGGAGATCGGCAGCCTGAAGATCAGTCCGGGAGATTTGATGCATGGCGACCGGCACGGCGTGCAGACCATCCCGTTGGAACTTGTTTCGGAAATCCCGGAGCAAGCGGCCAAGATCCAGGCTGAGGAACGCGAACTGATGGAATACTGCCGTTCGCCGCAATTTTCCTTAGAGGGGCTGGCCGAAAGACTCAAGCACGTGTCGAAGGATGGCCTGTGAACAAGCGCCTGGCGTGTCTGTGTCTGGCGGCGCTGGCGGCCATCTCCGGCGGCGTCCTGACCTCTTGCGGGAAGGGCGAGAAGGCCAGCGCCAACACGGCGAGCACCGCGCCGGATGGAGTTTCAGTCGGCGTTGCCAAGGTCGAAAGAAAGGCGCTCGGCCGGACGCTCACGCTCTCCTCGGAACTGGTTCCATTCCAGGAGATCGACGTTTACGCCAAAGAATCTGGCTATGTCCGGAGACTGAACGTGGACTACGGCACTCGAGTGAAAGCGGGCGATGTGATGGCGGTGCTGGAGATTCCAGAGCTGGAGTTGCAGTTGCAGCAGGACGACGCCAGCATCAAGAACGCATCGGATCAGGTGACGCACGCCGAACACGAACTCAACCGCGTCGAGGCGCAGCACAAGGTGCTGCATCTCCAGTTTGAGAGGCTGAACGGAGTCGCGAAGTCCAAGCCTGGCCTGGTGGCGCAGCAGGAAGTGGATGACGCGCAAGGCAAAGACCTGGCGGACGAAGCGCAGGTGGAAGCTTCCAAGTCGAGCCTGGAGGCGTCGCAAAGCCAGCTCGCATTGGCGCAAGCCAGGCGGCAACACGATCAGGTGCTGTTCGATTATTCGAAAATCACCGCGCCGTTCGCGGGCGTCGTGACGCGACGCTTCGCCAATTTGGGCACCCTGGTGCAGGCCGGAACGAGCTCCAGCACGCAGGCAATGCCCGTGGCGCGGCTTTCCCAGGACGATCTCTTCCGTTTGGTCATACCGGTTCCAGAGGCCTATGTCCGCTATATCAAGATAGGCGATCCGGTGAGTGTGATGGTGCCCTCATTGAACCAGAGTTTTCCGGGCAAGGTGGCGCGCTTCTCGGTGGACGTCAAGGAAGACACGAGGACCATGCATACCGAAGTGGACGTGACGAATCCCAACCATGTGCTGATTGCGGGGATGTATGCGGAAGCGACTATCACGCTGGAGAACAAGAGCAGGGCTCTAGCGGTTCCGCTCCAGGCCGTGAACCGCCAGGGCGACCAGACCTCGGTGTATGCGGTCAATTCGTCCCAGCAGATCGAGATTCGACCCGTAAGGCTGGGCATCGAGACGGCCACCGAGGCGGAGGCGCTTTCGGGCGTCGAGGAAGGCCAACTCGTGGTGATCAGCGATCGCAGCGGGTTGAAGGCGGGCCAGATCGTGCGTCCGCAAACGGTCGAATCGGTCGATTATTCCGAATCGGACCAGAAGAAATAGCCTAGCCCAAGGAGTCGAGCGTGTCTCGTTTTTCGATTCGGAATCCATACTTCATCGTCGTGATCTGTCTGGTGCTGGTCATCATCGGCATCACCAGCCTGGCGCGGATGCCGGTGGACCTTTTTCCGACCATCAACATGCCCGAAGTCGTGGTGGCGACGTTCTATTCCGGCATGCCTCCGGAAGACATCGAGACCGACATCACCAATCCGTTGGAGCGCTTCTTTACGCAGGCCAGCGGGATGGATCACATGGAGTCCCGTTCGCTGTTGGGTGTAAGCATCATCAAGGCATTCTTCCAACCCGGCACCAATGCCGACGCCGATGTCACGCAGCTTTCCAACCTGGCGCTGGCCGACTTGAAGCGGCTTCCGCCCGGGACGCTGCCTCCGATCGTGTTGAAGTTTGACGCTTCCAGTCTGCCCGTGTGTCTGGTGACGCTCAAGGGGCAAGGCTTGAACGAGACACAGCTCCACGACATCGGGCAGTTCACCATTCGCAATCAAATCGCGGTGGTTCCGGGTGCCCAGATCCCTCCGCCGTTCGGAGGCAAGTATCGCCAGGTGATGATCTATGTCGATCCCTACAAGCTGCTCTCGCGCCAGTTGAGCTTGATGGACGTGGTGGACGCCGTCAACAAGAACAACCTGATCCTGCCGGCCGGCGACGTCAAGATGGGGCCGTACGACTACTACGTTTATTCCAACAGCTTGGTGAACCAGGTGGAAGAGCTGAACAGCGTTCCGATCAAAACGGTGGGCCAGAGCTGGGTGTCGGTGGCGGATGTCGGCGAAGCCAAGGACTCCGCGCAGATTCAGTACAACATCGTGCGCGTGGACGGACAGCGGTCTTCCTACCTCCCGATCATGAAACAGGGCGGCGACACCAACACCATTCAAGTGGTCAATGGGATCCGCGACATGATCCCGCGACTGCTCGACATTCCCAAGCAACTGGTTGCCAGCGTGGTGTTCGATCAGTCGGCGTTTGTCAAGCAAGCTATCAATACGCTGCTGCACGAAGGTCTGATCGGATTGGCTCTGACCAGCTTGATGATTCTGATCTTTCTGGGCAGTTTCCGCGCCACGATGGCCGTGTTTCTTTCCATTCCCTTGTCGGCGATGACGACGTTCGTCATCTTGTATTTCTTCGGCAGCACCGTCAACACCATGATTTTGGGAGGGCTGGCGCTGGCGTTCTCGCGCATTATCGATAACTCGGTGATCTCGCTCGAGAACATTTACAGGCATCTCGAGCAAGGCTCGTCGCCGGCCAAGGCGGCGGAGGACGGCGGATCGGAGGTCACGTTGGCCGTGCTGGCGGCGACGCTCACTACAGTGGTGGTGTTCTTTCCAGTCACGTTTCTCTTTGGTGTCAGCAAGTTTCTGTTTTCGGCTCTGGCTCTGGCCGTGGTCATCTCGCTGTTCGCTTCGTACTTCGTCGCCATGACCGTGATTCCGTTGTTCTGCGCGCGCTATCTGCATCGCCTGCATCACGGAGGCGGCCAAGAGGACAGCCTCGAGCCGCAGGGCAAAATGTGGCTGGGCGCGCGGTTCAATGCGTGGTTCAATCGCGGATTCGGCCGGATGCTGGACGCCTACGAGTATTGCGTGCGAGCGTCGCTGCGCTGGCCTGCCTTCACAGTGTTGATCCTGATGCTGGCGTTTGCGGCCAGCCTGGGAATCTACCAGCGGATCGGGCTGGCCTTCTTTCCCCGCACCGACGCGGGCCAGTTCACGATCAACTTGAAGGTGCCCACCGGCACGCGCATTGAAGTGACCAATCAATACGTGGCCCGTGTCGAGAACCTGGTCCGCAAAGTGGTCGATCCGAACGATTTCGAGATGGTGGTATCGAATATAGGCATCGTTCCCGACCTGTCCGCGCTTTACACCACCAACGCCGGACCATACACGGCCACCGTCCAGGTTTCGCTGAAGGATGCGCACAAGACCGGCAGTTTCGAATATATGGACCATGTGCAGCAGGCCATCGCCCGCCAGTATCCGGAGCTGCGGACTTTCATGACCAGCGGCTCAATGGTGGACGCCATTTTGAACACCGGCATGCCTGCGCCAATCGACGTGCAGGTTTCCAGCCGCAACCTGGAACGCAGCTACAATGTCGCGCAGGACCTGGCGACACGCATCCGCACTCTTTCGGGCGTCGGCGAAGTTTACATCCCGCAGGACATGAACTATCCCGCTTTGCGGCTGAACGTGAACCGCGTGCATGCCGCCGAGCTCGGCTTGAACCTCAAGGACATCGTGGCCAATGTGATCACGGCGTTGAATTCGAACACCATGATCGCGCCCAACTATTGGGTGGACCATCAGACCGGCAACGACTATTTTCTGACGGTCCAGTACTACGAAAACGGCCAGTCGGCGATTCACAACGCCGTCGATCTCAAGAGCATTCCGCTGCGAGCTCCGAATCTGAAAGACCCCACCACGCTCGACTCCGTGGTCTCGATCGAGAACGTGCAGTCGCCCACCGAAATCGATCACTACCAGATCCAGCGCGTGGCCGACGTGTACGTGACGCCGTCGGGCGAGGACCTGGGCAAGGTCGCGAGCCAGATTGACAGCGTCATTGCCTCGGCCAAGCTGCCCTCGAATGTTCGTGTGGATCTGCGCGGCATGGTGCAGGGCATGCGGGCCTCGTTCCGTAGCTTTGCGATCGGCCTATCGCTGTCGGCGGTGCTGTTGTATCTGATCTTGGTGGCGCAGTTCCGTTCGTTCAAGGATCCGTTCCTGATCATGCTGGCCGTTCCCATGGGATTCATCGGAGTTCTCATCGTTCTCCCGCTCACGCACACCACCCTGAACGTGATGTCGCTGATGGGCGTGCTGATGCTGGTCGGGATCGCGGCCTCGAACAGCATCCTGATTGTGGAATTCGCCCACCGGCTGGAGGAGCAGGGGAAATCGGTTCGCGACGCGGTCATCACTTCCTGCCGCGTGCGCCTGCGTCCGATTCTGATGACCTCGCTCGCCACCATCATCGGAATGGCGCCGATGGCGCTGAAGCTGGGCACCGGGAGCGAGCAATACGCACCGCTGGCGCGCGCCATCATCGGCGGGCTCACGTCGTCGGTGATTTTGACGGTGTTTATCGTCCCGGCCGCGTACTTATTGGTCTATGAACGGAAAGGGCAAAATGCTCCACAGACGCTTTAGGGTGGTCCTGGGGGCCATCCTGGCCGGCTTCGGAGGGAAGTATGCGGCCGCGCAAGCACCCCCTCGGCTGACCCTGCAAGAGGCGGAGGCGCTGGCGCTCAGGAATCATCCGCAGATCCAGGCCGCGCAGAACGAGGTCGCGTTCTCCAACCAGCAGATTGTGATCAACCGCTCTCCCTACTATCCGGTGGTCAGCGGCGAGCTGACGGGCTCGCAAGGCAACGATCTGTCGCGGATCGGCGCGGGCGAGCTGTCGGCATCGCGGCTCTTCGACCGGGTCGGGCAAGGTGTGGTTCTCACGCAGTTGATCACGGACTCAGGTCGCACTCCCAACCTGGTGGCCAGCGCCCGCTTCAATGCTCAGGCCACCTCCCAGACTCTGGACGCCACCCGCTATGACGTCCTGGTGGCGGTGAACCGGGCCTATTACGAAGTGCTGCACTCCCAGGCCGTGGTTAGAGTCGCCGAGCAGACCGTGGCGGCGCGGCAAACGCTCGCCGATCAGGTCACCGAGCTGGCCAGGAACCAGCTCAAGTCACAGCTCGACGTAAGCTTTGCCGATGTGACCGTCTCGCAGGCCAAGCTGCTTCTCGCCAACGCCCAGCAAGGCGTTCAACAGGCGTTCGCCGAACTGAGCCGGGCGCTGGGTTCCGATCAGCCCGCCAATTATCAGCTCGTGGACGAGCCGCTTCCGCCGGGCCCGCCCGCCATTCCCGATGATCTGGTGAGCCAGGCGCTGAACAACCGGCCGGAACTGGCCAGCCTGCGTTCTTCTCGCGATTCCGCCTACAGATTTTTCGAAGCGGAGAAGGATCTGTCGCGCCCCACCGTCAGCGCGGTCGCAGTCGGCGGCGCCATTCCTTATATCAATACGCCTACGGCCTCGCCCATTCCTACCGGATACGAAGGCGTGGCCGCCAACGTGAGCATCCCGGTGTTCAACGGGCATCTGTTCTCGGCCCGGCGCGAGGCGGCGCACCAGCGGGCGCTCGAAGCCGATCAGCGCCTGCGCGATCAGCAGGAGCGCATCGCTCGCGACGTGCGCGTCACCTGGGCCGGCGCAATCACTGCCTTCCAACGCATCGATGTCACCGCCGAGTTCCTGCGCGAAGCCGCCCTGGCGATGGACCTCGCCCAAGGCCGCTTCAATCTAGGCTTATCCTCGATCGTGGAACTGACGCAGGCCCAATTGAATCTGACTCAGGCCGAAATCGAGAATATCAACGCGAAGTACGACTATCAAAACCAGAATGCCCTGCTGCAATACACCATAGGCGCGCTACGGTAGAGCTATGCGCGGCAAAGCCGAGCCGCTGTTTCACGAAGAGCAGAGCTTAGGTCAAAGACGCTTGCTCATTCTTACCGCGATTCCGCCGCTGGTGATGTTGCTGCTCACGATCTGGCAGGTGGGCCTCCATCATCCCTGGGGCCGGCAACCGATGAGCAACACCAGCATGATCGGCTGGACCGTGTTCGTCTGGTTGATTTACTTCCGGCTCATCACGGTCAAGCTGGTAACGGAGGTGCGGCCGGGTGAGATCTCGCTGGCGATGCGGGGGCTCTGGGGGTCCAAGAGCATCTCGCTGTCGGCAGTGAAGTCGGCTCATTCTGTGACCTTTGATCCGTTGCGGGACTGGGGCGGCTATGGCGTCCGGTCGTCGAGCCGAGGCAAAGCGTTCATCGCCGGCGGAACCACTGGTGTGGAACTGGAGTTGGCCAAGGGAGGAATCGTTTTGGTCAGCTCCCGGCGACCCGATGAACTGGCGCGCCGCGTCGATGAGCAGTTGTCGCGCGCCCGGCCTTCTTCGTGATAGCCTATCACGCATGCGCTGGCTGATTCTTCTCGCGGCCTCGGCCGCCTCTGTCTTTGCTCAAGTCGCCGCTCCGAATGACGCCGGGGTTGCGATCGGACACATCCACCTCATCCTGGGCGACCCGGATGCGCATAAGAAATTGTGGGTGGACGTGCTGGGCGCTCAAGTGACCAACGCCGGATCGCTCGAAATGCTCAAGCTGCCCGGCGTTTTCCTGGTACTCGGTAAGGCTCGCACCGCGCCGGCGGAAGGCTCGGACGGCTCAACCGTAAATCACTTCGGCTTTCTGGTGAAAAGCTACGCGGACACGAAAGCCAAGCTGAGCGCCGCCGGTGTTACGAACTTTCCCACCGACCGGCCGCAACAGAAACAGTTCATCGCGGAATTTCCGGAGAAGGTGCGCGTGGAGTTCACCGAGGATTCATCGCTGAAGGTTCCAATCGCGTTTCACCACATCCATATCGCCACTACCGACGCGGACAGCCTGCGTGCCTGGTACGTGAAGACCTTTGGCGCCATGGCGGGCAAGCGCGGCGATTTTCTGGCAGCCAAGCTTCCCGGCGGCGAAGTGGATTTCCGGAAAGCCGATACCGCGCCGGCTGCGACCAAGGGCCGTTCGCTCGACCACATCGGGTTCGAGATCCATGGCCTGGAGGCATTCTGCAAGAACCTGCAGGCGCAAGGTATGCCGTTCGATATGGCTTACCGCGAGATGCCGCAGCTCGGCGGGATGAAGATCGCGTTTATCATCGATCCGGTGGGTACGCGCATCGAGCTGACCGAGGGCCTGAATGCGCACTGAGCGGCGATGATCACACGAGCGCTGGTGCTGGGCGGCGGCGGCCCGGTGGGGATCGCGTGGGAGGCCGGTTTGCTGGCCGGATTCTCCCAGGCAGGCTTGGATCTCTCGCAAGCTGATTTCATTGTCGGGACGTCGGCGGGATCGGTAGTGGGCGCGCAGGTCGCGATGGGCGGATCTATAACCGCTCTCGCTGATGCGATCGCTTCCGAGGACCCAGAGCATCCCCCGCCTTCGCCCAGCCGGTCGCTCGGTTCCGGGCCGCCGGATCTTTCAGTCTTGATCCAGAAGATGCACAAGGCCGCCTCCAGTACCGATCCTCCGGAACAAGTGCGGGCGGAGCTCGGCGCTTTTGCGCTACAGGCCAAGACCATGAGCGAAGATGCGTTCGTCACCAGCTTCGCCCCAGCTATCCGGGACTATCCCGAGGGCTTCTGGCCGGATCGATTCGCCTGCACGGCGGTGGATACCGCGGATGGTTCGTTCATGCTATGGAACCGGGACTCGCACGTCGGCCTGGCGCGCGCTGTGGCCTCGAGTTGCTGCGTTCCCGGCATCTACCCGCCAGTCACGATCAACGGGCGGCGATACATGGACGGAGGGATGAAATCGGCGATCAATGCCGATGTGGCCAAAGGATACAACGTCGTCTTCGTGGTGGCCCCGACGGGGACCATGGCCGCGCCCGGGATGGAGGGATTCCGGCGACGCATCGAAGCCGAACTCGAGATCGTGCGGGCGAGCGGCAGTCGCTTGGAGTTTATCGCACCTGATGCTGCGAGCATGGAGTCGTTCGGCCTGAACCTGATGGATTATCGCCGCCGCCCGGCCGCCGCGAAGGCCGGATTGAATCAGGGAAGAGCGGACGCGGCCAGGCTGTGCGGCGCCTGGCAACCCCTCTAGCGCTCACCTCACATTCTCTGGGTGCGAGTGCGCTTGGGAGCAGACTAAATCAGACGCCGTCCGGGATAGTTGGAATTAAATCCATGCGGACCCCGGCACTGGCCTTTGTTTTCCTGGCGGCCGCTTGGTGCCAGAACCCGGTTAGCCAGTCCGGGTCGACTTCTCCACGCCCGTCCAGACCGCCTCGATCAGCGGGTTTCTTCACGCCGCCAATCTTCAGGGGCAGTCGCAGGCCATCTCACCATCCGGTGGAATGGGAACACTGACGAAGCGCCGCTCGCGCAGCCGCAGATCACCGCTGACCATGACATCGCGATCACGCTGGACCCGCTCCAGGTGGCAATCCCGCAGTTCCAGCCTGGCGATGCTTACCTGGTGACGCTCACGAGCCCCGGCGCATCCGGCCAGTGAAAAACAGCGCCGGAAGCCGCGGCGGCGCGCCGTTTGCTACCTCTGCTCGATGTACCTTTTCGGGTAATTGGCGCGATATTGCTGATGGCAGATGATGCAGGAATCGGCCAGCTTGTCGTTGAGCGCCAGAATCCCGTCCATGTTTTTGGCGAGCGCCGCCCGATAGGCCCCCGCCGCCAGATCCACCATGGCCCGAGACTCTTTGATCCAATCGCCCTGATCCCGCGCGCGGTTCGGCATCATGAGCAGATTTCCGGACTCGGCCAGCATCAAAGCCTGCATGCGGATCTTGTTCCAATCCACTTCAGTCTTAGGCGGCTCCCGCTCGATGTAAAAGAGCGCGTCCGAAGCCGGATAGATGATGTGCACCATTAGCTCGCGCATGGTGCCGACCGGTTGATACGAGGGTGCCTGCGCCGGCGCCACCCCGGCAACTAATAGCAGAAGCAATCCGAATGCTCGCATCGCGCCTCCTTACTTGCTGATTCCATCGCAGTCTACCACGGAGCAGCCAGAACGGCGAAGCCAGGTGCCGCGCAGGCCGGACCGGACACCGGGCGCAGGCTCGCGCGCACGCCGGCGCTCAATGGCGCCTGACGGTCATACCCTAAGACCCCACTATCCGCTTGACGTTGCGGCATCCCTCGTGTGAAAATCGGCAACACCGGGCTTAAAGGGCGTGGCTGAGCGACTGACGCTCCGAAGCGTACCGTAGCACGTTTGGAGGGATCGATTCGATGCGAAATCGCGTTTTTCGTTTCAGCGCTGTGACGGCAGTGCTCGCAATGACTATGCTGCCGGTGGCCGGCCAAGCGCCCTACAGGGCGCCTCGGGGACCCGATGGCCATCCCAACCTCAACGGTATCTGGCAAGCCCTCACGGGCGACTGGGATCTGGAGGGCCACGCCGCGCGAGCCAGCCTGATCGTCGAGGCCGGCACTCTTCTGGCCGAACCGGGTGGCATGGGCGTCGTCGACGGCGGCACCATCCCGTACAAGCCGGAGGCCCTGGCCAAGAAAAAACAGAATTATGACAACCGTTTGTCCGCCGACCCCGTGGTGAAGTGTTACCTTCCGGGCGTCCCTCGCGCCACTTATATGCCGTATCCGTTCCAGATCTTTCAGAGCGACAAGTACCTGGCGATCGCCTACGAGTTCGACAGCGCGTTTCGCAACATCTATCTGAAGGACCCCGGGCCGGCGCCCGTCGATAGCTGGATGGGGCAATCTTACGGGCATTGGGAGGGCGACACGCTGGTGGTGGAAGTGACTGGTTTGGACGAGCGCACCTGGTTTGACCGGGCGGGCGATTATCATAGCGATGCTCTGAAGGTGACGGAGCGCTACACGCCGGTCGCCCCCAACATCCTGAACTACGAAGCCACCATCGATGACCCGAAGGTGTTTTCGCGGCCCTGGAAGATCAGCCTGCCGCTGTATAAGCACGCCGAGAAGAACGCGCAGCTGATCGAATTCAAGTGCGTCGAGTTCGTCGAAGAGCTGATGTACGGGAAGTATCGCAAGAAGTAGAGTCAGTACAGCAGTGGGCAGGAGGTTGTGCATGCGCCATGGAGTTCTCACCTCGTTAGCGGCCGTTGCGGCTCTGTCCGCGGCGGCTCTGGCGGCGCAGACCACCGCCGGGGCTGAGACCACATCCGCGAAGAAAAGCTGGACCGTGCCGCGCCTGGCCGACGGCCACCCCGACCTGCAGGGAATCTGGACTAACGCCACCATCACGCCGCTCGAACGCCCCGGGCAGTTCGCCGGCAAGGCCACGGTGTCGGATGCCGAAGCGGCCAAATTCGAGCATCAGAATAATGACAACCTGTATGGGGATCGCCGCAGCGCGGATGCCGAACGGGATCGCGATCACGCCTACAATGCCTTGTTTTTCGACCGGGGAACGGAACTCGCGAGAGTCGATGGCGTAAAGCGCACTTCCCTGATTGTCGATCCGCCGGACGGGAAGATTCCGCCCCTGACGCCGGAAGCGCGCAACAGAATGGGCAATCGCGTTCGGAACCGTTTCGACAGCGTGCAGGACCGCCCGCTGGGCGAGCGCTGCATCCTGGGGTTTGGTTCCACTTCCGGCCCGCCCATGATGCCGGTGCTCTACAACAACAACTACCAGATCGTGCAAACTCCTGCGGCCATCATGATCCTGGTAGAGATGGTTCACGATGTCCGCTACATCCACATGGATCGTAGAGAGCATCTGCCAGGCAGTGTGCGCTTGTGGCTGGGAGATTCGATCGGCCACTGGGAGGGTGATACCCTGGTTGTGGATAGCACCAATTTCACCGACAAAACCAGTTTCCGCGGGTCCAGCCCGAATATGCACATCGTGGAGCGCTTCACTCGCGTTGAAAATGGTACGATTTTGTATAAGTGGACGATCGACGATCCCGAGTCGTTCACCAGGCCGTTCAGCGCGGAATATCCTTTCCGGGCCGCGGTTGGTCCGATTTTCGAATACGCGTGCCACGAAGGGAATTACGCCATGCCCGACATCCTCGGTGGAGCGCGCGCCGCGGATGCGAAGCAAAAGAATTAAGTTATAGAAAAGGGAAGTACGCTATCAGTAAGTAAGGAGAAATGAAAATGAGAGCAAAGTTAGCTGTTCTGTTTGCCGCTGCGGGTCTGCTTGCAGCCGGCCTGCCAGCCTGGGCGCATCACGCTTTCGCGGCGGAATTTGACGCCAAGCGGCCCGTGCACTTCACGGGAACCGTCACCAAGGTGGAATTAATCAATCCGCACTCGTGGATCCATATTGACGTCAAGAATACGGACGGCACCGTGACCAATTGGATGTTCGAAGCGGGCAGCCCGAACGTGCTGCTGCGGCGCGGTTTCAACAAGAACACCATTGCCGTCGGAACCGAAGTGGTGGTGGACGGCTACCAGTCGAAGGATGGTTCGCTCAGAGCCAACGGCCGCGATATCACGTTGCCAAACGGACAGAAGCTGTTCCTGGGTTCACAGGGCACTGGCGCGCCGTACGAAGAAAAGAAAGAACAGCAGTAGTTAGCGGCTGCAACTGGTTTGATCGTTGGACCGCCGCCCGAGGTGTGGGGGGGCCCGGGCGGTATGGGGAGGTTCGTCTAGATGCGAAGCCCGCTGGGAGGCTGGCCGATTTCCTTCGCCGCCGCCGCAGTGTGCGCGATCTTCGTTCTTTCCGCCCGCGCCCAGTCGCCGGTCTATAAGGCGCCGCGAACCGCGGACGGAAAGCCCAACTTGAACGGCATCTGGCAGGCCGTCAACACCGCCAACTGGGACCTGCAGGGCCACACCGCGCAAGCCAGCCACATCCTTTCGCTGGGCGCGCAGGGCGCCGAACCGGGCGGCGTCGGCGTAGTCGAAGGCGGCGAGATTCCCTATCTGCGGGAAGCGTTCGCGCAAAAGCAAAAGAACTACGCCAACCGCTTCCAGGACGACCCGGAGATCAAGTGCTACCAGCCGGGCGTCCCGCGCGCCACCTACCTGCCGTTCCCCTTTCAGATCGTGCAGAGCAAGGGCGTCATTCTCATCTCGTACGAGTTTGCCAACGCCACCCGCACCATTTACATGGAGAACGCGCCTGATAGCCCCACCGACTACTGGATGGGGCATTCCGTCGGTCATTGGGAGGGCGACACGCTGGTGGTCAGCGTGACAAACCTGGACGACCGGACCTGGTTCGACCGCGCCGGCGACTATCACAGCGACGCTTTGCATGTGACTGAGCGCTATACGCCCATCAGCCCCGACGCGATGAATTACGAGGCCACCATCGAGGACCCCAAGGTCTTCTCGCGCCCCTGGAAGATCAGCTTGCCGCTGTACAAGCACCTCGAAAAGAACGCCCGGCTCATGGAATTCCGCTGTGTCGAGTTCGTCGAGGACCTGATTTACGGGCCGTATTACAAGCATCCCGTGGTTGCGAACTAGGGTCAGGAGATTCGAATGAGCGATCGGCTTCTCTCCAGAAAGCGCGCACAACGGAACGCCGTGGCAGCGCTTTTTCTCAGCCACAGGGAGGCTGCGGCGTCCTGTGCGCTCGTTTCCGGATTCGCGCTGGCGGCCCTGATCGCGCTGCCGGTAGCCGGTCAGAGCCCGGCCGTTGCGGCCAAGGCGGCTGGCGGCGCCGCGAAAACCGGCAACTGGGTCGCGTCGAAAACGCCGGACGGGCAGCCGGACCTGCAGGGCATCTGGAACAATGGCACCGTCACGCCCATGGAGCGTCCAGCCGAGCTGGCCGGCAAGGAGTTCTTCACCGAGAAAGAAGCGCTGGCATGGGAGAAGCAGGTGCTGGCCCGAACCAACCGCGACCAGCGTGCGCCCGGCACCGTGCAGGATGTGGCGCGCGCCTACAATGACATCTGGTGGGATTCTGGAACCAGAGTCGTGCGCACGCTCCGGACCTCCATGGTCATCGATCCGCCCGATGGTAGAATTCCGCCGCTGACGCTCCAGGCGCAAGAGGCGCAGCGCGCCCGCGCAGAGCTCAGGCAGCACCCGGCCGAGACGCCGCGCGACCGGATGCTGGCCGAGCGCTGTCTTCAGTTCCCCACCAGCGGGCCGCCCATGACGCCCTACGTCTACAACAACAATTTCCGCATCGTGCAGACCAAAGACTACGTGGCCATCAACATCGAGCTGCTGCACGACGTCCGCATGATTCCGCTGGATGGCCGCGCGCACTTGCCCTCCAACATCCGGCTGTGGTTTGGCGACTCCATCGGCCATTGGGAAGCCAACACGCTGGTTGTGGACACCACCAATTTCACCAACAAGACCAGCTTCCGTGGATCGGACCAGAACCTGCACGTCATCGAGCGCTTCACGCGCATCGATCCGGAAACCATCGTCTATCGCTTCACCATCGACGATCCGACAGCGTTCACCAAACCCTGGACCGCCGAGCTCACCATGGTGAAGTCCCCAGGGCCGATTTACGAGTATGATTGTCACGAAGGCAATTACGGTATGATGAATCTCCTAAAGGGAGCGCGAGCCGAAGAGAAGGCGGCCGCGGAAGGGAACCAGAAGTAATTACAGGAAAGCAAGGAGCAATCAAATGAGAATGAGACTAGCTGCTTTGATCGCGGGCGCCGGTTTGACGATCGCTCTGCCTCTGTGCGCGCATCATGCATTTCAGGCCGAGTTTGACGCCAAGAAGCCGATCCACCTGCAGGGCGTAGTCACCCGGATGGAGTGGATCAATCCGCACGCGTGGATGCACATCGACGTGAAGAATCCCGACGGCAGCACCGCCAGTTGGATGATCGAAGCCGGAACGCCCAACACGCTGTTCCGCCGCGGCTTCACCAAAGAGTCGCTGAAGGTCGGCACCGAGGTGGTGGTGGATGGGTATCAGGCCAAGGACGGATCGAACACCGGCAATGGCCGGGACGTCACCTTGCCAGACGGCCGCAAGCTGTTCTTCGGCTCGACCGGCACGGGCGCTCCGGATGAGGCCGAGCGCAAGTGATCAGCGGCCCCGCAAGGAGCGAGCAGCCATGACCTTCTTTGCATCGCCGCACCTGTCGCGCCGCGCCGCCGGGGCAGCTCTGGCGTGTATCCTGGCGGCGCAGGTGGCGGTGGCGCAGTCCACAGCCGGCACGGAGCATTGGGTCGGCACCTGGGCCACCGCGGCGGTAGTTCGCCCGCCCGTGCGGCCGGCCTCGCCGGGACAAGCGGCCCCGCAACAGCCAGCGCAGCCGGCGCCCTTCACCATCAACAACCAAACGCTGCGCCAGATCGTCCACGTGAGCGTGGGCGGCTCGCGGGCTCGCGTGGTGCTGACCAACGCTTTCGGCACAGCGCCGCTATCCATCGGCGCGGCCCAGGTGGCCCTGCGCGAAAGCGACGCAAAGATCGTCCCCGCCTCCAACCGCACTCTGACCTTCGACGGCCGCCCCTCGGTCACCATTCCCACTGGCGGCCTGATGTTCAGCGATCCCGTCAACCTCACCGTGCCTTCCATGTCCGACCTGGCCATCGATCTTTTCCTTCCCGGCGACCTGCGGGACGCGAATCTGACCAGCCACTTCGGCGCGAATCAGACCAACTACGCCTCTAACACCGGGAACTTCGCTGGCGCCGCCGATTTCCCCGTGTCTGCGACCACACCGTCCTGGTTTTTCCTGGAGCGCGTGGAGGTGGCCGCGCCGGCGCAGGTAGGCGCCGTCATCGCGTTTGGCGATTCGATCACGGATGGAACCCGTTCCACGCCGAACACCGACCACCGCTGGCCCGATCAGCTCGCCAAGCGGCTGCTGGCGAAGCCGGGCGGCGTCCAGGGCGTTCTGAACGAAGCTATCGCCGGCAACCGGTTGCTGACCGAGGCGAACATACCGTTCGGCATCAATGCGCTGGCGCGGTTCGATCGGGATGTGCTGGGCCAGACCGGCGCGACCCACATGATCGTGCTGGAAGGAATCAATGACATCGGAATGGCTCGCCAGCCTCCTGGGCCTTCTGCGGAGGATCTTATCGCCGCGCACCGGCAGCTCATCGAGCGCGCCCACGCCCACGGCCTGAAGATCTACGGCTGCACGCTGCTGCCCTATGAAGGCGCGGCCTACTTCACCGCCGACGGCGAAGCCAAGCGACAGGCTCTCAACAACTGGATGAGGACCAGCAAGGCCTACGACGCGGTAATCGATTTCGACGCCCTGGTGCGCGATCCGCAGAATCCCACCAAGATTCAGGCGCAGTACGACTCCGGCGACCACCTGCACCCCAATGATGCCGGCTATCAGGCCATGGGGGGCGCGATCGACCTGAAGCTGTTCGAGTCCGGCACGGTCCAGGCGCCGGCGAAAGCGAAGCGCAGGTAACGTTCGGCATTCCCGCCTTCGTCCCTTCTAATTGGGCTTAGGCCATGAGACGGTGTAAGCGCGCCAGGCGCGTAGAACGCGGCAGTGTGCGTCTTTCCGGCGGCAAGAACAATCGGTTCTAGGAGTACAATGAGTCTTTCAATGAACTTTGCAACTTTGAGGGAAGGAACACTATGATGAACTTTCGGTCGACGCGGCTGATTCCAGTAGCCGCCTCCGCAGGCGTGATTCTTTGGCTGGCCGGCCTCACGGCCCCGCCGGCGGCGTCGCAACAGAAACCAAACTTGGCGGAAGACACCTTCAAGAACGTCCAGGTGCTGAAGGGAATCTCTGTGGACGATTTCCTGGGGACCATGGGGATCATGTCGGCCTCCGTGGGCTTTGACTGCTCGGAGTGTCATAACAACGCCGGTACCGACAAAGTAGACTGGGCCGCCGACGACAATCCCAAGAAAGTGACCGCGCGACGAATGGTGACCATGGTCGCCAACATCAATCGCGAAAACTTCAACAACCGCATGAATGTCACCTGCTGGACGTGTCACCATGGTCGCGATCATCCGGCCACCACACCGTCCATGGAAACTATCTATGGCCCGGGCTCCCAGGAAATGGACGACGTCCTCAGCAACATGCCGGGACAGGCTCCCGCCACCCAGATTCTGGATAAATACATTCAGGCTCTCGGCGGCGCTGAGAAACTGAACACGGTGAAGAGCTATATCGCGAGCGGCAGCAGCGTCGGCTTCGGCGGATTTGGCGGCGGCGCGCAAGTCCGCATTTTTGCCAAGGCCCCGGACAAGCGCACCACGCATATCGTGTTTAAAAAGGAAACCGAGCGGCCGGACAGCATCCGGGTGTACAACGGCAAGGATGGCTGGATCAAGACGCCGCTGTCGGTGTTGAACGAGTACCGGCTGACCGGAGGCGAGCTGGATGGCGCGCGGTTTGACGCCGAGATGGGATTTCCCGGGCAGATCAAGCAAATCTTGACCGGCTTGCGGGTCAGCCTGCCCACCACCATCAGCGACCTTCCCGGACCATCCAGCCAAACCTCCCAGCAGGCTGGCAACGAGGGCATCGGGCAAGATCGTGTGGTCAATGTCGTCCAGGGCAACGGCCCCAACGGCCTGCTGGTGACGATGTATTTCGACCAGCAGTCGGGCCTGCTGCTGCGCATGGTGCGCTATAGCCGGACGCCCATTGGCCGTATCATGACGCAGATGGACTTCGCGGATTATCGCGACGAGGGCGGAATCAAGTTCCCGCACCGGCTGCTCTTCGCCTGGATGGACGGGCGCGACGCCATCCAGTTGAACCAGATCCAGTTGAACGTCCCGGTCGACGAGGCCCAGTTCGGGAATCCGACCTCGCTGATAGGCAAGTAGCGATTCGGTCTGCGCCTCGCCGGCAAGCCTGCATCGCGCGGGCGAGCAGTTCTCCGGCGAGGCGGCGAAGGTTTACTTGCGATTCGGTGCAAACACTTGCACCCCCACTGCAGCAACAGGCACAAAAATCCGATTGGTGTTACTGTCTACAGCCAGCGCATGAGCTGTAGCCATGGTCAGCACGCCAAGGAATTGGTTGGTTTCGGCATCAATGACGCTGACTTGCGTGCTCCCGAAATAGTACCGGTTGTCTGAAGGATTGAACCAGATCTCGTCTCCGTTCGCCGGTAACGTGACCATTGCCAGCAACTCGCCGCTCCTGGCATCGATGGCATTGCCGCAGGAGGTCATGGTGCGCTGCAGAGGGCCCAGCGCCAATCCGGCCGGGCTGCACTGGAGCTTGTAGCTGTTGGTCATGGTCATCGCGATCGGATCGAACTCATCCACTGATCCCTGGGTCGAAGGAGCAATCGCGGG